>CAJXMO010000003.1 GCA_913056495.1 uncultured Alteromonadaceae bacterium | reverse complement strand
GTCTGCGTGTTGCTGCGTTGTGGGGGCGCATTATAGGGACTAATTAACCCCCGTCAACGCTTTTTTTGAATTAATTTCAGTTTTTTGTTTGATTGCTTAAATAATAGTCAAAAAAGCCATTTTCTCAGTTTAAAAGTAAATAAATCGCCGCTCAAAAATAAAAAAAGCAGCATAGCCGCTTTTTAGTTCTATTTTAAATACCCTTTTGTATTAGAAACACGCTTTAACCCGGTTCAATAAACTTTCAGGTAAATTAATCAAACCGCATTCTATCCATTGTGCTAACAATTGATCTGGAGAGACTACTTCTCCCTGATTCATTTTATCCGATAACATTTTTACCTGTAACTGCATGCGGGTGTCATTATCAATAGCCGGTGTTTCTTTATTTTGAGCGATTTCTATTTTGATGGTCAGTTCGCGTTGAGCTTGTTCATTCTCCATTGCATCGCATTGGCTACCTAATTCAATTGATTTACCCCACATACTTAGA
This sequence comes from uncultured Alteromonadaceae bacterium, assembly GCA_913056495.1. Lineage (GTDB taxonomy): Bacteria > Pseudomonadota > Gammaproteobacteria > Enterobacterales > Alteromonadaceae > Catenovulum. The sequence goes on along the minus strand of CAJXMO010000003.1, from coordinate 286,706 downwards.
ACACGCTTATCTTGCGGTAAAATAACTGATTCAGAGTTTAGTGAATCAGTTAAGGCATCAAATAATAGCTGATAGGACTGTAGCCTTTTATCCTCACTCGCTCTTTGCTTTAATTTATCTAATTCAGTGATGAGTCTATTTTGCCATTTATTCAACTTATCAAACTGGCCTTTGGACAGGTCAGTCAATTCAATATTGATTAATTCATCACGGACTTTTTCCAGATCAACACCCGATACTGAAATTCGCTGTTCAATATCTGTAAGTAACTTAGCTTGTTTATCATATTCAAAGCTTCGTTTTTCTTTTTCTGCCTGATATTGAGCCTGCTTTTGATTAAATACAGCATCATTTATCGCACGAAATTGGTTCCAGAGTTTGGGCTCTTTGTGCTTACCGGCAAACCCTACCTGCTTCCATTTTTGCTGTAAACCTTTAAGCGTTTCTGTTAACGCCTTTAAATCTTCTGTATTTTTAACCTGAAACTCAGCCTGCTTGATTAAATCGCTTTTAGCCGCAGCATTATCTTTATGATACTGACTGACTCTATTTTTAAGCGGTTCTATCAGATCATAAAAGGACTGGTTAACTGCCTTATATATTTTTTTGTCTACCGGTCCTATCTTATTCCATTGATTTTGATACTGAAAAAGTTGTTTACCTAATTCATTTAAATCAAGCGTTTCTTCCGGCTGTTGCTGTATTTGTGAGAGTATCTCAATCAACGCCTGCTTTTCGATGAGATTTTGCGCTCTTTGCTGTTCAAGCTCTGCATAAAATTCACGACAAGGCGCAAATGCAACTTCTGTCAGTTGATCAAACGTTTCGTTTAAACGAGTATTTTCTTCACTTTCAACATTACCTAACAGCAGCCAGGTTTTACGAGCAAATTTAATTTTATTTGCTTGCGCCTGTAAATCTGACATTGGTTGTTCAACAATAGCACGGATCTCTTCTACCAGTTCCTGTTTTCTAGGCAAACCAACGTAAGCTTTCCAGTCTTCCAAATCTGCCATTTGCTCATTGACCTGAGCTAATTCATGCTCCAGTTTAGCCTGATTGCTTTCACTGAGCTCTTCAACCCATTCACTGATTTTTCGGTATAAACCAAAAGCTGAATTGTATTTACCAGAGCGAATCAAACTTTTAAGTTCTCTTAATTTAGCAAATAAACGTTTTGTTTTCTTATTTTGCTCATTTTCAAACTCAGCGATTGCGTGTTTCCAATCAGAAATCAAGCTTTGAGCCGATTCTGCTAAAGAATCTGGTAATGGAAATAATAAAATGCGACTCAGTTTATTCCACTGGAAAATCCAATCTTTGTAATATGTCTGAACCTGATCATATTCTTCAATTGTTGACGGGATCTCCTTTTTCGATAACTGAGTTAAACTGCGCGTCGCCTGAGCAACTTGCTCAGTAAACTCATCTAAGTTTTGAACATTGCGCTCATATTGATTTAATTGCTTGAACAAACGCTCAATATCCCGGCCCGATTCATGACTGGCCTCTAAATCAGATTTACAAGACTCTATTTGAGCTAATAACTCAGACTGTTCACTGTCTCCACTGTGAGAGATAGCCTCAGACACCTTAGCATCCAGTTCTTTTATATTCCGCTCAGTTTTTTCTATCAACAACTTGCGCTTTTCGATCGCTTCAACTTTTTCTTTTTCAATCAGATAAGCTTCTTTTAGTTTAGCTGTTGAAGATTCCAGGCGGTCACAAATTGACTGATATTTGTATTTGAATTCAGTTTGTTCTTCTTCGGGTAAACAAACTAAATCAGGTAGTTTGGCTTGCCATTCTCCGACTAGCACTTCGCCTAACTGCTGCACTTGTAAATAATCGTTTTTATCTTTTAATGCCAATAATTTGCTTAATAGCAAAGTAAGTTCTTTTCTGAGTTCTACCGGTTTTTCTAACGCATCCTTTAAAGCTTTAACCTGTTCTTGCGCTAACTGCTTAACTTCTTCATTCGCAGCTTTATTAGCAATTTTTTCCAATAGCTTAGGAGATTCCGTTAATTCGCTTAAGGCATTCCGGTAACAAAATTCGGCAATCTCTTTGTCTTTCTCCCGATACAACAAATCGATTAATAAAGCGTCTTTATTAATCTTTTTTAATAGCTTTAAGCGAAGAACATTATCTTTACTGCGCCGAATCACATCTTCAATTAACCCTGTCTGGCGGGTTGTCATTAAAAAGGTATTAATTTCGTCTTCGCTGCACGTTAACTGATTTGATCCGGATTCCAGTATGGCTTGTTTTACTTTCTCAAATGCAACTTTTTGTAAATGCTGGTCCGAATCTTTTTCCATCGCATTTACCCAAGCAGCAAAAGAGGCTATTTTTTCAAGTGCTTTTCTGCGGACATGAGCTTCAACATCACGCTGTGCTATTTCAGTTAAAATTTTAGTATCATTCAACTGTTGTAAAGCCTGAGCTCTGACAACCGGATCTTTATGTTGCCATTTTGGTTTAAAAATATTTTTAAAAATCATCGTGGTTAAACCTAACTATTTGCTGCTCTGACATGGCTTTTTTAAGCTGAGCTTTACTTTGTTCGATTATCTGGCCCTGGTTACCTATGGTCATATGATCATGGTTATCCAAATGCTTTGCCTGCCAAGCCATAACAGCTTGCAGACAAGTTGATTTTTGCTGCTCGGTCAATTTTGTACCGTTTTCCCACTTACCTATCTCAACTGCCTGTTTCAGTTTTAAATAAACGGCTTCTGGCATGGTATCGATTGCCTTTAAAAAATCCATTATTTTTTATCCCGTTTGAATAACATAATTCTGATACGGGTAATCAGGTACCATACGAAAGATATGGCAGTTACCACCTGTGCGACGATTTTATCGGTAGAAGTGCCATCATCAGAATACCAGGCACTGTATGCTAACCCTCCTATAAACAAAATTAATGCGACAAAAGACTGTGTCATTAAATTTGACGCTTTTTTAATTCGGTTAATTCTCCGCTCACTATCTAGCTTTTCAGGATCTGCCACTAAGACATGATTACAAAATTGGCAAACTTCTGCTTTGTCTGAAATTCGTTTGTCGCATTTTGGACAATGTACTAACGCCATAAATTTAAGATTCTCGATTTGTTGCTTGACTCACCTGAGTCAAATAGTTTTTTTGTGTCGCTTTTATATCCTTGCGCAATAATACAAGCGCAAATAAATTTGGCAATGCCATTAGTACCACGGCTACAGTTGCTAAATTCCAGATAATGGTTGTATCAATAATAGCCGCGCTAAAAAAACCACCGACATACAAAATACGGTAATAAACCACAGACTGATTACCAAACAAATATACCATTGCCCGGTCGCCATAATAACTCCATGAAATCGCAGTTGAAAATGCGAATAACAAAATACTGAATGTCACCACATATTCACCATAACGACCGAACCAACTCTGACTAAAAGCCTTAGCAGTCAAGGCTGTCGAATGCAATAATGAGTGCCCTTTCACCACAACATTATCATCAACCAACTTGCCTTGATTTACGCTTAGTTTACCATTGTACAGGTGACCGCCAAGATACTCAAAATGAACGTCTTCAGCAATAGAGCGAGCATTAATCACTGTCACATCAGCAGTTTCTAACACGCCTTGTTTAATGAGAAGCTCACCCGAATACAAGTCTACCTGATGCCCGTTTTGATGATTAAGCCATTGTCCCAGCGCGGTTTTATCTTCAATTGACTGCTGAGAATAATGCCCTTGCAAAATATGCATATCGGAACGATCAAATTCATTTAAGTGTTTTTGTTGCCAGACACCAGAAGACAAAATAACCAGACCTGTTAGCGTACATAATAAAATCGTATCAATAAATGGCTCTAAAATGGCGACAATGCCTTCTTTAACGGGTTCATCAGTACGTGCACTGGCATGGGCAATAGGCGCTGAACCGGATCCGGCTTCGTTTGAAAACAAGCCACGGTTTACGCCCCGGTTAAAGGCATAAGCAAAACTTGCACCTAAGAAACCACCGGCAGCAGCACTACCGGTAAACGCATCCTGAAAAACGGCAAAAAACGAGGGTAACAGATTTTGATAGTTGTAACTGATCACCGCTATGCCACCGACAAAATAAACAACCGCCATAAAAGGGACAATTTTTGAGGTGAGTTTGGCTATTCGCTTAATCCCGCCAATCACAATAAAGGCCAGTAAACAACTCAACACCCCGCCGGTTACGATTGGCTCTATCGAAAAGCTGGTTTCCATCGCCATTGCAATATTATTAATTTGCGGCATTGAGCCCGTGCCAAACGAACTGCATACAGTCGCGATAGCAAAGATAATCGCCAACCATTTTGCGTTGAGTTTGCGATCCATAAAATACATAGGACCACCGGCCATGCTGCCATCCTGAGTTTCTACCCTGTATTTGTGAGATAAAGTGACCTCAACATATTTAGTCGTCATCCCTAAAAATGCAGTCATCCACATCCAAAATAAAGCAGCAGGCCCGCCTAAATAGATAGCTAGCCCGACACCGCCAATATTACCCGTGCCGACTGTACCGGATAGTGCTGTCGATAAAGCCTGAAAATGTGATGTTTCGCCCGGATGGTGCTCGCTGATCTTTTCTTTACTAAACAGGATTGTCCAACCCTGACGAAAAAAGCGAATTTGCGGAAACCCAAGATAGAGGGTAAAAAACAAACCAACAGATAATAATAAAAATGGAAAATAAGCGGCCCCGCCTAAATAGCCATCTAGCCAAAGCAAAAATTCATTGATTTGCTGCATTAGCGATTCCTTGTTGTTTTAATTATATTTTTTAAAATTGAGGACTCATTTTTCTGGATCTGCAATCTGGACTTGGTTACGCCCTTTTTCTTTAGCCTGATACAATGCACTATCTGCTAACTCAAACCATTGGTGAGCGCTGTCCGTATCTTGAGTTAACTGTGCAATACCTATGCTGATCGTAAATTTAAATTCTTCCTGATAATAACGTATGCTGCTGTCTTCAATAAACTGACGCATCCTTTCGGCAAACACAGCAGCTTCTTCAGCTTTAGTATCAATTAAAATTGCAGCAAATTCTTCACCGCCATAGCGGCCTGCGATGTCCGTTTCACGTATATTCTGAATCAAAGCATCCGACACAAATTTGATGGCAATATCTCCGGCTGCATGCCCGTATACATCATTAACCTGTTTAAAATGATCGATATCAAATACCACCAGAGAGCTCGGGGTTTCGGTTCGTTTTGCGCGTTTAAATTCGTTGCCTAAACACTCTTCCCAATATCCCCGGTTATACAAACCGGATAATTTATCAGTTCTGGACAAACGCTTAAATTTTTCATTAATAGCTTTTAGTTCACTTTTATTAACCGCTACATCAGTCACGTCATATACAATTATACCAATACGCTCAACCTGCCCGGTCGAAGCATCCATCGGAATAATAGTAGTATTTTGATACATGAACTCAGCAGAGCCGGTAATCGGGCGGTAATTTTTGAATTTAAATAAATAAGGGCGTTGTTCCCATGTGGTAAACGCGCGAGTATTGAGCTGAAAAACACATTCAGCTTTATGTACAAACCACTCTTTATTGATTTCCGGAAAAATCGAAAAAAGATTTTGGTCTCTGACTTCACTAGGATTCATGCCGCTGTGACTTTCCATAAAGTTATTCCACAGCTGAATGTTGTACTCTCGGTCAAGTACAACCAAACCCACATCCAAATTTTGCAGCATCCCCATTAAAGAATGAATTTCTTTAAATTCATCGTTTTCTATGGTTCTATCTGTCATTAATCTTCCAGTAAATAGTTTACTTTATTATTCAGTACATTAATTGCATCTTCAGCGAACAACAGCAATAAATCACAATTAATATTATAACCTTCAATCTTATAATTGATTTCGATTGCCAGTGTTTTACTCCACCTATAATGATTTGTTGATATCAGTTCAGGTAAATTAACATGCTGACCTAATACAACAGGATGTCCCTGACTGAATGTTACATCCAGTTGACTACCAATACCTCGTAAGCAGGCACCAATTAGTATATTGGCAACGTCCATCAGGAGTTCTAACTCAACAGAAGTATCCAACTCATCCGGGTACTTTAGCAGTTGAGAGATATCCCCTAAGCTAGCGTCATTAAAAATGAGTAGAGCCTCTCCTGAAATTCGATTACCGATAAACCCTTGGCATACACCAGACACTTTATCAGAAGCTTCTATTCCGCTTAATGCCATGCGAAGTTCATTCACTTCAATTAAGTTTACAACAGGTATCGGCAAGATGACTTTTACATCCAATAGTTTAGCCAACAAAGCTGCGGCCTGCCCCATAGCAATATTTGCTATTTCCTGATAACAGTCTCTTTGATCTTCCGAAATAGATACATTCACTTTATTCACAAACAAACTCTCATCTTTGCGGGTCTATAATAAACCAAAGCGTTTTAAAACTTCGGTTGACTTGGCTTTGCTGACTGGTTTTTGAATAAAATCTAACGCGCCTAACTGGGTTACCTGTGCCTGAGCTTCCGGCTGAATATCCCCCGAAACCACAATCACCATAGCATTCAAATCATTTTCTTTAATGTGAGTTAAGGTTTGAATGCCATCCATAACGGGCATGGTCAAATCTAAAAAGACAACCTCACCCTTACCTTCCGCGATCGCCTGTAAGGCTTCTTCACCATTACAAGCAAAACTAATTTCCACATCCCAATTATCAGGTAATGCCCGAGCCATTTGTTTTCGGGCGAATCCAGAGTCATCACAAATTAATACAGAAATTGCCATAGTTATTTTTAGTTGTTTGAGAAATTAGTCAAAACTTAGCTGATTTTATCAGCACCTACAACTACTAATTTTTATCGTGGCAAAATTAGCTTTGCAAAACAACTGTCTGCCAGAGTATAGTTTAGTTAACTTTGTTTATCCTAAGAGAGATCGCGTGTTCAATACCATTGACCATTCTAACTATGATTTTGATCCTAGCTATGGCTATAGTTTGACACAATTATTAGAAGTAGAAAGTACTGACGCACCTGTAGATTTTTTCTCTTTTTGGCAAAATAAATATCAAAATGCTTTGAATATCCCTGCTAAACCTGTGTTGACGGATACCGGACTAACACTTCACAGGCAACGAATATTTGAAGTGACTTACCAATCTACTGATTCAATTAAAATAGGGGGATGGCTGACGCTACCCGAATCAGGCAGAGTTGAACGTGGATTTATTGTTGGTCACGGATATGGCGGAAGAGACTTTGCAGATACACATCTGCCCTTTGAAAACAGTGCTTACTTGTTTTTATGCTGCAGAGGAATTTCAAAAAGTGCGGGCAAACCGTTTTCATCTAATCCGGCCTTCCATGTGTTACACGACATTGATAAAAAAGATGACTATATTCTCGCTGGCTGTGTTGAAGATACTTGGCTAGCTGTCAGTTGTCTATTGAGATTATTTCCTGAGTTAAGCGGACATATCGGCTATTTAGGCATTAGTTTTTCCGGTGGTATCGGGGCGTTAGCACTCACCTGCGAAAGCCGTATTCAAAAAGCCCATTTTAACGTACCCAGCTTTGGGCAGAATGAGCTGAGAATGCAATTAAAAACAACCGGCAGTGCCAATGCAGTTCAGCAATATGCAAAAAACCACCCGCAAGTTTTAACTACATTGTCATATTATGATGCTGCAATAGCAGCTCAGTATATCAAAATTCCGGTTCATGTGGCTGCTGCTTTGTATGATCCTGTTGTTGCACCTCCCGGACAGTTTGCAATTTATAACTCACTGATAAACGAAAAAAGCTTATTTATTCTCGAAGCGGGACATGCGCAATACAGCGCGCAAAAAGTACAAGAAAAAACCCTACTCAACCAATTAAATCAATTTTTTCACGATCTCTAATTTCATGGATAAAAGGAATGCATCGAGAATATCATAAAAAGTGGAGTACAGAGTTAGAACGCGAGATGGAATTAATCATACTTGGGCACTCGGGTCAGAAAGTACTGGTTTTCCCCACCCGCGGAGGGCGATTTTATGAATATGAGGATTTAAGGATTCCACAACACCTATCTAACAAAATAAACAACGGAGAACTCCAGCTATTTTGTGTAGACGGCATCGACAGCGAATCGTTTTATTGTTTCTGGGCACATCCGAGTGGCAGAATTAACCGTTACCTGCAATATGAAAAATACATTATTAACGAGGTCATTCCTTTTATCCACCGTAAAAACGCCAACCCGATACTGGTTGCACATGGCTGTAGCTTAGGTGCGTTTCATGCGGCGAATATCGCCTTTCGCCACCCTCAGTATTTTAAACGTCTGGTAGCTTTTAGCGGCCGCTTTGATCTGACTTTAAACGTAGAGTATTTCAGTGATTTATTTGACGGCTATTACAGCGAAGCCGTTTATTTTAATACACCAACACACTTTTTACCGAATCTGGACTGCACATATCAGTTAAGTGAACTCAGACAAATGGACATCACTCTGGTTATTGGCGAACAAGACCCGTTTTATGAAAATAATCGCCACTTGAGCGACATTTTAAACAGTAAACAAATCGAGCATAAACTTTATGTTTGGGAAGAGCGAGCACATCGCGGATATTACTGGCGAAGAATGGCTCCGCTCTATTTGTAAAACTATTTGTAAAAATAGTGAAAACTATCGCGTTTATCGTATTTAATAGCTTTATTAGTTTTAATAGAAAGTTAGATATAAGCTTTTGATATATAATTGAACTTTTAAAGTTAGATACATTCTAACTTAAATCAGCTTCACACCAACAGAGGTAAATTATGGCAGACAGTAAAGGCAAAAATCTGGGCTTATATACTGCGGTTGCAGCCGCAGTGGTAATCGGTATCGGCGCAATTTATTTTCTCAATTCTGATGACAAAGTCCCAACGCCTGCCCCCATGCCGGTACCTGCACCTGCACAAATAATCGAGCAGCCCACGCCTGAACCCGAACCGGTTGAAGAGCCGCAAGTAAACAATCAGGCTCAGTTACCTAAAGCACCTCAACCTGCAGAAATCCCTCAGGCTCAACCAGCCCCTAAACCGGCAAAACCTGAATTACCCGAACTCAACGAAAGTGATACTCTGGTTAAAGCAGATATTGAGCGAGCTTATCAAAGACCCTATATAGAAGCTTTGTTTAACCGTGATGATTTAATCCGAAAATTTGTTGTATTTGTTGATAATGCAGCTCAGGGGGCTTTAACTCAGCAACACAGCCCGGTTGTCAGCCCAGAAACAGGTATAAAGGTTCAGGCTGTTGATAATAATGAATTTATTTTAGACCCGGCTTCATACAAGCGCTATAACAGTTATGTGGCTATGTTCACTTTGCTAAATACAGAAACATTAATCGATTATTTTCAAAAATTTCTGCCATTAATACATCAGGCTTATGAAGAAATAGGTTATGAGGGTGAAAATTTTGAGCAAAGTTTAATTGATGCTATCGATTTGGCATTAGCCACGCCTCTGGTAGAGGGCGAAATTCGCTTGGTTGCGCCATCGGCTATGTATAAATTTGCCGATCCTGAATTGGAATCATTAAGACCAATTCAAAAACTACTAATCAGAATGGGGCCAGAAAATCAGTTAAAAGTCCAGGCTGCACTTGAAAAGGTCAGAAAAGAGCTCGTTAAATAATCCCATCAACAGGGCTGCATATGTGGCGGCCCTGTGTTATCCATTTTATTCTCGTTAGCAGCTCTATTCCCTCTACCATGTTGCCTCTACCATGTTGAGAGTGCCGGCAGTGAAAAGGCTTGCCCCTGATATTTTAAAATCACAGCTTGTGGTGTAATTTTATCCAGCACTACCCCCTGAGCAATGTTTTGGCCTTCTCTGACAACCCGACCGTTAACCTTTACCCAACCTTGTTTAGCATCACTGGAATATATATGCGTTTGAAAATCCAGCTCGGGTATTTGCGCCTGAAAATTACTGCTTAATTCAGTTAAACGCGGAATAACAGTGTCAACCGGATCGGCTATTTCACCGTCAGGCAAGTTTTCTGTTTCTTTAACCGCAGCATTAAATAAGGCCAATAAATCGTCAGAAACAGACGACTCCGACTCTGAAGCTAATTCTTCAGTTTCTATCGTCTCAAAATCTGCTTGTTTAGCGATGTTTTGTGTAACCGCCTTGTCCATTGTTTCGGATTGCTCTGCTTGCTGATGACTGTAACTGCCCTGATTAGTTTGATTCCTCTGGTGTGGGATAGTTTTAAGTTCCGTATTTTTGGCCGGGTCTTGTTCAGTTTTGATGGGCTCTTGCTGCTTTGTAGGCATTGCCAATGACGATAAGGTCATAGCAGTCACTTTAACTGGCTCGGCCTGTTCCTGTTTTTCGACCAGAGTATTTTCAATAACCTTTGAACTTTGAGACTCATCCGACGCTTTCGAGATAACACCAACAGGGTCGGTTAATTGTTCAGAGCGAGTTCTATCCTCAGCACTTTTATCTTTATCAGCAACAAGGCTATGCCTGTTGTCTTGCTCAGGCAAAATTAAAGCGCGGGCTAAATAAAAGCCGGCAATAAAAGTCAATAATAAACTGAATACGGAGATTAAAATTAATTTAAACTTTTGTTTACGACGCTCATCCGCTGAATCTTCCGCAAATACCTGTTGTTGATCGGATAAACCTGCTTTATTTTGCTGCTTTTGCAGCGCATCCATTAAAAATGACATTTGGGTTACCTCGGCTTAACCTTGTCCCAGATTGGGCGTTGCAGCCTGTGTTAGTTGCTGAATTAAGAGTACAGTTTCGGTATCAGCAAAAGGCGTTAATGCCAGTTTATGGCGGTTTTGAAACTGATTGAGTTTAGCCTGTAACTGAGTATCAAAGTTGACTGTCTTTTTTCTTGGTTTGGATAATAAAACAGATAATTGATTATCCAGCCATTGAATTTGCGCTGGCTCACTGCTTTGATCAATTACCCCGCTAAACTCTGCTGGCGGTTGCCAGATGAGCAAGGCTTTACCACGCCAGTGCTGGCTAAGCCAGTCAGTGTTGAGTGGCATTTGGGTTTGTTCAAAATTTAATAAATAGTCTTCGTTTCCAGCTGTCAGCAAAGCATAAAATACATTACCATTAGGCTGATAGAGTTCAAGTAATGCGGGGGCATCTAAGTTGGTTAATTGCGAAAAGCTACCACTGAACTGATAACAGGCCAAATTATAGTCATCTATTTGTATACAGGGCTGCTCCCAGCTAATCTCAGCCAATTGCCAGAGATTAGCCAAGCGAGCAAATGCCCGACTTAAATCTGAATCTCCAGTAGCTGGATTAAATGATGGGATATTATCAGTCTTCGGAGCAAGTTTTTCCGGCGCCATTGAATCCGCTACAGTCTCTGTTTCAACCGGTTGCTCAGGTTGAACCGGGTTTTCAGTCAAGCCAAACTGATAAGTTGCGTAACCGGCCAGCGCAATGCTCACAACCCCAACAAGCAACCAGGGGGCTGAAAATTTAGCGGCTTTGGCTTTCGTTTTCTGTTCGTAATCAAGCGCTTCCCTAGCCGCCTGCTCTACAATTTTCACATCTACTTTGTCTTGCTGTTTGACATATGCACCCATCAAAGCTCTATCACACAACAGATTGATAATACGTGGTATGCCCTGACTAATTTGATGAATTCGACTCACCGCTTTTTTAGTAAACAAAGCTTTATTGCAACCGGCCACCTGCAACCTATGATTAATATAGGAGGCAACCTGCTCAAGCGATAAAGGCAATAAATGATAGCGAGCCGTAATCCTTTGCGCCAATTGCCTAAGTTCCTGACGTTTTAATAAGGCTTGCAATTCTGGCTGACCAATTAAAATCACCTGCAAAAGTTTTTTTGTATTGGTTTCTAAATTGGTTAATAACCTGAGCTGTTCTAATACTTCAGCGCGTAAATGCTGAGCTTCATCAATAATCAACAAGGCGCTTTGGCCAGCCTGATGATTCGCCAGTAAATAGCCTTTAATCGCGTCTGTTAAAGCTTTAACTGTACTGTTTTCTTTGTTGTACTCAATGTTAAATTCATCACAAATACTGGCCAGTAACTCGTGCTCTGTCAGTGTGGGATTTAAAATAAAAGCCACTTTTGTCTGATCCGGAATTTGCTCTAATAAACAACGTGATACCGTGGTTTTACCAGTCCCTACCTCCCCTGTTAACAATACAAAACCACCGGTTTCATGCAAACCGAAACTTAAATGAGCTAACGCTTCTTTGTGGCGTTCACTCATATATAAATAATCCGGGTTGGGCGCAATTGAAAATGGAATATCCTTTAATCCGAAATAGCCTTGATACATAATATTAATTAGGTTTGATAACAACAAAGTGGCACAATAGTAGGCTGGAAAGACAAAAATTCCAAGAGGCAATGATATGAAGGTGTATTTAGTTGGCGGCGCAGTACGGGACCAATTACTAAAAATACAGGTAAAAGATAAAGACTGGGTCGTGGTCGGCAGCTCGGTAAAACAAATGCTGGATGCAGGCTACCAGCAAGTTGGTCAGGATTTCCCTGTTTTTTTACACCCTAAATCCAAACAGGAGTATGCGCTCGCCCGCACCGAAAAAAAACAAGGCGCTGGCTATACCGGATTTGTTTGTCAGGCCGACGAAACTGTCAGCCTTGAAGACGATTTAATGCGGCGTGACCTGACCATTAATGCAATTGCTCAGGACGAAAACGGAAATCTGATTGATCCCTATAACGGCCAAAAAGACATTCAAAATAAAATTTTACGCCATGTTTCACCCGCATTTATTGAAGATCCGCTTCGGGTATTAAGAGTCGCCCGTTTTGCCGCTCGATTTGCTCATCTGGGGTTTCAGGTAGCCACAGAAACGCTTGAGCTTATGCGTGAAATTGCTGCCAGTGGTGAACTTGAACACCTGACGCCTGAGCGAATCTGGCTAGAAACCGAAAAAGCGCTATTAACCCATGACCCTCAGGTTTATTTCAAGATATTAAAAGAGACCCATGCGCTGCAAGCTTTTTTACCCGAATTAGACTCGCTCTGGGGTGTGCCTAATCCGCCTAAATGGCACCCGGAAATCGATTCGGGCGTACATACCCTAATGGTGCTCAAACGCGCCGCCCAACTCAGTGATAATGTATCTATTCGCTTTTCAGCGCTCTGTCATGATTTTGGTAAAGCCGTAACCCCAAAAGAAAAGTGGCCCTCTCACCACGGCCATTGTGAAGCCGGCATACCGATTATCAAAAACGTCTGCCAGCGTTTGCGCGTGCCTAATATTCATAAAGAGCTCGCAATTATGGTCAGTGCGTTTCACAGCCGGCTGCATAAACTGGATAACTTAGATGCGACCAGCATAGTGAGTCTGCTCGACAAAATGGATGTCTGGCGTAAACCTGAGCGCCTGGATGACTTTTTACTCTGTTGCCAGGCCGACTTTCAGGGTCGTTTACAGTTTGAAAATAAAGACTACCCACAAGCTAACAGGTTTAAAAATTACTATCAGGCGTGTTTGAAAGTTACGGCTAAAACCTTTGTAGAAGCCGGTTTAAAAGGCGCTGAGATTCGCCAGGCTGTTTTTGATAAACGAGTTGAAATGATAAACAATTATCAGCAAAACAATTGATTTTAGCCAGTTAATACGTTAGTTTATCTGGCATATAAAACGATTTTTGAATCAGAGACAAATTTAATGTTATTTACCAAGGCAAATTTTAACCTTCATCACCATCATCATTTTTCTGTATAGCCTTCGGTTCATATGGAAGGCTGACTATTGAGCCGCCTTCCAGAGTAAAAACACTAAACCCTCGGAAGGAGACTTTCGAGGGTTTTTTTATATCAAAAAATTGAATAAGTGGTCAAAAATCGACCCGTAAACACAGAAAATTCAGCTAAATGGGTAAAAGCGAATCAATAAAGCTGCATTTTCAAAGTTGATAGGTATAATTGCAGACTTATCCGTTTATTGTATAAATCGCAATAATCTGTGGCTTGCAAAGTTACATAAACAGTTAAACAAAAAAGGTAGCAACAGATGTCAGCATACGACGCTGTTATGGCCATCCCGCGAAGTGGCCGAACATTTGAAAATTTTATCGATACTCTGAGCCAAAAATCGACTGGTTTAGAATCACCCGCCGAACTGATTAAGGCGGTCAAAGCAGGCAAAAAAAGAAAAGATCAAAACTATGCCGTTGCGAGCCAATATTTAACAGAATTACAAGGTAGCCAGGTCGCAAATCACCTAGGCTTGTTTATCGACAGAAAACGTGAAGAACGGCCCTATCGGGTTGGTTTTTTGGGTGCTGATGTCAATATACAAGGGCTAAATGTCAGAGTTGAAGGTGATGAACCTCACAACTGTTCATCTTTGGTTGGATTAGGGGAAGCAGACATTGCTGTAGCCGGACTGGATGAGCTACTGGCCGTTACGCATAATTCATTAAACGCATCGGCAACTAAATGGGGTATGTACAACTACAACCTCAAAAAAGAACAAAAAGTTCGAATTGCGGGTTCAGCTATGTTGACCCGTTTTAATGAGGTGATTGGCCGCCCGGTACAAGACATGGTGGGGTTTTTCTTAATCGCCAAACAAAAACCAGACGGCGTTAACAGTAGCTACCCAAAAGATTATTTACAACATTTAGAACATCATAAAAACAAGGTGTTTGTAAAAGGTCGCTATGCGGAAAAGGTTCACAAAACCTATCCAAAGCTGAATATTGAGCCCGTGCACGATGTTGAAGATGCGGTGAATGATAGTCAAACAGGCGATGTCGGCTTAGAAATTGTACAAACCGGCTCAACCTTAAGACGAAAGAATCTGGTTCTGTTAGGCGCACCTTTGTTTTTATCAGAAAGTTTGTATGTTGTAGATTATTACAAATACAACAAAAAAAGTGATGAAGGCCTGATTCAGTTACTCGATATGCTTAATCCAACTGGCTATTTTGAAGACCATAGATTGGAACAATTTGCATTCTGGTATCATGCATTACAGGAAAACCTGGGGGATAACTGGATTAATAAACCGGATATCACAGACATTTTTTGTAGTCAGCAAGATGCCATCAGAGGCTTAAGACCTTACAGTTTAAAAACCCGCTACTGGACGCCGTCAGACAGCTACAAAAGAGACGATGCTTTTCAATTTGTAGAAAGCTCACTTAACCAGTTGCAAGATATATATACCGACGTTTTAAACGGCCGGCTTTGATTAGAGGTGAAACATGCAAACGCTTGACTGGAATTCATTAGATACCAAGCAGCAATCCGCTATTTTAGAACGCCCTGCGTTGGGCGATAGTGCAAAACTTTCAGCATTAGTCAGCGATATTATTCACCAGGTTAGAACTCAGGGCGATCAAGCCATTCATCAATTAACTCAAAAATTTGATGGTTTGGAACTGGACTCATTAAAAGTCAGTCAAGCTGAAATAGACGCTTCTGAAGATGAGCTTGGCGATGATATCAAGCAAGCTATCCAACTAGCCAAAGCACAAATTGAACGCTTTCACCAGGCTCAGGTTGCGCCTGTCATTAAAGTAGAAACCAGTCCTGGTGTGGTTTGTGAACTTCACACTCAGCCAATTGAATCTGTTGGTTTATATATTCCCGGTGGCACAGCCCCTTTGCCTTCAACTGTATTAATGTTGGCAACTCCAGCTCGTATTGCCGGTTGTAAACGTCTGGTACTGGCGACCCCGCCAGGCAAAGATGGCCGAATAAAAGCAGAGATTCGCTATACTGCAAAAATCTGTCAGATTGACGAAATTTATATGGTCGGTGGTGCCCAAGCTATTGCAGCTTTAGCTTACGGAACCGAGAGTATTAAAAAAGTGCTTAAGATATTTGGCCCAGGCAACAGTTTTGTGACTGAAGCCAAACAACAGGTCAGTCAGGATCATAAAGGTGCCAGCATTGATATGCCGGCCGGGCCTTCGGAAGTATTAGTTATTGCTGATGACACAGCGAAACCTGAATTTGTCGCGTCTGATTTATTATCACAGGCTGAACACGGCAAAGACTCTCAAGTCATTTTAGTTACCAACTCGCAGGCACAGGCTAAAGCTTGCGAAGCAGAAGTATTGCGTCAGGTTGCCCTATTGCCACGTCAGGAAATTGCTGAAGGCGCGTTATCACACAGCCGAATTATTATTACCGACTCAATTGAGCAATCAATTGAAGTCAGCAATGAATATGCACCTGAGCACTTAATAGTGCAAACGCAGGATGCGCGTGCATTATTACCTAAGCTAGAGAATGCAGGTTCCATTTTTCTGGGCGAATTTTCACCAGAATCGGCCGGTGATTATGCAAGTGGTACTAACCATGTATTACCAACTTATGGTTATACACGAACCTACAGCAGTTTAAGCCTGGCAGATTTTACCAAACGGTATACAGTGCAGGAGTTAACCGCACAGGGGATTCAGTCAATTGGTCCTGCAATTATGAATCTGGCTGCTGCCGAAAGTTTGGATGCACATAAAAACGCCGTTGCAGTTCGTTTACAATATTTATCACAGTCTAACGATGGAGCTTCATCATGAGTTTGGCCGAGCAACTAACTCGTAATAACATTAAAGGCCTTGTTCCCTATGCATCTGCACGCCGCAGTATGTCAGGCGGGCGGATTTGGTTAAATGCCAATGAATCACCTTTTGCCAACGAATATCAGTTAGACTCATCGGTTTTAAACCGCTATCCGGATTTTCAACCGCCTGAACTCATTCAGGCCTATGCGAACTATGCCGGAGTTGAAAAAAATCAGGTACTGGCCAGCCGCGGAGCCGACGAAGCGATTGAATTATTAATTCGTACCTTTTGCGAAGATGATGAATCTATTATGATTTGTCCGCCAACCTATGGCATGTACGCAATCAGTGCTGAAACCTGCAATATCAATACAAAAAAAGTACCATTGAATCCGGATTTTACGCTCAATATTGCTGAGATGGAAAAACATAAAGCAGGCGTAAAACTCGTATTTATCTGCACGCCAAATAATCCAACTGGTAGTCTGGTTTCACACGAGCAGATCAAAGCGGTTCTGGAGTTGTTTAAAGATCAGGCCGTTGTTGCCATAGATGAAGCTTATATTGAGTTTTCACCTGAAACCACGGTTGCTGGCTGGCTTAATGATTATCCGAATCTGGCTGTGATGCGCACTATGTCAAAAGCTTTTGCGTTAGCTGGTATTCGCTGTGGTTATACGCTGGCCAACCAGCATATTATTGAAGCAATGAGTAAAGTCATTCCGCCCTACCCAATCAGTTGGCCGGTCGCTCAAATTGCCTGTCAGGCGTTAAGCGCTGACGGCATTGCTCGTATGCAAAGCCAGCTTGAGCAAATCAATGCTCAAAAAGTCAGAATAGAAAAAGCATTAACTGAGCTAGACTATATATATGAAGTATTGCCGAGTGCATCTAACTTTATAATGTTTAGAACAGAAGCGAAAAAAGCCTTATTTGAATGTTTAATCGCAGAAGGCATTTTAATTCGTGATTATTCCAGCCAGATTATGCTGGATAATAGTTTACGTATATCAGTTGGAAGTCAGGCTGAAACAGACGCACTTTTGTCTGTAATGCAAGCTTTTAAAGCTTAACCACTGAACACAATTTACAGGTTATATATGTCAAGATCTGATATTTTATTTATTGATAGAGACGGTACTTTAGTTGAAGAGCCGCCGGTCGATTATCAATTAGATACACTAGAGAAATTAAAATTCGAACCTAATGTAATTCAGGCGATGCTCAAACTAAAAGCAGCCGGGTACAAATTGGTTATGGTCACCAATCAAGACGGTTTAGGTACAGACAGTTTTCCGCAAGCTGATTTTGATTTAGCACATAATAAAATGATGGACATTTTTGCATCGCAAGGCGTGACTTTTGATGATGTGCTTATCTGCCCTCATTTCCCAGATGACAACTGCAGCTGTCGCAAGCCTAAACTCGGTTTAGTGGCCGATTATCTGCAACAAGGCAAAATCAACTTTGAAAACTCCTATGTAATTGGCGACCGTGATACAGACATTCAGTTGGCAGCCAATATGGGCATTCAAAGCTTTCAATATGGTAAAGAAGGTATCGACTGGAACTATATTGTTGAACAGTTAACCACACAGCCTCGTATTGCCAAAATTGAACGCAATACCAGTGAAACTCAAATCACAGTTGAAGTGAATCTGGATAAAAAAGCCAAAGCAGATATTCATACCGGCGTTGGATTCTTTGATCATATGCTTGATCAAATTTCAACTCACGGTGGTTTTTACATGAATATTCAGGTCAATGGGGATTTACACATTGATGATCACCACTCGGTTGAAGATACTGCACTGGCGCTTGGTTTAGCCCTAAAACAAGCTTTAGGCAATAAACGGGGTATTGGCCGGTTTGGCTTTAGTTTGCCAATGGATGAGTGTTTAGCACAATGTGTTATGGATATTTCGGGTCGCCCTTTCTGTAAATTTGATGCTGAATTCACAACAGAAAAAGTAGGTGAAATGGCGACTGAAATGGTGCCACACTTTTTCCGTTCATTGGCTGACAGCATGTTGATAACACTTCATTTATCAACCGATGGCGATAACGACCACCACAAAGTTGAAAGCTTATTTAAAGTATTTGGCCGCGCACTGCGTCAGGCAATTCGAATTGAAGGCAGTGAGTTACCTAGCAGTAAAGGAGTACTTTAATGGCAAATCAAAACTCAAATGCCGGCAAAGTCGTCATTATTGATACCAGCTGTGCAAACCTGTCTTCTTTAAAATTTGGCATTGAAAGATTAGGTTATCAGGTAGAAGTCAGTGACAAAGCTGACGTGATAAAATCTGCCGATAAGGTCTTTTTACCCGGTGTAGGCGCAGCCGGTGCGGCAATGGAAATTATTAACGGTAAAGGTATTCCTCAAATTGTAAGAGAACTTGAGCAACCGGTTTTAGGGATTTGTTTAGGTATGCAGCTCATGACCGAATTTTCAGCTGAAGGTAATGTTGATTGTTTAGGACTGATTCCGGGTCAGGTTAAACCGCTGCAAGCAGAAGGCCTACGCTTACCTCACATGGGATGGAATACCTTATCGCAAATCAGTGATCACCCTTTATTTGAAGGTATTACTGGTCAGGACTATTTTTATTTTGTTCATAGTCTGTGTGTTAACCCGTCAGAATACACAATCGCTCAATGCGAATATGGGCAAGCTTTTTCAGCATCACTTTGTAATGGCAATTTTATGGGGGTTCAATTCCACCCTGAGCGCTCTGGTAAATCCGGTGCACGTGTCATTCAAAACTTTTTGGAGATGAAAGCATGATCATCCCGGCAATAGATTTAATAGATGGTAAAGTCGTTCGTTTATACCAAGGCGATTATGCCCAAAAAACTGAATATCAATTCAATCCGATTGATGTATTGACCAACTACGCAAAAGGCGGCGCTACATGGCTGCATATTGTTGATTTAACCGGTGCAAAAGACACTGAAAAACGCCAATTAGATTTAATCAAATCTATGGTAGACACAGGTTTAATGCGCTTTCAGGCTGGTGGTGGTATTCGCCGCAAACAAGATGTTGAACAACTGCTCGCAGTGGGTGTGGAACGTGTTGTTATTGGCTCATTAGCTGTTAAACAGCCAGAACTGGTAAAGAACTGGATTGATACTTATGGTCCTCAACATATCGTACTGGCGTTGGATATCAATATTGATGAGAACGGCAATAAATTTGTTGCGACTCACGGCTGGCAAGAAAATTCAGGCGTCACACTTGAAGCCATTTTAGAAGATTATGCCGAAGTAGGCGTACGACATGTACTCTGCACTGATATCAGTAAAGACGGTACCTTAGCAGGTTCAAATGTTGAGCTTTACAGTGAAGTGGTAAAACAGTTCCCGCATATCGAATGGCAGGCATCCGGTGGTATCGGCAATTTAGATGATATAGCCGCACTTAAGCCAACTGAAGTTAGTGGTGTTATTTTAGGACGTTCATTGCTTGAAGGTAAATTTAACATTGAGGAGGCAATTCAATGCTGGCAAGACGCATAATCCCTTGTCTTGATGTTAAAGATGGCAAAGTCGTAAAAGGCGTTAAATTCCGTAATCATGAAATCATTGGAGATATAGTCCCGCTTGCTGAAAAATATTCAGAAATGGGGGCTGATGAACTGGTGTTTTATGATATTACCGCCTCCAGCGATAGCCGGGTTGTTGATAAAAGCTGGGTTTCTCGCATTGCCGAAAAAATTGATATTCCGTTTTGTGTTGCAGGTGGCATTAAAACCATCGAAGATGCACGTATTATCTTAGAAATGGGAGCCGATAAAATTTCAATTAACTCCCCTGCTTTAGCTAATCCAGAATTAATCACTGAGTTAAATCGTCGTTTTGGTCAGCAGTGTGTGGTTGTCGGAATTGATTCGTTTTTTAATAAAGAACATAACCAATACGAGGTTTATCAATTCACAGGGGATGAAACACGAACCCAAAAAACCAACTGGACGACATTCGATTGGATTAAAAAAGTTCAGGAAATGGGTGCTGGCGAGATCGTTTTAAACTGCATGAACCAAGATGGCGTTCGTCAGGGCTATGATATTGAACAGCTCAAATTAGCGCGAGAAGCCTGTAATGTGCCTTTAATTGCTTCAGGCGGTGCCGGTGCAATTGAACACTTCATTGACGTATTCCAGCAAGCGGATGTTGATGGCGCACTGGCGGCCAGTGTATTCCATAAATCCGTGATTGAAATGGAAGAACTGAAAAACGTATTAATCAATAATAAGGTGGAGATTAGACCATGCTAATTACAGCAGAAACGATTAATGAATTAGCTTGGGATAAAGCCGACAGTGGATTATTGCCCCTGATTGTACAACATGCCTTTTCAGGCAAGGTTTTAATGCAGGGTTATGCCGATAAAGCGGCACTTGAAAAAACGTTTGATACTGGCCATGTGACATTTTATAGCCGAAGTAAAAACCGTTTATGGACCAAAGGTGAAGAGTCTGGCAATACCTTAACTTTAGTAGAGCTATCAACTGATTGTGACAAGGACAGCATAATTGCGCTGGCAAAACCCGCCGGTCCAACCTGTCATTTGGGCACTGAAACCTGTTGGGACAAAGAAGCTCAGCCTGATTTAAGCTTTTTATCTGACTTACAGGATGTAATTGCCAGTCGAAAAGGTGCTGATGCAGGCTCTAGTTATACCGCGAGCCTCTATGCGAAAGGCGTAAAACGCATTTCACAAAAGGTCGGTGAAGAAGGTGTAGAAGTGGCTTTAGCAGCCACCGCGGGTGATAAAGATGAGCTAATTTGTGAATCTGCTGACCTTTTGTACCATTTAACTGTACTGTTACAGTCAATGGATTTAGAGCTGAACGACGTCATTAATAAACTAAAAGAACGTCACGCTAAATAAAACTCAGCCTTAATCCGAGCAAGCAAAAAAGCCAATCAAGTGATTGGCTTTTTTAAATGTAAAAGACAGATTAGAAACGAAGTTTTAACCCGACTGAAAACAAATCAGTACCATCGTATTGTTCATACGATGCTTCTACTAATGAAGTTTCAGAAAACTGATAACCTAAACCGGCACCTAAGCCGAATTCCCATTCATCCGCTTTTTCTGATTGACCCAAAGCGCTAGCTTCAATTTCTAAATTTGCATACGAAGGCATTGCATATATATAAATATTTTGATCTAAATCGTATTGGCCTCGCACTGATAAAGCGATAAACCTTTTTAGCTCAACATCAATTTCTGTGCCTATAAAGTTGATCGAGTCATCAGTTATTCCTGTCCCTAAACGAAACTCAGGTACAAGCGTAAAATCTGAAGCTGTTTCAATTTCATAGCCGACTGAAGCTATCGCAGCGCCAATATTGATATCTTCTTCAGAGATATTCGAATAATTAAGGCCAGCTATCCAATTAGCTTGGGATGCAAAAGAGAGGCTTGATACAACAAGCGCCATTAATGATTTTTTTAACATATCTATTCCTATAGAAAAATCGCTTTAGCTGTTAAACAGCTTCCTTTGATGTTTGAATTGCTCAAACGCCTGAATTATATGAAATATATTAAAAAAGTGGAATCTTAATTTTGAGCCTACAATAAAAAAGCCAATCGACTGATTGGCTTTTAAACGGGCGACTTTAACTGGAAAATCAATACACTTTAATCAAATGTTATTCCCAGAACTTCCACCATTTTTTGCTATTTTCTTCGCGTTTTTGCTGACCTTTTTCAGAGCCTTTATCCATTTCTTTTTTCATTTGTTCTGCTTTTTTCTCTTTTTGTTTTTCAAGTCCTTTTTTCTCATCATCAGATTTTTCTTTGTACTGCTCAGCTTTTTCTTTGGCCTTGTCTTTATAGTCTTCAGCATCGTTTTTATGCTTTTTAACTTGTTTTTCAGCTTTATCCTTGTTCTTTTTCATTTTTTCATCGATTTCAGATTGGCCGTCTTCCATTTGTTTTTCCATATTGGCTTTGTGCTCAGCCATTTGCTCTTCACCGGGCTTACCATTGCCGGCCCACTCAGGCTTTTCAGCTAAAACCGGTGCTGATAAAAATGCAGATGCTGATAAAATCACTAATAGCTTTTTCATAAATCCTTCCTCGATATAAAATTAGATATGAATCAATACGTAACTAACTATAAGTCTAATGCTTAATCCCGGAATTGCTATTGTTTTACAAGCCTGTATATCAAAAACTGTGATCAGTATTGCATTTCGCAGGATATAGAGATTGTTTCGCCATCTGCTGACTCAAGCCAACTCGCCAAATGATGCCTTACAAATGTGCTTCGATTAATAAATTTCTGGGGGTGATATCCGGCTTACAAAACTCATTCAACGAGACCTGATAGCCCAGTTCACCTAAATACAGTGCTTTATCCATGACCAGCCAAAGTTCCAGCGCGCGTCTAAACAAATGCCGCACCAACTCAAGCTTTTGAGCTTTAAATGCCAGTTGATGACCGATATTTAAATAATAATTAAAATCAAGCTGGTTAAATTGCTCATCACTTATTTGAATAGTCTGATGGCTTAGCGCCCATTTGACAAAGTCGCTAAATTCGCACGTTAATATTGATTTGTTAAGTGAAGGTAATGAACGGTAGCTTTGCTCTCCCGTGATATCTGCTCGTATAGCCTGATAGGCCAAACGCCGGGCAACTGCATTTCGTCTATCTTGTGTCACTTTATCATCCGGCGCTAACTGAGCTTTAATCGCCAATTTAAGAATAGACTTGTCGATTTTTAAATCAGATGATTGACCGAGTTCAGATTGTGGCTGATAGGTTTGAGCTTGCGTTAAATGGTAACAGCAGGGAGATAAGGTTAAACGTTCAGGTTTAACCTGAGCCACTCTGGATAATAAATTCAGATGTAAGTCGCCGCAGGCATGCAGTGCAACCACATGTTGATTTTTTGAAATTAATGTTCTGGTATCTTTAAGTACATTGGCATGAATAAACCTTTGATCAAGTTCAAATTTTTCCGCCAACTCAGTCCCTTTTTGACACAGGGGCTGCTGCCACTCAATACTGACGACAGCTTGATTGTGTTGTCGGGCCAGTACCCGGCCTAAATGTCCTTTGCCCGCGCACCACTCAGTTACCGGCAGTTTAAGTTCAGCTAATCCCTGACTTAACAGACAAATTTGTTGCCATTTTCGCTGTCCAATGCCTTTTTTAAAGTCTGAATTTAACTGAGCTGAAATGTTCTCTCGCTTAGAAAGCATGGGCGCTACAGAAATAGAGTCCAGCAACTCGAATAACTTTGGAAAATAGCCAGCGAAATACTGTTTTTGCAGGTCATAATCTGAGTCAATCGCCTTAACTAACCCTGAATCAATTTGTTCAAGCCACTGATTCAGTTCATCGTTTTGCCATGGCCAGTCTGAGTGCGACAGTACATCAAATGGCACAAAGTGCCAATAAGCGCGATACTGATTTAAGACTAAACTCAGCTCATTAAATGTTTCAGTAAGCTTCACTATTATTACCAAAGTTAAAAACACGTATTTTAACTTAATTCAATGAACTCTGCCTAAAAACTAACACGCCATTTATCAATCTCTGGTAAAATACTACACTCAAGCTACTCGCTTTTATTTGATTGTCCGCTCAATAGGAAAACTTGCATGACCAATAACGACATACTGCGTCGAATTCGTTTTACGTTTAATTACACAGATAAAAAAATGGCTGAAATTATCGCCTCAACTGGCTTTGTTGTTGAGCCTGAACTCATTAAACACTGGTTAAAAAAAGAAGATGACAGCGAGTATGTGCGTTGTAGTGATCGAGAGTTTTCTCATTTTTTAAATGGTTTAATTAACGAAAAACGAGGAAAAAAAGAAGACGGACAACCAGCAAAAGCAGAAGACCACCTAAATAATAATATTATTTTAAAAAAATTAAAAATTGCACTGAATTTAAAAACTGAAGATATAGTCAGTTTATTGAATTTAGCCGGTTTTAAAGTGGGCGAAAGTGAAATTACGGCTTTGTTCCGACGTCCCTCTCACCATCACTACCGTGAATGTAAAGATCAGTTTATGCGCCGTTTTTTAACCGGTATGCAATTAAAATTCAGTGGTAAACCAATGAACCAGAGTTCATCCAAAGCGCCAGTCAAAAATGACAATACTAAAACAGACAAAGTTAAAAAACCGGTAAAACCGATTGTTTACGGGGATTATGAAAACAATGTCAAAGTCAGCAAAATACAAAAAACCAAACCGGCAACTAAAAAGCCAACCAAGCAAAAAAGAAAGTTGTCGATGAACAATTTCAAATAGCCAAATTCGGCTGATTCAGTTATGGTTACTAATAAGCTTAACTAAAGGATACGCACAAAGCTTATGAAAAAATTGAAAAATGAATCAGCCCTTGTCAAAAAAGCCGTTGAAATCGGTGAGTCATACGCCAAAAATCGCGGCTATAAAACCTTTTCAGCAACCGACTCTTCAAAGCAAAAAATAGAATGTATTTATCGTTTGTTGGTTAACGATAAACTCATTGCCCCATTACCTCAGGATAAAGAAGACTTATTAGGAATGAAACACAGACTCGCCATGTGGATTGCCAGTAAATTGCCAGAAAATCATCCGTTATTAAAATAGTGTGTAGGCCGATTTTATAGGAACATAAATCTTAATATGAAAACTGAATTAACGTTTGAACAGACACGCGTATTAGGCGTGTTTTTAGAAAAAGAAGTGACCACCCCGGATCAATACCCACTGTCCATTAACGCAATTACCACAGCCTGTAATCAAAAATCTAACCGGGAACCTGTTGTTGAATTTAGCGAAGTTGACGTTCAGAACCTGGTGGATGAACTGGTTGATTTAAGGTTACTTGCTGATGCCAGAGCCAGTGGCCGGGTGACTAAATACCGCCACCGCTTTTATGGTAGTGAGTTTTCCGCTTTTTCATTTAACCGCGAAAAAGCCGCTATTCTCTGTGTACTGTTTTTGAGAGGGCCTCAAACACCCGGTGAATTAAGAACCCGCACCGGACGCCTTGCTAATTTTACCGATGTTGGTCAGGTCGAAGCTTGCCTGACTGAATTAGCGCATGATGAAAACGGCCCCTTTGTTGTTAAATTAGCACGAGAACCCGGAAAACGAGAATCCCGCTTTGCCCATTTGTTCAGTGGTGAAATAAATCCGGATGAACTGGCTTCACATACTTTAACCACTCAATCTAGCGTTGCTGACTCTGAGCTTGCGGCTCAGGTTGCACAGTTAAGCGCGGAAGTTGAAACATTAAAATCTGAATTGGCTGCAATTAAAGAAGCACTGGATCTGGAATAACAATCCTAGATGCAATATCGCTAACTCAACTGAGTTAGCGATTAAGATATAAACGCAGTAATTTTCTATCGGTTATGAAAAGCTTAGCTCTGCTCCGCATACAAATGAACATCTCTTTGTGGAAACGGAATGCTACACCCTGCATTTTCAAGGGCAAGTTTTCCCTGCTCATGAATATCAAAATAATAATTCCAATAGTCTTCAGTTTTAACAAAAGCCCGGTACAATATATTCACTGAGCTGTCTCCAAGCTCAACAACCGCAATCACATTCGCTTCGTTTTTCAATACTCGCTCGTCTGATTCAAGCAATTGTTTTAAGGTATCTCGTGCTACTTTCATATTATCTGAATAGCTAATTCCAAATGTGACTTCAACAGCCCTAATCGGACTTTTGCTATAGTTAATCAGGTTGCCGTTGGATAAGGGCCCGTTCGGGATCACTATGGTTCTTTTATCAAAGGTTTCCAAAATCGTGACAAAAATCCCCATCTCAATCACAATTCCGCTTTCTCCCTGAGCTTCAATATGATCACCCACACGAATGGGGCGAAAAATCAGCAGCATAACGCCGCCTGCAAAGTTAGATAAGCTGCCTTGAAGTGCCATACCGACAGCCAGACCAGCCGCACCTAAAATGGCAATAAAAGAAGTCGTTTCTATACCGACCATAGAGGCAACACTGATAATCAGTAATACCTTTAACAGTATATCAACTGCGCCCGCTAAAAAGGTACTGAGCGTATCATCTACTGAGCTTGAAACCAGTGCAGCTTTAACCGCCCCGCTCATTTTATGAACCACCCAAAGCCCGACAATCAAAACAATCAGAGCCAATAAAAATTGTGCTCCGTATTCAATTATATAAGCAAATATCTGATCGTAGTATTGTTCCAGTTCTTTAACCATTGTCTTCTCTCATTAATGACTCAATTTTAGTATCACGCTAAGCCTTGCAATAACCTGTCTGATTGAAAAATAGAAAGCAATTTACTTTTTAATTAAAATCTTTGCTTTCACAAAGTCGGGTAAATGTTTATTGGCCGCATGATAATCACTCCAGCCGTAATAGCTGCCCGTTAATAAATCCAACTGAAAGTTATTATTATCAAAAGCACCGCCCTGATCGGCCAGGATGACCAATCGATTTTGCATTTCGCCCTGAACATCCGGATAAGACAAAATAATGAGTTTACCCAGACCGAGTTGAGCAACATTTCCAGCCACTGTAACCTGAGGGATGATTTGAATTTTATCTTCAGGCTCTTTGCCGTATCCCAAAATTCCGGGGACTTTCTTAAAATACCAGTATCTTTTTTGCTGATCTTTATCCAATGCATAGTCATAAGCAATACCATTGTTTCGATGAACATTATAAAAATACGTTTGATTATTGGTTTTAACTATCGCGGTACCTTGCAACATCACATCATGCAAACCAGATGGGGTAAGCCATAACAGCGGCTTTGCCAGATTATGGTTTTCGATAACACCTTGCATCACTTGTTGGCGGGTGTACTGATAACGTGTCAGTTTATCTTTTTGCAGTTCAGCGGCTTCGGGTGATAAGTGTAATTCATCATAAGGGAGCTGATAGATGGCCTGACTATAGGTTGCTGTTTTTTCGAATTTTGCGTCCACCAGTTTTGTATAATATTTGGTTAGCAAAATTTTGTCTTCGGGAATACGATTTAATAAACCGGATTTCGCTTTATTTTGAGTTTGTTTTGCAATTTGATGTGCCAGTGTTAAATCAGGTTGCCAATCAACAAACTCAAAATTTTGCTCAATAAAACTTTTGTCATGCAAACGACTTTGGCGTCCGGCGCGAACATCTTCACGATATGTTTGACAGATAAATGCCAGTGTTTCCTTAACTTTATTCAGTCTAAATTCCGTCTCATTAAGACGACCACCATGAATGGCAGTTTGATCAAAATCAGCTCCCTGATTCAGATAAGCCAGGGTATTCTCGGCGACAGTGCAAAGCTCTGAACCTTTATATAAATTCATTTTACCTTCTAGCGGCTCTGCCTGAGTTACAGGTAATAAAAATAAAGACAAGACAGGCATAATGAATTTACGTGCTGAAGAAAAGACCAATATAGTACTCCGGTAAAGCAGCTTAAAATGAGCATTCTAATCAATTCAGCCTGCGCAGTAAAAATAAGTTTTGGAAACAAAGCCATTTATATTTTATAAAGATATACTAAACTGACTCGATAAATGAAGTGAGTATTTGTATGAAGATTTCTGAATATATTTTACAAGCCGAAAATGTGTGTGGTTTACCTGATACCTGTGTGCGTATTCAGGCGTTAATTGAAGATGAAACCGCCAGTGTAGATGATTTTGCCAGTGTACTGGCTTGCGATCCTTTGCTAACCAGCTATGTGATAAAACTGGCAAACAGCGCGCTTTATAACTTCTCTTTTAAAATAGACACCGTCAGTAAAGCTATCAGCGTAATGGGCATGCAGGCAATTTATGATCTGGTGCTGGTTTCGGGGGCAACTCAGACACTTAAACAATTAGACACAGATGCGATTGACATTGATCGCCATTGGCGGGTCAGCGTCAATACGGCTTTAATTTTAAAGCGACTTGCCAGTAAAAAAGACCCTTCAGATACTGAAAAATTATTTATTCTGGGTTTGTTACATAATGTCGGTGAATTAATAGTCTGCCAGGTCACCCCGGAAAAAGCGCACCAATGTGAATGTTATAATGCACAGCTCTTACCGAAAAATAAACAGCTCATTGAGTTGGGCTTTACTTATGCCGAGTTAGGTTCGGAAATGTTCAAACAGTGGAATTTCCCCGAAGATATGGTGGAGTTAATCAAGCAACAACATATCCCAGAAGACAATGAGCAGGCACAATTATTACACTTGGCTGCAAATCTGGCGCTTATCAGCGTGCATCCGGATTATTATTCGATTGATAACCTACTGGATGATTATCTACTGAAAAAGTTTGGTTTTAGTGAAGCTGATTTGGAAGATGCAATAGATTGGGCGAATGTAGGCGCGTTTAGTTTATTTGCGCTGGTTAATCCAATTGACTCTTCGATTTATTAAATTCAATCTCAGCAATCTGAACCGGCCAGATTCAGATTGCTGAAATGATTGGCCAAATTCTCGTATTTTAGGTTCGATAATCCGCGTTGATACGCACATACTCATAACTAAAATCACAAGTCCAGATAGTCACATTAGCGTCACCTCTGTGTAAATCCACTCTAACGTCAATTTCTGACTGATCCATTACAGCCTGACCCATGGCTTCTTCATAGCTGGCTGCGCGGCCACCATGCTCTGCAACCAAAACATCCCCTAAATACAAATCAATGCCATTGGTATCCAAATCTTCAAGGCTTTTACACTCTCTTGAAGCATAACCAATTGCCGCCAAAATTCGACCTAAGTTCGGGTCCGAAGCAAAAAAAGCAGTTTTAACCAGCGGGCTTTTACCGATAGAAAAACCGATGGTTTTAGCTTCTTCTATCGTTCTGGCACCGTTAACCGTTATACTCATAAACTTAGTTGCACCCTCGCCATCACGCACAATCGCCTGAGCAAGGATCTGAGCAGCTTCAAGCAGTGCCTGATAGAGCTTTTGATAGTTAGGGTCTTGTTTGCTGGTGATTGGCTGAGCGCCGCTCTGACCGGTCGCGATAATGATAAACGAATCATTCGTGGAAGTATCACCGTCAACTGAAATACAGTTAAATGAAAAATCGGCAATTTCTTTTGTCATCTCATTTAGCAAAGACTGGCTGACAGCTGCATCAGTTGCAAGATATCCGAGCATGGTCGCCATATTGGGGTGAATCATACCCGCCCCTTTTGAAATGCCGGTAATGTTAACCATTTGATGATCAATCTCAATTTGCGTTGAGTACGCTTTTGGTGCGACATCTGTTGTCATGATGGCTGTCGCTGCATCCGCCCAGTTATCGGCCGATAAATTAGCATAAGCAGTGGGTAGTCCGGCTAGCAACTTATCCATAGGCAAATGCTCTAAGATAACACCGGTTGAAAAAGGTAGTACCGCTTTCTCATCTACCGACATAACTTCTGCAACAGCCTGGCAAGTCGACAGTGTATCCTGCATACCTCTTTCTCCGGTCCCAGCATTCGCACAGCCGGTATTTACAACTAAAGCTCTAATACCCTGGCCAGATGCTAAATGATCGCGGCAGACAGTAACTGGTGCAGCACAAAATCGATTTTGAGTAAAGACACCGGAGACACTGCTGTTCTCTGCGACTTCAATGATTAATAAATCTTTACGGTTTTTCTTTTTAATCTCGGCTTCAGCCCAACCAAGGCGAATACCGGCAACTGAATTAAGTGCCTGAGGATCAATAGCAGGTAAGTTTACTGGCATGTTTTTTCTTCGTTAATTGATTCAATTGATAAATTTTACAAAGCTGCAGGCTCAGATGCAAAAGAAAGATCGCGACGTAACAAATATTTTTATCGAATTGAAATAAAAGCGTAAGATTAGTAAAAGAAGATGGTGGGTCATGCTGGATTCGAACCAGCGACAAATGGATTAAAAGTCCACTGCTCTACCAACTGAGCTAATGACCCAAACTTTGGTTAGTAAACTTGGCTGATGCCCTGCTTGCTAACGGGGGCGTATGATACTGATATCAGAGTCTAACGCAACAAAAATTTCATTTTTTTTTAGAAAAATTTCATTTTTTTCTGAATCGGTTATAAAAAGACCGAAAAGGTTCAAAAATCAATCAATTAGCCGCCTAATTTTACAAACCGGGCTGGCTAATAAATTTTTAAGTAGGTCTTACTTTAAGTTTGCTAACCTGGTATTTGCAAGCTTAGCCGCTGTTGTATCCGGATACTCGCTAATGACTTGCTGATATTTTTCGCGGGCCAAAGCCGGCTTATTCATTTTTTGGGCTACCATACCCAATTTAAACAAAGCGTCAGGTCGCTTGTTTGAATCCGGATAGTTTTGAGCAACCATGTCAAAACTACTTGCAGCTTCTGTGAGTTCACCTTTAGTAAACAACAGCTGACCTAACCAATAATGTGCGTTTGGTTGATAGACAGAGTTGGGATATTGTTGGATAAAAGCACGAAACTCAGGAATAGCCTGTTCATAGCGTTTATCTTTAAGCACCAGATTAACCGCCCTATCGTAGGCCTGGTTTTCATTTAAGTCACTGGAATAAGATGTATTTTGAGAGCCAGATGGTAAGTTGCCTGAATTTTGGTTAGAGGTTAGCCCAAAATTCTGCCCTGAAGCTGAAGTGTTTTGTGACTGGCTGATGGTACTGGCCTGTTTTGCCAATTCCGACAATCTGTCCAGTTCCTGATAAAGTTCTCTTTGCCTTTCTAAAATTTGCGATAATTTATAATTATGCTCTTCAGTTATCCCTCTTAACTGAGCTATCTCTGATTGCAAAGAGTCCACTTGTTGGCTCATTTGAGCTTGCGACTGGCTTCTTGCGTCAATTGACCGCTCAAGCATATCAATCCGTTCACCTAATGACATATTCCGTTCAGCATAAACAAAAGGAGTGCACGTCACCGACGCCACTCCTACGCTGATAGCCATAACTTTCAATAGCTTAATCATAATCTCAGCTTTTAATTTTAGTAACTATTTATTAGTAAACTAATACCGCACGACGGTTTTTAGCAAAACCAGCTTCTGTACGTGATTTGTCTAATGGCTTTTCTTCACCATAGCTTACAGTCGAAACCTGAGCAGCTGAAACACCTAAGTTCTGAAGATATTTAGAAACACTCTTAGCACGACGCTCACCTAAGGCGATGTTATATTCAGGTGTACCACGCTCATCCGCATGACCTTCGATAACTACTTTAGCACTTGGGTTTGCACGTAAATAAGCAGCGTGAGCTTCTAACACTTCAAAATATTTAGCTTGGATTTGAGAACCATCAAATTCGAAAAATAACATATTAGTTTGACGTAAAGCAGCTTGTTTGCGCTCTTCTGCTTCAATTTCAAGCTTACGCTTTTCTTCTAACGTCATTACTTCAACTGAATCCTCAGTAGTTGTTTCAGTTGCTGTGTCAGCACCGTTAGTCATTGTATCCTGATCTTCGTCAACAGTAGTTGAACAAGCTGCAGTTAACATTGGCAGAACAACAACTAAATATTTTAATAATTGGTTAGCTTGCATGTGCTTTTCCTTATTATTGATGTATTAAAGTTAAAAATTAAATGGGTTACATATACGGTGACCAAGCCGGAGATTTAACTTGTCCTTCGCCTGCTGGTAATCGCGCTTTGAAGCGCCCATCAACCGAAACTAAAGCTAATACCTGATTTTGACCATACAATGTACTATAAATTATCATATTTCCATTTGGAGAAAAACTGGGTGATTCATCCAACTGGGTTTTAGTTAAAACCTGTAACGCGCCAGTGCGTAAGTCTTGTTTTGCAATGTGATAACGGCCCCGTGTCCGGTTAACCATTATCAAACTTTTGCCATCTGGGGTAAAGGAGCCGCCCAAATTCATTTCACCGGTAAAGGTTAATCGCTTTACTTTACCACTATTGATATTAATTTCATATAGCTGCGCACGTCCGCCACGCTCAGAAGAAAATACCAGCTTTTGTCCGTCCGGAGACCAGCTCGGTTCAGTGTCAATTGTCCTGTTGTTGG
The DNA here is from genome assembly GCA_913056495.1 of uncultured Alteromonadaceae bacterium. Taxonomy (GTDB): domain Bacteria; phylum Pseudomonadota; class Gammaproteobacteria; order Enterobacterales; family Alteromonadaceae; genus Catenovulum. The sequence goes on along the minus strand of CAJXMO010000003.1, from coordinate 254,153 downwards.
TCATTCGACTTAACTGACGAGTTAATAAATCCAATACATAAATTTCCGGATTACCGTCTTTAGATAAAACTAAAGCAAGTTTTGAACCATCCGGTGACCACGAAGGCGCGCCATTAATGCCCGGATAAGACGCTATCATTTCTCTTGAGCCCGAATATAAGTCATGGATAAAAATTTGAGCCTGACGGTTTTCAAAGGTCACATAAGCAAGCTTAGTCGCATCCGGAGACCAGGACGGTGACATTAAAGGTTCTTTACTGCGCACGATTTCCTGCTCGTTAAAACCATCATAATCAGCAATCACTAATTTATATGGTCGCGCGGCGTTATCTGCTACTAAAACATAGGCGATTTTGGTTTGAAATGCACCTTTAATGCCCGTTAGTTTCTCAAAAATACGATCACTCATCGCATGCGCAACGCGGCGAAAATCAGAAACATCAAACTGTATAGGCCGGCTTTCAAATAAAATATGATCTTTAGTCTGAACTAACTCTCCACCACTGAGCATTTGTGCATGACCACCAGTAATTGAGCCCCGGATAATATCGACAATTTGATAGCGAGCAACAAACAGTCCGGGTCTGACATCCTCAATTTGGCCAATTACAATCGTATCTATATTTCGCTCTGACCAAGCGTTAAAGTCAATTTCACGCTCTTCAACCGGTTGCTGCGGCATGTCGGCTGGGCTTACCGCTTTAAACTTACCACTACGCATTAGATCAGCTGAGATAATATCCGCTACATTTTGCGGAAGTACCTGAGTGCCACGATATTCAAATGGCACCACAGCTATCGGCTGTGCGCTATCCAGGCCTTCGGTAATTAAAATTTCAATCGCAGCTTGGCTTGAAAATGCCATTAAAAACATTGAAATAGATAATAATATTCGTTTCATTGTTAAACTCTTATTAAATTAATTTTTCGGTCTGAACGTTAAGTTGATATCTCTAAGCATTTTGGTAACTTCCGGATCCGGTGATACCGGCAACTGATTGGTTTTATAAACCGCTCTTTCGGTCGCCTGGCAGGTTTGTGCATTACCGGATAAAGTTTTCACAGAAGTCACAAAACCACTGGCCGATAACTTAATATTGACCCGGCAACTAGTACCTTTCAATGATGGGTCCGTATACAAGTTGCTTTGAATCGCAGATGACATAATAGCAATATATTTATCCACTTCAGATAATACCTGAGCCTGGCGCTGTTTGTCTCGAGCGGCTTGCTCGGCGGCCATTTGCTCTTCTAACATACGCTGCATCTCTGCCTGCTCGCGTGCTTCCTGTTCTTTGCGTTTGCGTTCAGCTTCTTTACGTTTACGCTCAGCTTCGGCTTTGCGGGCTTCCTCTTCACGACGTTTACGCTCGGCTTCCGCTTTTTCGCGTGCTTTTCGAGCTTCTTCCTCTGCTTTACGTTTTTCTGCTTCCTGTTTCTGGGCTGCTTCTTTCAACTCTTTTGCCCGTTTTTCTTCCCGAATCTGACGCTCTCTTGCCGCCTTAGCTTCGGCTTCTGCTTTTTTCTTCTCTTGAGCTAGTTTTTTCAGGTTACTTTCATTTTGCTGGCGAGCTCTTTCTGCGGCTTTAGCGCGTTTTTCAAGCTCAGCAACCCGACGCTCTTCAGCTGCCTTTTTTGCAGCTTGAGCGGCTTCCATTTTTTTAACCTGACTGTCTAATGCCGATTTATCTACGGATACGGCTTTGATCATGTCTTGCTTCGGCTGGCTGACAGACATTTGTTTGTTTTGCTTAGGTTCAGGTGCCTTGAACTCCATGCTAAATACCAGCACAACAGCCAAAATAATATGAACCAGAATTGAAATACCAAATGCTACAGGATAAGTCATGAACGCTACTCCCCAGTTGGATCTGTCATCAAGCCAACAGATTCAACACCCTGTTTCTGCAATAAAACCATTAGGTTTACAACCGCATCGTAACTGACAGAACCATCACCTTCGACCATGATTGGACGATCCGGTTCCACTTTCAGATAAGCGCCTACCACAGCGGCGAGTTCCTGGGGCGTCATTGGGCCTTCTTTATTGCTGGCATCCGTTACAAAGTATTCATATTCAGCAGTTACAGAAACAATCACTGGCGGCTTGCTATCTTCTGCTAGCGGGTTAGCTTCTGCTTTTGGCAAATCTACATTTACGCCTGCCGTAATGAGCGGCGCGGTAACCATAAAAATAATCAAAAGAACCAGCATGACATCAATATAAGGTACGACATTGATATCAGAAACCGGACGACGTCGCTTACGTTGATACATTCAATTAAGCTCCGTTGTTTGCAGGGTTACTCATGGCTTGACGGTGTAAAATAGACGAAAACTCTTCCATAAAATTCATTAAATTGTTTTCGAGTTTTTCAACCCTGTGAGAAAAGCGGTTATAAGCGATTACAGCCGGTATTGCTGCAAACAGGCCCATAGCGGTTGCAATTAATGCCTCAGCAATACCCGGGGCAACCATAGCCAAGGTAGCTTGTTTAACTTCACCTAATGCAATAAAGGCATTCATAATCCCCCATACAGTGCCGAACAAGCCAATGTAAGGACTAATTGAACCGACAGTCGCTAAAAAAGGCAAATGTGTTTCCAGCTTATCAATTTCACGAGACAAGCTAACTCGCATTGCACGATATGTCGCATCCATTACAGCTTCAGGAGAAGATACAGAACCTTTACGATTACGAGCAAATTCTTTAAAACCCGCTTTAAATAAATTTTCAGAGCCGGATAAATCACCCACTTTATGCGTCACTTCGTGGTAAAGATTACTTAAATCCACACCCGACCAGAATCTGTCTTCGAATATACGTGACTGGCGGCTGGCCCGGTTTAATGCGGATGATCGTTTAAAAATCATAGTCCAGGAAATAACAGACAAAGCAAGTAGCATTAGCATTACCGCTTTTACTAATAAGCTGGCTTGCATAAATAAACCGAAAAAACTGATATCAGCAGACACTCTCGAATTCCTTAAATATTTTTTATATCTAAATTAGCGCTATTTGTTGTTGATCATAACAAATTAATGACAAATATGGCCATCTTAATTATCAAAGTGAGTATAAGTCAATTAACCTTAAATCAATTTACTCAAACTTTACTTTAAGCTTTTCAATCAACCGACTAGCTTTGATCGCTCAGGCAATAAAAAGTTCCGGTTATTGAACGCATGGCCTTTATTAAAATTATTTTCTAAAATATACGCTATTTAAATTGCAATGAACATATTGCAATGTTCGGTTTAGCCAACCCTGTCACGCAATTGTTTAAGATTGTTTATTTTTCACCAATCCAAAATGTAAATAAGCCCTTTGAGTTGCGATTCTGCCGCGTGGCGTACGCTGAATAAACCCCTGCTGAATTAAAAAGGGTTCAATCACATCCTCAATCGTATCCTTTTCTTCTCCGATAGCCGCTGCAATATTATCCAGTCCAACCGGTCCACCTTCAAATTTATCAATAATGGTATCTAAGAGTTTTCGGTCCATATAATCAAACCCCTGATCATCCACATTCAATAAATTTAAAGCCTGAGCTGCAATTTTATCATCGGCAATACCCTCTGCTTTTACATCCGCATAATCTCTGACCCGGCGTAATAAACGATTCGCAATTCTCGGCGTCCCACGAGAACGAATGGCAATTTCTTTCGCGCCCGCCGAACTCAGCTCCATTTGTAAAAACTGCGCCGAACGACTGATAATTTTTTCTAACTCTGTAACATCATAAAATTCAAGTCGCTGCACTAAACCAAAGCGATCACGAAGCGGTGAGGTTAGTGAACCAGCACGCGTTGTTGCGCCAACCAGAGTAAACGGCGGTAAATCCAGCTTTATAGAGCGCGCAGCCGGCCCCTCACCTATCATAATATCGAGCTGATAATCTTCCATTGCCGGATACAGTACTTCTTCAACTGCCGGACTCAACCTATGTATTTCATCAATAAACAAAACATCATGTGGTTCTAGGTTTGTCAGTAAAGCGGCCAGATCACCTGCTTTTTCGAGTACAGGGCCTGAAGTTGTTTTTATATTCACCGCCATTTCATTGGCAATAATTCGGGCAAGCGTGGTTTTACCTAACCCCGGAGGACCAAAAATAAGTACGTGATCAAGCGCATCCTGGCGTTTTTTCGACGCTTCAATCGCAATACTCATTTGCTCAACAACATGTTTCTGACCGGTATAATCGGCGAGCGTCTGCGGCCGTATAGCTCTGTCTACGGTTTCTTCATCAAATTGTGCTTCAGCACTGATTAAGCGATCGGCTTCTATCATAAGTTACAACATGCTCTTAAGGGCTAAACGAATTATTTGCTCACTAGACGAATCCGTCTGAGCAACTTTTTTCACTGCGGCTTCTGCCTGATTAGCTTTATAACCCAGTGCGATTAAAGCTTCAACTGCATCCCGACTTGCATTTTGTGGTGCAACAAAATTAACCTGGGCTTGTGCATCTTCGCCAAGTGTTTCTATACCATCAGGCGCCTGACTCACAGCCTGCCATTTTGCTAGCCTGTCTTTCATTTCAAGTAATAAACGCTCAGCCGTTTTTTTACCCACGCCCGGTATTTTCACCAAGCGATTCACTTCTGAGTGCTGTACTGTACTGATAAACTCAGGACCCGACATGGCTGATAAAATAGCCAATGCCAGTTTGGGGCCAACACCGTTCGCTTTCAGCAATTCTCGAAATAGGTCCCTTTCATAACGGCTATGAAATCCATACAGTGCTTGAGCGTCTTCACGAAACACCTGATGGATGAATATGGTTTGTTGCTGATCTAGTTCGGCCAATTGATAAAAGCTGGTCATCGGCAAATTAATCTCATAACCAACGCCATTCACATCTAAAACACATTCGGGTGGTAATTTTTCAACTATTATGCCGGTTAATCTGGAGATCATCTCACTTGCCTTATTATTTTAATTTGATTTGACTCAATCGGGTTTAGCGCAGGCGTCGTCTAACCGTTTTGGTTGCCTGCCCCGCCAGTCCGATTAAACTTTGTCTGGTATGAGCATAACAAAGCGCAACGGCCAGCGCATCAGCGGCATCCGCCTGAGGCTTTTGATTCAACTTTAAGATATGGGAAACCATATGCTGAACCTGAGCTTTTTCAGCATTACCTTTGCCTACAACGGCTTGTTTAATTTGCCGTGCTGAGAATTCTGCGACTTCGAGTCCGGCGTGACCGGCTGCAACTATGGCAGAGCCGCGGGCCTGTCCCAACTTAAGTGCAGAATCCGGGTTATGCGCCAGAAAGACCTGCTCGATAGCAAATGAATCCGGCTTAAACTGAGTAATGATTTCACTAACACCATTAAAAATATTGATCAGGCGTTCGGGTAAAGGGGCATCACCTAAACGAATACAGCCACTGCCCAAATACTGAAACTGATTACGTGACTGTCTGATAACGCCATAGCCTGTGATCCTTGAGCCCGGATCTATACCTAAAATGATGCTCAACCCAGCTTCCTATTCCATCTGTTCAAGAACATCATCCGCTATATCGGCATTACTGTAAACATTTTGAACATCATCCAAATCCTCCAGCATATCCACTAAGCGCATAAATTTAGGCGCAGAGTCTGCGTCAAGTGATACCTTAGTACTGGGAACCAAAGTTACCTCCGCACTTTCAGGATTCAATTGTTCTGCTGCAAGGTTATCTTTTACCTCACCAAACGCATCGGGCGTGGTATACACTTCAAAGCTACCATCGTCCTGCTCAACCACATCCTCGGCCCCCGCTTCAAGTGCTGCTTCTAATAACTCATCTTCTTCGGCTTGGGTAAATGTCAATACGCCTTTTTTTTCAAATAAGTAAGCTACTGAACCATCTGTACCTAAGTTGCCACCACATTTACTAAATGCGTGACGCACTTCAGATACAGTCCGGTTTTTATTATCCGTCATGCACTCAACTAAAATAGCGGTACCATCAACGCCATAACCTTCATAAGTAAGCTCTTCTAACTCCTGGCCTTCTAACTCACCCGAGCCTCTTTTAACAGCTCTGTCGATGGTGTCACGCGTCATATTACTGGATAAGGCTTTATCGACAGCCGCTCTTAGCCTTGGGTTTGAACTGACGTCTGAGCCACCCTGTCTGGCAGAAACCGTTAATTCTCGAATTAATTTAGTAAAAATCTTGCCACGCTTTGCATCTTGCGCTGCTTTTCTATGTTTAATGTTGGCCCATTTACTGTGCCCAGCCATAATAAACTCCTAAATTGTTTCTTAAATCGAATCGTATGTGATGTGAGACTAACCGGAAAGCGAAAAAGCCATGCCAATGCAGGCATGGCTTTTCGTAAGATTATGCTTTTTCAGCAGGAAGTGTTTGAATACCTAGCTCTTTGATTTGATCCGGGTTAGCAAAACCTGGGGCATTCGTTAACGGACAAGCCGCTGTCGTTGTTTTCGGGAATGCCATTACATCACGAATAGATGTCGCACCTGTCATCAACATAACTAATCTGTCTAAACCAAATGCTAAACCAGCATGAGGCGGCGCACCAAATTTTAATGCATCTAACAAAAAGCCAAATTTCTCTTCTGCTTCTTCTTCACCTATACCCAAAATATCAAATACAGCTGATTGCATATCCTGCTGATGTATACGAACAGAACCACCGCCGACTTCACAGCCATTTAAAACCATGTCATATGCATTTGATAAGGTTTTTTCAGGGTTGGCTTTTAACGCTTCTGCAGTTACACCAACCGGCGCTGTAAACGGATGATGAAGTGGCGTCAAGCCACCTTCGTATTCTTCAAACATTGGAAAATCGACTACCCATAAAGGTTTCCATGCGTCTTCCACTAATCCAAGCTGCTCGCCAACTTTCAAACGAAGTGCACCTATGGCTTCAGAGACAACCGTATATTTATCAGAGCCGAAGAAAATAATGTCACCCGTTTGCGCTTCAACTCTATCTAAAATGCCTTTAGCTACGTCTTCCGGTAAGAATTTTAAAATCGGAGACTGTAAGCCTTCCATGCCTTTATCCAGGTCATTCACTTTTAACCATGCAAGACCTTTTGCGCCATAAATACCAACAAATTTCGTCAGCTCGTCAATGTCTTTCCGTGAGAATTTATCCGCACCACCTGGCACTTTTAATGCCGCCACTCGACCTTTAGGATCATTTGCCGGGCCAGAGAATACTTTAAATTCAACGTCTTTCAATAAATCTGCAACATCAACCATTTCCAGCGCAATACGTAAGTCCGGCTTATCGCTACCATATTTAGTCATAGCTTCTGCGTAGGTCATTTTAGGGAAGTCACCCAAATCGATATCCAGCAACTTAACAAAAAGTTTGCGTACCATATCTTCGGTTATTGCCATGACTTCGTCAGCCGACATAAAAGAAGTTTCGATATCAATCTGGGTAAATTCAGGCTGACGATCCGCTCGTAAATCTTCATCTCGGAAACATTTAACGATTTGGTAATATCTGTCCATTCCGGACATCATTAATAACTGTTTAAATAACTGAGGAGACTGGGGCAACGCAAAAAATTGACCTTTATGCGTGCGGCTCGGAACCAAATAGTCTCGCGCACCTTCTGGCGTGGCCTTAGTTAATATTGGTGTTTCAATATCCAGAAAGTCATTGCTGTCTAAATAATTACGAATTTCACTGGTGACTTTAGCGCGAAATTTAATTTTGTTAGTCATGTCCGGGCGACGCAAATCTAAATAACGATATTTTAATCTTTGTTCTTCTGAGTTATTTTGATGGCCACCCATATCAATTGGTAGTACATCAGAGCTATTTAAAATGGTTAATTCTGATGCCAGAATTTCAACCGCACCCGTTGCCATATTTTTATTTACCTGACTTTCCGGGCGTGCTCTAACCGTACCGCTTAATTGAATACAAAACTCGTGTTTTAATTTGTTTGCAGTTTCAAACAGAGCTTCAAAATCAGGGTCGACAACCACTTGAACCAGCCCTTTCACATCACGTAAATCGATAAAAATCAAACCGCCTAAATCACGGCGACGATTTACCCAACCACACAAAGTTACTGACTGACCGACTAAAGATTCATTGACCTGACCACAATAATGGCTTCGCATATTTATTCTATTCCTGATTCTAATATTTTTAACTGAGATTTTATGAGCTGGTCAGCTTTAGCGCCAGACCAATGCAAAAATTGCCACGGATTATATACCCTAAGCATGTATTTTAACAGGCTATCTTAGCTAAAAGCCAACCACTGCACTGGGTGAAATATGTTAGCAGTTTAGCTGTGATTAGGGTAAGCTTGCCGCCCGCTTAAATAATTGCCCATTTAAGCTGCTATTTATCACCTATGAGAGCATATATGAAGTTTACTGAATTAGGTTTATCAAAACCTATTTTAAAAGCGATTGAAGCCCAGGGATATGAATCACCATCCCCGATTCAGGCGAAAGCGGTTCCCGCAATTTTATCCGGCCGAGACATTATGGCTGCGGCGCAAACTGGCACCGGGAAAACAGCGGGGTTCACACTTCCGATTCTAGAAAAATTGGCCGGTCAAAAAAGCGCAGGTTCAAATCAGGTCAAAACCCTGATTTTAACACCAACCCGCGAGCTGGCAGCTCAGGTTGCTGATAACATAGCAAAATACAGCCAATTTTTGACACTAAAAACCGATGTGGTTTATGGCGGTGTGAAAATAAACCCACAAATGCTCAGACTCACCAAAGGCGTTGATATATTAGTCGCAACCCCTGGCCGTTTGCTCGATTTATATCAGCAAAATGCCATCCGTTTTGACGAACTCGAAACACTGGTGCTGGACGAAGCCGATCGTATGTTGGATATGGGCTTTATTCATGACATTAAAAGAATTATTCGTTTATTGCCGAAAAATCGTCAGAACCTGATGTTTTCCGCTACCTTCTCAGATGAGATAAAAGCGCTGGCAAAAGGCTTAATCAATGATCCAATTGAAATATCTGTCACACCGGCTAACTCCACAGTAGATACGGTCGAGCACTGGATTTGTCCGGTTGATAAAAACAAAAAGACAGACGCTCTGATTGAACTGATTTTAGACAATAACTGGCAACAAGTTCTGGTATTTAGCCGCACCAAACATGGCGCGAACCGTTTAGTCCGACAACTTTGCTCTGCAGATATTAAAACAGCTGCAATTCACGGCAATAAAAGTCAGGCCGCCAGAACAAAAGCGTTAGCTGAATTTAAAGCGGGTGAAACCCGGGTATTGGTTGCAACAGATATTGCCGCTCGCGGAATTGACATCAGTCAGTTACCTCAGGTGGTCAACTTTGATTTACCGAATGTCGCGGAAGATTATGTTCACCGAATTGGCCGCACGGGCCGCGCCGGACAAACCGGCCAGGCTGTTTCTTTGGTTTGTGCAGCAGAAAGTAAACAGTTATTTGATATTGAAAGATTAATTCAAAAAGTACTGCCGAGAAAAAATCTGCCCAGATTTGAGCCGGTTAACGCCTTACCTGAATCTGTACTGCGAGCCCCCAAGAAAAAACGTCCTAAAAAGCCGAAAAAGACGCATATTGATAGTGCCAACGAAACCAATGCTGACAAGCCTGAAACAGCAAACGGACGTCGCCGCACGCACAACCGAACAGATGAAAAAGCCAAGCGACCACAACATAAAAACAGTCGGGCAAATCGTGAAGATAACCGAGCGAATCAGTCGCATCAAAAAGCTGAAAACCAGCCGGCTTCAAAACCCAGAAGGCACAAAGCTAAACCGGCAAAATCTAAACCTTTTACATTTAAAGTAGCGGATAAAAACTAGAGCGTATTGCCGAGAATAACTATGCTACATATCTCGCGTCGCGAGCAAAACGCGTTTGGTTAGAACAAAATTTGTACACCAAACGTCAACAGGCTCCAGAGCGTTTTATGCTGCTACCGATAAAAAAGCTCAGTCCCGGACTGAGCTTTTTTGTATCTTAAGCTAAATAAATGAGAGCTAAATAAATGCGGGTTATTTCACATCTAACATTTTTTCGATATGCTCTCGGCTGCGATGGCGCACATCTTTGCCTTTAATTAAGTAAATCACATGCTCACTGATGTTCTGGCACCTGTCACCGATTCGCTCAAGCGAACGAGTCGCCCAAACCACATCCATCACTTTTGGTATAGAACGCGGATCTTCCATCATATGTGTCATTAGCTGACGTGTGATTGCTTCGTAAGCCTTGTCAATTTTCTTGTCAAGCTTATGCACTTCATAGGCGGCATCGCTATCCATTCTCGCGATAGCGTCCAACACCTTATTAAACATAATTAAAACTTGTTGACCCATGTGATCCAAATCAACAATAAACTGATGATCCTGATTTTTATATTGAGCCTGTGCAGCTCGGACCATGCGGCAGGTTTCATCACCAATTCGTTCTAAGTCAGCTATCATTTTTGCAACCGCTAAAATAATTCTTAAATCAATTGCGGCAGGCTGACGCTTTGCAATGATGCGTGCACATTCTTCGTCAATAGCCACTTCATAACGATTAATTTTATCATCGTTTTCAATCACTTTTTCAGCAAGTTTAGCATCACAGTTACTGATAGCTTCCAGCGCCTGACTGATTTGTTGCTCAACCAATCCGCCCATGTCGAGCACACTGCTCATTATGTGTTCAAGCTCAGTATTAAACTGACCCGATATGTGTTTATCTAATTTTAAATCCATAGGTATTAACCTTAAAAACGAGCGATAACATACTAGATTCTAACTAAGTATAGTCGTTATTTTAGCCGTAACGACCGGTAATATAATCTTCTGTTTTCTTTTTAGCCGGTGTCGTGAATAACTGGTTGGTATCAGAATATTCAATCAACTCACCCATAAACATAAAAGCAGCATAATTTGAAACACGCGCAGCCTGTTGCATATTATGGGTAACGATAACCACAGTGTAAGATTCTTTTAAATCATTAATCAATTCTTCGATGGTCAAAGTTGAGATAGGATCCAGCGCAGAAGTTGGTTCATCCAGTAGCAATACCTTAGGTTCAATCGCGATTGCTCGTGCAATGACAAGGCGTTGCTGCTGACCACCGGATAAGCCGAACGCACTGTCGTTTAATCTGTCTTTTACTTCATCCCATAAAGCCGCTTTACGTAATGAAGTTTCTACCACTTCATCGAGTTTACGCTTATCTTTAATTCCCTGAATACGAAGACCATAAACCACATTTTCATAAATAGATTTAGGAAATGGGTTTGGACGCTGAAATACCATACCGACATTCTGACGTAAATTGGCAACATCCACATCTTTATCATAGATATTCTTGCCTTCCAGCAAAATTTCGCCTTTTACATTACAAATATCGACCAGGTCATTCATTCGGTTGATACAGCGCAGTAAAGTTGATTTACCACAGCCCGATGGCCCGATAAAAGCGGTTACTTTACCTTTAGGTATTTTCATATCTATATTGTATAAGGCTTGTTTTTCGCCATAAAACAAATTCAGATCCCGCATTTCTAATGCTGTTTGCTCCGCGCTCAACTCATTTGGAGAAATCGCGTTATTTATCTTTGTAACTTCAGGTGATAATGAAATCATCTTAAATAAACCTTTTTAAATTTGTTTAATGCTCAAGCGACTTATACTTTTCACGTAAATGGTTACGTATACCAATCGCTGTAATATTCAGTGCGACAATGACAGTCACCAGTAAAAATGCGGTTGCATAAACCAAAGGCCGCGCAGCTTCTACATTCGGACTTTGGAAACCAACATCATAAATATGGAAACCTAAATGCATAAATTTACGGTCGATGTGAATAAACGGGAAGTTACCGTCTAATGGCAATGTTGGCGCCATTTTCACCACCCCGACTAACATCAGAGGCGCAACTTCACCCGCCGCACGGGCCACAGCCAAAATCAGACCTGTCATAATCGCCGGGCTTGCCATAGGAATAATAATCCGCCACAGAGTTTCAGCTTTAGTTGCACCTAGCGCTAAGCTGCCCTGACGCAATGAGCTTGGTATACGTGACATGCCCTCTTCGGTTGAAACAATGACAACCGGCAAGGTTAAAATAGCCAGAGTTAATGCGGACCAGATTACACCAGGCGTACCGAATGTCGGATTAGGCAAAGCTTCCGGATAAAACAGTTCATCTATACTGCCACCTAACATATAAACAAAAAAGCCCAGACCAAATACGCCATATACAATCGAAGGCACACCGGCAAGGTTAATCACAGCAATACGAATGACTTTAGTCACATTATTTTTTGCAGCGTACTCATGCAAATAAATGGCCGCTATCACCCCAAAAGGCGTCACAATAACGGCCATCAGAATAACCATGAAAACAGTACCGAAAATTGCCGGGAAAACCCCACCTTCAGTATTGGCTTCTCGTGGATCATCGCTGACAAACTTACCAATCTGAACAAAGAAACGAGCTGTTTTATCCAGCACTGACATATCATTTGGAAAATGAACATCGAGAATTTGAGCAGCAGGAATAGTGACGAGCTCGCCTCGCATATCTTTCACCACAACCGCATCTCTGTCCGCAGCCTGACGAAGCTTAAATAACTGCTTTTCATAACTCTGATAGCTTTTATTCAGGCCATCAATTTCAGCCTGATACTCAGCTTTAATCTCGTCAGTTAATTCGTTTTCAAGTTCCAGTGCTCTTTGTTCAAGACGGATTTTTTCTAAACGATAGTTAATTGAGCCAATCTCATCGTTTTGTAAATCCAGCGCTTGCTCATTAATCTCAACGGCGCGTTCAATAACTGAATCCAGTTTTGCAGAATCAGCACGCTGTCCGTCAATCACAACATGATCAACATAGCCATAGAAGTTACCATTTTTACTGCGTTCAAATACGGCAATGCCGGATCTTTTTTCGGCCGATTGAATATCCGTTTCTAAAATCCATCTGAAGTCTAATTCAACAAACTCACGGTTACCTGTTTTAACCAGCAAACGTTCAACATTTTCACCCTGACTTTGTGGGATCGTGAAACCGGCTTCGCGCAAACGTTTTGCCGAGACTTCTTCCCTGTCATACACTTCACCAATAATTTTATGGGTTGCCTGCCCCTGCTCTAAATTAAACTCATAAACATCTGCGGGCCAAAAGAAACTTAAGCCACGCCAGGCAATCATTAATAACAACCCAAGTACAGAAATCAAACTCAGACTAACAGCTCCGGCTGTCATCCAAATCCACGGAGAACCTGATTTAAACCAACTCTTCATTTAAAACTTACCTTGGCTTATAAAGAACTATATTTGTCACGCAATCGCTGACGAACAAATTCAGCAATTGTGTTAAAAACAAACGTAAATACAAACAATACAAAAGCAGCTAAGAACAAAATTCTATAGTGTGTACTGCCAACCTCTGACTCTGGCATTTCAACCGCAATATTGGCCGATAGAGTTCGCATGCCTTGGAATACTGACCAATCCATAATCGGGGTATTACCGGTCGCCATTAATACAATCATGGTTTCACCCACAGCGCGGCCCAGTCCCATCATGACGGCAGAAAAAATACCCGGACTAGCCGTTAATAGCACCACTCTGACCAGCGTCTGCCACTGACTCGCCCCCAAGGCTAATGAGCCTTGAGATAAATGTTTAGGCACTGAAAAAACGGCATCTTCAGCAATTGAGAAAATGGTTGGAATAACCGCAAATCCCATTGCAATGCCCACAACCAGAGAGTTTCTCTGGTCAAATGAAATACCTAACTCATCGGTAATAAATAAACGCACATCACCGTCAAACATGACATCATTCAACCAGGGACTCAGGGATATACAAGCCCAGGATAAGCATACAATCACAGGGATCAAAATAATGGAATCCCAGCCTTCCGGCAGTGCGTTGCGCACAGTCTGAGGCAGGTTATGCCAGACAAATGCAACGAGCAAAATCGACACCGGCAATAAAATAACCAGGACTGACAGCGCAGCTAAATGCGTTTCAATGAGCGGCGCTAACCAAAGACCGGCTAAAAAGCCAAGAATAACCGTCGGTAAAGCTTCCATAATTTCAACGGTCGGCTTAACCAGGGTTCTGATTTTGGCCGGCATAAAATAGGCGGTATAAATAGCCGCAGCTAACGCAATCGGAACGGAAAATAACATGGCATAAAACGCAGCTTTAATGGTACCGAAGGTAATCGGAACCAAACTGAATTTAGACTCAAAGTCATCTGATGCTGAAGTAGACTGCCAGACATAATCCGGCTCACTGTAGCCTTCATACCAGACTTCATTCCATAAAGCAGACCATGTCACTTCCGGGTGTTCATTGTGTACTTCAAAAACCTGAATGGTTTTGTTTGACTGTAAGATATAAGCGTCTGCTCGCGGCGCAATCGAAAGGGTTTTAATATTGCCCTGAGTAATAGGGCCATTAAATAGCTCAGCCTGGCTCGTTGTATAATAAACGCCTAACTTGCCTTGGTTATCTACAGAAACAAAACTTCGTCTGAAATATTCAGGATATAAAGCGGTTTGTGGCTGACTGGATTTAAAACTGCGGATCTTTTCAAAACGACGGCCTTTTTCACCGTTTACTTCAAACCACTGACTAATTTCGCCGGAGCTGTCGGCAATGACAATCGAGTTTGCGCCGCCCAATAAACTGGTTGCTGTGATTTTATTTTTATAATCAACAACCTGACTTTTAGAAACCAAACTGATATTTTCAGGATCACGGATATTAAATACGTATAACTGACCATTTTGAATAACAAAAGCACGGGATACGTCTGCTGTAATTAATAAATAATCAACTGCGCCCTGAATGACAGGCAACTGAGCCTGCATTTGCAACCATTCTGTTTCATCCGTCATAAAATTAACTTCGGCATCTAAACGCACAAAATTAATTTCACCATCACGATTTTGGTAAATTACACCGCCAGCTTCTGAATTCACTGCAAATGCAAATTTTTCAATTTGACTGCTCGAATCCAGCTCTATGCCTTGCTCTGTCAGCGGATAAATAATTTGAGGTGTAATCTGACGTTTATTATTAGCAAAACCCAGTTTAAACTTTGGTGAGGCAACCAGCAGCTGATTATTTTCTGAAACATAAGCATACTGATTTAAATGAGCCATACTTTGTGCAAACGCCACTGCATCGCTGTCTAAATCAATATCAAAAGCTGTAATGGCCTGACCTGAGTCTTCACCTGCTAATTGATAAAACTCCATTTTATTGTCAGAAGTCAGCCTGAAAGCTGTTTCAACATGGTCATCCAGACCTAACGCCAGTGTTTTTTCAGGTTGTTCGATGGCAACATCTAATTTGTGATCAATTGAAACATCATCAAATATTGGCTGCACGACATATAACAAATAAAAGAAAATCAATAACAAAGCGACCAATACCATGATGCCACCTGTGGTGACGCCATACTTGGCAACTTTATCTTTCAAGTTTCTAATAAAGTTCTGATTGTTAGTTTGAGTAGTAATCTGCAACATGTGTCAACTTAGTCAATTTTAACTGCGCGCATTATATGATGTTTTTATGACAGTTGTGTTACACACCATCAAAAACCAGTTGTATGCTTGTCTTAAAGTTCGCGCATTCAGCTTTTTAAAAATAAAAATAACAGATAAAACAAAGGCTTCCGAAGAAGCCTTTGTTTAAATTTAAGTGACAGAAATATTTCAGTCGATTCTTAAACTACCTGCTATAGCAAAATAGAAGTTAGTGTTAAATAGGCAAGAATAGCCAAACCAGCACCAATCGGCAAGGTAACAACCCACGAAATAACGATGTTACGCACTACACCTAAATTCAGTGCTGCAATACCACGGGCTAAACCAACCCCTAATACCGCACCAACCAGAGTTTGGGTGGTTGAAATAGGTAGACCTGTACCTGAAGCAATTACAACCGTACTGGCTGCTGCCAGTTCAGCGGCAAAACCACGGCTTGGTGTTAAATGTGTAATGCCTTTACCGATTGTCGCCATTACACGGTGACCAAATATGGCCAAACCAGCTACGATACCAAACGCACCCAAAGGTAAAATCCACCAGGCTAAAGCCGCTTTTGAACCGATTTCACCACCACTGCTGATTACACTGGTTACGGCTGCTAATGGACCAATTGCGTTTGCCACGTCATTTGAACCGTGCGCAAAAGCCATACAACAAGCTGTTACTATCATTAATACCGCAAAGATTTTTTCAACGTTATTAAATTGCATATCTTTATCTGCTGCCGGGTCTATTTTTAAACGGGCAATAAATAAACGACCAATTAAAGCGACAATAATACCTATAATAATAGAGTACAGATAAGCATCAAATGTCGTAATTGAAACCGCAAAGTCCGAAAATACGTGTTTTAAACCTTTTTTAATCGTTACCAAAGATAAAACAAAACCTGCAATGGCCATATAAACCGGCACATAACGTTTCGCATTTTTAATTGGGTTATCAGTATTAAAAATAAATTTCTGGGCGCTCATAAAGATAATATAAGCAATCACCCCGGATAACAGAGGCGTAACAATCCAACTGCCAACGATACCGCCGACTTTACCCCAGTTAATCGCCTCTGAGCCTGCACTGATTAATGCAAAACCTATAATGGCACCGACAATCGAGTGCGTAGTAGAGACAGGCCAGCCCATGTAAGAAGCAACCGCAAGCCAGACACCCGCTGCGATGAGTGCGGAGATCATACCCAGTACAAATTGCTCAGGTGCGTTAATAAAAGGTGCTGAGTCAATAATGCCTTTACGAATCGTAGAAGTTACTTCACCACCTGCTAAATAAGCACCGGCGAATTCAAAAATCATAGCAATAATAATAGCTTGTTTAATGGTTAGCGCTTTTGAACCAACCGAGGTACCCATTGCATTTGCAACGTCATTAGCACCTATACCCCAAGCCATGAAAAAACCTACAACGGCAGCGAATAAAATTAAAATTAAGCCGTAACTTTCTAAAATATCCATCAATAACCTCTGATATTAACGAGCAAGTAACAGCTCTAAACGTCCACCGACTGACTCAGCTCTATCGGCTAAATCTCCAACCCACTCAATTACGTCATATAAAAACATGGCGTCAATCGGGCTAAGTTCAGTTTCGTGCTGACGAACTGAAAAACGTAAGCTGATTTGCATCTTGTCCGTATCTTCTTCGATTGAATCAATTTGCGAGATGATTTTTTCAACGATTTCAACTTCACGACCTTTAAAGCCGGTTTCTAATAATTCGTCTAATTCGTTGATCGCCTTCGCCGAAACTCTAACGGCGTCAATACAGCGGTTTAGATAAGTAAAAAATTCTTCGCGGAGGGTTTGTGGGATAGGTAATTCACGGCCAATGACTCGACCGGCAATGTCTTTTGACTTATTCGCAATTTTGTCTTGCTGAACGATAAGCTCTAGTAAGTCAGCTCTGTCGACAGGTAAAAATATGCCTTTTGGCAACTGTATTCTAAGTTCCCTTTTAATCGTATCTGCTTCCCGCTCTCGTTCTGATATCTCTTTCCTTAGAGACTCAGCTTTAGTCCAGTCTGTGTCAAACACAGCTTCAAAGAATGGTACTAATAGCTCACTTGCCGATTTGGCAATGTCTATATGCGTTTCTAACGCTTTAAAAGGTGATTTACCAAATACACCTAAAAATGAATTAGCAGACATAGTTTAACCTTTAGTTATATTTTGCTTGCGGCGGCGGATTCTACACTAAAACCAAGCTAAAAAAATAATACAGCTCAAATTAAATTAATTTTTTACCTATCTAGCGTGCTTAGTGTTAGCATCCCCCAAAGTTTCAATAATATTTGTTGCTTGTATTTCTGTACTCTGACTTACCAAATTAGCTTTTTCAATTGCTTGCCCAATTATAGACTGGATTTGACTAATAGACTGTTTAAACTGATTAATGTGTTCCAGTTGTGTGCTCGCATTGTGAAAGCTTTGCAATGCGGTACTGGCCGAGTTTTGCGCTTGTGCCCTTACAACTTCAGCATTACCGGATAACGCCTGTGCCGTATTGGCCTGCTCACTTGATAAACCATCTATTCCTTTAATCGTTTGGTCAAGCTCGCCCGACGCGGCTTTTAGCTGTCCTAGAATATCGGTTATTTCACCGAGTGAATCCTGAGTCCGCTTTGACAAATTACGGACCTCATCAGCAACCACAGCAAAACCGCGACCATGCTCACCGGCTCTTGCCGCTTCAATAGCCGCATTCAGCGCCAGTAAATTGGTTTGCTCTGCAATACTGCTGATGGTATCAACGATTGTCGAAGCATTATCAACGGAAGAAACCAGACTCGCTACGGATTGATAGCAATCATTCGCAGCATCGACAATCGCTTGAGTATTTTGGGTAACCAAATCTATTTTGACATTACTGTCAGCGATTGACTCTTCGGTTTGTTTGGCATTGTTTTGTACATTTTCAGAGCCTGAATAGACTTCTTCAGCCAGTTCAACCAATTGCTCAACGATAGACGAGGTGTTTTGCATATTCGTATCAATTGCACCGGTAAAGTTCTCGATCTCTTTAATTTCCTGAACCAAGCCAGCTAGGGTTGAAGAAATATCCACTAAACGGTCATTTTTGTTTTTATTTTCATCTTCAAGTTGGGCGATTAACTGGTTAAAACACGAGCTAACCTCATCGATTTCAGACCGATTATGTTTCACTTCAATATGTTTTAACTCGCCGGTATCAACCAGTTGCTTAAAATTAGTGGTGAGCTGGCGAATGCGTTTAACAACCCAAGCATACTGAAAAACAACGATTAAAATAGCAACCAAAATCAAACAGGCGGCCGCCGAAAACAATAGCCATTCTGTTTGCTGATTGACCCTTTCCTGATGCTCTACCAATTGATCTTCAAAGGTTAAAAATGCCTGTTCAAACGCATCTACTGAGCGAGCTAATTCGGCCATTGCCTGATTAACAAGGGCAAGAGAGTCCTGTGTATTGGCAACTTCTTTTGGATAACGTTTCACTTGTGATCTAAGGTCACTCATCAATTCATCCCCGATTTCACTCGGTTCATCCATCATCCCTAAAAACAAGTCATCTTCATCCACAGGCTCAGCGTCCGGGTAAATTTCGAGTCTGTCCAGCAGGTTGATATGTTCAACCTGTGCCAGCAAAGATTCACTGACATCAATTAACAATCCAATATTTTCATCCGTCTGACCCGACGTCATAAAAGTACGCTCACGGCGATAGCTTAACTCATTTAAGGTTAAACTCGCTTGTGCGATAGCTTGTAAATACTGACCTGCCAATAAAGGTTTGTCTGCTTTGCCCTGCTCTGCATATTCAACCAGACTTTCTAAATCTCCCAGCATGCTCTGCTCGGCAAACTGAAGTAAAGCAGCACTGTTATTACCAAGTTTTCCGGCTGCCCGCACATCGGTATTGATTAATTCAACAATATGCTCAATTTGAACAAATAAATCACTGAACATGCTTTTATTTTGAGTCTGAAGGTTTGCTTTAATCTGCTCTAATTCTTCGAGTGCTTTATTAAGTTGGAGAGAATTACTGCTTTCAATGTAATGGTTCACACTCACTCTGAATTTTTGAGTCAGCAGGTTTTTGTTATTCTGATACTGGGTTAAATCAACCTGAACCTGTTCGCGCTGCATGCCCGACCAGGTGATCAAGGCAATGAGTCCGGCACTTATTAGCAATAATATGCCAGCAGACAAATTTGAGAAGCTTGATATTTTCATACCACAAACCAGCTAAAAAAGATGGCGCCACCTTAACAGCACTTTATGACACTTTTGTTACAACTGTCATATTTAATTGAAACCAAGGCAGTTTGTATATTTTCAACTATATTTTAAGCTTAAAAACCCGATTAAAACTGACTCAGGTTAGAGAACAAAATTGAAGTCAAAGTATGATTCGTTACAAACAATAAAAACAATAACTTAAATCAAAAATGCAAAAATGAGCGCGCTAAATTTTATGGTAGACAAATGCGTATTGATAACCGCATACTAGTGCTTATACAGACTAATAAGGAAAAATGAGATGAATACTAATTATGTCATATCTGTAATCACACGTGACAAACCCGGTATTATCGAACAACTGTCTAAAGTAATAAACGAACATCAGGGCAACTGGCTGGCAAGTAACTTTTGTCGTTTATCCGGACAGTTTGCCGGGATTGTTGAGTTTAGTTGCCCATCAGAAGAATCAGTTAATGTGCTCAATGCGCTTGAAAGCCTTTCCAGCCCGGATTTTCAGCTGAGTGTAGCAAAAGGTGAAAGCCAAGGAGAGCAGAATACGAATGTGGTTCAATTAGAAATTATGGGTAATGACAAACAAGGTATTATTAAAGAAATATCCCGTATTCTTGCATCTCATCATGTCAACTTACTCAAACTCAGTTCAAGCTGTGAAAGTGCGCCTAACTGGGGAAGTTTATTATTTAAAGCCCAGGCTGAGATTGAAATTCCAAAAGATCTAGACTTGGATGATTTAACCGAATCACTTGAAGAAATTGCCAATGATCTGGTTGTTGAAGTCAATTTAAGCTCTAATTCAAGTCAACAATAAAGTAACTAAAACAAGCTGTTATAAGCTATATTTATAAAAGATTTATGACAGCTTTTATGACAATTGTCATAAAAGCGTCATCGAAACAGGTTGTAATTGACTACAAGTTTTTTAAACGATTTTAGAGCATAATAAATGACAAAAGAACAGTCGATTGTCGCGAAAGAAATAAGCTGGTTATCATTTAATGAGAGAGTTTTGCAGGAAGCAGCAGATAAAAGTGTCCCTGTTGTTGAGCGCGTTCGCTTTTTAGGTATTTTTTCTAATAATCTTGATGAATATTTCAGAGTCCGGGTAGCTGATGTAAAGCGTCGCATTATAATTGAAAAAGCAAATCCGGATGGTGCTCCGTCATATAGCGCAAATCAACTGCTCAATGACATTCAAGCTAAGGTTTTAGACTTACAGGGAAAGTTTGACATCATATATAAGGATGTCACTAAACAACTGGCAAAACACAAAATCTACTTTGTAGACGAGTCCAACCTGAGTGATTTCCATGACAAATGGCTGAAACATTATTTTAATAGTGAAGTGTTAAAACACATTACGCCGCTTATTCCTTCAAAAAATCGAAAACTGGTTGATTTGTTAAATGACAATGAAACTTATCTCGCGGTGCAAATGAGCAATGGCGATAAATCAGAATATGCCATTATTGAAGTACCTACCAATGAAGTCCCGCGCTTTATTTTACTGCCGCCGGAAAAAAGCAAAATAAAAAAAGAAGTTATTATGCTAGATGATATTATCGTGCATAACTTGCGTGAAATATTTGAAGGATTTTTTCAGTTTGACGAAATTTACGCGTATTCATTCAAACTCACCCGAGATGCAGAATATGTGGTTGAAGACGAAATAGACCAAAGCATTGTTGAGCTCATGTCAGAAAGCTTAAAACAAAGATTCAGTGCAGAGCCAACCAGAGTTGTCTATGACAGAGAGATGCCGGCAAAGTTACTGAAATTTTTGAAAAAGCAGCTGCAAATTTCAGATACTAACGAAGGTTTACTGGCAGGCGGTCGCTATCGCAATTTTAAAGATTTTATCGGCTTTCCTAACTTTGGCCGAAAATATTTAGAAAACCCCAAATTACCGGCTTTGGCTCATCCTCATTTTATGGAGGCAACCACTTCATTTGAGGCCATTAAAAAGCAAGATATTTTACTCTACTACCCTTACCACAGATTTGACCATTTTACTGAGTTAGTCCGACAGGCCGCTTTTGATCCTGCGGTGACGCAAATCAGACTGAACATTTACCGGGTTGCTAAAAACTCCCGTATTATCAACTCATTAATTGATGCGGTAAAAAACGGTAAAACTGTATCTGTGGTTGTTGAGCTCAAAGCCAGATTTGACGAAGAAAATAATATTGAATGGTCGCGAGTGATGGAAGATGCCGGCATTAAAGTGCAAATTGGTATTCCGACATTAAAAATACATTCAAAACTTTGTTTAATCCACCGTAAAGAAGGCGATGAAATTATCCGTTATGCTCATTTAGGCACGGGCAATTTTCACGAAAAGACGGCAAAAATATATACCGACTTCAGTCTGTTTACTGCACATTCTGAAATTACAAAAGAAGTAGAAAACGTCTTTGATTTTATTGAGCATAGCTATAAACGTTTTAAATTTTATCATTTGATGGTGTCGCCGATTAATACCCGAATTAATATTACTCAATTGATCGATCAGGAAATAAACTCAGCGCGGATGAACAAACCCGCGAGAATCGACTTAAAAATTAATAACCTGGTTGATGAACCGCTGATATTAAAACTGTACGAAGCGAGCCAGGCCGGCGTAAAAATTCGTTTGATTATTCGTGGTATGTGCAGCTTAACCCCTCAGGTGAAAGGCTTAAGTGAAAATATTACCGCTATTAGCATAGTTGATCGTTTTTTAGAGCACCCCAGAGTCATGATTTTTGGCAATGACGGCGACGAAAAAGTCTATATTTCATCCGCCGACTGGATGACCCGTAATATTGAAAATCGAATCGAAGTCAGTTGCCCGATATACAATACCGGCTTAAAGCAACAGATTATGGATTTATTCGAATTACAATATAAAGATACGACTAAAGCCAGAATTATAGACAAACACCAAAATAATCAGTATGTGCCAAGAGGCAACAGAAAAAAAATCCGTTCACAAGTTGCAATCTATGACTTTTTAAAACAAGCTAAATATAAATAAAAAGCAAAGCTGTAGGCGTTTTGCCCGTTAGACTAAGTGGGAATTCTAACTGAGTACAGAACGCCTGGCGATCGTAAAGGAGCGATAATGCAAGAGGAAAACACAGCAAATAATGCTGACGTCGTAGCCGCATTAGATATAGGCTCCAATAGTTTTCATTTAATTGTTGCACGAATCGTTGATGGTTCAATTCAGAATCTACATAAAGTAAAACAAAGAGTCCGGCTTGCTCAGGGCCTGTCTGATGATGCAATGCTAAGTCAGGAGGCAATGGACAGAGGACTCGAAACATTACGCCAGATGGCTGACACCTTAAAAGGCATACCGGCAGACAATATCCGGGTTGTCGCCACCTATACGTTGCGAAAAGCCATTAACCGGCAAAGCTTTTTGAGTCAGGCTGAAGCCGTATTCCCCTACCCGATTGAAGTCATACCGGGCAAAGAAGAAGCCCGTTTGATTTATCAGGGCGTGGCTCACACAGTTGCCCATGATGGCAATAAACTGGTGATAGATATTGGCGGTGGCAGTACAGAATTTATTATTGGCGAATATTTTAAGCCGCTTCAATTAAGCTCACGCAGTATGGGCTGCGTCAGTTATACCAATCAGTTTTTCAATAAAGGAAAAATCACCGAGCGAGCTTTTCAGCGCGCCGTTATTGCCGCTGAACAGGAACTGGAAGTCATTGTTGATAACTACCGTCATCTGGGTTGGAATACCTGCCACGGAACATCCGGAACGATCAAAGCGATTCGTGAAGCCATAGTTCAAAATGGCTGGAGCAATGGCGAGATTAAAGCGAGCCACCTTGAAAAATTAAAACAAACACTCATTACCTATGGTCATGTCGATAAAATCGATATTCCCGGCGTTAGTGAACATAGACGACCTGTGTTAGCTGGCGGTCTGGCCGTTTTAATCGCTGCATTTGATGCACTTGGTATAGAGTCAATGAACTATGAAGATGCAGCCCTTCGCGAAGGTGTGTTATATGAAATGCAGGACAGATTTAAACACCACGATATTCGCGAACGCACAGTAGAAAGTTTAAGCCAGCGCTATGCAATTGATACTAACCAGGCTGCCAGAGTAGCACGCTCCGCGACTTTTATATTTGATCAATTGGATGGCGAATGGAAATTTGGCAAAGCAGATTATCGCTCTTTGCTGTATTGGGCGGCTCAACTTCATGAAGTCGGTATTCAAATTCATTCAACCGGCTATCATAAACATTCTGCCTATATTCTGGAAAATACCGATATGCCAGGTTTTAACCAGGAAGAACAACTGGCGATTGCCAGTTTGGTCAGACTGCATCGCAAAAAATTTAAAACATCTGAACTACCCGGCTTTAGCTTATATAAAACCAATAAACTAATCCGTGCGATCCGCATATTTAGGATTGCTGCGATTTTAAATTTACGTCGGCGCGAAAATTATTTACCCGGTTATCAAGTCAGCGTCAGTGAAGACTCGATTCAATTAACCTTTCCGGGCAATTTTTTAGAGTCTGAGCAATTACTGCAAGCTGATTTAGAAACCGAGCAGCAAATACAGGCTGCCGCCGGGTTTGAGCTGAATTTTGCTTAAATAACTAATCAGCATGCAAGCAACATGATTAAAGCCGAGCAAGCTTAAACACTTCTTGCGGGTAATTCAGATATTCGACAAATAACCGATTGGGTCGCAAATCGTATTGCATAATAAATTCGGGCATCGCCACTTCAACCAATACAAAAAGGGGCTTGAAAGATGAAATTACTTTATTCAGTAAGACAATAAACTCCGTCAGGTTATAATCAGACAAAACTTATTAAAATAAACTTAAGCAAACCTTAAAAAACCTAAAGAAATATTTTGCTTACATTTTTCTAGCCTCACTGGAAACTTACGAGTGCCTTTTCCATTTAATTTTAATTAATTCAAATTTTTTACCGTAGATCGGCGTTTACACCATTAAGTCGTATATGAAATAACATAAACACAGGTAACTATATAGAAAGTAGCGCATTTCAATATCATATCCAAAATTTTGAACGCCATAAATGGCGAACGACAAATAATTAACGACCCACGCTCAAGTGAGTCGGTATTTTGCATAACCTGATGTAAATTGTTTGCTCAAGCCAAATCAGATGACAGACAAACTTTGCTCAGTTTAGCAACCGGAATAAATCCCAAACTCAAATATAAGTTAAGGGCTGCTTCTGACGCCTGTAAACAAACTTGTTCACACTCAAGTTTGTTAGCCATTGCCAATACATGCTGCATTAAGCTTCGCGCAATTTTTTGGCCACGAAAATCAGGAGCAACCCCGAGCTGGTGCACACCCAATACTTGCCCGGTTTGATAACAAATAACTGTGCCCGCTACCCTCCCTTCGCTCAGATAAGCTAAAATACTGACCTTGGGTTGCAATGACAAATGTTCAATTGCAGCCAAATCAATCTGATAACCAAAGGCCCGGCTACAGGTTTTCACCCAACCGGAAAAATCATGATTGCTGGTTAACTCAACCACTTTTGAATTTAGCTTAAAATCATGCATGTTGGGATTAATCATTAAATTCATGGCGGTTAACACAACTAACTGCTGAAAGCCTTTTTCAGCCTGCAACAAAATAGCCTCAGGGTTTTCAATGGTTGCCATAACTTTACCTTGAGGTACTTTGTTTATATCCGGCAATTTAAAATCAGCCTGCCAATAATGATTTGGCCAAATTTGATGGGTAAATAAATTGCCCTGCTGCGCACCGCCTAGTGCTAACCAAAACTGATGTAAGTTACTTAAATTATTGATTAACTGCTGATGCATAAATTACCCCCGATTAATTAAAACAATGCCGGTAATCAAAAACCCAGCGCCTATTAATTTAGAAACTGTCATTAATTTGATAGGGCTGGAAAACAGGCCATAATGACTGATTATCATCGCCAATAATACTTGTCCGCTCAGGGCATAACTCATTAAGTTGCCAACGCCCATTTTAGGGATCAGATAATACAAACTGCCAACGCCCAAAACACTGAAAATAAAAGAAAACCACGAATACCAGGGCACTCGTTCAAGCAGGTTGTCAGGCAATGGCTGAGGCTGCACCGCAACCACTAATGCAACCATTAAAAAACTGGTTAAAAACGCATAGCCGGTCGCTTTAATACTGCTATTTAGCGCAACACCCAGCTCAGCATTCATTGCAGCTTGTATCGCAATACAGGCACCGGCAGTAATGGCCATTAACGCCCATCCGTTCATAAGTTCACCACCAGTTCAGGTTGAGATTGACGATACTTAGCGCGTTTTGCATTTGGATCATCCGCTGCCCGAAAACCAACCGGACAGATAACACTGGCACTGAGCCCCTGCTCAGTTAACGCTAAAATTTCATTAACCCGGGCAATATCAAAGCCGGTCATCGGGCAGGTATCTATTTTATAAATAGCCGCTGCGGCCAATAACGTGCCCAATGCAATATAAGTCTGCTCTTCAGCCATTTTTTGCTGCTGCTCTGCAGTTAAAGATAAAATACTGGTTTCAATCTGGCTTTTATAGGCAGCCAGGGTTTGAACTGAGCTTTGCTGCGTTCTGGCCAGATTAAAAATATACTCATCTATATCGTGCCGGTTAATTCGGGTTTTAGCAGCAAAGACAAAAACATGAGAGCAACTGGTAATTTGAGGCTGCTCAAAACAAGCCGGTGTAAGCTTGGCTTTTAACAGCGCTGATTCGACAACCATGAGTTTAAATGGCTGTAAACCAAATGCACTGGGCGCTAAACGAACGCTTTCAATTAAATTGGTTAATTGCTGATGACTAATCGATTGCCGGTTAAAATGCTTAACTGCATAACGCCAATTAAGGGATTGGTTAAGTGACATGCTTTATTCTCCTGTTGACTGAATATCAGCAGAATAAAGCGTGTAACAGGCAAGCTCATTTACATATGTTGATAAATCACAATATTTGGCAAATAAACTTAAATTTGTTTTTTCAGTCGGCTGAGCTGAGTTGGCGTAATACCTAAATAACCGGCAATATGATATTGCGATAAACGCGGCGCAATCTCGCCATAATCGCTCAAAAAAGCCAGATATCTATGTTTGGCTTCATCCTGCAGGTATCCGATTTCTTTCGGTTCTTTTTCTAAAAGCCAGTGCGTTTCCAGATAATGAATATGCAATTGCATCATCGCCGGATCGCTAAATAACAGCTTGCGAAAGCGTTTAAAATTAACTTCAATCACTTCACAATCTTCCAGCGCCTCAACGGCCAGTTTGCTTGGAGTTTGATTTAATAGCGCTGTCATACTGCCGGGAAAGCGCCCTTCAGCAAAAAAGTTTTTATTAAATTCGTTGCCCTTTGCATCAATCACATAAGCTCGCATTAAGCCTTTATTGAGAAAAGCAAAACTGGTCGGTATATCACCCAAAGGATATAAAATATCGCCTTTTTTCAATTCCCGAATCGAGCAGCACGACAAGTAGGCCTGCCAACTGGCTTCTGGTAATTCAAAATATCGATTCAATATAGCTCTTAAAAAGGCAAATTTAGCTAAATTGGTATAGGCTTGTATATGAGGCACGGAGTTTTTTAGTTAATTTTATTAGTGAGCTCATTCTGCCCAAATTAGGCGAATAAGCAAATCCGTTTGCCCAATGATAATCAGTTTTAGAGTTATCAGATGAAAAAAGTATTGCTTGTACTAGTCGTTTTAATATTGTCAGGCTGTGAAGACCCACACAGACGGGAATATATTGAGCTAGATAAAGGCATAGTTGTGATTGCTAAAGCTCGTCCGCCGGATCAGACTTATTTTCATTATGGCGCATTTATCGTGACCGATATGGGACAAAAAGTAGCAACCCAGGATGGTTTTTATACCAGTACGATTTTTTATCACTGGTACGATGAAACATCAAAGCAAACCGGAAGAGCCTGGATTGATAATTCGGACTTCATTAAATTTGGGTCTGCACAGCCCGGAATTGAATTGCGCTGGCGCTTTGCCACAACTCATAGCATTGCAATTACCCATAATTTATATGGCCATGAACTCGGTACGCATTTTTGTATTACCCAGCTCGAGACTTTTCCGGATAAACCACTTGCATCGATAAAATGCAAATACCATGCGCCAAAAGAGATTAATTAATCAATCACTTCAATCTTAACGTCAATTACCCCAAGATTTAGCTGAGCAATTTTCGAAAATGCACTACGTGATAAATCAATCACCCTACCCGATACAAACGGCCCCCGGTCGTTAATTCTAACAATTACAGATTTTTGATTGCGAATATTGGTGACCTTAACTTTAGAGCCAAAAGCTAACTGTTTATGAGCGGCGGTAAGCTTTTGCTGACTGAATATTTCACCACTGGCGGTTGTGCGCCCATGATATTTATCGGCATAAAATGAAGCTTTACCTGTGTCTGTATAGCCAAGGCTATCCTCATGAGACAAAGGCACACTGGAACAAGCGGTTAATCCCATAACCCAAAAAGTCATAGTGAGTTTCAGGTAATTGAACATGCGGTTTTTACCCTGCGTTTATGAGTCAACAAATTGAGCATTAGACAAAATAAACTAACACACCTGACATTCAGTTTTAAACCGGGTTTAAAAAGCTGAGTTATGGTGCACAAAAAGCCGCGATTGACGGCCGATATACTTAGTTTTATCCTATGAATTTAACCGCCGCGAATAATACTTTCCAATAATCGAATATCGGATTCATAAAGACATGTGTATAATCCTGATTAAATCAAAATGATCCCGGCAGGTAATACATGAGCGAACTAAACCCTTATCTGAATAACCCTTTACACGGGTTAAAACTTGAAACTTTGCTCACCGAACTGGTAGACCATTACGGATTTGAGATTTTAGCCGAATATACCCGTATCAAATGTTTTGAGAAAAAGCCTTGCATAGAGTCCAGCCTGAAGTTTTTAAAAAAGACAGAATGGGCGCGCGAAAAGCTCGAAATTTTTTATTTATATAAGTTTAAAAATTTACCTAAACCGGATGATACAAATTACGCTCTACCACCACGTGAGCGCATTATTCCGGAACATCAAAAGCCCAGAGAACCGGTTGAGCTAATATTAGGCGAAGCGCCGCCGCCAAAACAAAGAGCGAGCCGCCCCCGCTCTGGTTTTAATAAAAACCACTCGCCTTATGCCAATAGTAACAGGCGTATGGATAATAAATCGGGTTACGAACACCGCAAATCTAAAAAAGCTAAATCATCCCAATCAAATGATGATGCTGATGAAAAGTGGGACCCTTGGGCAGCGCACAGGTAAACAATCAGTGCGCGAATAAGTCGCGTTTTCGAAAAATTTTGCATGATTTATTATCTGTCGTTCGCCATTTAATTAGTCAAAAGCTTTTAAAATATTAAGTGTGCTTTGATAATTATCCAGACAAAATTCATTAAAGTCATAAAGCAAAGTTAAATCCGGCCATGCACCAGACGCTGAATCAAGCTTTCCTGCGGCTAACTCATATTGTGCAAGCAACTGAATGTATTCACGCCGTTTTTCATTGGCGATAATCAGAGGTGGCAGACCCGCATTTAATAAAGGCAAGTTAGCAGCCAGCCTTGCGATACGGCCGTTTCCGTCCCAAAAGGGATGAATATGCGCAATTGCCGCATGAATTTTGGCGTACACACTATGTGCATTCTCTAATGTGACAGCTTGTTGATTAAAACGATTAATCTCATCAATGACTTGATTCATGAGTTTAGGTACATAAAACGGATGAGCATATTCTATGTAAAGCTGTTTATTATTTTTATCAACAACATAAGTCCCGTTTGGCTGGACTTTCCAGGCTCCGTAAGGTTTATCGATGTCAAACATTTTTTCGCTTTG
This sequence comes from uncultured Alteromonadaceae bacterium, assembly GCA_913056495.1. Classification (GTDB taxonomy): domain Bacteria; phylum Pseudomonadota; class Gammaproteobacteria; order Enterobacterales; family Alteromonadaceae; genus Catenovulum. Next base: position 224,468 of record CAJXMO010000003.1, on the reverse strand, counting down.
AACCGCTTTGTGTAAATCGAAAAAAAGTTGCTCAATTACCGGCTCACCCACAGCCTGATAAATCAGCTCTATCGCACTGGCATGGCCGATAATTTCCTGGTGCTCTCGAATGGGCTTACCGGAAATAGTGAGCCCCTCTTCAAGTAAAAAGTGCGTATCACCTAAAGTTAATGTATTGCCTTCCAATGCAGTTGAGGTGTGTGTCCATAAATCTCTAAGCTGCTTTAAAATAGCCGTTTTTTGCGATTCACTTTTCCCAGCTAAAAATTGAAAATCAGTCGGCTTTTTTTTGCGGATAACCTGGTATTTAGTTCCCCGCTTTTCACCTATTTTTATTACCTGCCCCTGCTCTACTGCATTAGCCAGCCAACGGCGTAAAGTTCGCTCCGCTACTCGCTCAGGCAGTGCCTCGTTAATCTCATAAATCGTTAGCGGCGAATGATTCTGCAAAAGCAATTGTTTAACCTGTTCTACACTGAGTTTATCGGCCATATTAAATTCTCTAAACGCCTAATACGGCCATTATAGACCAAATACGGCCATTTTAAAGTAGATACGGCCAATAAGTTAAATTTTAAGCATGGCTTAAAATCAACCTTTACCGATGGTAATGGCGTTTGGGACAGTTGTGGCAAACATTAATTTTGTCAAAATGGAATCTGCTATTAGCCCAGCTACCAGTTGAAAGCATGATTCAGCAGTATCAAAGTGAATATTATCAGGCGATTAATTTAAGTACCCAAAACGCCAACTCTGCCTTTTTGTAGAGTTTATACTCAGCGTCATTTTAGAAACCTTGCAAAATATTTTATCACTAAGCGATATCAAGTCATTCCGCATTCGTTATTTACAACCTGCTTTGGTAGTAGGCTTAATTGAAATGACAATTCCGGACAAACCGAACAGCCGCTTAGAGTGGTACAAATTAACTCGCTTGGGAATACAGCTAGCTCGAAGTGTAAACTGAACTTAAACCGCCAACCCGCAAGCAACTCCACTACTCCAGGCATACTGAAAATTGTAGCCACCTAACCAGCCGGTCACTTCGGTCACTTCACCTATAAAATACAGGCCGGGCGCTTTTTTGGCTTCGAAGGTTTTTGAGCTAAGTTCGTCGGTATCAAAATCTGTTTATTGAATTTCAATGTAGTGTTTTTGAATAATAGTTTTAAATGAATCAGATAAGGTCAACCAATTTAATAAGTCGACTTTCCAAGGCAAGTTTGACTCATCAAACGCCTCTTTAATTTCGCTGTATTGAGCAATTGAAAAGTGGCTATCGGCAAACACAACTAAATCTAAATCTGAATATGGTTTCGGATGATTTGGATGAACCCGAGATCCAAAAGCCCATACTTTATAATGGCCAACATGTTTGGCTAATATCTTAGAAACAATCAACCATTCATCATTGGTTATCTGTAGGGCTTCCGGTTTGGTGTGTACTAGCATTAAATTTAATCCAAACGTTTTTTAAGTTCAGCATGTAAAAACTGAGCTTCAGTAATAAAAGCCGGTATACCTTTAACAACTTCAACAGCGACCGATTCATCATAAGTATGACTAGTCTTACCTCTCATTTCACGATATAAGCGCCAATGAGTCCAATCGCCTTTGAGTAAAGCTTTTTCATTAGCACTGCGGATAATATATTGGAAACTGGCTTGATCAAACTCAGTTGGGTCGGCCGCGCTTGCCTCTAAAAAGCGTTTTAGCATTTTGTGACTGATTTCATAAGTAAATTCAAATCGTTGAATTAAGCCATCACGAATTTGCTCATCGCTTGTATCTTGTAAATACCTGTCATAACCTTGTTCTAATTTGACTAACGATTTGGTAAAAGCACTTATATCTAGCATAGCTAATCTCTCTGCTCTGTTTTACTAAATTATAGTTTATTGCTCAACGGCTAAACCGCCAATCCGCAAGCAACTCCACTACTCCAGGCATACTGAAAATTGTAGCCGCCTAACCAGCCGGTCACTTCGGTCACTTCACCAATAAAATACAGGCCGGGGGCTTTTTTGGCTTCGAAGGTTTTTGAGCTAAGTTCGTCGGTATCGACGCCGCCCAATGTGACTTCAGCCGTTCGGTAGCCTTCGGTGCCGTTCGGTTTAATGATCCAGTTGTGGAAGTAATCGTGAATTTGTTTAATTTCAGTATGAGTGAGCTGGTTAACCGCTTTATCCGGGATGGCTTGTTCATTGATTAAAATTTCAATAAAACGGCTCGGTAACATTTGCGTTAAACAGTTTTTAAGTGATTTTTTAGGGCTGTTTTGACGCCAGTTCTCAATTAACTCGCCTAAGTTTTCATTCGGCAATAAATTAATGGTGACCGCCTGCCCGGCTTGCCAGTATGAGGATATTTGCAAGATGGCCGGTCCGGATAATCCGCGGTGGGTAAATAAAATATTTTCACGAAAGCTTTGCCCGTTTTCAGCACTCACCAGGCAATCTATACTAATGCCGGATAAGCCATCAAATCTTTGTTTGTCGTGATCGTGCAAAGTAAAAGGCACCAATGCTGCAGTTGTAGGTAGTACTTTTAAACCAAATTGCTCTGCAATTTTATAACCAATCGGGCTGGCCCCCAGCTTTGGCATAGTTAAACCACCGGAGGCAATCACCAATGACTGACAGCCATAGTCACCGGTTGAGGTGGAGATACAATAGCCGTCTGCCTGTTTAATTACGTTTAAGACTTCTGTGCGTAAAATAACCTCTGCCTGCGCCCATTCGCATTCTGTCATTAATATATCAACAATGTCCTGAGCACTGTTATCGCAAAATAACTGGCCTAAGGTTTTGTGGTGATATGCCAGACCATGGCGATCAACTAAATCGATAAAATCATGCTGGGTATACCGGCTCAGGCAGGATTTAACAAAGTGAGGGTTATGGCAAATATAGTTTTCGGGCTTGGCATTTTCATTGGTAAAGTTACAACGCCCGCCGCCGCTAATTAATATTTTACGACCCGGCTTTTTACCCATATCTAAAACAGCAACGCTTTTACCCCGATAACCAGCCGTTGCGGCGCACATTAACCCTGCCGCGCCTGCGCCAATAATCACCACATCAAATTGTTTCATGCTTTTTGCCTACAAAAAAATTTGGCGTAGTTTAGCAGAATTTATTTAAAAATTATTTGGCAAAAACAAAATTGGGCGTTTAGCGGATTGTAATGACAAATGGTATAAACGCAAGGCAGCAGCGATTGCCGTTAACCACAGAAGAATATATTTCGCCATAAATGGCGACCTACAAGAAAACCTTAGCCGCGGGTTTACCCAGCGTCTGGTAGTATTTGTGAGTATGAACTTTCTGCTGGTTCCCACTCTGTACGTGGTAACAGGCGGTGAAAATCGCTTGTTTCGCCATAAATGGCGACCTACAAGAAAACCTTAGCCGCGGGTTTACCCAGCGTCTGGCAGTATTTGTGAGTATGAACTTTCTGCTGGTTCCCAAGCTCTGCGTGGGAACCAGCGGTAACAATTATTTAAGGATAATAAGATCGATTCGAAGTGATATTGGCGATGCCTTTAACCAATTTAAAGACCGACCAAATCCAAACACCTATTAATATAAAATAGCCAACTATAAAAAACAGGGTTATAAATCCGATAATGGTAAATAACAGCCCCCACCAAAAAATAGTAGATATATTTTTAAAATGGTCTTCAAATCGGGTGCCACGCGCTTCTGATGCTTTTATCATCCCCCAGAAAGCACCAACAAACCAAAAAATGCCCGTAAATAAACCGGCAGCCATTAATCCATAGGCAATCAGTGCATTGGTTTTCGCTGCGTCTTCTTGCACAGATAAACCGGGTTGAGAATTGTTAGGCTCAAATTCTGACATGATAGCTCCTTAATGTGTCAGGTTAAGCAGCTATCATTATGAATTATTGAACAATTTGCAATCATTTTAGGCTAATTTTTCGAATCGCCCTGCTCTGCAAAAATTTGCTCAAGCGCTTTTTCACGCTGCTCTCTTGCCTGAGCTTCCTTTTGTTCCTGATGTAAGTCTGATTCCAGTTGTTTGCTTAACGCTTGCTCTCTTTGCTCCCGAGCTTTTTGTGATCGCATAACTTGCTCACTTGCCGTATCACGCCCGTCAGCTTTACGCTCATTTGCATATCCGTTTTGACTAAAAGCCGCCAGGATACAAGCTGCTAATAAAACGTTTAATTTCATAGTCACCCCTTTGCTTAAATGTTTTTGCTGACTCTAACGGCTTATCAATACCTTGCCAGTAAAGCGCGTGAAAACTGTGAATTCAAACAGCTTATTGACGCTGACTTAAGAGCTTGTTCACGCTTATTTCTTTTTAATTGAACTAAAAAAGAGTATCCTTTCGCGTTATTGTTAGCGCATATTGTTTAAAAGCTTATGAAACAAACACTCAAACAACTTCAGCAACTCAAAGGCAAACGCAGAATTAGCATGTTAACGGCTTATAACTGCCCGGTTGCCCGCAGCATAGAACAGGCTGGTATTTTAACGATTTTGGTTGGCGACTCTGTCGGTATGGTCGAAATGGGATTTAGCAGTACTCGTGATGTGACTATGGAGCATATGGTTTATCATATTGAAGCCGTTCGTCGCGGCGCACCCAATACTCATATTATTGGAGATTTACCCCATTTAACTTATGAAAATGTGGATGATGCAGTTGCCAATGCTAAACGTATAATTGCAGCCGGTGCTGACAGTGTAAAACTGGAAGGCCCGTATTTTGATGCTGTAAAAGCCATTGTCAATGAAGGCATTGAAGTGGTTGCACACGTTGGCTTAACACCACAAAAAGCAACCAACTTCAAAAAAGTCGGTAAAAGCCAAGCTGAAGCCCAGCAAATTATTGATGAGTCTGTCGAACTGGAAAAAGCCGGTGCCGGTATGATAGTAATAGAGCATGTACCCGCAGAGCTCGGTGAGAAACTCACACAAACGCTTAACATTCCAACGATTGGCATAGGTGCAGGCGGTGAAACCGATGGCCAGGTGCTGGTGATTAATGACGCTCTGGGGATTGGTGATTATTGGCCACCTTTTTCAAAACAGTACGCACATGTCAGTGATACCATTTTAAAAGTAGCCACTCAATACAGAGAAGAAGTTGAAACAAAACAATACCCCTAGTTTAATCGGGGTAACTGGCCAGTATCTCTTCAAATTTATCAATATGATTAATTAGAATACTGGCTAGTTGTGGATCAAAATGTTTGCCACTTTCCTGCTCAATTAAAGCCAGCGTCTCTGTTTTAGACCAGGCAGGTTTATAGCAGCGTTTATTTCTCAGGGCATCATACACGTCCGCAATTGCCACAATTCGACCATACAAATGAATCTCTTCACCCGTTTTACCGTTTGGATAACCACTACCATCCCATTTTTCATGATGGTCCAGCGATATAATCGCACCAGCGGAAATAATCGGCTTTTTGCTGCCTTGTAATACCCGGTAACCCAATTCAGCATGTGTTTGCATCACTTGCCTTTCTTCATCAGTCAGTTTACCCGGCTTATGCAAAATATCATCGCTAATACCGATTTTACCAATATCGTGTAAAGGTGAGGCTAATACCAACTCTTCAATTTGTTTATCCGCTAAGCCAAGCAACTCTGCCAATACGCGGCAATACTGAGCGACCCGCTTAACATGATTACCAGTTTCTTTAGAGCGGCACTCGACAGCCTCGCTCAAGCGATAAACCACTTCTTTTTGTGTTTCTTCAATTTCCTGTGTCAATAACACATTATCGAATGCAATTTGCACATTTTGGGTAAAGAGTTCAATTAAATGTCGATCAGTTTCAGCTAAAGGCTCAGCGATATTTGAAATATATAATAATGCTCCGCGCACTGAGCGGCTCTTACAATAGGCAATTACATAGTCTTCACCATAAACAATATTTCTTTCAGTAATCGCTTTATTAAAATCATCTCTTTGTTGTGGGCTAATCACTTCAAATAAGCTTTTCCCTTCCAGCCCCGAAAACTCCCCCTGACCGGCGACAATGACCAAGCGGCCGTCTCCGCTCTCATCATCAGCGACCAAAGAAGTAATATACATGGCCTCGTCAGAGCATGAAATAATGGACGTAATCTGGCGCAATAACCCCTGAATAAAAGTTTCCATAGAATGATTGCTAAACAGATTCGCCGAGGCCTTTATAATGGTTTCCAAACCATTACGGTTTTTCTCAAGGGCCATAATATCGCGATAGGACCTTAAACTGGACATCACTACAGTAAAGAGCTTTTGAGCCGTTAAATCGGTTTTTGATTTGTAATCATTAATATCATAATTGACAATGACCTGACGCTCGGGAGCCTGTCCCGGTTGGCCCGTTCTAAGAATAATACGCACAAATTGGTTATTGGCCTGATTCCTAATAAAATCAACGACTTTAAGACCTGCATCATCGGTTTCCATCACAACATCCAATAAAATAATGGCGGCGTCCGGATGGTCTAGAATCGTTTGTTTAGCTTCTTCACCCGAATAAGCACTGATAAATTCCAGGCTCCGGTTGTGAAACGTAAAATCATTCAGCGCAAGTTTGGTAACGGCATGAACTTCTTCTTCATCATCAACAATCAGTACTTTCCATTTTTGGATATCGTGTAAAGTATCAGTGGGGATTTCTTCCGGTTCTTCATCAAAAAATAAAAAATTATCAGACATAAAGTGGATTCCAACGGCTTAATCGATGAAAAGTAATAAAATACTTTTATTTAAAATTAGATTAAGAGCTTGAATCTCACAAGAAATTAACGAAAAAAGCGTGCCAGCGTAATTCTTGGCTGACCAGCCAAATCCTCACGGGTTTGAATATCTGTAAATTCCGGATATTGTTGAAAAATAGCCTGCACGCTTTGCCCTTGTTGATATCCATGCTCAATCACTAAATAACCGTTTTGCTGCAAATAGCAACGGCTTTTATCAACAATCACTTCAATATCAGCAAGGCCATCATTTTCAGCGGTCAGTGCTGATTTTGGCTCAAAGCGCACATCGCCCTGCGTTAAATGCGGGTCCTGCTCATCTATATAAGGGGGGTTCGAGACAATTAAGTGGTATGAATTTAATTCGGGTAAAGGTTCAAACCAGCTGCCATGGTAAACATCAACCGGCAAATTTAGGCGGGATGAATTTAATTTGGCCAGCTCAAATGCAGCTTTGTCGTATTCAACCGCGTCTAACTGCCATGCCGGGCATTCAGATTTTAACGCCAGTGCAATTGCGCCTGTGCCTGTGCCTAAATCCAGTGCATTGAGCGGTTTGTCGAGTTTATCCTGATACAGTTCTAACACGGTATCGATAATAATTTCGGTGTCCGGTCTAGGTATCAAAGTAGAAGCATTTACTTTAAGTTCCAGTCCCCAGAACTCTCTGTAACCCATTAAATGCGCAATCGGTCGGCCTTCAAGCCTTTGCGTAATTAAGTATTCAAATTGGCTAATTTGCCCTTCACTTAGGATTTTTTCAGGCCAGGTTAACAAATAAGCCCGGTTATCTTTATCCAGTGCTTTTAATAACAGCAGTTGGCTATCGAGCGTGGCAGAATCTGAGCAAATCAGCAAGCCGGCACCCTGGCGCCAGGCTTGCTCTATCGTTAAAGGTGGGTTAAACAAACCGAATCCGTAAAATTAATGATCACTGTCTGATAATGCAGCCAACTGATCAGCCTGATGTTCCTGCACTAAAGGATCCAGTACAGCACTTAAATCACCGGCAATCACATCATTTAACTTATACAGGGTTAAATTGATTCTATGATCAGTAATTCGACCTTGCGGATAGTTATAGGTACGAATACGTTCAGAACGGTCACCACTACCAACTAAACTGCGGCGGGTCGATTCTTCTTCGCTTCGACGTTTTTCATCTTCCACAGCCTGAATACGTGCCACTAATACAGACATCGCTTTTGCACGGTTTTTATGTTGCGAACGCTCATCCTGACATTCAACAACAATTCCGGTTGGAATATGGGTTAACCGAATAGCCGAGTCCGTTTTGTTAACGTGCTGACCACCGGCACCGGATGCCCGGAAGGTATCTGTGCGAATATCAGCTGGATTTAACTGAATGGCTTCTGATTCCGGAATTTCAGGTAATACAGCAACTGTACAGGCAGAGGTATGAATTCGGCCCTGTGATTCAGTTTCAGGTACGCGCTGCACTCGATGACCGCCAGATTCAAATTTCATTTCACCGTAAGCGCCGTCACCATTAATTTTGGCAATCACTTCTTTATAGCCGCCCTGCTCACTCTCATTCGCACTGATAAGCTCAAGTTTCCATCGTTTACTTTCGGCATAACGTGAATACATACGGAATAAATCACCGGCAAAGATCCCGGCTTCATCACCACCGGCACCGGCTCGAATTTCAATAAAGCAGTTTCTGTCGTCATTCGGGTCTTTAGGCAGCAACAATATTTGCAATTCATGCTCTAATGATTCTAACGTGGCTTTGGCGTCTTTAATTTCTTCTTTTGCCATTTCAACCATTTCAGCATCATCTTCTTCGAGCATTTCTTCAGCTGCAGCTAAATTTTCCTGCGCGTCTTTAAATGCTCTAAACCCTTTTACAACTTCTTCAAGCTGCGAATATTCTTTTGATAAGGCTTTAAATTTTTCTTGGTTGGTGATGATTTCAGCATCACCCAACATGGCTTGAACTTCTTCGTATCTTTCTTCGAGCAGTTCTAATTTATGGATAATAGATTCTTTCATTTGGAAGTTTTACTCTGGATTAACGCCAAGATGTTCGGCTAAAAATTCGATATTTGTTTTATTGTCTGAGCTGGCTGCAGCTCTTAACGCTACGGTTGGCGTATGAACCAATTGATTGGTTAGTTTATTACTCAGTTCAGTCAGGACTTTTTCTGCTTCAGCGCCCTGCTCTAACTGATTTAATGCGCGCTGTAATAAAGCGTCTTTGACTTTTTCAGCTTGTGCCCGGTAGTTTCGGACATAATCCACTGATTCAAGTGATTTTAACCACTGCTGATAGCTTTCAACTTCGTTATCTATAATAACCTGCGCTTTTTCAGCCGCTGCAATGCGTTTTTGCTGATTGCGCTGCACTATACCTTGCAAATCATCAACTGTATATAAATAGATATTGTCTATGTCATTGACCTGAGTTTCTATATCTCGTGGCACGGCTAAATCAACCATAAAAATAGGCCGGTTTCGACGCTGCTTAATCGCATTTTCTACCATGCCTTTACCTATCAGTGGCAATGTACTGGCCGTTGAACTAACGACAATATCAACTTCGGTTAACAGATCCGGAATTTGCGATAGTGTTGCGACCTCGGCATTAAACTCTGTTGCCATATTTTCGGCGCGCTGCACACTCCGGTTAGCAACAGTTAACTGACGGGCACCGGAATCGTATAAGTGACGGGCAACCAATTCAGTGGTTTCACCAGCCCCGACCAACAATACTTTTGCTTTGGCTAAATCGGCAAATATCTGTTTTGCCAAACTCACAGCAGCAAAGGCAACTGAAACCGCTGATTCACCAATTTCGGTATTAGTTCTGACATCTTTAGCGACCGAAAAAGTCATCTGAAACAGTTTTGAAAGCGGTCCACCGATAAATCTATGTTGATCCGCCACTGCGTAGGCCTGCTTTAACTGACCTAAAATTTGTGGCTCGCCCAGAACCATAGAATCTAAACCACAGGCCACCTGCATTAAATGACGAACACTGTCTGATTCCTGATAAAAATACAAACAGTCACTTAAATTTTGGGTATCAACACCATGTGTTTTTGTTAACCAGTCCAATGCGGTTTGTCTATCAAATTGTTTGCTAGTCAGGTAAACTTCTGTTCGGTTACAGGTTGAAACGACAACCGCTTCTTCTGCAATACCTTGTTGTTTGAGCTCTAAAACACAATCAACAACTTGCTCAGTAGAAAAAGAAACTTTCTCCCGTATACTAACCGGAGCTGTTTTGTAGCTAATACCGAAAGAAAATAATGCCATTGAAACTTCTTTGTTCGCCTAATTAAAAACTATGAGAAACTGGAAAGACAGTAATTTTACGAGATGGACACGCAGATTGAAAGCCTTTAGCGAATTGAATCGACTAAGTTTAATCTTTTTTGTTTTGTTTTTACAAGCTTGCTCAAGTTTGCAGCAAAATGTTGAGGTTGAGAACTTAACGCATCCGTCACAAATCAGACAATTTACCATTTCGGGCAAAATGGCGATTAAAGTTCCGGGCAATAATAAAAGTGCCACTTTTTACTGGCAACAGGATCAACTCGCCTACGATATTCAGTTGAGCACTTATTTAGGCATTCAGGTTGCTGATATATCCGGTACTCCGGAGTACATCGAAATTAAAGCTGACGGCGAATATTACCAATCAAATGCGCCTGAGCAATTAATTGCAAACCAGATTGGCTGGCAATTACCCATTAACGCCTTATCCAATTGGGTAAAAGGTCTGCACAATGGCGTTATCGCAACTTTTCACCCGGATGGTTTACCCAAAAAAGTGATTGTGCGCACCAGCCCAACTCAGCAATGGGCACTCAATTATTTAAGTTACCAGCCACTGGGTAATATTCAGGTGCCTCATAAAATAAAATGCCAAACCACTAATCTAACCGTAATTCTGCAAATTAATCAGTGGGAAAATATTAATCAATGACCAACATTAGTTGTTTATCACCAGCGAAAATAAATTGGTTTTTACATATCACAGGTCAACGTGAAAATGGCTACCATGAATTGCAAACTCTATTTCAATTTATCGATTTAGCGGATGAAATGCACTTTAGTTTAACCCAAACCGGAAAAATTGAACTGACCGGTGATTTACTGGATATCCCGGCTGAACAAAATTTAATTTATAAAGCAGCACAATCATTAATGCCCTATAATCAGCAAGGTTTTGGTATAACCATCAGTATTGATAAAAAAATTCCGGCAGGTGCCGGTTTGGGTGGCGGCTCATCTAATTGCGCCACAACTTTACTGATATTAAACCAATTATGGCAGCTTAATTTATCTATTGAGTTGCTTGCTGAAATTGGCGTTAAGCTAGGCGCTGATGTGCCTGTTTTTGTGCGCGGACAAACCGCTTTTGCTGAAGGTATAGGTGAATTTTTGTATCCAACGCAAGTAACAGAGCAAACTTTGTTGCTCGCTATTGCCAAAAATTGTCATGTATCAACCGCAGCTTTATTTGCGGATAAAGACTTGCCGAGAAATACCGCAACAATGGATTTTGCACAGTATTCGTTCGAAAAAACAGGCAATGACTTTGAATCTATTGCAAAAGCACGCTTTGCACCGGTTGCCAAAACCTTACACTGGTTGATAGAATACGCGCCATCCAGAATGACAGGGTCAGGTGCGGCTTGTTTCGCCTTGTTCGATAATCAGGAACATGCACAACAGGTAGCTGAGTTAGCTCCAGAAGATATTAATGCTTATGTTGTTAACACTCTGAATACTTCACCGGTTCACGCTTTTATAGCGGAACATTTTTAGCCTTTGAGCCAAGCAAGCTATACTTGGCTTAATTTGTAAGTACCATATTATTAATATTGCCCGAGGTTTATTACCGTGCCTGATATGAAAATTTTCACAGGAAACGCAACCCCTGAACTGGCTCAAAGAATTGCAAATCGCCTATACACTAAGCTGGGTTCGGCTGTAGTTGGCCGTTTTAGTGATGGTGAGATTAGCGTTCAGATAAACGAAAACGTTCGCGGTGCCGATGTTTTTATTATCCAGTCAACTTGCGCGCCTACCAATGACAATTTAATGGAATTAATTGTCATGATTGATGCACTACGCCGAGCATCAGCTGGCCGTATCACTGCGGTAATTCCTTATTTTGGTTACGCCCGTCAGGACAGACGTGTTCGTTCTGCTCGTGTACCTATTACTGCAAAAGTTATCGCAGATTTCTTATCAAATGTCGGAGTTGACCGTGTTATGACAGTTGACCTGCATGCTGAACAAATTCAGGGGTTCTTTGATGTACCGGTTGATAATGTATTTGGCAGTCCGATTTTGCTTGATCATATGCGCGAGCAAAAGTTTGAGAATCCGGTTATTGTTTCTCCGGATATTGGTGGTGTCGTGCGCGCCCGTGCCATTGCAAAACAGTTTGATGATTGTGATTTAGCGATTATCGACAAACGTCGTCCGCGTGCTAACGTTGCTCAGGTGATGCATATCATTGGTGATATTGAAGGCCGGGACTGTATTATTGTTGATGACATGATAGACACAGGTGGCACTTTATCTAAAGCTGCTTCTGCACTAAAAGAAAAAGGCGCACGTCAGGTTTATGCCTATGCGACTCATCCCGTTTTCTCTGGTAATGCTGTTGAAAATATTCGTGATTCACAAATCGACAAGCTGATTGTAACAGACAGCATCCCTCTGGCACCTGAAATGGCTAAGCTTGATAAAGTTGAGCCTATGACGCTGAGCTCTATGCTAGCTGAAGCAATTCGCCGCGTGAGCAATGAAGAATCTATTTCAGCGATGTTTGAAGGCTAATTCAGCACAAAAATTCTGATTGAGATGAATAAAGCCCTGACTATTTTTTAGTCGGGGCTTTTTTATTTCTGATCTGTCCCCAACTATAATGAGTAACTATAGCTAAATCATTATAAATTAAAGGAGCTGATTATGAAAAACAGTCTTGATAGTAAGATGATTTATCGTGTATTGGCAATTATTCAGGAAAAAGGCATAGAAAAAGAGGACGGTTGGCACTACGGCGGACTGATCGCATCGAGCGATCCCGAGGGGTACAACGTCAGCATCCGGGATAATCATGTCACTCTGGCTTTAGGGTTTCATCAAAGTTATCAGATGGATTACAAAAGCGGACTGGAAGCCGAAGACTTTATTGATAAACTGACTCAGATTTACCGCGAAAAATTTGTAGCTCAGGATAAAGCCTCATCCTGAGCCTGATTTATCTAGCTGATAGCCTTTATACTTTTCCGACCACCTGAGCTGGTTCCACCCGAGCGGCTTTGAGTGATGGATAAATGGTGGCAACCAGTGACATAACAATCGCGACACTTGCGGTTATCCAGACATCATGCCAGTTTAATTTGGTCGGTAAAAAATCGATAAAATAGATATCGCCGGATAATAAGTGAAAGCCAAACAGGTTTTCAATCAGGGCAATAAAATCGCCTAAATAAAGCCCACCTAACACGCCTAAGATCACGCCAACAGAAGTGCCCAACAAACCATGATACAAACCTTGCAGCATAAAAGTTTGCACTATGTTCGATTTAGCCATACCCATGGTTCTTAAAATCGCAATATCACCCTGTTTTTCATTAACGGCCATAACCAGTGTTGAAACAATATTAAAACAGGCAACGGCAATGACCAGGGCCAGAATAATATACATGATGCTACGCACCAGTTGAATATCGTTGTATACATGGCCGTACTGGCGAGTCCAATCCTGTACATAAACATAAACCGGTAAGGTATAACCGATTTCGCGCGCGATTTTGGCAGCGTTAAAAACATCATCAATCTTGAGTCGAATGCCTTGCACACCCAAAGTCCAACCAGTTGCCTGCGCGGCTACATCAAGTTGCGTAAAACCAAATGTATGATCTAACTGACCACCGGATTCCAGCACCCCCACAAGCTTTAAATTCAACAGTTTCGGAGATAATAGTCGCTTATTCTTATCGACCTGAGGCACCAGTATCTGAACACTGTCACCCACCTTCAGATTTAAAGATTCAGCCAAGCTAATCCCCAGAATCAAGCCCTCTTCGCGCTTAAAATTCGCTATATATTCAGGTTTAACATATTGCACCAAATCTGAAACAGCTTGCTCGGCTTGCCAGTCAATACCTCTTATTTCAACGGGTTTTAATTCATCGCTATACTGAATCAAACCACTAAAACGAATAAAAGGCGCGACACCTAATACCTCTTCATGCTGATTAATTTGCTGCGCAATTTGCCGCCAGTTTTGAATTCCACTCGCATCCACACTGCTAAACTCAACATGAGGAACAATAGACAATAAGCGATTTTTAAGCTCATTTTCAAAGCCATTCATAGCCGATAGCACCCAAATTAGCACACAGACACCAAGTGCTATACCGATTGTAGATGAAGCCGATATAAAACGAATAAAGCGGTTTTTTGCCTGACTTCTGGCATAACGGACACCGATTTGCAGTGCCAGTGAATTAAACATGCTCGATCACTTCTGCATTAAGTTGAGACAACTGACCCTGACTGAGTTTTAACTGGCGATCCATTTTATTTGCCAGATTTAAATCATGAGTCACAAAAACAAAACAGGTCGACAGCTCATTTTTCAATTGCAAAATCAAATCAAAAACGGCGGCTGCATTTTCTGCATCTAAATTCCCTGTCGGTTCATCAGCTAGCACAATATCCGGCTGATGGACCAGCGCTCTGGCAATGGCAACTCTTTGGCGTTCACCACCGGATAATTCGCTGGGTTTATGTTTTAACCTGTGTGACAATCCGACTCTTTCTAACATAGCTTTGGCCTGATTCTGAGCCTGTGCCAAAGGTCGTTTCGCAATGAGTAACGGCATCACCACATTTTCAAGTGCACTGAATTCACCCAGCAAATGATGAAACTGATAAACAAACCCTAAATTCTGATTACGGAACAACGCCTGTTTTTGCTCAGAGAGCTGATTAATATCTTCACCTTTAAACAGTACCTGGCCGCTTGTTGGTGAATCCAAAGCGCCCATAATGTGTAACAAACTGCTTTTACCAGAGCCGGACTGACCGACAATAGCGACATTTTCCGCAGCTGACAAAGTCAGATTCAAATTATTTAAAACACTAATATCTGCTGAACCGTCATGGTACTGTTTACAGATATTTCTACATTCATATAAAGGCTTATTCATATCTTAAAATCTCAGCCGGGTTAGTTTTGGCCGCTCTAAATGCCGGATAAATCGTTGCTAAAAAGCTCATAAAAATGGCTGACAAGGCAATTACAATAACCTGATGCCAGTGTAAATCAATCGGCAGTCCCTGCATGGCATAAGCCGGGTTTGCAAATATACCAATTCCGAGCACGGATAAAATATTATTCAGGTTAACACTCAGAATAACCCCAACTAAAGTGCCGATAACAGCGCCAATACATCCTTTGTACATTCCCTGGATAATAAATACCATGACCAGTTGTGAGTTTGTCATCCCAATCGTTTTGAGTGATGCGATTTCAATTCGCTTATCGTTGACCACCATAACCAGTGCAGAAACAATATTAAAAGTCGCCACGGCAATAATTAGGGCAAGCATTAACCACATCATATTTTTTTCCATTTTAACCGCTTCGAACAATTCTCCCTGAGTCTGACGCCAGTCTGTAATTTGCCAGTTTTGCTGTTCGCTAAGCAAACGCTGTTTAACCTGACTCAGGTTAAAGGCATCATCCAGATACAAACGAACACTGTTGACCTGTTCGGGAGACTGACGTAATAAACGATTTAAGTCCTGAATATTCACCAATATCACATTCGCATCGGCATCTGACCCTGCATTAAATATGGCGGTCACGGTAAAATTACGCTGAGAAGGCATTCTGCCCATAGGCGTGTAACGGCTGCCTTTTGCCAGCATGACTCTGATTTTATCACCGACTCTGACATCGAGTTGATTGGCCAGTTGCTGAGCGATTACGACTTGATAATTTCTTGGTGTTAAATTGAAAAAATCTCCGTAAACGATATTTTGCGCAATAATCGAGTACTTTGCAGATTCTGTCGGATCTATCCCCTGCACATAGATAGCCCGCATATCCTGAGCGGACTGTACCAGCCCAGTCTGCTGTTCAAACGGCGTTACACCAATCACATTCGCTTGTTGATTGAGCTGCTCGATATTAATATCGATTTGTTCCGCGCGGGTATCCTGAAACTGAACAACCATATGAGGGATGACACCCAGAATGCGTTTTTTAAGTTCACTTTCAAATCCGTTCATCACCGAAATCACTGTAATTAGGGCAATCACCCCTAAACTAATTCCAGCAACAGAAAAGAAAGTAATAAAAGAAACGAACTTGTTTGACTGGTGGCCACGACTGTATCTGTGAGCAATAAATAAACTAGTTGGATAAAACAAATAATGTCCTCTGATTTGACCACGCATTTTTGCCAAAACTATAGCTAATTTTGTATCTAAATCCTATAGTTAAACGAGAGTCAATCGACCTTTTACCTTTATTTTTAAAACAAGCTGTATGGTTTTCACACAATACACTGCAATTGATGTATTCTGAGCTAACTGAATCTGTATTTACAGGATTTGAAATAAAGAAGCTTTACTGTTTGGCTTACGCCTGAAAAGCACTTAAACAAAAAAAGTCGACTTTATATATCAAAATGAACTCAGTTATGTTGCCTAGGGTGCGTGAATCTTTGTATTATTTTTGATAAGCCAAGATAAACACGCCCTACTTAGAGCAATAATATTAATAAAAATTCCAAAAATAATAATTTATAAGCACATACACAGGAAACAACAATGCCAACAAGTCTGCCACACGCTTTTATTAAAAACTTTTTAGGTAATTCACCTAACTGGTATAAGCAACTTATCATCACCTTTTTAATTATTAATCCAATTATATTTTATTTGTCACCCTATGTTGCAGGCTGGCTGTTGGTAATTGAATTTATATTCACTCTGGTGATGGCGCTTAAATGCTATCCTCTGCAACCCGGAGGTCTATTAATTATTGAAGCAGTTGCGATTGGCATGACGTCAATTGATCATGTTATGCATGAAATAGAGAGTAACATTGAAGTCTTGCTACTCTTAATTTTTATGGTTGCCGGCATCTACTTTATGAAGCAACTCCTACTGTTTTTATTTACCAAGTTACTCATCAATGTGCGTTCGAAAACCCGGCTATCTTTAGCTTTTGTCTGTGCCTCAGCGGTTTTATCTGCGTTTTTAGATGCATTAACTGTGATTGCCGTGATTATCAGTGTCGCTGTTGGTTTTTATTCTATTTATCATAAGGTGGCATCCGGTAAGGATTTTTCAGCCAAACATGATCATACTGAAGATTCTAAAATCGAGCCCTTATCCCAACAACAACTTGAAGATTTTCGCGCATTTTTACGTAATTTATTAATGCATGCGGCAATTGGTACCGCACTGGGTGGCGTGACAACTATGGTGGGTGAACCACAAAACCTGATCATTGCGGCTAAAGCTGATTGGGGATTTCT
Organism: uncultured Alteromonadaceae bacterium; assembly: GCA_913056495.1. Taxonomy (GTDB): domain Bacteria; phylum Pseudomonadota; class Gammaproteobacteria; order Enterobacterales; family Alteromonadaceae; genus Catenovulum. The sequence continues at coordinate 207,184 of CAJXMO010000003.1, read as the reverse complement.
TGAGTTTTTCTTGCGTATGTCCGCTGTCACCATTCCGGTCCTGTTTTGTGGTTTACTGACAACCTTTGCACTCGAACAGACTAAAACTTTTGGTTATGGTGCTAAATTGCCAGACAAAGTTCGAAAGATTTTAACTGACTATGATAAATACATGGATGCCAAACAGACCAAACTGGATGTTGCGAAATATTATATACAGGCCGCCATTGCTGTCTGGCTGATTATTGCACTGGCCCTGCATTTAGCAACTGTGGGTTTAATCGGCCTGAGTATTATTATTTTGACTACCAGTATGTGTGGCATAACGGATGAACATCAAATTGGTCATGCATTTCAGGAATCATTGCCATTTACGGCATTATTATGCGTTTTCTTTGCCGTTGTTGCGGTTATTATTGACCAGCAATTGTTTCTGCCTGTGATTGAGTGGGTACTGACATTTGAAGGACGGTCTCAGTTAGCGGTTTTTTATCTGGCAAATGGATTCTTATCTATGGTCAGTGATAATGTATTTGTCGGCTCTATTTATATAACTGAAGTTAAAGAAGCCTGGTTGACCGGACAAATTACTCGTGACCAGTTTGATTTATTAGCGATTGCCATTAATACAGGCACGAATTTACCCAGCGTGGCGACCCCTAACGGCCAGGCTGCATTTCTGTTTCTATTAACCAGTACAATTTCGCCGCTACTGCGTTTATCTTACGGGCGAATGGTATTTATGGCACTGCCCTATACACTGGTATTAACGCTAGTTGGTCTGGCATTTACCTGGTATTTTTTACCCGAAGCGACCGATTTGTTTTATCAGATTAATTTAATAGAGCATCATAACGCTGCGCCCGGGTTAACAGAATCAGCTAGCCATTAAGCTGAACTATTTTTTGTTAAATTGCTCAATAGTATATTATTAATTTGGCTGCGAAAGACAGCCAACACGATCAGAATGAAAAAGGAAACATCAGTGACCGTTAAGTTTAATCAAAAGCGCAGTGCCTGGGCACTATTAACTCTGTCTGTCATCGGGTTAGAGCTATGTGCGCTGTATTTTCAATATGCCATGGGATTAGAACCCTGTATCAAATGCATTTACCAGCGACTGGCGTTATGGGGCATATTCGCAGCCTGTTTACCGGGATTATTATTTCCTAAAGAAACTTACACCCGATCATTAAGTTATCTGGCTGGTTTATTCTTTTCGGTATGGGGTTACAGGATAGCTGCTGAGCATGTTGAAATTCAAACAAATCCAAACCCGTTTGCCGGGTGTGCATTTATGCCGGATTTTCCAAGCTGGTTTGCACCGGATGTCTGGTTTCCGGCACTATTTGAGGTACGTGGTGATTGTGCATCCATTGATTGGCAATTCTTAGGTTACAGCATGCCACAGTGGATGCTGGTCGTATTTGGCGTGTATGCTGCTATTTTTGTCTTGGTGCCGCTTTATCATTTTATTCGGTTTAAACAAGTTTAACCGCGACAATTATTTAGGCTGTTTATTTTGCTGCTTTTTGTATTGATTATAGCGCTTAATAAACAGCTTTTCCTGCAAGGCCCGCCATATTCTTGATATCACAGCCAACACAACTGCAATCACGACGACAATCCAGAGAATCGGACTGGACAATGGGCTGTTCGAATACCCTGCCGATAAGTAACGCTCACCGGCATGAAACAGCCAATAAAATCCGGCGCCAATGCCAAAGACAACAGCAGCAGTAATTAATACAATAATCAGTTGTTTGAAAAATTTCATTTAAACAAAACTCAATGAATCGAGTTGGAATGCTCTCATATTTTATTCATTGGCAAAACCCTCTGCTCGCTTCCTTTTCTAATTTGAGTGTATAATTGAGCCAAATTTTATAGATAAAGAAAACTTTCATGATCGCACTTGGTAAAACCTGTACCCTGCCCGTCGTTAAAATTGTTGATTTTGGCTACTACCTGGACGCTAAACATTTGGGCGAAATCCTGCTGCCAAACAAACTAGCTAAAAAAACCTTTAATCTGGGCGATGAGGTCACTGTCTTTTTATATTTAGATTCAAAAGACAGACCAGTCGCGACAATGCAAAAACCCAAAGCTGAAATTGGCCAGTTTGCATATTTGAAAGTCACTCAAACCACAGATTTTGGTGCCTTTGTTGACTGGGGATTAGATAAAGATGTATTTGTACCGGTTAAAGAGCAAAAGCGCCCTATGGAAGAGGACCAATCTTATTTAGTCTATATATACCAGGATAAGCTGGATCAGCGTGTGGTAGCCTCTGCCAAAATTGATAAGTTTTTGGATAATGAACCGGCCAATTATAAAGCGGGTCAGGCGGTAGATCTGATTATTGCCAATACAACCGATTTGGGATTTAAAGCCATTATTGATCATAAACACTGGGGCGTTTTATATCGTGGTGATGTTTTCCAGAGGTTAAGTTTTGGCCAGTACAAAAAAGGCTTTATAAAACACGTTCGAGCGGACGGCAAGATTGATTTAACTTTACAAGGTGGCCAGGAAACACGTGATAAGTACGCCAAAATTATAGAAAATTATCTGGCTAAAAATAACGGTTATGCAGCTGTGCATGATAAATCCGATCCTGAACTAATTTATCAAACTTTCGGTATGAGCAAGGCGGCTTTTAAACGCAGTATCGGCGGGTTGTATAAAGCAGGCATTATCACAATTGAAAAACAGGGTATCCGACTTAACCAAAAAGATTAAACTTGAAGTCTGTATGTTTTAGCGCGGCCTGATGCCTGCTAAAACATACAAACATGATCAGGTTTAGTATTCAGCAGTATCTAAGTTATCCAGCTTGTTATAGCGGATCATCTGTTTAATCTCATCCACATACACCTGGCGTTTTTCAGAGTACTGAATCAGACCATCGGCTAATGCCAGACCAGTAATCGTTTTATTCTGAGCACGCAGGTTTTGTCTGAGTTGACGCAAGCTTTTATAAGCCAGATGCGTATTGATATTTTGCATATAAGATTTCACCGACCCCATGGGTGATGCAAATTTGGCGACTTCATGAACCGCACCGGCATTACGCTGCTTAGGTACAAAACCACAGCCCTTTTTATAGCACCACTGCCCAAAGTAATTATGGCCTTTAACCGCAAACCTTGATGTGCCCCAAGCACTCTCATTGGCGGATTGAGCCAGTGCCATTGAAGCCGGTACTATATCTACCCGGTTTAATAATTTATCCCAGTCATTTGAATTGGCCACATCAAATAGCTCGATTCCGTACTCTTGCGCCCGGTTTACCACATAATTATGCTGCCACCACCACAAGTCGTTTGCCTGCTCACGGTAATTTTTGAGTTTTTCTCTTTGGTTTAAAATAGTTTGATTATTAATTTTAACTAACTGGCTCATATAGTTAAAAAAAGCCGTTTTGCGTTCTTGCCCTGCTGCAAGTTCTTTAAAGTCTGGCTTCGCCGGATAGCTGGTTTTTGTTGGTTGACCAATAACAACGATGACAGTGACAAGCAGAACCAACAATAAGCCGATAACGACATTTATTAATACTTTTACCGGATTTTGCATGATTTATCTCCATTTAATTTTGATTTTGCGTATTTTGACAAAACAGGTTTATCCTGCTTATTTTGATTCAATACGCGATGCTTTGAGCGTATAAAAATCAAAAATAGCTGAGTGCCAATTAGCAGACGAATTGGCCTGTTAACCTGAAATACACTAATTACTATGTACGGTTAACAAGCCAGTTTGGATTGAAAACTGAATTGCAGACAGGCTTAATCTGATTCGGTTGGATAAAAACGTCTATTCTCTACTTCGTAATCCAGCAAAATTTGAGCGGGTTCAAAACGCGCGCCAAATCTAAGCTGATAACTTTGCAGACGCTCGACCAGTTTATCGATGCCATATGCATCTATATAGCGGAACGGGCCACCTAAAAAAGGTGGAAATCCAATGCCAAAAATTGCGCCTATATCGCCTTCCTGCGCAGATGCAACCACCCCCTCTTCAAAACATCGGGCTGCTTCATTGAGCATTTGAACCAGACAACGTTCGGCTATTTCCTCAGTATTGAGGGATTGTGCCGCATCAATATTCAATAAATCATAAATAGATTCATCGACCAGAGGACTTGGTTTTATTTTTTCAAGCCATTTGTTTTGCTTGCGGTAATTATAAAATCCTTTTTTATTTTTCTTGCCCTTGCGATCATCGTCTTTAATGGTATTTAAACCAGCAGGTGGTTTAAAGCGCTCGCCATAGGCCTCAACCAAAATCGGAATAATTTTGGTCCCTATATCAATACCAACTTCATCCAATAATTTAAGTGGCCCAACCGGAAATCCGGTTTGTAATAACGCATTGTCTATTACATCAATCGGCTCACCTTCCATTAATAACTGAGCCGCTTCATTGATATAAATAGCCAAAATTCGGTTAACATAAAAACCAGCACAATCTTTCACTAAAATCGGTGTTTTGCCTTGTTTACGGGCAAAGTCCAATACGCTGGCAATGGTTTTTTCGCTGGTTTTTTCATGCGGAATCACTTCTACCAAAGGCATTTTTTCAACCGGTGAAAAATAGTGCAGACCAATAACATTTTCAGGGCGGGCCGCGCCATCTGCAATATCGGCAATGGGCAGTGAAGACGTATTGGATGCAAAAATGGTTTCGGCCTGACATTCTGCTTCAATCTCTTTTACCATTTTTTGTTTCAGTTCGAGATCTTCAAATACGGCTTCGACCACTAAGTCGCGATTGGCAAACCCTGAATAATCGGTTGTTCCTGTGATCAGGCTTAGCTGTTTTTGAGCTGCTGTTTTTCTGATAAACCGGCGTTTAACTTTTTTATCAAGCAAACTATAGCTATGATTCAGAGCACTTAAAATCCCCTCGGGGTTAATATCTTTTAAACGCACTGGTAATGCCGCTTTGGTCGCAGTGACATGCGCGATACCACCGCCCATTAAACCGCCTCCCAATACTGCAACCTTATTCAACGACTGCGCGTTTTCAATCAGTAGAGACTGAGCTTTTTTATGTGCGGTCGTGGCTAAAAATAATTGCTGCAAAGCCTGACTTTGAGATGTTTGAGATAATTCGCCAAAGCCTTTAGCTTCAACCTGATATCCCTGAACCAAGCCATTTTCAATACCGGTTCTGACCGCCTGAATAATTTTTTTAGGCGCTGGGTAATTACCAAGTGTTTTTTTCTCAACCTGCTTGAGCGCTTGATCAAATAACAGGCCTCGTCCGAACGAATTTTTTTCCAAAGCTTTTGCCCAGGCTGCTTGCTTGATATCCCGTCTTTTCGGAAACCCACAAGTGGCCAGTGTTTTTGCCGTATCGAGTAAAATACTATTAGGCACTAAATCATCTAACAGCCCCATTTTTAAAGCGGATTTAGCCCTGACTTGTTTACCCGTGAGCATGATATCCAGCGCGGCTTGTATGCCTATCAATCTGGGCAATCTTTGTGTGCCACCGCTGCCGGGCAACAAACCCAGTTTCACTTCAGGTAAACCCAGCTGAGTTTTTTCATCATCACTTGCAATGCGATAATGACAGGCTAAAGCAAACTCTAGTCCGCCGCCTAAACACAGGCCGTGAATGGCTGCAACAAACGGAATTCGCGATTTTTCAACACGGGCAAAAATAGCTTGTCCGGCTTTTGCTAAATCTTCTGCATCCTCGGTTTTTTTACACGCCGAGATCATATTGATATCTGCACCCGCGATAAAAGAGTCCGGTTTACCACTGGCTAATACAACGCCCTGCAATTGATTATTTTTTTCAATCTCATCGAGCAGGATTTCAATTTCCTGCATGGTCTGGCGGGACAAAACATTCATGCTTTCATCCGGGACATTCAGTCGGATAACGGCAACCTGATTGGCTTCGATAGCTAATGTAAAATGTTGTAATTTATTCATTATTCTGCCTCCAATAGCATAGCGACACCTAATCCTCCGGCTGCACAAGCCGTTGTTAATCCCAGACCGCCACCTCGGCGTTTAAGCTCGTTTAATGTTTGTGTAATCATACGAGCGCCAGTCGCAGCGAACGGGTGACCATAAGCAATTGAGCCGCCGTTCACGTTAAACTTGTCCATATTGATTTCACCTATTTTATCTGACCGGTTAAGCTTTTCTTGAGCAAACTTTTTACTGTCAAACATTTTCACATTAGCCAAGGTTTGTGCTGCAAATGCCTCATGCATGTCTATTAAATCAACATCAGACAGCTTAAGACCCGTTTTATCTAATAGCTTAGGCGTTGCATATGAAGGTCCCATCAACATATCCTGCCAAACATCAATAGCGCTGAATGCATAACTGTGAATATACCCTAAGGGTTTATAACCTAGTGCTTTTGCCTTGTCTTCTCGCATCAGTAAAATGCAGGCTGCCCCGTCGGTTAACGGTGTGGCATTAGCTGCAGTGACACTGCCATGTCGCTTATCAAAAACTGGTTTTAATTTACGATAAGAATTTAAATCAGAATCGAACCTGACATTATTGTCCTGTGCTAAATAGGTATTATAGGGTTCTGGATAAGCAGTCATGACTTCAGCGTCAAACAGGTTATTTTGCCACGCTTTTGCTGCCAGTGTATGTGAACGGTGTGCAAACTCATCCTGCTGCTGTCGGCTAATTTTGTGAGACTTAGCCATCTGTTCTGCAGTTTGGCCCATTGATAGCCCCGTTGAATATTCTGCTATAGCGGGTGGCACAGGCATTAAATCGGCCATTTTAAACTGTTTTAATAACTTTAATTTAGCCGCGACCGTTTTGGCTTTATTTAAATTGACCAGTATTTGCGCCAGATTTTTTGAAACCCCAATAGGCAATACAGATGTTGAATCGGCTCCCCCTGCAATACCGCAGCTAATCTGGCCACTCAGAATAGATTCCGTAATACTCACAGCTGACTGAAAACTGGTTGCGCAAGCCCGGGAAACAGAATAAGCGTCTGTATTAATATCCATCCCGGTACCTAATACAATTTCACGCGCAATATTGGGTGCTTCCGGCATTTGAATCACTTGGCCAAAAACCAGTTGCTCAATTAATTTCGGATCAAAATCATACCGGACCATTAGTTCGTTGACTAAAGATTTGCCTAAATCCAGAGCAGATACACCGTGAAAAGCGCTAGCTTGTTTTGCAAATGGCGTTCTTAATCCGGTGACGACAGCAATGCGCTGTCCGTCATGAGTTTTGCAAGCAGTTGACTGAGCCATGAATTTCCCTCACTCTTGAAAGGTCATGTGATTTATTCTTGTATGCGTATGTTATACCTTGAATTTCACAAAATTAAAACACTTGTTTAAATGTAGCAGACTGACAAAATTTTATTGATAATTTAATCGCTTAATGTGTCATCTAAATGATATATCTTCGCGTAAAATAAATAATAAAGCATAGACGATTTTTCCAGTTCCGGGATCTGACTTGATACCGGATTGCATTAACCGAATACATTAATTAAGGAAACACTAACATGCCCACTATTTATGAGTTTTCAGTGCAGGATTCAAGCGGTCAGCAAATACACCTGTCCGATTTCAAAGGTAAATGGCTTTTAATAGTCAATACGGCCAGTGAATGTGGCTTTACGCCACAATATCAAGGATTGGAAGCCATGTATCAGTCGTTAAAAGACAAACTCGAAATTCTGGCATTCCCCTGCAATCAATTCGGTAAACAAGAACCTGGCGATAATGAACAAATAAAACAGTTTTGCGATTTAAAATTTAATATCAGTTTTCCGCTAATGGCAAAAATTGATGTAAACGGAGATAATGCCGATCCCCTGTACCGGCATTTAAAATCAGAACAAACCGGCATACTCGGCACACAGGCAATAAAATGGAACTTCACCAAGTTTTTGGTTTCACCACAAGGCAAAGTAATCAAACGTTATGCACCGACAGATAAGCCCGAGGCAATCGAGCAGGATTTAAAAAAATTAATGGAGTAATCAAATGACTGAGCAGAAAACCAAGATCAAACTGGCTGTATTTAACAGTAAAAGTTACGACAAACTTTTCTTTGAGCAGTTTAATTCTCAGTATCCAATCCGGATCAATCATTTTGAAGTTGCGCTTAATGCACAAACAGCTGAACTGGCAAGCGGTTTCGAGGCCGTCTGCATATTTGTCAATGATATTGTAGACAAAGCCGTGCTCGATCAACTTAAAGCCGGCGGTACACGTCTGATAGCACTGCGTTGTGCCGGGTTTAATAATGTCGATGTGCAATATGCAAAAGAAATAGGTATTCGCATTTGCCGGGTACCAGAATATTCTCCTCAAGCGGTTGCAGAACATGCAGTGGGTTTAATGCTGACATTAAGCCGAAAATTTCATAAAGCTTACAACCGGGTTAAAGAAGACAATTTCTCTCTGGTCGGCCTGATGGGCTTTAATCTTCACAAAAAAACTGTTGGTATTATAGGTACAGGTAAAATTGGTATTGCTACGCTTAAAATCCTGTCCGGTTTTGGGTGTAAATTACTGTGTTTTGACCCGAATGAATCTGATGAAGTCAAAACGTTAGGTGCTGAATATGTATCCGTTGAGCGCTTATTCCGAGAAAGCGATATTATTAGTTTGCATTGCCCTTTATTGCCACAAACTCAATATTTAATTAATCATCAAAGTTTAGCGCTCATGAAACCGCATGTGATGATAATCAATACTAGCCGGGGTGGCTTATTAAAAACGGATGATGTCCTGAGCGCACTGAAACAAAAGAAGATTGGTTACCTAGGGCTGGATGTATACGAACTGGAAGCCAGTTTATTTTTTGAAGATTTATCCACAGAGATTATTGACGATGATGTTTTTCAAAGGCTGTTAACCTTTCCGAATGTGCTAATAACAGGCCATCAGGGATTTTTCACCGAAGAAGCACTCAGCTGCATTGCACAAACCACTTTATCTAATATCAGTCTCTTTTTTAATGAACAAAAAAGCGGCAATGAACTTTTTTAGCCAGATTGGGGAATCAATCAAAGTAAGTTTTAGTTTATTTTTTTTTATCAGGCCTTACAATGCGCTCAAATTTTAAATTTGAGGCTTTATGCCCATTAACCAAAAGAGACAATTATGTTTGATGTAAATGAATATTTTGAAGGCAAAGTAAAATCTATCGCATTACAAGGCGAAACTTTACCAGCGACAGTGGGTGTAATGGCTGCCGGTGATTATGAGTTCGGTACCAGCAAAAAAGAAGTCATGTCTGTGATCAGTGGTGCATTAACTGTATTGTTACCACAAGCAAGCGACTGGCAAACTTTTAAATCCGGTGAAAGCTTTGAAATTGAAGCTAATGTATCTTTTAAAGTAAAAGTAGAGCAAGATACGGCTTATTTCTGTACTTACGAATAATAAACTTAGATGGCTGAATCATGCAGCCATCAGTTTATAACAAAAAAGCCGCTTTACATTAAGCGGCTTTTTTAATTCAAACGGTTTACACTAAGCGATTAAACGTCAGCTTCATCAATATTCGCCAATGCTAATTCGGCCTGATCGCCTTTTTGTTCCAACCAGCTTTTTCGGTCGCCACTTCGCTTTTTCGCCAGTAACATATCCATCAGTTCCATTGTCGCCTGAGATTCATCAATGGTCAGTTGAACCAACTTACGGGTATTAGGATCCATAGTCGTTTCACGCAATTGCAGTGGATTCATCTCACCCAAACCTTTAAACCGCTGAACATTTACTTTGCCGCGCTTTTTCTCGGCTTCAATTCTATCGAGTATGCCTTTTCTCTCATCTTCATCCAACGCATAATAGACTTCCTTGCCCACATCAATCCGGTAAAGTGGTGGCATGGCCACAAAAACGTGGCCGGCTTCTACTAGCGCACTGAAATGACGAGTAAATAGTGCGCACAGTAGGGTCGCAATATGCAAACCATCCGAATCCGCATCGGCGAGAATACAAATTTTGCCATAGCGTAATCCGGACAAATCGCTGGAGTCTGGATCCAGACCGATTGCAACCGAAATATCGTGAATTTCCTGCGAAGACAGAATTTGGCCGGACTCTACTTCCCAAGTATTGAGTATCTTACCTCTGAGCGGCATGATTGCCTGAAACTCTCTGTCTCTTGCCTGCTTAGCTGAACCACCGGCTGAATCCCCTTCCACCAGAAAAAGCTCTGAGCGTGAAGGATCCTGAGAGGTACAGTCGGTCAACTTACCAGGTAATGCAGGCCCTTGTGTTACTTTTTTACGAACCACCTTTTTAGCGGCACGCATGCGTTTTTGCGCATTGGCGATAAAGGCTTCCACCAACTGTTCAGCAATGTCAGTATGTTCATTCAGCCATAAGCTAAAGGCATCTTTAACCACACCGGAAACAAACGCAGCACATTGGCGCGAAGATAAACGTTCTTTAGTTTGACCGGCAAACTGCGGATCCTGCATCTTAGTGGATAATATATAGCTACACTTATCCCAGATATCTTCAGGTGTTAACTTAACCCCACGTGGAATTAGGTTTCTGAATTCACAAAACTCTCGGGTTGCATCCAGTAATCCCTGACGTAAACCATTTACATGTGTACCGCCTTGTGCTGTTGGGATCAGGTTTACATAACTTTCAGAAATACCTTCTCCGCCTTCAACCAACCAGGTAACGGCCCACTCTGCGCCTTCAGTTGCACTGGCAAATTCGCCCACAAAAGGATTTTGCGGCAAAGTTTCATAATCTTTAACCGAATGGGTTAAATAATCTCGTAAACCATCCTGATAACACCATTTATGGGTTTCGTTATTAACGTTATCAACAAATTCAATTTCAAGGCCGGGACACAATACCGCTTTGGCTTTTAAATTGTGGACCAGTTTAGAGACTAAAAATTTAGCTGAATCAAAAAACACAGGATCTGGCCAAAACCGGACATTCGTACCTGTATTGCGTTTACCACAAGTGCCTATCACTTCTAAATCGGAAACTTTATCGCCATTTTCAAATGCTATCTGATGCACTTTAGCATCCCGTTTTACGGTCACTTCAACCCGGGTTGATAAGGCATTCACGACGGAAACGCCTACCCCGTGCAGACCACCGGAGAACTGATAGTTTTCATTCGAGAATTTACCACCTGCGTGTAATTTGGTTAAAATCAGTTCAACCCCGGGCACACCTTCTTCAGGGTGAATATCAACCGGCATACCGCGACCGTTATCAGACACTTCCAATGACTGATCCGGATGGAGTATCACTTTAATTTGTGAGGCATGGCCAGCCATAGCTTCATCGACTGAGTTATCAATAACTTCCTGGCCTATATGATTCGGTCGGGCTGTGTCCGTATACATACCAGGTCTGCGGCGGACCGGTTCCAGACCACTCAATACTTCAATCGAACCCGCGTTATATTGTTTTTCAGACATAATTCATTCTTATTGATAGTTAGCCAATACAGAGTTTATGGTGTAACTTTTTTATAATTTGATAATAAAAACTCTGCAATTTCAGGTAAATAATTTTGGTAGCCTTGAAATGCATGATCGCCGCCTTCAATCACAGTCACTTGCTGTGACTCAAATTTTTCGCAGGCTTGACGATAATCTAATGTTTCATCGGCTGTTTGTACATAAGCTTTTATACTTAAATTTGTCACATTTTCAACTTCAAAGCTTTTTAGCGCTTGATTAAATTCGTCTGAGACTACAAATTGCTCACCTGTATAAGGATGCTGATGACTTCCTAAATAGTCAGATAATAACCGATAAGGATAAACAGCCGGATTAATCAATACGGCCGGTCGCGCGCTTTGCTGAGCGCAATAAGTTGCAAAATATCCCCCTAACGAACTACCGATAAATCCGATTAAAGTATCAGAATATTGTGCTAATAATTGCTGTAGCTGTCGGCTCACGCTGGCTGGTTCATTTGCCAGTTGCGGTGCGACTACCTCAATATCAGGGTACAGCTTTGCAAAATAATCAATACTTTGCTGTGCCTTTAGTGATTGCGGTGAACTTAAAAAACCGTGTAAATAAATGATTGTTTTTTGTTTATTATACATTTTCATCTAAAACACAGACTCTGACATTGACTTTGCCATTGTCTGATAATTCAATTTGTTGGTAACTTGCTTGGGTATCCGTCACTTCAAACGCATCGCCATGACCAAATTGCACCGAACTTGCCGGACAGGCATACCATGCTTTTCCAGCAAACAGACCTTGTCTCTCAGTGTGAACATGGCCATGTATAATTGCCGAGACTTTATTTTCATTTTTAAGCCAGTTTAAAAACGCTTCTGATGCCTGAAGGTCATATTTGTCGATAAAACTGTTAAAGGCTTGGATATGGTGATGTAAGGCCACTAAATAATGTTCAGCAGATAAAGGAATTTGCTTTAATTTATTCGCTAATTGCGTTGCCGATACCAACCCCGCCCCTTTTCGGTCGGCTGCATAAGAATTAAATAAAATAATAGCCCAGCTAGCAAAGTGAATGACCGGATTTAAATTAAACGCGCCTTTTTGCTCAAAACGGTTAAAAAGCTCAGGTTCATCATGATTGCCCGGAATCACATAAAAAGGGATATGCCAGTCAAAAGCTTCAATCGCATCCAGAATATTCTGATAGCTCTGCCAGGTTTCTTCTTGTACCAGATCCCCGGTAAATATAACTGCATCTATATAGTTTTGTTGCTTGGCGATATCAGATAATACTCGCAGAAGGTTTTGATAAGGGATGCAGCCATAAAACTCAGCCTGCTTGTCTGCTTTGAGATGGCAATCGGTAATTTGAGCAATTGTAAAACCCGGCATTAGTTTATGCCCGGTACATCGCCCGGCAGACTCATACCGTTTTCTTTACAAAAGACCAGCCAGTCGTGTAAAAACAAATTAATTTGATGCTTTTCATCAGGCTGGTGCATTTGTCGGTTCGGATAAATATAACTGGGTTCGATTCGGCTGATATTTTGACTTTTTACAACTTCTGCCATTTTTGCGTCATGGTAAACTCTAACCTGCACTTTGGGCTGCAAAAAGTCAGGCAAACTGGTCGATAATTGTCTAATTTCCAACAAATTAGTATACCGACTTTGCTCTAGTACTTTAATTTGAAATACAAAACTGGGCGAGGTTTCAAACTGATTAGCATCTGCCTGATAATCCCAATCTTCAACCAAATAATCGAGCAGCATAAAGTTGCGTTCGCATAAGCTATTGAGCGCAACTAAATCCGGCACATATTTTTTTGCTTTGGTTAGCGTTATTGAGTTTGCCAAGCTGTTGTTACCTTATCTAAATTTGTTTGCAGCCATTGCAGACCGATTATTGCAGAGGCATTTTCTATCTTACCCTGATTTAGCCAGTCCATCACACATTCCCGTGAAAAAACGTGTACTTTGATATCTTCATTTTCATGATCCAGACCACAAATAGGCTGAATATTTTGAGCGTCCACTTTTGCTACGTACAAATATATACGTTCACTGGTACCGCCGCAGCTGGATAAATAACTTTGCATAGGCAATAATTCAGTGGTTTCGAGCCCGGTTTCTTCATAGGTTTCGCGAAGCGCAACAGACTCTATGCTTTCATTTTCTTCAACCATGCCGCCAACCAACTCAAATGTCCAAGGGTTTTGCGCATTAAGTATGGCCCCGATACGGACCTGCTCGATTAAAACAATTTCATCCCGATTCGGATCATAGGGTAAAACAACAACTGCATCCCCTCGTTCAAAAATCTCTCTTTGTACAGGTTCAGACCAGCCACCGGCAAATAATTTATGTTTAAAGGTCACCAAGGAAACATTAAAAAACCGCGAAAATAAACTTTCTTTTTGAATAATTTCCACCCCGTCCTGATCAAATTCATAGGGAAGCGGCTGACTTTTATGTTTCATTATGATGCGATATCCTTAAGCAATACTTTTTATACTGTTATGACTATAATAAACTAACTTAGCCAGATACCCAAACACCTTCAATGGACAAAACCAGTGCAATCATGTTAACTGGTTAATATACAATAAAATTTTCTACATTTAGGAATGAGTATGCTCAGACATCGGATTCAAAGTATCATCAAAACCAAGCTTGCGTTTTCAGCGTTACTATTCAGCGGTCTTTTACAAGCAAATGACTTAATTTCAGTTTATCAGGCCGCGACCGAGCAAGACCCGATTTTACTGCAGGCTCAGGCAAGTTATCAGGCAAGCCTGCAAAATAAACCTTTGGCTCGCTCTGGCTTGTTACCACAGCTTAACGGCGCATTAAGTTATACAGATGATGAACTACAATCGATGACCCGCCAGGCTGCTAGTGTTAGCTTATCTCAGTCAATTTATCAGCATGATAACTGGCTGAATTTGTCTAAATCAGAAAAAGTGATTAAGCAAAGTGAATTTGCATTAGTACAAACCCAGTTAGGATTAATGACTCGGGTAGTGAGCGCCTATTTTGCTGTATTAGAGTCAATGGACAATCTGACGTTTGTTGAAGCTCAAAAAGCCTCAATTAAGCAGGAACTTGAAAAAACGCGCCATCAACTCGAGGTTGGTATTTCTGCGGTGACCAGTCTGCACGAAGCTCAGGCGCAATATGATGCTGTGGTTGCACAAGAAATTTCGGCGCAAAATGCCATTGAACTGGCCAAAGAAAATTTACGTGAAATTACCGGTCAGTATTATCAATCGTTAAGTCAGTTAGATACTGAGCAGTTCTCCCCGCCACAACTGGAGCCAAAACAGGTTAATAATTGGTTAGCATTAGCAGAAAAATATAACCCAGCCCTGCTACAACAAAAAATGGCGATGGCAGCCGCAAAACAGGATATTGAAATCGCGCAAGCGGGTCATTTGCCAAATGCTAATTTGTCCGCTAATTACACTTGGGCGGATACTGAAGCTGAAGCCATGAATAGTCAGACGAACGCCATGCAAACAACACAATACAATAACGACGGTTTATCCTGGACAGTCAGTATAAATGTGCCTATTTATTCGGGTGGCAATACCACAGCTTTAACCAAGCAAGCGCGCCAGCAATACGTTGTTGCAAGCCAGCAACTTAATCAAATTCACCGTCAGGTAATTCGTCAGGTTCGCAGTGCTTACAATGATGTCAATGCCAGCCTGGCACAAATTAACGCACTTAAACAGGCGGTTGTTTCAGCTGAAAGTGCGCTTAAAGCGACCAAGGCTGGTTTTTCAGTCGGAACTCGAGCAATCGTGGATGTACTAGACAGCACTCAAATTCTGTATGATGCAAGACGTAATTTAGCCAGTGCGCGCTACGCATACATTAATGCCATTTTAACGCTCAAAAATGCAGCCGGCACGCTATCAATTGATGATTTAAACGCAATCAATCAAAGCCTTAATTAGGCGTTGACCGAATTTATCTAGAACCACCTGAGTGACTATTCCCGATTAAAACTCACTCAGGCCGGTTTCTATTTCAATCGCTTGGTATGGATTTAAATTATCAGTAAACGAAAACTGATTTCTGCCATTCTCTTTTGCTTTAAATAATGCTTTGTCTGCTAAATCAAATGCCGCTTCTCGATTAAGGACCTGATCGGCGATAAATGAATGAATGCCCGCACTCACGGTAACGACTGGATTGCATTTTGATGCAGGGTGAGCAATATTCAGAGCCTGCACAGATTCAATGGCGGCTTTTACTAACGCCTGCGCTTTTTCAAGATGAGTATCGGGTAGAATCATTGCAAACTCTTCGCCGCCGATTCTGGCAACCAGAGCATTTTCACTATTAAGGCTATCTTTTAACGTTAATGCGACATTTTTTAAAACCCGATCACCCGATAAATGACCAAAATGATCATTGTATTTTTTGAAATAATCGACATCCAAAATAACCAGAGATAAAGGTGTTTGTCGGCTTAAACTCGCATTCCATTCCTTTTCTAATACTTCATCAAACTGACGTCGGTTAGCGATAGTGGTTAATGCATCTATATTAGCTAACGAGCCCAATAGCCTGCGCTGAAATACATTTTGAAGTTGAGTGTAAATTCGGGCCTGAACGACACCTGGATGTAAAGGTTTGCCAATGACATCAACAGCTCCAAGCTTAAGCCCTTTCATCTCAACCTCTTCAGAGCCTGAACCAGTGATAAAAATAATCGGAATATGCTCTGTATTGCGCCGATTTCTCAAGGTTTCAATCACACTAAAGCCATCCATGTCCGGCATAACAACATCTAAAACAATCAAGTCTGGCTGTAACTCTATCGCTTTTTCTATCGCTTGATGACCGTTTTTGGCCAGTAGGACTTGCGCTATACCCGAAATACATTCCTTTAATACTCGACGATTGGTTTTGTCATCATCGACAATCAGTACTCTAAGTTCATCGTTCAAGGCAAAGTTCCTTTGCTTTATTATTTTTACTTAGAATAGCTGAAAAATACGTCAAAAGACAACGCCAATCGACAGCTCTGCTCAAAGTATTCGGCTATTTTAATCATTCACAAAACAGAATGAGTGCAGTTTATGTACGGGTTGTTTATAGAAAAATAGTTTAAAGATTAAGACTGGATAAGCGCCCAACATCAAAAGGCGCTATGATTGAGCGCTTGATTGGTGAGCGGCTTTTAATAATCGTTTACTTTCATTTAAAAAGTGATCAGCATAGTCACCAAACCATTGATGCACTTCTTCAAATTCTTGTTTAAATAACGTTTTGTCACCCTTTTCCAACAACTCAATACCAGTTTGAAAACGACTGACAAATCGTTTTAATAAATCAAAATTTTCAGAATTTGCATAAATAATATCAGCGTACAATTGAGAGTCTTGTGCAAAAAGGCGCCCCACCATCGCCAACTCCAGTCTGTATATGGGTGAACTCAAAGCGATTAGTTCTGATAATTCAGGATTTTCCTGCTTAAGATGATACCCGTACATAAACGTTGAAAAGTGGCGCATGACCTGAATAAAAGCCATTGCGTTATCATGTGACTGAGCACTGACCGCTTCCAGTTTGGCTTCTAATAAAATTAGATTGTCCAAGACCCACTGACATTCTTCCTCAGCTCGTGCATGACAATAAGCCACGACTTGATCCTGGATATTATCTACATCCGGGCCAAACATAGGGTGTAACCCCAGAACCGGACCGGTATGGCACGCAAGCATTTTTTCAACTGGCTTTTGTTTAATACTGGTGAGATCGGCAAGAATGGTATCCGGCTCAATATAATCGGCGACCTGCTCTATGACTGAAAGTGTCAGATTAATGGGTACAGAGATAATGACCAAATCCTGCCCTGCCAGCATGGCTTTTGCATTTGGCCAATCGTCCTGCTCGAGAATTTGTAATTCATGACCCAACTGAGCGAATTGGCGAACAAACAGCTGACCTAATTTACCGCGCCCGCCAACTATGGTGATTTTTTTAGACGGGATTGATTCAGACAGAGATAATTTGGCTAAACGCGCCTCTTCCAGCGCGTTTTCCAAAGCCTGTTTTTTTGCGGTTAAAGCGTCAAGTTGAGCCTGAACTTCTTTTAACTCAGCACTAAAGTCACTTTCAACCATATAGTTTTAAACTCTCTCAGCCAGAGGCTTAGCCAGTTTTTCAGCCATTTCACGCAATAAGTCATCTGTCGCTTGCCATGAAATACAGGCATCTGTAATCGAAACACCATATTTCATATCACAGATTGCTTGTTCGGCTGACTGATTACCTTCATTCAGGTGACTTTCCAGCATAATGCCAATAATAGATTTATTGCCGTTTTCAATTTGCTGCATAATATCTTTCGCAACAATAGGTTGACGACGATAATCTTTGTTTGAATTGCCGTGGCTACAATCAACCATCAAGGCATCATTTAAGCCTGCTTTACGTAACTTCTCTTCACATAATGCGACATTTTCAGCATCATAGTTTGCTGCTTTACCGCCGCGTAAAATAACATGGCCATCCGGGTTACCGTTTGTAGAAATCACCGCAACTTGACCTTGCTGATTAATCCCCATAAAACTATGGCCAGAAGCTGCCGCTTTTAACGCATTAATAGCCGTATCTAAACTGCCATCAGTGCCGTTTTTAAAACCAACCGGCATAGATAAACCACTCGCCATTTCACGATGAGTTTGAGACTCGGTTGTACGTGCACCAATTGCAGACCAACTGAATAATTCAGCCAAATATTGCGGGCTAATCGGATCCAGTGCTTCGGTTGCCATTGGAATTTCCATTTCAGCCAGTTCAATTAATAGTTCTCTGGCTTTGTGCAAACCTTCTTCTATGCTGAAAGAACCATCAATATTGGGATCGTTAATTAACCCTTTCCAGCCTACTGTTGTTCTTGGTTTTTCAAAATAGACTCGCATCACAATATATAAAGAATCATTTAACTCTTCACTGAGCGCTTTTAATTTGCGCGCATAGGCTTTTGCCGCTTCAACATCATGAATTGAACAGGGACCACTAATTACAATTAAACGCTTATCTTTACGGTTGATAATATCCGATAAGGTTTGACGAGCACCGGCAATAAAGCTCAATGCATTTTCAGAAACAGGTAAAGCTTTTTTTAAATTTTCTGGCGTAATCAGTACTTTTTCGGCATTTACATGCACGTTATTGAGTCTATCTTTAATCATTCATTAATCCGGGTGATGAGCTTAGATCTAACATGGGTTTGGCTAATATTTATGGCTTTATGTATCGCACCAACAACTAAAATCAAATTAGCTCTAATTGCTATAAATAATTCGGCTATTTTAGACAAGTTTTTAACAAAGTTCAGCTAAATATTGGGTTATTCCTGATTATTCTTATAAAAATGAGCCTTATGTATAAAAAACCAGCAAGTAACCACTAAATTCAATTTTTCTTTACGATGAAACAGGTATACTGAGACAAATTGATTGAGCGATTAACAGAATTCATGGATAACATACGGTCTTTTTTTAAAAACATTTGGTTATACCGCATACTGGCGATAACCTGCTACTTGGTTGCAACTGTTTTGTTTTTTTCACCGATTGATCCAAATTCAACAGACTTATTTCCTCATTTTGATAAGTTTGCCCACTGCATTGTGTTTTTTTCGCTGGCTGGATTGACAGAATTTAGCTTAAAAAACAAAAGTGTCTGGATTATACTTGGATTAATATTTTATGGTGGCGCAGTTGAAGTTCTGCAAGGCCAGTTTTTTAATCGAGAAGCCAGCTTTTTGGATTTAATGGCCGACATTTCAGGTATTGCTTTCTTTTATTTGTTCTTAACTAAAACTAAATTATCATGTTTTCGATCTTGGGTTGCGGCGCAATAGGTTCCCTGGTCGCATGGGCCTGTGACACTAATAAACTGAACTATCAGCTCATTTTAAGAAAAACAGCCAGTAAACAAATCGTCAGAGTTCAACCGTTTAATTTAAAGAACCGACCCGATTCACAAGAGCTGATTGAGTTTAGTGCGCCTGTCAGGCAAAAAAACAGCATTTCTCATCTAATTTTACCGGTTAAAGCTTATCAGGTCGAAAGTGCCATTAAAGCCTTATCCGGTCAAATTGAAGCCAATGCTAATATTGTATTGATGCATAACGGGCTGGGCACCGCTGAAATCATCAGACAATACTGTCCTAATGCAACAATCATCATGGCCAGCACAACGCACGGCGCTTTTCAAAACGCGCCCTTTAGCACTGTGCAAACCGGCTTAGGCGAAACCTTTTTTGGCTATTGGGATGCTAAGTCCGGTCAGGTTGCGCCTCGTGGATTAATCCCCTTAATCCAATCTTTTGCGCCCGGGTATTGGGATAACAATATTAAAAAACGACTGTGGGAAAAACTTGCAGTCAATAGCGTAATCAACCCAATAACTGGGCTAGATCAGATAAAAAACGGTGAATTACTCAAGCCTGGATATGAGCAGAAAGTGATTGCACTGGTCAAAGAGTTTTGTCTGGTTAGCCGCTTATGCGGGCTGGATTTTGAAGTTGAAGCAATAAAAACTTTGATATTGACTGTCGCCAAAAATACCGCTCAAAACTGGTCTTCAATGAATCGGGATATTTTTTATCAACGCCAAACCGAAATAGATTTTATTAATGGCTATTTAATTAAACAAGCGGCAACCCACGACTTGCAGCTACCGCATAATCAGGCGTTATTTGAACAAATCAAGCTGGTTGAAACAAGCTCACATTCTTAAAGCCCTGCTCATGTAAATAAAGTGCCTGCAAACGACTCATAACGCCTTTTTTACAATACAGCAGATAGTGTTTATCCTGATCTAAATCCGCAAATTTAGTCGCCAGTTTAAAAAACGGAATATGGATAATTTGCGCCCCATCAAATTCCAGCGGCTCATTCTCTTCTTCTTCATCACTGCGCACATCAATGATGATTTGATTTTCAGTCAACTCTGATACAGAAGCAATTTCCTGAACTTCATCTTCAGCTTCTTTTGCCAGATCGCGAATATCATACACGCTGGCATCATCCACTACTTGCTCGATTAACGGCATATGGAACTGAGATTCTGTGGCTTCAACTTTATCTTGTCGCGCCGCAATATTAGGTCGTTGAGAAATCACACCGCAATACTCAGGCATGGTTTTAGCAAAATCTTCTGTACCAATTTGCCGTGCGATATCAATAATTTCCTGTTTATCCGTTGTAATAAGCGGTCTGACGATAAGCTGCTCTGTTACTTTGTCTATCAACCCTAAGTTGATTAAGGTCTGGCTGGATACCTGACCAAGCGCTTCACCGGTTACCAGCGCGTTATAACCCATTCGACTGGCAACTAAGCTGGCGGCACGCATCATCATACGTTTGAGCACAACCCCCATTAAACCTGAGTCAATATTTTCGAGAATTTCAGCGACAACGGGTTGGAAATCAACAGAGATAAATTTTACACGGTGAGATATACCAAATTTTTCCCATAGATAGTAGGCAACTTGTTTCACACCGATTTCATGCGCAGAGCCGCCTAAATTGAAAAAGACAAAGTGTGTTTTATAGCCGCGTCGCATGGTTAAATAGCTCGCCACACCTGAATCATAACCACCGGATATCAAAGATAATACTTCATCCTGAGTAGCGATTGGGAAGCCGCCCAGTCCCTGAAAGCGCTCGCCCATTAAAAACAAGGTTTCATTGGTTACTTCTAATTTAACGGTCACTTCAGGCTTGCTGAGTTTTACACTGGCCGTATCGATATTTTGATTTAAATATCCACCGACATATCGCTCCAAATCTTTTGATGAGAAGTCATGGTGACCACGGCGTTTAACCCTCACACAGAAAGTTTTGCCTTCCACATCCTGACGGTACGACTCAAGCGCTTTATCACAAGTATCGTCAAAATCGACAAAATCATGCTGTTTAACTTCAGTAAAAAATGCAATACCGGGCACGCACTGCATACGTTCAATGGCAATATTTCGTTTATCATCGCTTACTCTAACTTCCAGACAATCCCATTGTTTTTGCACCCAGGCTTTTTCATCAACTCGTCGCAAAACAATTTTGATATTACTTTCCAGAATTTTGGTAAAACGCAAACGCACCGAGCGACTCTTAATTGAAATCTCCGGATGCATTTTGACAATAAACTTGATCATATTTTGAAGGTCACATTTTCAATCTAAAAATTGGTCGGCGATTATACTGAATTTATACCAATTCCCCAAGCCACTTATAGAGAATTCCAACGAACAGAGTGAAAACAAAGGCATTCACAGCCAAAATGCAAATACAAGCTGGCTGTGATAGACAATCTTTTATTGGGTAATCGTCGTGTTAGGCGAGACTGTAATAGGATCTGACTCTTTTGCTTTACCCTGTAATATTGATATTTCTACCCGGCGATTGCGGCGGCGGTTTGCCTGCGTATTGTTGGGTACTAAAGGTCGGGTATCCGCATGACCGACAACGATTAAACGATGCGCATCAAATCCCGGAACTTTGAGCATTTCATGCGCCACAGCAACCGCTCTTTTTGATGACAGGTCCCAATTTGATGTATAAAGTTCGGATACTACATTCTGATTATCTGTATGACCTGATACAGTAATTTCACCCGGAACTTCGTTTAGCAATTCAGCCACCTGATAAATGATAGGTTTAAACTGAGATTGCAAATAAGCAGATCCTGAAGGAAACGCCCCGTTTTCACGGATTCGGATAATAATTTGCTGGCCCAGAGATTCAAGTTCAATGGCCCCATCGACTATTTGTTCTTCGAGTTGCTGTGCTATCTTTTTAACTAATTCACTCATTTCTTCAGCCGCAGCCTGAGATTCAGTAGTCGATTCTGAACTCGCGGATTCAGCTGAAGTTCCACCTCTTTGATCGCCTCTTTGTTTTTGACGTCCACCCGCTGAATCTTCATCACCCGCTTCAAATTCAAGCGTTGGTTGGGTCATTTCAATGGTTTGTTGTTGAATGGTTTCAATAGGAGTGGGATCCGGCCGCCCGGGTCTGAATTCTTGTGCGATAACCGATGTCCCTTTGGGTATATCTTTAATCTCCAGCTTATTTTGCACACCAAACGCAAATTTCATTGAACCTGCGATCTGCTTAAATTTAAGCACATCCATTTCAGAGAATGCGAGCAGCAAAACAAAAAAGCACATCAGCAGGGACATTAAATCAGCAAAAGTCCCCATCCAGGCAGGTAAGCCCGGGGGAGGACATTTTTTACATGGAGGACAATCTTCAGCCACGAACTAACTCCCCTATTCTTCTGCTACTGAGCGTTTAGATTCAGCAAGATAGTTTTTCAAAATACCTTCAATCACTCTTGGATTCTGGCCATCCTGAATCCCCAGAATTGCATCTAAAATCAAATTTTGATTCAATTTTTCTTCTTCTTTTCGAAGTGCCAGTTTTGCCGCTAGCGGCAATGCGACCACATTCGCCAAAAACGCACCATAAAGTGTTGTTAATAAAGCAACAGCCATTGCCGGTCCGATCGCTTTTGGATCGTCCATGTTCGACAGCATGGCAACCAGACCAATCAAGGTGCCTATCATCCCCATCGCAGGTGCCACATCGCCTAATGCTTTTAACAACCCTATACCGGCTTCATGCCTTTCTGTAGTTAACTCAATATCTTTGGACAAAGTCGCTTTAACCACTTCTCCATCATGCCCATCAACTAGCATGTCCACCCCTTTACGCATAAAGGGATTATCAATCTGGGCTTCCTCTAACGCTAAAAAGCCACCTTTTCGTGCTGCATCTGCCATTTCTACTGACTTTTCGATTAGCTCTTCAGGGCTCTCTATCTTGAACATAAAGGCTTTTCCGAGCACTTTACCTATGCCAAAAAACTGACCCATAGTAAAGTTGGCGAGCACAACAAACAAAGATCCACAAAATACGATGAGTACAGAAGGTACGTCGAAAAACATACCTAAATCTCCGCCTAATATCATCGCCATAACAATAAATGCGATGGCGCCAAGAATGCCTATGACGGTAGCTAAATCCACTGATGCCTCCAGACCTTAAAGCTAATAAAGAATAGTTTGTTGTTGAGTTGTTTTGATAATTTTCGAAACTTTAT
Organism: uncultured Alteromonadaceae bacterium; assembly: GCA_913056495.1. Classification (GTDB taxonomy): domain Bacteria; phylum Pseudomonadota; class Gammaproteobacteria; order Enterobacterales; family Alteromonadaceae; genus Catenovulum. The sequence goes on along the minus strand of CAJXMO010000003.1, from coordinate 183,641 downwards.
TCAGCCTGAGTATAAAATACACGAGTCCTGATACAAGCTAGCCTCAACTATAATGATTAATTATGATATCGGCAAGGTAAACTAAAAGCTTAGCTTTTTCATCTGCTTAACCTGAATATTTTAGAATACTGATATATTCGCAATCAAGATTGTGCCAGCTTAGCAATTATGGGCCACGCCTAACCCCAGATACAGACCTCAGTAAGCTTGTTTAACCGGTTATAATCAATTAAACAAATTAACTCAGGACGTTTATCCCCAAGTTACTTGGCGATAAATAAGCAAAGCATACGACTATTCAATCACAATACCCGGTGAATATTGATACGCTTATGTTAATTTTGCATAAATTTACCAAAAACTTCTAAAACAATTGTGACGCTTTAAGGTAAACTATTTGACCAATTTGACCCTCTACGATAGGGTTGCCGCATTTTTGGTATTAAGAGAATTCAAGTTTATGGCAAATAAAAAACCAGAAAACATGAGCCTTGAAACAAGCATGGCTGAATTAGAGCAAGTTGTCGAAAAACTGGAATCCGGAGAGCTTGCACTTGAGGATGCGCTTAAGCAATTTGAACGCGGCGTAAGTCTGGTTCGAGCCAGCCAGCAAAAACTGGATACGGCCGAACAAAAAATAAAAATATTAATGGATAAAAACGGGCAAGCCGAATTTATTGACACCTCAATTGAGAATTTAGACTAAATGAGCATACAAGCCGAACTTGAGCATTTTCAGCTTGATTTTAATCAGGCGTTGGCTGAGGTAATGGAGCAAATGTTACCCGGTAATATAGCGCCCACATTGCATGAAGCAATGAAATATAGTGTCAGCAATGGTGGTAAAAGGCTCAGACCCTTTTTAATTCATTTAATGGCTCAATCGTTAGAATTAAACATGCAAGACTTATTACCAGCGGCGGTTGCATTAGAATGCATTCATAGCTACTCACTTGTTCATGATGACTTGCCCGCAATGGACGATGACGATTTGCGACGCGGCAAACCGACTTGTCACATTCAGTTTGATGAAGCAACTGCAATTCTAGCCGGTGACGCACTGCAAACTTTTGCATTCCAATTGTTAGCTCATGCCGATATGGATGCTCAGGTTAAAATAAACTGGGTTCAAATTTTAAGTCAGGCATCCGGTTATTCCGGGATGTGCGGTGGTCAGTCACTGGACTTAGCGGCAGAGAATCAAGCGGTTGGATTAACAGAGCTGGAAACGATTCATGGGCTTAAAACCGGCGCCTTATTAAAATCGGCGGTGAGTCTGGCCTGTGCGGCTAAACCTGAACTTGCACTAGCCCATTCAAAGCAATTTGAGCGTTTTGCTGAATTAATCGGGCTGGCTTTTCAAATTCAGGATGATATTTTAGATATCACATCAACAACGGACCAATTGGGTAAACCACAAGGTTCTGACCAGAAATCCAATAAAAGTACTTATCCAGGGTTGTTAGGTTTGGCGGGCGCAGAAGAAAAAGCTCAGCAAGTTTTTCAATCAGCACTAGAGCAAATTCAAGATCTCCCCTACAATACCCGATCATTAATGGATTTTGCCCAGTTTATTATCAAACGACAACACTAATTACATGAGCACAGATATCAACCGTTACCCCAGATTAAGATTAATCAATGAGCCAGAAGAGCTTAGAAGTTTACCGCTGAGTGAATTACCGGATGTCGCTAAAGAACTGCGTGATTTTTTGCTGGCTTCGGTGAGTCAGAGCAGTGGTCACTTTGCATCAGGATTGGGTGCCGTCGAATTAACGGTTGCGCTCCATTATGTCTATAATACGCCCTTTGATAAGCTGATTTGGGATGTAGGTCATCAGGCCTATCCTCACAAAATTTTGACCGGTCGACGGGATCAAATCAGTAGCATTCGCCAACAAAATGGCTTGCATCCATTCCCGTGGCGTGAAGAGAGCGAATATGACACCTTGAGTGTTGGTCATTCTTCTACTTCTATCAGTGCTGCTTTGGGCATAGCTATCGCTGCGGAAAAAGAAGCTGCCGGGCGAAAATCTGTTGCCGTTATCGGGGATGGCGCAATAACAGCTGGCATGGCTTTTGAAGCCATGAACCATGCAGGCCATATCAAAAAAGATATGTTGGTTGTGCTCAATGATAACGATATGTCTATCTCTGAAAATGTGGGTGCGTTAAACAGCCATTTAGCAAAAATATTATCTGGCTCTGTTTATACCTCATTCAGAGAAGGCGGTAAAAAAATTCTGAGCTCAGTTCCGCCAATCAAAGAATTTGCGAGTAAAGCAGAAGAACATTTAAAAGGCATGCTTGCACCCGGAACTATCTTTGAAGAACTGGGCTTTAACTATATTGGTCCGATTGATGGTCATGATGTAGTCGGCTTAGTGAATACCTTAAAAAACATGCGTAATTTAAAAGGCCCTCAGCTTTTGCATGTTATCACCAAAAAAGGTAAAGGTTATCAACCCGCTGAAAACGATCCGATTGGCTATCATGCCGTGCCTAAATTTGATTTAACGAAAACCGAATTACCTGCTAAAAAAGCCAGTTCTCCCACTTATTCAAAGGTATTTGGTGACTGGTTATGCGATATGGCTGAGCAAGACGATAAACTCATGGCCATTACCCCGGCAATGCGTGAAGGTTCGGGCATGGTAAAATTTTCAAAAGCCTACCCTAACCAGTATTTTGACGTGGCCATTGCCGAGCAGCACGCCGTAACACTGGCTACCGGCATGGCAATAGAAGGTTTAAACCCTGTGGTTGCGATTTATTCAACTTTCCTACAACGGGGCTATGACCAGTTAATTCACGATGTTGCACTGCAAAATTTACCCGTGCTATTTGCGGTCGACCGAGCGGGTATTGTTGGCGCGGATGGTCCGACCCATCAGGGCACCTTCGATTTAAGTTATCTACGCTGTATTCCCAATCTGGTCATTATGGCGCCATCAGATGAAAATGAATGTCGACAAATGTTGTATACGGGCCACCGGTTAAATCAACCCGCTGTTGTCCGCTACCCCAGAGGTACAGGCCCTAACGCTTCAATTGAAAGTGAAATGACCGCACTTGAAGTCGGCAAAGCAAGACAGTTAAAGCAATCCAGCTCAAGCGCTAAAAAAATTGCAATTTTAAATTTTGGAACGCTTTGTCATTATGCGACTGAAGCCGCAGAAATTTTAAATGCCAGCCTATATGATATGCGCTTTGTGAAGCCACTTGATACAAATGCAATTAAGCAAGCGGCTATGCAGCATGATTACCTGATTACGCTTGAGGATAACTGTATCGCTGGCGGAGCCGGCAGTGCTGTGCTGGAAAGCCTGGCTACTTCAGGTTTAAATATACCCTGCTTACTCTTAGGTGTACCGGATGAATTTGTTAAACACGGTGCACAAACTGATATTTACCAGCAGTTGAAATTAGACAGTCATGGTATTGTAGAACAAATTAACGGCTTTATTGCCAGTCAAGGTTAAGCTTGTGCTCTGACTGGCATTTTTAAGCCCTGTACGCGGATTAAAAAATGCCAAAAACAGATATAGAAAAAACTCTGGGTTATGCACTGCACAGCAGTGCATTTCTGATGAAACAAGCTATCAAACAGCTGATTCAGCAAAATAACATCTCAACGACCCCTGAAGCCTTTTTTATGCTTAATTTAATTCCTGAAAAAGGCATAGAGCAGCAGGAGTTAATCAATAAAACCCATAAAGACAAAGCCGCAATTACACGATTGTTAGATCAGTTAACCCGGCAAAACTGGATTATTCGCCGTGTATTAAAAGAAAATAAACGAAAATGCATCATCCGGCTTTCTGAGCAGGGCAATCAGATAAAATCTCAGCTTAATCAGGCTTTAGCTAAAATCAGTAAACAAATGATTAAAGGCATACCAACCGATGATTTAAGAAGTTGCTTTAAAGTATTGAATATGTTGTCTGAAAATTTGGATGAGTTGAGTCAGGAGCAGATGAATCAGGAAGTGTTTCAAAACGGGGTTAAATGAGCTTGCCGATTCGCAAGCTCGTCATTTTTAATAGCGCCGTTTTGTTACTTCAGTTCTGCATAATATTTAGCAAGCGCTTTCATATCTTCATCGGTTAAAGCCGCCACCATACCTTTCATTATAGGATCAGGGCGTGTATCGTCTTTAAACTTTTGCAATTGCAAATACAGATACTGCTCTTTCTGACCAGCCAAATTAGGATAAATAGGCATGGTTGAAATACCATCTTTACCATGGCAAGTTGCGCATAATGCAACCTGAGCTGGTGCTGCATACAAATGAGCTGATGTTGCTAAAGTTGCTAATAATACAAGAAGTTTTTTCATAACAATCCTCAGGATTCCGTGGGCTTAAATACCACTAGGTACAATCACTTTATAACTGAATCAGGCGTTGGCGTCAAATGCAGCTAAAAGCTCTTTTGGAAATTCAGGACGCCCTCTTTGATTAATAGAAGTCCCAATTACTTTTGCTTCCAGTATCTTTTTTCCATCGGTTGTTTGAATGATCTGATTAAATGCAAATCTCAATTTAGAAACCTTTTCTAAACTGACGCTGACGGTAAAATGATCGCCACTTTTTAAGGATGATTTATAGTCCAATTCAGCGCGTACAACAACCAGATTAATACCCGCCTCTGCCAAGGCTGCAAAATCAATATCAATGCTTTTTAAAAATTCATGTCTGGCGTGCTCCAGATAATTCATATAAACACTATTATTGACGATAGCTTGCATATCGCATTCATAATCGCGAACAGACATTAATAGCTCAAACATATTATTCCTTACATTCAAATATAAAAAAACCGGCATTGGCTGCCGGTTTTATAATTCGAAAAGCGTTACTTTTCAATACTAAAGCGCATGTTTTACCAACCAGTACGCTCTTTCAACGCTTTACCGATGTCGGCAAGAGACTCAACTGTGGTGACACCCGCATCTTTTAACGCCGCAAATTTTTCAGCTGCTGTGCCCTTACCACCTGAAATAATCGCACCGGCATGGCCCATACGTTTACCCGGAGGCGCAGTAACACCAGCAATATAAGAAACAACCGGTTTAGTGACATTTGCTTTGATAAAAGCAGCCGCTTCTTCTTCGGCGCTTCCGCCAATCTCACCGATCATAACGATAGCTTCCGTTTTTGGGTCTTCTTCAAATCGTTTCAGGATATCAATAAAGTTCGAACCTGGAATAGGATCACCACCGATACCGACACAAGTCGACTGGCCAAAGCCTGCATCAGTGGTTTGTTTTACCGCTTCATACGTCAGAGTACCTGAACGAGAAACAATGCCTACACGACCCGGTAAATGAATATGGCCCGGCATAATACCGATTTTACATTCACCCGGCGTAATCACACCCGGACAGTTAGGACCAATTAATACCACGCCCAGTTCGTCGCATTTCACTTTACATTCCAGCATATCTAAAGTTGGAATGCCTTCAGTAATACATACAATCAGCTCTATGCCTGCATTAGCAGCTTCGAGGATAGAATCTTTACAAAACGGAGCTGGAACATAAATAACACTCGCCTGTGCACCCGTTGCTTCCACTGCATCTTTTACAGTATTAAAAACAGGCAAACCTAAATGCGTTTGACCCCCTTTACCCGGTGTTACCCCACCGACCATTTTAGTGCCGTATGCAATTGCTTGTTCTGAATGAAATGTACCCTGAGAGCCTGTGAAACCCTGACAGATGACTTTGGTATCTTTATTAATTAAAATGCTCATTATTTCGCCTCCGCTGCTTTTACCGCCTGTACTGCAGCATCTGTTAAACTGGTTGCAGCAATAATATTCAAGCCACTATCGGCCAATACTTTTGTGCCAAGTTCAGCATTGTTACCTTCCAGACGAACAACAACAGGTACTTTCACACCCACTTCTTCAACCGCGCCAATCACACCTTCAGCGATCAGATCACAACGCACAATCCCACCAAAAATATTAATTAAAACCGCTTTAACGTTCTCGTCTGATAAAATAATTTTGAATGCTTCAACCACACGCTCTTTGGTTGCGCCGCCACCTACATCCAGGAAGTTAGCAGGTTTACCACCATGGTGCTGAACAATATCCATAGTCCCCATTGCCAGACCGGCACCGTTTACCATACAGCCAATATTGCCGTCTAGAGCAACATAGTTGAGTTCCCATTTAGCAGCATGAGCTTCACGTTCATCTTCTTGAGTTGGATCGTGCATTTCGCGTAAATCCGGATGACGGTAAAGTGCATTACTATCAATCACTACTTTTGCATCTAAACATAATAAGTCATCATCATTAGTAATCACTAACGGGTTCACTTCAATCAGAGCAACGTCTTTTTCAACAAATAGCTTAGATAAGCCTAACAATATTTGTGTAAACTGTTTGATTTGCTTGCCTTGCAAGCCCAGTTTAAATGCCATTTCACGGGCTTGATAAGGCTGTGCTCCCGTTAACGGATCAATCGTAGTTTTTAAGATTTTTTCAGGGGTTTCAGCCGCCACTTTTTCAATTTCAACACCGCCTTCAGTAGATGCCATAAATACAATGCGTCTGCTTGAACGGTCAACCACTGCGCCCAGGTATAGCTCCTGCTTAAAAGGACAAGCTGGTTCTACCAAAATTCGGCTAACCGGCTGACCATTCGCATCTGTTTGATAGGTTACTAAATTTTTACCTAACCATTCTTTTGCAAAAGCTTCAACTTCAGCTTTAGTCGAAACCAGTTTAACCCCACCAGCTTTACCACGACCACCAGCATGAACCTGAGCTTTAACGACATACTTATCGCCCTCAACTTGATCAACCGCTGCAACGGCTTCGTGAGGTGTTTGTGCTGCAATACCGCGGGATACAGGTAAACCATAATCCGCGAATAATTGCTTGCCTTGATATTCGTGCAAATTCATAACAATTACCCTTTGTTAGTTAAATCACTCATGCCAACACACTCTTATAAGCGAGTTTAATGAATTAAGTTTGTTGGAAAATGAAAATTGAAAAACAAGATATAAAAAAAGCGATACTCAGTACCGCTTTTTAATATCTGCTTAATGAATTAAAGATCCAGTAATAAACGAGTCGGATCTTCAAGTAATTCTTTAACAGTTACCAGGAAGCCTACTGACTCTTTACCGTCAATTAATCTATGGTCATACGACAGAGCTAAGTACATCATTGGCAAAATTTCTACTTTACCATTAACGGCCATTGGTCTGTCCTGAATTTTATGCATACCCAGAATAGCCGTTTGCGGCAAGTTAATAATCGGTGTTGATATCAGTGAACCAAATACACCACCGTTAGTAATCGTGAAATTACCACCTGTCATTTCATCAAGTGTCAGCTTGCCGTCACGACCTTTTAACGCCAATTCGCGAATGCCTTTTTCGATATCGGCCAAAGATAACTGGTCACAATCTCGTAATACAGGCGTGACCAGACCACGAGGCGTAGAAACGGCCATGCTGACATCAAAATAATTGTGATAAACAATATCGTCACCATCAATCGATGCATTTACTGATGGATAACGTTTCAAAGCTTCTGTCACAGCTTTAGTGAAGAAAGACATAAAGCCTAAACGAATACCATGTTTTTTCTCAAATACGTCTTTGTATTCTTTACGAATATCCATAATCGGCTTCATGTTAACTTCGTTAAACGTCGTTAACATAGCTGTGGTATTTTTCGATTCTAATAAGCGCGTCGCAACCGTTTTACGCAAACGAGTCATAGGGACACGTTTTTGTGTACGATTACCTAAAGCTTCAGCCGCTTGTGCACTTGCAGCTGGCTGTGATGACTGAGCCTGCTTAGCTTGTTTAGCTTTAACATAAGCTTCAACGTCTTCTTTCATCAAGCGACCTTTGTCACCTGAACGACTGATATTTTTTGCTTCTTCTGCACTGATACCATTTAATGATAATGCTCGACGTACAGAAGGTGTTAAGGAATCGTCAACCTCTTCAGACGATTCAGCCTGAGTTTCGGTCTTAGCTTCAGCGACTGGCGCTGATGCACCTTTTTCAAGTTTAGCTATAACTTGCTCAGCATTCACCGTAGTGCCTTCAGGTTCAATAATTTCGGTCAATACACCATCACACTCAGCGGTTACTTCTAATACGACTTTATCCGTTTCAATATCAACTAAGTTTTGTTCACGTTTTACGGACTCACCTGGTTGTACGTGCCAGGTCGCGATAGTTGCATCTGCAACTGATTCTGGTAAGACGGGTACTTTGACTTCCACACTTTCACCTTTATTTTGCGTTTCTGTTTGGGGCTTTTCTTTATCTGCTTTATCTGATGAAGATTTTTCTGCTTTTTTAGCGGGCGCTGCTGTTTCTCCACCATCAAGTAATTTTCCGATAACTTGCTGAGCTAAAACAGTATCACCTTCACCGTGAATAATTTCACCAATAACACCATCTTTTTCAGCAACCACTTCCAATACAACTTTATCGGTTTCAATATCAACCAGATTTTGATCGCGTTTAACTGAATCGCCTTCTTTTACATGCCAGGTTGCGATACTTGCATCAGCAACAGATTCTGGTAATCCAGGAACTTTAATATCAATAGCCATTTTTAAATCTCTTATTCTATCTCTAAGCCAAGTGCTTGATGCACCAGTTCTTTTTGTTGTTGATTATGGACTGCTAAATAGCCAACAGCCGGTGAAGACGAAGCTTGTCGACCCACATATTGCAACTGAGATCCCTCAGGGATAACATTTCTGAAATGATGTTGGCTACAATACCAGGCACCTTGGTTTTGAGGCTCTTCCTGACACCAAACAAACTCTTTAACATGCTGATAATCTTGCAGAATTTTAGCCATATCGGCTTCCGGGAATGGATATAGCTGTTCAATCCGGATAATAGCAACATTGCTTAATTCATTTTTTGAACGCGCATCGCGTAAATCGTAATACACTTTACCGCTACACATTACAACTCTGTCAACTTTATCTGCCGGAATGTCATCAATTTCGCTAATGACATTATGGAATACACCGGTAGATAACTCCTCTAGTGAAGAAACGGCCTGAGGATGGCGTAATAATGATTTAGGAGACATTACAACCAGTGGTCGACGCATCGGGCGAATGGCCTGACGGCGCAGCATATTAAATACCTGTGCTGGGGTTGTCGGTACACAAACCTGAATATTGTGATCGGCACATAACTGTAAAAAACGCTCCAGTCTGGCTGATGAATGCTCAGGTCCCTGACCTTCATAACCATGAGGCAATAATAAGGTTAAACCACATAAACGCCCCCACTTTTGCTCACCTGAGCTCAGGAACTGGTCAATTACAACTTGAGCACCATTTGCAAAGTCACCAAACTGAGCTTCCCAGATAGTTAACGTTTTAGGTTCAGCTGTTGCATAACCGTATTCAAATGCCAGTACAGCTTCTTCAGATAAAACTGAGTCATATATTTCAATTTTAGATTGCTCATCACTGATATGACTTAACGGCATATAAGGTTCAGCAGACTTTTGGTCATGGATAAATGCATGACGGTGGAAGAAAGTACCTCGCCCAACATCCTGACCGGTTAACCGGATGCGTGTACCCGTATCAACTAAATCCGCATACGCCAGCGTTTCGGCAAATCCCCAGTCGAGTAATTTTTCGCCGGCTGCCATTTTAGCTCTATCTTGGTAAATCTTTTTCACACGAGACTGAGGTGTCACTGAGTCCGGGTATTGTGAAACTGAATTAGCCAAACGCGTGAGTTCTTCAAGCGAAATTGAAGCATCATATTCGATATCCCAGTCATGGTTTAAGAAAGGACGCCAGTCAACTGAGTGTTCCATCATAGGTCGCCATTCTTCAACCACACAGGCACCGTGGTCGAGCGCAGAACGATATTCTTCTACAGATCGCTCAGCATCTTGCTCAGCCAATACATTTTCACCTATCAGCTGTTGAGCATATATCTGGCGTGGAACCGGGTGTTTTTTAATCTTTTTATACATTAACGGCTGTGTAGCGCTCGGCTCATCAGCTTCGTTATGACCATGACGTCGGTAACAGACTAAATCAATCACCACATCACGTTTAAATTTATTTCTGAAATCCAGAGCGACTTCAGTTGCAAACATCACAGCTTCAGGATCGTCTGAATTCACATGGAAAATCGGTGCCTGAACCATTTTAGCAATGTCAGTACAATACTGAGTTGACCGTGTATCCTGAGGATTCGAGGTAGTAAACCCAACCTGATTGTTCACCACAATACGCACTGTACCACCGACTGCATAGGCACGAGTTTGAGATAAGTTAAAGGTTTCCTGTACAACGCCCTGGCCCGCAATCGCAGAATCGCCATGAATCGTAATGGGTAAAGCGATCGTCCCATCAACACTGTCTCGTCTGTCTAGACGTGCACGAACTGAGCCCATTACAACCGGGTTGACAATTTCAAGGTGAGAGGGGTTAAACGCAAGCGCAAGGTGAACATTACCACCCGGAGTTGCAAAATCCGAAGAGTAACCCATATGATATTTAACATCGCCCGAACCCAAAGATTCATCGTGTTTACCGGAGAACTCATCAAATAATACAGAAGGGTTTTTACCCAATACATTCACGAGTACGTTTAAGCGCCCGCGGTGAGCCATGCCAATGACAACTTCTTTAGTGCCTTGCTCCCCTGCTCTGGATATTAACCCTTTAAGCATAGGGATTAATGCATCGCCACCTTCCAGTGAAAAGCGTTTAGCACCTGGGAATTTACTCGCCAGATACTTTTCCAAACCATCGGCTGCTACCAACTCTTTATAGAGTTTTATTTTTTTCTCAGTAGACAACTTAGGCTCGCATTGAACGGATTCTAACCTTTGCTGCAACCAACGTTTTTCGTCGGTTGAAGTCAAATACATGTATTCTGCACCGACAGATCCACAATAGGTTTTAACCAATTTACTATGAATATCTTTTAGCGGTAGGTTTTCCTGACCAACAGCCAGCGAACCAACATTAAAGCTTTTTTCAAGATCATCTTTATCCAGCTCATGGTAAGCCAATTCAAGATCCCGAACTCGCTCTTGTTCCCACAACCCAAGCGGGTCTAGGTTTGCGTGTTGATGACCTCTGAACCGGTACGCATTAATCAGTTGCAATACTTTGACTTGTTTAATGTCTGAGTTGCCCTGCTGAACAACAACCTGAGTACGACGAGGATTTTTCGCGTTCTCTTTAAATTCAGCCTGAACATCCGAATGCTTAGCTTCAACGTCCACCCCTTCAACGCTCGGGAATGAATCAAATAAAGCGCGCCACTCATCATTTACGCTTTGTGGATTATCAAGATACTGCTCGTATAACGCCTCAATATAGGTCGCATTGCCACCGGCTAACTGCGAAGACTCAAGCCATGCTTTCATCGTGCCTTCATGCATTATTTTTTCCTTTACCGCTAAAATTTTACTTATAAAAAAATAGCCATTCTCGTAACAAGAACGGCTATTTAGTAGAGTATGCTTAAACTGAAAAGTTTAAGTAGCTATCTAAACAGCCTTGCTTAACAACATCGACTTAATTTTGCCGATTGCTCTTGTTGGATTTAAGCCTTTAGGACATACACTAACGCAATTCATGATGCTATGACAACGGAATACGCTAAATGCATCATCTAAATCGGCCAGTCGTTCTGCTTTTGCGCCATCACGAGAATCCGCTAAAAAGCGATAAGCATGCAGTAAACCAGCCGGTCCGATGAATTTATCCGGGTTCCACCAAAATGAAGGACAGGAAGTCGAACAGCAAGCACATAAAATACATTCGTACAAACCATCCAGCTCTTCACGCTCTTCCGGGGATTGCAGATATTCACCAGCTGGAATATTTTTTTCATCCGGAATTAAATAAGGCTTCACTTTTTCGTATTGAGTATAAAATTGACTCATATCCACAATCAAATCCCTTACAACCGGTAAACCGGGTAACGGACGAATGACTGCTTTTTTCCCTTTTAATTGTGATAAAGGTGTAATGCAGGCCAGACCATTTTTACCATTCATATTCAGACCATCTGAACCACATACCCCTTCACGGCATGAACGGCGAAATGATAAAGTCGGATCTTGCTCTTTCAGTTGGATAAGTGCATCCAACACCATAATGTCACTACCCTCTTCTAACTCAAGCTCATAGTCTTGCATGCGAGGTTTAGTATCAACATCTGGGTTATAACGATAGATTGAAAAAATACGTTTCATGCTCAAACTCGCTTAGTAAGTTCTTACTTTTGGTGGAAATGCTTCACGTTCAACCGGCTGCATATTTACTTCACGTCGAGTCATAGACTCTGAGTCAGGTAAATAAATTGAGTGACACAACCAGTTTGCATCATCACGCTCCGGATAGTCAAAACGACTGTGCGCGCCCCGGCTTTCTGTTCGGTAGTTTGCAGCAACAGCCGTTGCAAATGCAGTTTCCATTAAGTTTTCTAATTCTAAGCATTCAATGCGTGTCGTATTGAATTCACGACTGGTATCATCCAAGCGTGCTGATTTTAAACGCTCGCGAATTTCTTTTAATTCAGACAAGCCTTTTGCCATTGCATCGCCTTCTCTAAATACCGAGAAGTTAAGCTGCATACATTCCTGCAAATCTTTTCTGATTTGTACCGGGTCTTCGCCTTTCTGCGTATTTTCCCAGCGATTCACACGGGCTAACGCCTGATCAACTTCATCTGAGTTCGCATCTTTAACCGAATAGTCATTTAGTGCTTCACCCAAATGTAAGCCAGTTGCCCGACCAAATACCACTAAATCTAATAACGAGTTGCCACCTAAACGGTTTGCACCATGGACAGATACGCAAGCAATTTCACCACAGGCAAATAAACCTTCAATTAATTTATCATTGCCGTTTTCATCTAATGTCATGGCTTGACCGTTCACATTAGTTGGGATGCCACCCATCATATAGTGACAGGTTGGAATAACCGGAATAGGTTCTTTAACCGGATCAACATGCGCAAATGTGCGGGATAACTCAAGAATACCCGGTAAACGACTTTCTAAAACATCTGCACCCAGGTGGTCTAGTTTTAACTTAATATGAGGACCCCAAGGGCCTTCACAGCCACGACCTTCGCGAATTTCTGTCATCATCGAGCGAGCAACTACGTCGCGACCAGCCAAATCTTTGGCATTTGGTGCATAACGTTCCATAAAGCGTTCACCGTCTTTATTTAACAGGTAACCACCTTCACCACGACAACCTTCTGTCACCAAAACACCCGCTCCAGCAATACCAGTTGGGTGGAATTGCCACATTTCCATATCCTGAACGGCAACCCCTGCACGCAGCGCCATACCAACACCATCACCCGTATTAATATGCGCATTTGTAGTAGAGGCGAAAATTCGACCTGCGCCACCGGTTGCTAAAACGGTCGCTTTTGCTTTGAAATAAACAATTTCACCAGTCTCAATTTCAATTGCGGTACAACCGACAACTGCGCCGTCCTGATTTTTAACTAAGTCTAATGCATACCATTCACTAAATACCGTTGTCTTATTTTTAACATTTTGTTGGTAAAGTAAATGAAGTAAAGCGTGCCCTGTTCTGTCAGCAGCGGCTGCGGTTCTGGCAGCTTGCTCACCACCAAAGTTTTTAGACTGACCACCAAATGGACGTTGATAAACACGGCCGTTTTCAAAACGAGAAAATGGCAGGCCCATGTTTTCTAGTTCAACGATGGCTTCTGGCCCTGTTTTACACATATATTCAATCGCATTCTGGTCACCAATATAATCAGAACCTTTAACTGTGTCATACATGTGCCATTGCCAGTTATCATCGTGGGCGTTGCCTAAAGCAACTGTAATCCCGCCCTGAGCGGATACTGTATGTGAACGAGTCGGAAAAACCTTGGATAATAAAGCACAGGTTTTACCTGATTCTGTAATTTGTAATGCAGCGCGCATACCTGCACCGCCTGCACCAATAACGATTGCGTCAAACTCTCTTACTGGAATTGTCACTTACACACCCCACAAAACGAAAATGCCAGTTGCCACATAGGCAAGCGCAGCAATATTCAATAAAAATTGCAAACTTATACGTACACCGGTTGGCTTAACATAGTCAGTCAGTACCTGCCAAAGACCTATCCAGGCATGTACCAATAAAGCTAACAGGGTAATCAAAGTGAAGACCTTCACCGAAAGACAAGAAAACAGTTCACTCCACTTGGCATAGGTTAGTTCTGGTGTACAGATAAAAAAACCAACCATAAATAAACTGTAAGCGGTCAAAATAAGGGCTGAAGCTCTGATTAAAATAAAATCCTGAACACCGCTTCGGCCTAAACTTGCTGCATTTGTTACCATAACCACACCCCTGCTAATACTGAAAGAATACCCGTAAGAGCTAAACTGATAACTGCACTCGAGTTACCTGATTCCAACTCTTCCCAATATCCCAAATCCTGGATTAAATGGCGAATGCCACCAATGAGGTGATATGCTAAAGCAGTTAAAATGCCCCAATAAATAAATTTTGCAAAAAACGTACTGGACCATTCTGCTACAATTTTAAAGCCCTCTGGCGAGGACAAAGATTTAGCTAATAGCCACATTAATATACCCATTGCAAAAAACATGATTACACCTGTCACCCGGTGTAAAATGGAAGCAATTGCGGTAGCCGGAAAGCTAATTGTATTTAGCTCTAAATTGACTGGTCGTTGCTTTTTCACTGAATTATCCCACTTGTTTTTAGTTTGTGATTACCTATCTCGCGTCGCGCCGTAAAGTATAGCCAATACTCACAAGTTAACTATATGACTTTACAATTTATTTAAAAGTACTTTTTTAATAAAAATTCGAAATTTTCACTATTTACATAGAAAGAGGTAACTTCAAATAAATTCTTTAAGTTTATACATTAATTTTTTAACAAAAGTTCATTTTTTTAATGAATTAAACCCATTTTTCAAGTGAATGCTTTTTTAGTATGGCTTAAGCCAAAATTAGGCTAGTATGTGGTCGTCTGATTGAATATTGGCTGGTAGTTTTTGTATTGCGATAATGCAATTAACAGATAATCCAGTCTAGTGTTAGACAGACCCTGAGTACTAATGCAGTTATGAAGTATCTATACTGTTTAACCGAACATTTTTCTGATATAACAAAAAACAGGCAGAATCTGCTTAATTTTTAATTACACGCTGACGAATTTTGTCAAGATTGCAAAATTGCCCTATCGGCACAGCGGATTATCAGGTAAAGTACTAAAGTTCTATAAATTGACTTTCCTAGTCGGTTTTAAGTATTAATAATTAAAATCACATGTCGCATGACTTGCTCGAAAGGAGAATTTCTATGGCTGACAAGAAAGCCATCCTCACTATTGACGGACAACAAGTTGAACTACCAATTATGTCCGGTACATTAGGCCAAGATGTAATCGATGTCCGCTCATTAGGTAAGTATGGTCACTTCACATTCGACCCAGGCTTTTTAGCTACTGGTTCTTGTGAATCTGAGATCACCTTTATCGATGGTGCAAAAGGTGTATTGCTTCACCGAGGTTACCCTATTGCTCAACTAGCAACACAGGCTGACTATTTAGAAGTTTGCTATTTGTTGTTACATGGAAATGCGCCAACAGAAGAAGAATATAAAGAATTTGTCGGTACAATTAAAAACCATACTATGGTTCATGAAGGTATCGAGTTTTTCTTCCGTGGTTTTCGTCGAGATGCTCATCCTATGGCGATGTTATGTGGCATCGTGGGTGCATTATCGTCTTTCTATCACAGAGACCTGGATATCACTGATGCAGATCAGAGAGTCAGATGTGCAACTCGCTTAGTTGCCAAGCTGCCAACTATCGCAGCTATGTGTTACAAATACAGCATTGGCCAACCATTCGTTTATCCAAAAAATGATTTATCTTATTCAGAAAACTTCCTAAACATGATGTTTTCTGTACCGGCTGAAGATTACAAAATCGAACCAGCGGTTGCTAAAGCAATGGATAGAATCTTTACCCTTCACGCAGATCACGAGCAAAACGCTTCGACATCGACTGTGCGTTTAGCCGGTTCTTCAGGCGCAAATCCATATGCTTGTATTGCAGCGGGTATCGCTTCTCTATGGGGACCAGCTCACGGCGGCGCAAACGAAGCCTGTTTAAATATGCTTGAAGAAATAGGTTCAGTTGACCGCATTGACGAATATGTAGCGCGTGCAAAAGACAAAAATGACCCCTTCCGTCTAATGGGCTTTGGTCACCGCGTTTACAAAAACTTTGACCCTCGCGCAAAAGTAATGCGTGAAACCTGTCACGAAGTATTAAACTCGTTAGGTATCAAAGATCCGCTATTAGATATCGCAATGCGTCTTGAGCAAATTGCGTTGGAAGATGAATACTTCATCAGCAAAAAATTATACCCGAATGTAGATTTCTATTCTGGTATCATTTTAAAAGCGATTGGCATTCCGACTAACATGTTCACTGTGATTTTCGCAATGTCACGTACCATAGGTTGGATTTCTCACTGGCATGAGATGTTAAGCCAGCCGGGTGCTAAAATCGGCCGTCCTCGCCAGTTATACACAGGTGAAGCAGAACGCGAATTTACGCCAATTAAAAAATAATAGAATTGGTCAGCAAGGTATTTTTGCTGACAAATTCTAAGTACTTACATCCTTGTAAGCACGGAATTTAGTTCCCGACAAATTCCAAGTACTTACGTCCATGTAAGGACGGAATTTAGTTCCCGACAAATTCCAAGTACTTACGTCCATGTAAGCAAAAGCCATTCTTTGAATGGCTTTTTTGTTTATTACTGGGCTGATTTACTGACACTGCCCCTGTCCTTCCAGTATACTGCTTTTTTATTTTATTCACTCAGCGCTTAACTTTGTTTTCTTACCTGTCTAAAATTTGCAAATTGGCGTGGCCGATTTTCATTACACAAAGCATTCAGACCCTAATGGTCACCATAGATCTACTGATGTCAGCTCAGGTCAGCGAAGCGGATATGGCGGCTGTAGGAACGAGTTTATCTATCTGGCATCCAGCTTACTTTTTCTGCATGGGCGTAATTATGGTACTGGCCCCTGTACTTTCCCATGCTTACGGAGAAAGCGATTATCATAAATTGGCAAAATACTTTAATCAGGGGCTTTGGCTTGCGATTATTACCTGTATTTTTACGTTAATCGTACTGAGTTTTTCAGATCAGTTTTTAGTCTGGCTGGATTTAGACCAGAAATTGCAAAGTATCGGCAAAGAATATTTATTTTATCTCAGTTTTGGCTTGCCATTTGTATGCATTATCGCCTGCTTTCGTTATCTCAACGAAGCAGTCGGCGAAACCAAGCCACTGATGGTGCTAAGCTTATTTGCTATGTTGCTTAATATACCGCTTAATTGGCTATTTATTTATGGTGCCGGTCCTGTCCCCGCATTTGGTGGTGCAGGGTGTGGTATAGCAACGTCAATCTCAACTGCGATTTTAATGCTCGGCCTCATCATATTGACCCGGTTTAAATCTGCGACCAAAAATGCATTGCAACAATTTAAGTTATCCCTACCTCACCCTGCTGATTTATATTATTTGATAAAACTTGGTATCCCTATCGGATTTACGATTTTTATGGAATTAGCTTTATTTGGTGCGGTAGCACTGGCCATAGCAACCCATGGTACTTTTCCGGCTGCAGCGCATCAAATCGCGCTTAACGTGACAACTAATTTCTATATGGTGCCATTAAGCCTGGGTATGGCAACAACTGTATTAATCGGACAAAAACTCGGACAAAAAGATCCCGACTCTGCTAAAAAAGTCGCTCAGTCAGGCATCTTATTATGTGTTTTATTTGCTGTGTTTTCCTGTATCACTATTTTGATATTGCGCAGTTGGTTTATTCCTTTTTTCAGTGATTCAGCACAAGTTTTCCTGATTGCTATGTCTTTATTATTCTGGGCAGCTATATTTCAATTATCCGACGGCATTCAAACCATAGTAGCGGCCAGTTTGCGCGGTTATGCAGATACGCAAAAGCCCATGCTGCTCGTTTTGCTATCATACTGGTTTATCGGGTTTCCTATGGGTTATCTGCTCGCAGAAACCAACTGGCTGATTGAAGCGCTCGGTGTCAGCGCTTATTGGATTGGATTATTAATCAGTTTGTCGATGTCAGCCGTACTACTGAGTATGAGACTGATTTATTTTTGGCGACATTATGATTAAAGGCTTACTTCCTGTTGTGTTACTCATCTTATCCGGCTGTCAAACAGAGCCGCTGGAGTCCGAGTGGGCAGATTTTCCAGATCGGATAGCAACCTTGACTGAATATCAAGCGGACCCACTTTATCTGTATCCTTATCAGTTTGAGCAGAATAAAGCAGAATATGAAGTCAGGTTAAGTTCAGTCGAGATTAATCTATTCAAGGCACTGTCAGTCAAAGAATGTCAACTACAAAGCTTTATCGGCGAACGTAATTCCAGTTTGGGCAAAATCCATTCGCCGTCCAATCGTCTGATATATGAAAAACGTCTGTTAGACGCGTTAACCTTCTGCGAAGCACTTAAACATTCTGAAAACAGCGAATTATTAAACCAACTCTTACAGGCAAAACAAAAAAACTGGCCGAGTTTAGTGAATAATTATTTAATTGAAGCTGAACCTTTACAATCACTTTATGTATCC
This sequence comes from uncultured Alteromonadaceae bacterium, assembly GCA_913056495.1. Lineage (GTDB taxonomy): Bacteria > Pseudomonadota > Gammaproteobacteria > Enterobacterales > Alteromonadaceae > Catenovulum. Next base: position 164,934 of record CAJXMO010000003.1, on the reverse strand, counting down.
AGTCAAAAACTATTAATTTCAGATTCGCAAGGTTTGAATGCCAGTTTAAACTTTTTAAATTCGCTGACTGAGCTCATTAACAGTTATCCGAATCGGGCCAGCTCTGAACTTGAAATCAATAATTTTAAAAATAGCTTATCTGGTTTATACAACCGTCATTTTCTAAGCCGATTATTCTATACGCTCGAATATACTGGGGCACAGTTGAATCAGGTATCAGCTATGATTGATTACCAAGTTAATAAACAAGCCTGCCGAAATGAGTTTAAACCGACCGAAATAGAATATCTGGAAAACGTCTTTTTTAAATATTATGTTGCCCTGCTCCAGCCTCATCTAGCAAAACTTGATAAAATACAGAGTGAGATAGCGCCTAAACTCGATAAGCTGTGGCGCAACAGCCAAATTCAACAAAGCGATTTTGGCCAGAGATACCTTACCCAAGGCAATCAGTCTGTTTATGACCATTTCAGGTTAGGCATTGAGCAACATACCAAAAGCTGGCAATCTCTGTTTAAACAATGCGGATTAATGCCTAAATGAACAAAAATAAAGCAAACAAACTTTTTTTAGTAAATAATGCTTGCCAATAGCAAAGCGAATCGCTAATATTCGCGCCGTTGCTTAGCCAACATCTAAAATGTACGACCGTAGCTCAGCTGGTTAGAGCACTACCTTGACATGGTAGGGGTCGGTGGTTCGAGTCCACTCGGTCGTACCAATTCTTAAAGCACTATCTGTATAAAATCCTGTTTCATTCCCGATTTTACAAATCACATATAAACAAGTACTCAATTTAAATCGAAAAGAAACAGCACTCTGCTTTTTTACCCGTGCCAAAAGTTGCAGCCAAAGGCCGATTGAACTTTAAAAATTCTCTTTGCAATAAGCTAATCAATCAAAAAATTAAATAAACATTTTTAAGTGCATTTCCAAGTTGATTCATCTGATTAAAACAATTACCAGCCTCTTGAATAAAAACATCCCTATTTCATCCATTTAAAACCACTGTAGCTTTAATCCATACATATTTGACCACATAATCAATCGATAATTTTTATAAAACGCCAATGTCAGTTAATACCTCTGCATTTATTCCCTTTCATTTATTTAATTGTGATATCAGCCTAATTAATGAAGACATCATACCAGCAACCTTTAATTTACATAATTAAATTATTTGTTATATAGTATGATGAAATTACAATATTAAAAATAACTCAGGAACGAAAATGACGATACGGTTAAAAGGTGCAATGCAATCCTGCCAATTGGCACTGAAATATAATTTAAATTGGGACAATTACAGTTTTCCACAAATTTCACTTAACAAGGAAGCAAGGAAAGCAAAATGGATAATCTAAAACTGCATAAGAAATCAATCAGATTCACAAAGCTCAGAGCGCTCTCTCTATTAATTTTAAGTCAGCCCTTGCTCAATGTGACGGCGTCTGCTGCCGATAACTTCTGGGTTGAAGTAGACAGTGTAAGCATTGAGAAAAGCAAACCAACAAACCTGAAAGGAACGCAATTTTATACCGAAAATAGCATATCGCGGGTTCAACAAACCCAGCTTACCGGTCCATTTCGTCTGGTGGTGAATGCTAGTAGCTTATCAGTACAAAATGCAGACGGCGTAACCGGTGAAGGTCTACCCTACTTTGAGTTAAGCGATCCCAGCGCCAGTACAAAAATTATTTTTGAACGCCAACAAGGTAAATTTAGCTTTCCAGATAAAAAAGATGAAAGCGTGAATGACAAGGTGGCTTCAAACCGAAAAGGCGGCAGATTCACTTATTCAGCGCATTTAGAGCAAATAGACAGACCGAGTGTCGAAGTATCAAATATTCAGCTTAATGATTATGGCGTGCATGATCCTTCTGTTATTAAAACGAACGATACCTATTATGTATTTGGTTCACACCTAGCCGCTGCAAAATCAACTGATTTAATGAACTGGCAAGCACTGAACGACGGCGACAATTTTACCAATGGTATTTTATTCTCGCCCAGTTATGAAGCAGCTCTGCCGGAAGCGATTGACTGGACAGGCGGTCATGTTGGTTCATGGGCGTCTGATGTGATTCAACTCAGTGATGGTAAATATTATTTCTATTATAACCACTGTGCCAATCCAGGATCAGGCGTGTGTAATATGCCACACTCCTACTTGGGGGTAGCAGTATCTGACAAGATTGAAGGGCCTTATGTCGATAAAGGCGTATTTTTAAAATCAGGTACTGTCAGCAGTGTCACTGCCGATGACTTACCGCAAGGGATTGACCGTTATATTGACGGACAAATGCCAAATGCAATTGATCCGGATGTTTTTTATGACAAAAACGGTGGCTTGTGGATGATTTATGGCTCTCACTTTGGTGGGATCTGGGTTTTAGAAATGGACGAAGAAACAGCCATGCCAAAACCGGGACAAGGCTATGGCACACGTTTAACCGGCGGGAATTTTTATGCGAACGAAGGTTCCTACATGCTCTACAGCCCGGTCAGTGATTATTATTACCTGTTTACTTCGTTAGGTGGCTTTAATTCTGATGGCGGCTATAACATGCGTATTTCTCGATCTCGTCAACCTAACGGCCCTTTCTATGATGCTGAAGGCTTTAATATGGCTGATGTTTGGGGCGATCCGCAAGAACATGGCGTTAAACTCATGGGTGGTTTTACATTTATTGCTGAAGTGGGCGATGAAGGCATTAGTCAGGGTTATCTCTCTCCGGGCCATAACTCAGCGTATTATGATGAAGCGTTAGACAAACATTTATTAATTACTCATACACGTTTTCCAAACCGCGGTGAAGCCCATGCGATTCGGGTACATGAAATGTATATTAATGAAGACGATTGGCTGGTTGCGTCACCTCATAGATATGTGCCGATTGAAGGTGAAAGCAATGTTAGTGCTTACGATATCGTAGGTGACTATCGATTTATCAATCATGAGCATGATACCAATACAGAGGCGAAAACGTCTGTGTATATCTCATTGACAGAAAACGGCGAAGTCACTGGTGAATATACAGGTTTGTACTTTATTTCTGATAATGATCCTAGCTTAATTAGTCTGCAACTAGACAGTCAGCCGGGTTTCAATGGGGGCACGTTCAACGGGGTCATAAAGTGGCAATACAATGATACTCTGGCTCGGCTTGTGCCTGCGTTTACAGCACTTTCAACCGATGGTATCACGGTTTGGGGTTCTAAACTGGCAACCAAAACAAGCGAACAAATTATAGCGTCTATTACCGATGATTTAAGCTTTAAATCAACTATTACTGCCAGCCAAATCGAATTACCAACACGTGCAACACGCGGCGCCACTATAACCTGGCAAAGTTCGAATCCTGAGGTTATTTCAGATCAGGGTACTGTCACTCGACCTTCAGCCGGTGAACCGGATGCAGTTGTTACTTTAACAGCTTTAATTGAAGTCAACGGTGAACAAGTCGAAAAACAATTTGTTATCACAGTTAAAGCTCGAAGTATCTATAACCGGATTGCTCAATTTGAATTTGAAAATAACTTGAGCGACAGCTTTGGAGCCTTTTCTGATGCTATTTCAATCGGAGATAAACTAGGTCTGCCCGGTGCAGATTCAGAATATACTCAGGGCATCAAAGGTCAGGCATTATGGCTAGATGGCAGCCGAGGCGTTCAGTTACCGAAAAACCTGATTTCCAACTACGAATACACAGTTTCATTCTGGATTAATCCGAATGAAATTAATGGCTTTACACCTGCATTTTTCGGCGCGGCGTCAAATGATGCCTGGTTAAGCTTTTTACCGCAAGGTTGGGATGGCAATACTATGTTATGGAGTGGTGTCGCCTGGTTTGACGGTACGACTGGAGAGCGCATTTCTGCTAACCAATGGACACACATGGCCTTTTCAGTCAATCAAGGAGAAGTCAAAGTCTATTTAAACGGTGAAGAGAAATTCTCTGGCAGTCAAATTGCCGATTTATTCTCTCACGCTGATGCTGCTTTTGCTTTAGGTGTCAATTATTGGGATCAGGCATTTAATGGCGTGATTGATCAACTGAGTATTTATGACGCTAGCTTGTCGCGCAACGAAATCATTGCTTTAGATATTGACCAGCTGACTCAGTCCCAATTGTTAGATACTGTCGCCAATTCGATTAACCTAGGCAATGTGGCAGCGGTTACGGATGATTTAAACTTGCCACAAAAAGGTGAATTTACCGCCTTAATCAGTTGGCAAACATCCGACAGCAGTGTCTTAACCAGTGCCGGTCAAGTCACTCGCCCTGCAATTGGTGAGCCGGATCAGCCCGTTACTTTAACAGCAACCATTTCAATTGGCGGCGAGCAAATTACCCGCGATTTTGAATTAACTATAAAATCGCTTGGCGCGCCTTTGACTGTTCGCGCTCATTTTAGTTTTGATAACCACTTGGTTGAATCTATGGCTAACTACACAGATGCAACTATTATTGGCCCTATGATTGGCACAGTCGGTGGTAACGAAAACTATGGTGAAGGTGTTAACGGACAGGCATTGTATCTGGATGGCAGCACTGGTGTATCTCTGCCGGATGGTCTTATTGATAATTATCAATACAGTGTTTCATTCTGGGTCAACCCAACTTCGACATCCGTTCATACACCTATGCTATTTGCAGCCAATAGTCCGGACCAGTGGCTAAGCTTTTTACCTCAAAACTGGTGGGATGGTGGCACAACCCTGTGGAGCTTTGATAGTGGCACCTGGTTTAATACTCAAACGGGTCCGTTAACAACCAATGAGTGGACTCATGTTGCCTTTACCGTTGATAATGGTCTAGCTCGGATTTATGTAAACGGGGTTGAAAGTGCTTCTTGGGGTGGCCTGAGTGACTTATTCAGCGGCCAGAATACAAAATTCGCATTGGGTGTAAACTACTGGCCAGATGTACCATTTAACGGTTATATTGACGAATTTAAAGTCTTTGATACTGTACTGGAAGCGGGTGATATACAACGACTAGCCACTCAGGCCGATTAACCTAAGCTTCAAACAATCAACGACTGATCTAACATAAGCTTACCAAGAGGCGATAATTTGAGATTATCGCCTCTTCTATTTTATCCCCCTGAAATGCGCCATTTTGAGCCTGACAAAGCTCATCTAAATATAGTTGTCTTCAGGTAATCTGTTTGTATAGGCACTCACTTTAAAGGTATAAATGCCTATCCTCAGATTTTTACTTTTGTAACTTTTTACGCTTACAATTGAGTTGTATTTAAACCTGCTTTTTTATTAAAACAAATCTGTACTGAATTATAATCCGGTGCCAACAGTTAGCCCTTAGTGCTAAAAATCATTCCTACAATTAACTGATTTTGCGAACAGCCAGGCCACATACAGTTTGCAGGTGCTCAGCTATTGCTTCTGCATCATATTCGCGTTGTGGCTGGATTCGAATAAACGAGTGTTGGCCTTTCAAACAATTTAACACCCAATCATTTTTGCGCTGGCTAGCATCACGCATATCCAGTTCAATCACAGCCAGAACTTGGTTTTGTTTATCGGTTATCACAAAATCAATCAGCTTTTTAAGTGAGTTTTGTTTGAGTATTTTGTCATCCACCGAAATTAAACTAGCCAGCGAAACCTGGCAGTGAATTCGATACTCAGGTGTTAATATTTGCTGTAATAATAAGTGAAGCTGTTGACGAGGATTCAATTCAAGTTTGTTAAAACGCGAAATAAATTCATACCTTTCCTGGTTTTTTTGTTGCTGATGCTTTTGCCAAAAATAGACACCCGCTAAAAAAATCACAAAGACTGAGAAAACGATTAATATATTCATTTATTTTTATAATTTGAGTCACAAAGGAGGGTCATATTAATCGGATAGATAGTCGAATTCCACCTTAAAATGCGCAGCTAAGTATCAGCTATCAAACACCAATGCTAAAAATCATTGCACTTTGATGCGCAAAAAAGTCCATAGTGGATAACATACAATGTAAACTTGCGCTTTAAAAATGTTCTCAAACCGTCTTCTGGGTTATTGATAGGTTTTGCCATTGTGTTTTAAGTAACCTGCGGGGTGAAATCCGTCCGGATCATGGTGAGTCCAGTGGATCACGCCACCTTTGTCATTCCATTCATATTCTCCGTAAAATTCCAGCGTATCACCCACACTCAAGGGTTTAACTCTGCGAGCCAAGTCAATATTATGAGCAATCAAAAGTGTCTGTCCGGTCGCCAGTTTGATGATAATTCGCTGGTGTCTGCTGCCAGTTAAATCATCAGCCAAAATGCGCTCAACCAGCCCGTGACCACGGACTTGAATGTTACTTTGCTTGTTTTTAAAAGCGTCAGCAAGTTGAGTTTCAAAGCCTTTAAACTGACTAGCCTGTTTATCTAGCAGCTCACTAAAAGAGCCTTTAACATCAGACAAAGATTCAGGGCTATTTTTGTCTATAAATTGTTTAGCATCATCAAGCGTATAGCCCTGGTAATACGCAATTCCGGCAATCGCTAATAAACCAATCACAATTCCATTTTTCATGGTCAATCCTCAGTAAACAAGCAATCACAATCATCGGAAAAGACAATGAATTATCCGGTTTGTAATTGAATCATTCAAAATTTCACCTAAACTGGCAGGTCCCAATTTTAAAGTTTAGCCTAAAGCTCGAATGAGTGCCTGAGTATTTATTTTAATCAGTTTCCAACAACTAGCCAGACCTAAGGCTCCAATTACTAAAGCGCCGGTAACCGGGCCGATAAACCAGAACTGCCAGTGAAACTTAGCGGGCATATTAAACACTTGTGTTTGCAGTATATACAAAGCAATTTCATTTGCGAATGCAGCAAACAGGCCTGCTAAAGCCCCTAAAATCATAAACTCTAAGCTCACACTATTGCGCAGTAAATTAGATTTAGCCCCTAGGGTTCTTAAAATGACTAACTCTTGTCGGCGTTCATCTAAACTCGCCTGCACCTGGGCAATCAAGACTAAACTGCCAGCAACGACAACCAGCACTAAAATAAACTCAACCGCAAGCGATACTTGATTAGTAATATCCCGAATCTGATTAATAATTTCATCAATATCGATTAAAGTTGCGCTCGGAAACTGGTTCATTACGCTATGAAGTTCAGGTTTAACTGCCTGGGGAACATAAAAGCTGGTAATGTAAGTTGACGGAAAGTCGTTTAAAACAACCGGATTGAAAATCATAAAAAAGTTAGGTTTCATTGATTCCCAAACCACAGTTCGAATACTGCTGATCTTGGCGGTAAATTCGCTGCCGGCAATATTGAATGTCAGCTCATCGCCTATTTTGAGCTGCATTCTATTCGCGACACCTTCCTCAACAGACACCTGATAAGCTGTTTCATCAGCTTGCCACCAGTTGCCCTCCACTAACGTATTGTCTTGCGGTAAATCTGGATAAGCTGTCAGATTCAGTTCACGGCCAAATGATCTGGGTCCATCTCTGTCACCCTCTTCTGCTTTTTCTTTGCTGACATCATCGCGCACATATTCTCCGTTTACCGCTACCATACGGCCACGGGTTACCGGGTATGCATCGTCAATTTCAATGCCAATATCTTGGTATGCTTGGGTGAATTTATTAATTTCTGACTGATTGACATTAACCGCAAAATAATTAGGTGTGCCCTCAGGTAACTGTGATTGCCACTCTGCCAGCAGATCATTTCTCAGTACAAGTACAATTAATAACAGCTCAATTGCTACCGTGAAACTAATCAGCTGTACACTGTTCTCCCGTGCCCGTCGATACAAACCAGCCAAAGCCAGCTTGGCCGCGCTGCCTGCATTTGCGCCGGCTTTGCGTGATCCCCAAATCGCACTTCGGGCAATCACCAATAAAATTAGAATGATCAAACCAGCAGATACCAATAAAGCAAAACTCAGTTTAAGGCTGCCACTGTAAAGCCACATCAAGCCAAAAATAGCGCTCGCAGAGAATAGCCAATTTAACCAGTCTTTATTTTTTAACCCCTGCATTTGACGGTGCAGAACACGTAGCGGTGGAATCGAAAATAACTTAAGCAGCGGATAAACCGAGAATAATAATACACTCATCAAACCCGTGCTAATTGCCAGCCACCAAGGTCTAATTCCGGCATCCGGGATCATTTCCGGTAAATAAGATTGCAGTGCCTGAATAATGACAATTTGTGCAAAATAGCCAATGGCTAAACCCGTACCTATGCCAGCTAGTGAAATCATACCGAGCTGAAAAACAAAGACCCAGCGGATCTGAAGTTGATTTGCGCCCAGCGTTTTCAAAATAGCAACCAAATCAAAATGACGTTCACAAAAGCGAGCCGCCGCAACTGCAATTGCGGTTGACGCCAGAACAATGCCGAGCAGACTCGCCAGTAAAAAATACTTTTCAGCCCGTTTAACTGCTCTTAATAAACGTGAGCTGTCTGTATTAATTGAACGCAGACGATGAATATCGCGATTCATAAGTGGCATCACCCAGTCTTCAAACTCAGTCAATGCATCGCTTTCACCTGTCAGATTTAATTGATACCCCACTCGGGAGCCGGGTTGAATTACGTTGGTTTTTTCAAGATCGTCTAAATTAATGAGCGCAAGTGCGCCTGCATTAAACACATTAAGATCAGTATCTGGCACACTGGCGATAATTTTTTCAAATTCTAATTGTGTGCTGCCTACTTCAATTATATCGCCTACTTTTAAATCCAACTGGCTGACCAATTTACTGTCTAGCCAAATTTTGCCTGGCTCTACACTCGCCTCAGTCGGCTCTCCTACACCCCAAGCGACTTGGGATACCGCCATTTCGCCTTTAAGCGGATAAGCCGTATCGATTGCACGTAAACTGGCCAGCTGCATTTGATTATTGGCAAAAATCATCGACGAAAAACGAACCTGCTGAGAATGTTTCAGCCCCAGAGTTTCACTTTTTTCGATCCATTTTCTATCTATTGGACGTGAGGCACTGAGCACAGTATCAGCAGCCAGAAATTCGCCACTTTTTTCCTGTAAGGCGCCCTGTAAACGCTCACTAAACAATGATAGTGAAAAAACGGAAGACACAGCCAAAATTAAAGCAGCGAGAATAATCGTTAGTTCACCGCGTTTCAGTTCCTGACGCAGCAAGCGCATAGCCAGAGTGAGCGCAATGCGAATATCTGGGTGAAATAATTTACTTTTAAGCAAAATGTAACCCCGCTTGTTCAACCTGCTCGTCCTGCCCGGCTTGCTCGGTTAACTTGCCAGCGTGCATAGTTAACTGGCGCTGACATCGATTTGCCAGATTAATATCATGCGTGACCAGCACTAAGGTTGTACCTTGCGCCTGATTGAGTTCAAATAATAAGTCTTCTACTTTTTTGCCATTTTCCGCATCCAGATTACCTGTCGGCTCGTCGGCGAAAAGGATCGCCGGACGGCTGGCAAAAGCGCGCGCAACCGCGACCCTTTGCTGTTCACCACCGGACAACTGATTAGGGTAGTGATGCCCTCTATCGGCTAAGCCAACCGCTTCCAGTAACTTTTCAGCTTCCTGTCTGGCATGGCTCTGGTGACTCAACTCCAGAGGCAACATCACATTTTCAAGGGCGGTCAAACTTTGCACCAGCATAAAAGACTGAAATACAAATCCAACTTTTTCACCTCTTAATAGTGCTCTTTCTTCTTCATTAAGCTTGTGCAGTGCACGCTCGGCAAGATATATTTCACCCTGCTGGCAAACATCTAATCCGGCAAGCAAACTTAGCAGTGTGGATTTACCTGAGCCCGAACGGCCGACAATAGCCACTGATTCACCTGCATTTATTTCAAACTGACAATCGGTTAGTATCTTAAGCGCTTCACCGTTAGACATAACGGTTTTAGATAAATTTTTAACACTGAGTATTGAGGACATTATGCCAGTTCCTTTTTGTAGATATTTCGTTCGTTCTTTTTTTATCAAACTATTTTCTATATTTATACTGCTTTACGCTGCTTTAGTTCACTCTGCATATGCACAAACCGGCCACAAAACACTATTAATTTTGGGTGATAGTCTGTCTGCAGGCTATGGCTTACAGGTTGAACAGTCTTGGGCTCATTTATTAGCCCAAGATTGGAAGCAGGAATTCCCGAATCGAAAAATTGTAAACGCCAGTATCAGCGGTGATACAACCAGTGGTGGACTCAATCGCTTAAATAAGCTACTTGAGCAGCACCAGCCAGACTGGGTTCTGATTGAATTAGGCGGTAATGACGGCCTCAGAGGATTCCAGCTTCCAGTTATTAAACAAAATTTAATTCAATTAGTTCAATTAACACAACAAAATGGTGCTGAGCCAATTCTGGCTGAAATTAAAATTCCACCAAATTATGGCCAAAGATACGTATCACTTTTTATTCAACAGTATCATGAAATTGCCGAAGAGTTTAAGTTGGATCTGATCCCATTTTTTATTGAATCCGTTGCGACAGAACCAGAATTGATGCAAAACGATGGCATTCATCCCAATGCCAAAGCTCAGCCTCAAATTAAAGACTATATGAAATCTCAACTGGACAAAGCGATTACTGCAGAATGATTGCTTTATCCGAAGCAAATCCGCACAATACCCGGATTAGCAAGCCAAGTAACCAGAAAATTTGGAGTTTACACTCATGAGTTCATTGCAAGATCAGCTATTAAAAGCTGGGCTCACTAACCAAAAAAAAGCAAAAAAAGCGGCTAAAAGCAGCAAAAAGAGCCGAAATTTAAAAAAAGAAATTAAAGCTGCGGCTGAAGCCACTAAGGCAGAGCAGCAAGCTAAAACAGAACAGTCAAACCTGGCCCTCAAACAAGTAGCAGAGCAAAAAGCCATTGCCGCGCAAATAAAGCAATTAATAGAAACTAATCAGATTGCTCAAACCGGTGAAATTAAATACAACTTTGAGCATCAGGGTGTCATAAAAACCATCATGGTCAGCGAGAAGTTACAACGCCAGTTAATCAAAGGTTTTGTGGGCATAGCGGTATTGGGCGAAAACTATTTTGTTATTCCGGCAACTGCCGCTGAAAAAATAGCACAGCGGGATGAAGGTTACATCGTATTACTCAACACAGTTGAGCAACAAAGCGAACAAGTTGAAGAAGACGAAAATGATCCCTACAAAGACTTTGTTATTCCGGATGATTTAATGTGGTAAAGCATAATTGCCTTTCATCTATCAATTTCAACCGGTAAAAGTAACAGATACAAAAAGAGGGCTAAAAAGCCCTCTTTTTCATTTCCAGCGAAATTTTGCGATTAAGCTTTATATTCCGCAGCCACTTCTCTAAATGCAGCTTTAAAAATATCTAAGCCTTCATGCAGAATGTCATCATCAATAGTTAATGCGACAAAGATTTTGTTCACCTGGCTGTCTGCACCACAAGTTTCTGAAATTAAGCCATTTTCAAACGCTTTTGCAGATACTTTATCAGCAAGACCCGGTTGATCAGTTTCAATACCTAAGACTAAACCGCGCCCTTTAACTTTACAGTTAAATTCAGGGAACTCAGCTTTTAACTCTTCCAGTGCAGCCATGATAATCTTAGATTTACGACCTACTTCCTGGGTTAATTTGTCATCTGACCAGTATTGTTCAATTAACTCTTTTGCTGCAACAAATGCCAGTGAGTTACCACGGAAAGTACCCGTGTGCTCACCCGGTGACCATGCGTCCACTTCAGGGTTAATCAGCAATACCGCCATTGGGTTACCACCACCGATTGACTTAGACAAACACACCAAGTCTGGTTTAATGCCTGCGTCTTCAAAGCTGAAAAATTTACCGGTACGGCCATTACCAACCTGAATATCATCGATAATTAACAGCATGTCGTGCTCTTTACACAAGCCAGCTAACTTTTGTAACCACTCGTTTGAAGCAACGTTAATACCGCCTTCACCTTGAACCGTTTCTAACATAACAGCGGCCGGTTTTTCTAAACCTGAGCCTTTATCTTCTAAATAACGACGGAAAACCTGAATGGTATCCATGTCACCTAAAAAGCCGTCAAACGGCATAAAAGATACAGCACCACGTGCGCCATAAGATTCGTCACGATAAGCTTCGTTACCTGTGGCTGACAATGCGCCCATTGTATGACCATGGTAAGCATTGGTAAATGCAACTATGTTGCCTCGGCCTTTTACCTGGCGCGCCAGTTTCATTGCCGCTTCTGTACAGTTTGTACCAGTTGGACCGGTAAACTGCAATTTATAATTGTAGCCTCTCGGCTCTAAAATTTTCTCTACAAAGGTTTCTAAGAACGCTTGTTTCGCAACAGTCGCTTTGTCTAAACCATGTGCAATTCGGCGTTCCTGTAAATATTTTATTTGCGCTTCCACTGCGGCTTCCGGGTTGTGCCCGTAGTTTAAAGTACCCGCTCCGGCAAAGAAGTCTACATAACGCTTGCCATCTTGATCGAATAATTCAGCGCCAATCGCTTTATCAAAAATAGTCGGAAAGGAGCGGATGTAGCCTCTCACTTCAGATTCATGTTCTTCAAATATGTCCATTTGATAGTCTCTTAGGTTAAAGGTTTAAAGGTTATATTCATCAAGAGTACTTAATCACCTTGAGTACAATAAATGTACACCCGAATATAACTAGTGAATATACCTTTGCAATTAGCTGATAACCGTTTAGTTAGAACTCTAAATAAAAAGTTGGATAAAAAACAGCATCATCAATTTCTAAGGTCTATATAGATTAACAAGACTACTGCCAAAATGTCCAGTAAAACGCGGTTACAATCCACTTTTACTGACTATTAGTTCTAAAAATAGACAATTTTAATAGCCGTGTAAAATATTGAGCTGTAAATATTAATGAATGGTCCTCAACTCAGAATTGACCTATTTCCAAGTCGAGAACCAAGTTTGAAATCAGGCGCCTTAATTTGCCTGCTCGGCTTGGGTTTCTGGCTGTAACAGAAAATCTTGGCGGGTTTTATTCAGTTTTTCATATTGAGATTGACTCAGTTCAAACTGCCATTGTGTCAACCCAGTGACCTGGCTGGCAATATTTCCACTGCCCTCTGCCATTAGTCTCAGCCAGTAGCTGTCTTCTCCGGCTAGTAGGTTTAGCGTAACTAAACTGTCATCAGTAAATGCGATTTGCACAATCAGACTCACATCCTGCAGACTCAGATCAGTCGACGCTATTTCAGGCTGAATAAATTGAATATCAGACAAGAGCTCAATATAGTCTGATACTGTCGTTTGATTAACAGCGTCATCAGACTCAACTGGGGTTAATTGCCACTTCCCAGACTCAGAAATAGCCTGTTTTTGTTCATCCGGTAACATCAGTTTATAACCAGATTCCTGTCCGACAAGCTGTATACTGATCATGCTGACCAGAGTTTTATCCCAGTCAAATAATTCAGTATTAATCCAATCCGTCGTAGAAACCGGCATATTCACAGACTGATTCAGTAGCCAGGTTTTCTGGCTATGCTGCATTCTTGCATATTGGCCGTTAGAGCCTGTTGCTGGTTTTCCTAATAGAAAATTATATTGCTGGTTAGCGGTTAGTTTAACCAAATATGCAAAGTTATCCGGATTGCTCTCTAACAATACTTTGGCATCACCGGCTTGCTTAAGTGATTGATCGAGCGTTTCTTCTGAAGCGGAAGGGTCCTGCAGCCCCAACTTATAAAAAAGTTCGGGCCGATTGGTTTTAGGTTCAATATTTTTTGCCGAAATAATCGTTTCATACCAGCTTGAGAGCTTCGATAACTCAATCGGATAGTCGGCTAAATTATTTAAGACCCACTTATCACTGAGCTGCTTAGCATCAATAATCAACTTATTATCCGGTGAATAGATTTGTAATTTGGACAGTTTTTGTTTATCCGCTTTCAAACCTTCCAACCAATAGGTTGTTTCATTTAAATCTGAAGCTGTTTGAATATTTTGCCCGCTGAAAAACAAGCTGACCGCTAATACTAAAATAGCAATTAATAAAGTTATTAACGCGGTAGATAACTTCATTTATTTCACTCCCTAAAATTAAACCAACTTTCGTCTTTTCAACATCAAACTAAACAGAAATAACACAAAAGTGAGCACAACAGGCGCAACTGCAATATTAATAAATTTGAGCCAGCTGCCAAGTTCATCTATATCCTTGTTCAGTTTATGCTGAACCTCTCTCAATGCTTTTCTGATTTTAAGCTTTTCATCAATATAAGATTCAATCATGGCTTCCTGCTCATCCGATAATACCAACTGATTCGATTGCGTTTGCTCACCCTGAATCTGAGCCAACTGATTTTCGGTTTCAGTCAGTCTTTGCTCAAGTTGCTCTTGTTGTTGCCTGAACTTTTCCTGTGCTTTTATTTCAAGCGCTTCAACTAAACTAAACGGCCGGCTGAATTTTCCGCGTGCACGAATACTAATGAGATCATTGCTGCCACCCAGATTTTCAACCATGTTGGCAACCAGATCACCGTTATTGGCAAAAGGCGTAGCTATCATTTGGCCAAAAAACTGACTGGTCTGAACCCAGTACTGGTCTGCCAATAAATCTGAATCGGCAATCACGATAAACTGAGCTGACTGAGTTTGACTTTTAAAGCCAGCATTCTGGTTATAATTCTTATCATCAGCAAAAGCAGAGGTTAGCGAGCCACTGACTCTGGCTGCTATATTATAAATCGCTCCGGAAGGCTGAAACCCTTTTTGCAAATCTTCCGGGTTCATTTGCATTTGCAAACCTTCTGAGCCAGTCAAATTCGCATACTCAGAGCTGAATAAAATGGGTTCAAATTTAAAAGATGCCTGCTCTGCCGCTTTTACTGAGCCCACTGATGCTAAATTAATGCTTTCAAGCTGAGCACTGACAGCATCCTGACGGTTAATGTTATCTTGAGTTAACCCCAAAATAGCATAATGTTTACCTGTGATGCCGGATGGCATACGGACTTCAAGCCCCAGGGCAGAATCTATCACCACTTCTGATTCGGTTACGCTCACGCCCCATTTGGCCAATAAATCAAACAGATCGCCAGCCGGACTGGCCATTGGCCCCGCGGATTCACTGAGCGGGTCAGCAAAGATGAGTGCTTTTCCACCGTTTATCAGATATTGGTCTATTGCAAACTGCATATCCTGAGACACATCAGACGGATTAATCAAAAGCAAAACATCAGTATCTGTCGGTAAGGTATCGGCATCTTCAGCGAGCAGTTCAACCTCATACATTTGTTCCAACTGCTGATAAAAAACCCAGGCCGGCTGAGGCTGGTGCATACCCATCATGGGATTTGTCATAGCACCATGGCCACCGGATACAGGCAAGCCACTTAACACACTCACCTTAATTGGATTTGGCTCTATCAGTTGTTGCAATAACTTACTGATATCATATTCCAGGAAGGTTTCTTTGGCCGGATCAAAAAATGCAATTGTCTGAGTTTCATCGAGTGAGTTTCTCGCGCCCAAACCAAAGTATAAATTATCACCAATCGCATTAACGGGCGCAGCAGTCAGTCCAAATTCTGCCGCTTTATCTTCTGCTTCAGAGAAAGGTTCTGGGTTTATCTGATGCAGTTTAATTTTGCCCTGACTCAGCAATACATATTCTTCGAGCAAACTTCTGACCCGCTGAGCATAATTTCTGATCTGGGTCATGCCTTCAGAATTGGCTTCGGAGAAGAAAAAATAAAAATGAACCGGTTCTTCAATATGACGAATAATGTTTTTTGTTCCCTGAGATAAGCTATAAACCTTATCTTCGGTCAAATCGACCCTGAACTTAGCTAAAAAAGTATTATTTAATAACACAGCGCCAGTGAATAAAATCATCAGCGAAAACAAGGCAATAAAGGTATTTATTTTTTTCATTTTAATTTCCTACACTGCTTTTTTATGCTCTATTACAACAAAACTGGCACTTAGCCAGACCAGCATCAAAATGATAAAGTAGCCAATATCTTTGGCGCTGAGTACGCCTTTAGCCATAGCCTCAAAATGGTTCAAGAAGCTAAATGATGCTATCGTATCAATCAATAGAACAGGAAGGATTTCGGTCAGCGCTGACAGTAAAATTTCACTGCCACTGAGGACAAATAAAAAACATACAACCACCGACAAAATAAAGGCAACTACCTGGTTTTTTGTAAAGGCCGACATACAGATGCCTATTGCTAAAAAAGCTCCGGCCATTAACCAGCTAGCCAAATAAGCTGCGACAATAACGCCGTTATCTGGTTCACCTAAATAGTTAACTGTCAGCCACAGCGGAAACGTTAACAATAACGACAGACCTACGACGGCCCAGGCTGCAAAAAACTTGCCCAGCAAAGCCTGAGTCGTTGTGATGGGTAACGTCATTAATAACTCAATAGTGCCGGTTTTGCGTTCCTCAGACCAGGTTCGCATTGCAATAGCGGGCACCAAAAACAGATAAAGCCAAGGTAAAAAGTTAAAAAACGGCATTAAATCGGCTTGCCCTCTTTCATAAAAGTTACCGATATAAAAAGTGAAAACACCGCTTAATATTAAAAAGATTAGAATAAAAACATAGGCAACGGGCGTTGCAAAAAAGCTTGAAAATTCTCGTTTAAAAATAACACTCGTCATCAGGCTACTTCCTCTGTCATGCTTCTGAATACATCATCTAACTGACCGGTTTCAGAATAAATCGCTTTTACATGCCAACCCTGAAGGTGAACAATATCAAATATTTGTGGAAACAAATTATCGTAACTCTGGTGTCCGACAATAGACACTTTATCCGGACCGGATTCAATAATATCGATAACCCCGGGTGCCAGTCTTAATTGCGAAGTATCCGGTTTTTTGCCTTCAAATTCGATTGAGATGGCGTTATTAAGTGGCGATTTTTGTTTGAGTGCCTGCGGTGTATCATCAAACAACTTTTTGCCCTTAGCGATAATCACAGCACGATTACAAACCGCACTGACCTCTTCCAGAATATGCGTTGAAATAATCACAATTTTATCTTTTGATAGATTTTGAATCAGTTGTCTGACCTGATGTTTCTGATTGGGGTCTAACCCATCTGTCGGTTCATCTAGTATCAAGACTTCGGGATCATGCAATATTGCCTGGGCTAAACCGACCCTGCGTTTAAAGCCTTTTGATAAGTTTTCAATTTGTTTATCCAAAACATCAGCGAGTTGTACCTGAGTGACAACGGTTTGCAGTCTTTGTTTTTTTAACTCGCCTTTCAAGCCTCGTACCTGAGCAATAAAATGAAGAAATTGTGCTACTGTCATATCAGCATAAGCAGGTGTTCCTTCAGGTAAATATCCTATTTTCTGTTTAACTTTTAACGCCTGTTTGGTGACATCCATCTCGCAGATTTCAATGCTACCTGAGGTAGGCTGTAAAAAGCCAGTTAGCATTTTCATTGTCGTGGACTTTCCTGCGCCATTCGGGCCCAAAAACCCGACTATATCCCCTGAATGAATTTCTAAATCTAAATTATCGACAGCAACAAATTGATCAAATTTTTTTGTTAGGTTTTTTATCCGGATCATCAGTTACCTTTTCTCCTTCGGCTACTGTTTATAAATCAATAAAATGCAAATTTTGATAACACCATATAACAGTTACAGGTGCTTAGCTATGACAATTTGAGCCAATTTGACTCAAATTGTTAGATAGGTCGCTTTAAAAAAGTTCCCCAAATTACCCTCGATGACGGGCAATTTTTCTAGTTGAATAAATTTTACACAGCAGAAAAATCCACACTATAATTAATGTTATTCTTAAACTCGAAAATAAACTCCAGAAAAATCAGTGGATATAATTAAATGCAGGTTAAGGTCATAGTATGAGTTTGTTTTCAAAAGCACTGACTTACTTATTATTGCTAATTAGCATAGAAGCAGCCGGGCAAGAGACAGTCAATCTACAATTACGCTGGAAGCACCAATTTCAGTTTGCCGGTTATTACATGGCCATTGAAAAGGGTTTTTACCAAACCTATAACATCAAAGTTAATTTAATTGAAAATACAGAGAATACGAAAACTCCGCTCGAAAAAATTATTAACCGGGAAGTTGAGTTTGCGATAAGCGGCTCGGGGATTGTAATTGCCAAAATGCAAGAGAAACCCGTTGTAGCTTTAGCCGCCATTAGTCAAACCTCCCCGCTGGTCTGGATTAGCTTAAAAAACAAACACCTAAATCGGCCTCACGACTTAATTAATAAAAACTTACCTATTATTAGTCAGGTCGAAAGTGCAGAGTTGTTAGCTCTGTTTAAAAAAGAAGGCATAGAGTTGTCTAAGCTTAACATGATAAAGTCTCAGTTTAATGTCGATGACCTGATTAATGGTAAAGTTGATGTCCTCAATGCTTATGCGTCAAATGAGCCTTTTTTACTTGAACAGAATAATATCGACTATACCTTGATAACCCCCATGGATTATGGTGTTAATTTTTATAGTGATGTACTCATTACGAATCAGCAGTATGCTGAACAGCATCCTGAGTTGGTTGAAAATTTTACTCAGGCTTCACTGCAAGGCTGGCAGTATGCTTTTAATCACATCGACGAAACGGTAGCGCTGATTCACCAAAAATATGCACCGAATAAATCTTTAGAGCATCTGAAGTTTGAAGCAAAAAAACTGAAAGAGCTTGCCATGCCTGACTTAGTCTCGATAGGTCATATGAATCCGGGCCGTTGGCAACAAATTGCAAACACCTATCAGGAATTAGGCATGGCAGATGACGATCACAATATTGACGGCCTGATATATCAACGTAAAACACAGGATTTATCCTGGCTGATTCATCTAACCGCAGTCACCTTATTTATTATTTTGATTTTATCTTTATTGTCCTGGCGATTTGCATATTTGACGAGCTCGCTCAGACGGGAAATTAATCGTCGGAAATTTGCCGAGCAAAGACTTAAAGATTTGAATAATCAGCTTAAACAGCAAGCAACGTCTGATCCCCTAACCCAAATTTATAACCGCCGTGCGTTTTTTGAAAAAGGCCATAAACTTATCAAACTGGCACAGCGCAAATCCCTACCTTGTTGTTTGTTTATGATAGATCTGGACCATTTTAAGAAGATTAACGATAAATATGGTCATCATAGCGGTGATATAACATTAAAGTCATTTGTTGATACTTTGAATCATAACCTGATCCGTGAACATGATATTTTTGCAAGAATTGGCGGTGAGGAGTTTGTTATTTTGATGCTCGATTGTGATCTTGAAGGTGCTAAGCAGGTTGCCCTGCGTTTATTAGACTGCATTCGTAACATGCCACTCAAAAGCGATAAACAAGTCCCTTTCAATATTACCGCAAGTGTTGGTATCAGTTTGCTCGAAAACGACTTGGACGAGTGTCTGAATCAGGCTGATGCTGCGCTTTATCAGGCTAAAAAAACGGGCCGCGACAGATACCGGATTGCCGGGCAGACAACAACTGATTAAAACTCGCCATAAGTCAGGGCTGTTTATGCTAATCTGTTCTGACTTTGTTCTGGTTATAACCGAACGCTAAATCCTTTACTCAGTTACACCTTCGGTCGATTGCTTATCACAATCACTGACTTTTGCCTGTTTAGCCGAAAGTACCAACTCTTCCATTGGCATAAATTCAGATAATTCAGTCGGTCTCTGTATGCCAAACCCCTGCGCATAGTCGACACCTATCTCGCGTAACGCTTCTAATATCTCGTCATCTTCAACATATTCAGCAATAGTTTTCATACCCATGACTGTACTGATTTGATGGATTGAACGAACAATTTCATGATCGCGTTTATTCGCAATCATCTCTTTCACAAATCCACCATCAATTTTGACGTACTCAGCTGGTAAGTTCTGTAAATAACTATAAGATGAGAAGCCTTTACCAAAATCATCCAACGCAAACGTAAAGCCATAAGCTTGTAATTTGATAATTAATTCTCGGCCAATCACGAGATTATTAACAGCTGCCGATTCAGTCACTTCAAAACAAATAGCTTCACTCGGAAAACCGACTTTCTGATGTAAATCAACAATATAATCGTAAAGTTTTTCGTCATTTAGTGATTCACCAGATAAATTAATTGATAGAGTCACATTATCCCAAATTGTCTGGCGCGAAGATAACCAAGTAAATACAGACTTAATCACCCAACGGTCAATTTTATTCGTTAACCTAAACCTTTCTGCCGCCGGTAAAAACAGCCCCGGTGGTAATAAAATGCCGTTTTCATCCTGCATTCTTAATAAAATTTCAACATGCTCGCGTTCACTCGTGCCCACAGTCGGATTAATCCGCTGAAAGAAGAGTTCAAATTTATTGTTCACTAAAGCGTCATTTATTTTAGCAGCCCACTGAGGTGCCTGATGATGAGTGTTTAAATATTCGTTCTGACTGTCAAAAACCTGAATATTATTGGGACCCTTGCTTTTTGCAAGATAGCAGGCAGCGTCTACTTCACGGCGGGCTTCGACACCATTATGAGTATCTTGCGTGATCTCTGTAATGCCAAAGCTAGCGCCTATCGTATAAACCTTACCAGCCCAGATAAACCGGTAACTTTTGATATGCTCTCTAATTTTCTCAACGATTGCCATGCCGTGTTTAAGCTGAGCGTCATACAAAATAATACCGTATTCATCACCGCCTATTCTGGCACAGACATCCGTTTTTCGAAGAAAAGATCTTAAGATGGAACCAATTTCATATAGCAATTGATCGCCCGCAGCATGACCTGCGTTGTCGTTAATGAGTTTAAATCTGTCTAAATCTATCTGACATAAAATATGTTCACGCTTTTCAACCTTCGAAGTATGCAACGCCAAATTTAGCATTTCTTCAAACTTCAGCCGGTTATAAAGCTTAGTTACGACATCATAACTAGCCTGAAAATTAAGTTTTTTACGAAGCCGCTCTGACTGTGTCATATCCCGCAATACCATCACAGTCCCAACGGCTTTATGATTAGCGTCTTTGAGTAAAGTAATATGTTTTTCTACATAGAGAATTTCAAGATTTCGCTTAAGCTCGTGCGTATGCCGTGAGCCAGTTTGAGCATTCACGTTGCGAATCATATCAGACAGGTATTTTTTTAACTTGCTGGTATCTTTACTATGAACAAAGGGTAAAATATCTTCCAGTGGCTGACCAATTAAATCAGCTTCGTCAAGTGGTATAATTTTATAAGTGGCCGCATTGCAAAAGGTAACATTGCCATCTAAATCAGTTGTAATAACAGCATCACCGATTGAATTTAAAACAACCCGGTTAAATTCTTTCGCTGCAAACAGCTCATCCAACATCAGGTTAATGGATTCTGCCAGTTCAGCGGTGTCCTGACTATCCGGTGTTGAGATCAAGTTGGCTTTAGACTCATTGGGTCTGATTTTAGCCACCTCTTCTTTAAGCTTTTCTAATCCTCTTTTAGGGTCTCGTCGGCTTGCAACATTAACGATTAAAAAGGTAAAAATAATCAGTCCTAAAATTGCAAAGAATACGACCCACAGCGGTCTTTGATAAATCTGCGCAAGGCTAATAGATTTGAGCTCAATTTGAATCTTATTAGAGGGGGTCAGAAAATCATTGGTCAAAATCGTATTAGAAGGTATTTCTATTAACGGATTGGCTTCCGGACCATTATGTACCTGAGTAATAACGTCCTGTTCAAAATTGATCAATTCGCCATAAACCAGCCATTGCTTATTGCGCAGCGCTGTTACGCCTACGCGAACCCAATTATCAGTCGATATATTTGTATAACCGCAACAGTTTTCATTTACCAAAGAACTCTGTTGACTCAGGAACTGACTCACTTTATTCGAAAACTCAGTTGGTAACTGATTGGCAATTACGTTTTCTATTGTGCGAAATCTCTCAAGCCAGATACCCGTCTGAACATCATAAACCATAATAAAAGCAGGTTTTTCCAGCAATAACTCAGGGTCAGTAGGCTCTAATAAATAACTTTTTATTGTTTGTTCAAAACGAGACTCAAATAGTGACTGAGCCCGTTCTAAATTAGATACCTGTTGTTCGGTCAGTTGTGCTTTACTTGATTTACTCCAAGTGTCTAATGCTCGATTAAACAAAAAGCCTAATAGAAACAATAAAATCAGAATCAGCGTAAGTGCCAAGTAGGTAATATTATGTGGGTTGTTAGTTTTATTATTGTAAATCATATATTGCCAGTGCCAGCTCTAATGAGTTTTAGTCATGTCGGACTCACTCAACTTTATTACATTATATGGACCAAAACTCAAGTTATATCCAATTTTTTGTACGATATTTCTTACTTAAAGCTTTCAAATAATCTATTTTGGTCAATCTAAGCTATCGAATACTTTGCCTTCACAGCATTAAGCGATTTATAATTATCTGATTTTTCGATATAGTTAAGCAAATTTAAGTTAGAATTGAAGTTTGGTTGGCATAAACAAGTCAGTTGAACTTAAATCACCCGAATAAAAGGGTTTCAACAACCCACGAGATCTCCAATGACAACGGATAAAATAGATTTAGAGCAAGTTAGAAAAGATATTACGGCAGTCGACGAAGCCCTGTTAGAGCTGTTGGCACGTCGTCGAGACCTGAGTTTACAGGTAGTGAAAAGTAAGGTACAGACGAAAAAACCGATCCGCGACAGTTACCGCGAAACGCTGTTGCTTCAAAACTTGACCGAAAAAGGCAAAAAACTGAAATTAAAGCCCGATTATGTCAACCAAGTCTACCGCCAGATCATTGAAGATTCGGTCGAATTGCAGCACGACTTTTTGTTGCAGTTAGATAATCCTGGGATGAAAAATGCCGAATATAAGATTGCTTATTTAGGCAGCAAAGGCAGTTACAGTCATGCAGCCGTAGAAAAATATCTGGCGTCTTTAAATGGTGGTTTAATTGATTTAGGCTGCGACAGCTTTAATGGCATCTTTGCCGCGGTTGAAGATAAAAAGGCAGACTTAGGTGTCTTGCCAATTGAAAATACGTCTTCGGGTTCAATCAATGAAGTTTATGATCTGCTTCAGACCACGCGCTTAAAGATTATTGATGAGCTTTATATACCGGTTAAACATAACCTTCTGGTTGCTTGTGAAAGCGATCCTAGCCAAATTAAAACCATTTATGCACACCACCAACCTATCGCACAATGTAGTGATTTTCTGGCGGAATTGACTGACGTCAAACTGGAAGTGATGGACAGTACTTCATCAGCGCTCGAAGTGGTTAAAGAATTAAACGATCCAAGCGTTGCCGTATTGGGCAGTGCAGAAGCAGGTAAGCATTATGGCCTAAGTTCAATTCAGGCTGATGTCGCGAATCAAAAAGATAACCAAACCCGCTTTATTGTTGTCGCGCGCGAAGCAGTCAATGTGCCATTCCAGTGTGCAACTAAAACCTCACTGGTACTTGCCGTAGGCCAGCGACCTGGCGCTTTAGTTGATGCTCTGATGATCTTTAAAAAGCACCACATTAACATGTGCAAATTAGAATCTCGCCCGATAAAAGGTCGTCCTTGGGAAGAGATGTTCTATATTGATGTACTTGAAAATGTTGCCAGCGAAAGCATGCAAGCTGCGATAAAAGAGTTAAAAGCCAATACAACAGATTTTACTGAAATTGGCTGCTACTTAAACCGTAGCAGCCAGACTCAGCAGTTTTCTTAACGCGAATTAAAGTTTAAAACACAGGCCCATCTCAAATTATATGAAATGGGCCTGACTCAGGTTTGAATACACCTTGTAGATCGCACTCACGCCACTAGCCCGCGATAATCAACGGCGTAAACGCCGAGCTACAGTAAAAACTGAACTTATCAGAATTAATCAACCCCTGTTTACTTAAGCTCAAAACTGACGGAAACACTGGCTTCAATATCCTGACTGCCGGGTTGACTGCGCTTTGCACTTAAACTCATTGCTTCATGTGCAACAAACTGATAGCCGCCCTGCTCTCTGATTTCAATAATTTTACCGAGTTTGCGATCCGCTTGTTTAGCTAGAATACGGGCTTTAGCTCTGGCCTGCTCTACAGCTTTTTCCAATGCCAGCAGGTATAACGAATAACTGTCTGAAACCTCAGTTCTGATCTGACCCACACGGGTAACACCCAGGCCGAGTGCTTTGTCTATCAAGGCATCAAAGTTATCCCAATTTTCTAATGTAATCTTGAATGTGCGCGACACCATAAACCCGTTTTGTTTATTTAAATTTTGTGGTGTATTTTCGTAATAAGGATGGATCTCAATCTGGTAGCTCTGCACATTTTCCTGGTCAATACCAAACTGAAAAATGCTTTGCAATAATCGATCTGTTTTAGCATCAACAATTTGTTTTGCTTTGGCAACACTTAGATTTTGTTCTTCAATGTACAAATTCATGCTGAGTTTGTCTGGTACGGCAGCCACGGCGGCCCGTCCGCTAACATAAATGGCATTACTGCTGGGCTCCTCTGCAACAGAAAACTGACTAAACAGAACAAGGCTCATCGCGCCCAGCCAAATAATTGGGTTTAAATGCTTTGTATCTTTCCATACTTGAAATAACCGGGTATACATGGTGCAACTCCATTGGATTAAATTATGTTTATTATTAACGGGTCTGACCATTAATGCACCAATAAATTCCTCTTAATAACAGTTGATTACATTTATTTTGTTAAATCCTTCTCAAAGCTTGCATCTTTAATCAGCTTAAGTATATTCAAATCTCGTTCAATTTGCCCATACAGACCTAGGCCTATGGTAAGTCCAAGCTTGCTTCCTAAAAACTTTATCGATTTTATAACCCAGTTTATTCCACCTAACCTCAAATTAGAGGAGTTTGCTGAATATTGTGCTAAACCTCTGAGAAAAAGTATTCGTGTCAATACATTAAAAATCAGCGTCGATGCATTCCAACAGCACGCGGATTCTTTGAACTGGAAACTGAGCAGAATCCCCTGGTGTGAAACCGGTTTTTGGATTGAACGCCCGGCAGACCAGGAAAGTTCAATCGCGCTTGGCAATACACTGGAGCATGTAACTGGCTTGTTTTATATTCAGGAAGCCAGTTCAATGCTGCCACCGGAAGCGCTTTCACTGGGTCAGACTTCGTTAAAAATTTGTCTGGATGTAGCAGCTGCACCCGGCTCTAAAACCACGCAGCTAGCGGCAAAAATGAATAATCAGGGTGTTATTGTCGCTAATGAGTTCTCGTCCAGTCGCAGTAAGGGCTTATTTGCCAATATCCAGCGATGTGGTGTTACCAACTGTGCGCTGACCCATATGGATGGTCGTTTATTTAAATATTTAAATGAAACATTTGATGCCATCCTGTTAGATGCGCCCTGTAGTGGTGAAGGTACAATCCGAAAAGATCCGGATGCAATGAAAAACTGGACCGAACAAAGTGTCTATGAAATAGCGCAAACCCAGACAGACCTGATAGATGCTGCATTTAAAGCCTTAAAAACAGGCGGCGTTATGATTTATTCAACTTGTACACTGAATCCGATTGAAAATCAGCAAGTTTGCCTTGAATTAAAAAAACGCTATCCAAATCAAGTTGCTTTTGAACCATTAGACCAGTTATTTCCAGGCGCAGACAAAAGTATAACCGAAGAAGGCTTTTTACATGTATGGCCCCAGATATATGACTCTGAAGGCTTTTTTATCGCAAGAATCAAAAAGCTCGCTGAAGTTGAAACTGAGCCCGACAATCCATTTAAAAAACTCGGTAAATTTCCCTACCCTAAGGTCAGTAAAAAATTAGCCGAGCCATTCAGTGAGTATCTTGCAGCGCAATTTGGTTGCCGGACATTTCCGATTGAACATTGTTATCAGCGCAATAATGAAATTTGGTATTTTCCACCCGCATTTGAAGCGCTTATTGGTAAAATTAAGTTTACCCGAGTGGGCGTTAAACTGGCTGAACTGGCAAAACATGGCTTTAAACCGGACCATAATCTGGCGATTAACTTTGCTCAATTATTTACAGAGCAGAGCATTGAATTAAATACTGAGCAAGCGGCAAGTTATTTACGAGGGCAAGATATTTGGTTTGATAACAACGAATTGGCTATATATAAAAAAGGAGAAATTCTAGTCAAAGCAAACCAGCAGGCGATTGGCTTTGCCAAAAAATTGCCGGATAAATTAAAAAACCAGCTGCCCAGGGAACTCGTCCGGGACAATGTCAGCTTTTACTCTGTTCAGCAAGACTAAACGAGCGACATGATGCTATTGACAGCGTCCGAGTTATATAACTAAAAATGCTAAGCAGTATGCGTTTGGAACAATTTATTCCAAGCAGGGTTAACACTAATGAAAAAGCTAATCTACAATTAAGTAACCTAGTTAAATTTGGCAGACATTTTTAGCTAGTTAGCGCAAATGGACTCACCCCTTGAGTCTAGTTTTAGCCCAGATAACGATTTATCTGGGCTTTTTTATTTGTGCGGTTTTATCCGATTTAAGGTCTGTATTTAGCTTTTAACCTAACGTAGAGTGTTCGGTTTATTTTGGCAACTAACTGGCCACCCGCATCTTTGATATGAAAAGTAAAACTTGGAAAATACTTGTCACCAGTTTCTGTATTTAAGCGGATTCTTTCTAAGGTCTCTGGCTCAACAAATGCTTCTGCAATCAAGCGGCCTCGTCCGGGATGAATAAAGTCCACATCAGCTGATTTATCCCAAACGTGATAACGGTTACCTAAATTAGCCATCAACAGCATACTGTATACAGGATCTGTCATACTGAATATACTGCCGCCATACTGAGTACGGTTGGCATTCAGATTTAACTTCCAGTGTTTCAGTTCTATTTTGGCATAACTATAATCCGGTGCCAGTTCACGAATGGCAATACCGGAAAATAAAAATGGCGGCCATAAGTTCATTGCCCGCCTGAGCAAGTTTGGATATTTAAACATCTTATCCATAAATCAAGACTCTCAAAAGGTAAATTATAATTATTCTCATTTATTTGAAATAAAAGGTTTAAAACTGCTTCAACACAGTCTAAACTTTATCAGCAGGCTCGCATATAAGTGCGAATTGAGTGTATAATCATTAAAATTTTAACAAATAGCAAATTATTATGTCAGAACAAAATACTGAACTAAAAAAAGCGGGCTTAAAAGTAACTCTGCCAAGAATCAAGATCCTTGAGTTGTTACAAGATCCTGAAAATCAGCATATCAGCGCAGAAGAGCTATATAAAATCTTGCTTGATTTAGGCGAAGAAATTGGCCTAGCAACAGTTTACCGAGTTTTGAACCAGTTTGACGATGCCGGCATTGTTAATCGCCATCACTTTGAAGGCGGTAAATCGGTTTTTGAACTCAGTCATAAAAAACATCATGATCATTTGGTTTGCTTAAAATGCGGTAAAGTTGTTGAGTTTATTGACAATACAATTGAAGACCGTCAGGAAAAAGTTGCCCAGGAACATGGCATGAAATTAACCAATCATAGCCTTCATTTGTATGGCTATTGTTTAGACACTGAAAAGTGTGGTCAGGACGACTAAACTTAGCTGATGATTGTTGGGCAGCAAATAAACTGCTCAACGCTGTCATAAAGCCTTCTATCTCTTTTTAATACCTTTGTAGTCCACTACTTTAAAGTTACAAGTGTAAGCCCATCCAAACAGTTTTCTTTTTCATAGTGTTCACCTAACGAGACAAATCCCTTCTCTTCGAGTTTCCAGCTTTAATCTGCCAAATGTCAAAATGATGTAAAGATAATTATACCTACTAAACTATAAGTCATCCGGTTTCGTTGTGGATAGCCAGAAATATGAGCATTCGATACTTGAGATGTCTGTATCAGCATCTGCTAAAAATTTCATTGTTAAGCTGCATTTTGTCACTTAATGCCTGCAGCCTGATGCCGGATTATTTGCTAAGCACAAATGAGCCGCCCAGTTTACCTGAACAAATTATCGGCTTAGAATCAACTCCCTCACCAGTTTCATCTGAACATTTTTTGACTGTAAGCCCTAAAATGCAGGCATTTGTGGATTCTCTAAATCTGCAAGATATGAGTGCTGAAGCTAAAGTAAACCGAATATACAAAACCTTGTTTTATCATAAAGGCTACATCATAGATTATGAAATGTTTACAACCTTAACAGCAGCAGAAACTTTTGAACAAAAACGCGGCAATTGTGTGTCACTGACCGCTATGATGGTCGCACTTGGCAGGGCCGCCGGGCTCAATAGTCAATTCAGAGATGCTCACTCTAAACCGCTTTGGCAATCACAAAATGGGGTGTTAACTAAACTGAGTCACGTTAATACCTTAATGCATAAAAGACACCAGACAAAAATTATAGTCGACTTCAATAATAAATATTATTTTGATAAAAATTCAGGTACTGAGCTGACAGATAATCAGGCTCAATCAATCTATTTTAATAATTTGGGTTCAGAAGCTTTGATTAAAAATGACCTGAGTTCAGCCTATTACTATTACCGCCGCGCCATCGTTTTAGCGCCTCAAACATCAGAAATGTGGAATAATATGGGTGCTCTGTTAAATCGTTTAGCCCAATATGAGTTATCTGAATCGGTATTAGAATATGCCGCCAGTTTAGATAACAGAAACTATGGTGTGTTAATCAATCTGCAAAACCTGTATGGGAAAACCGGAAGACCCGAAGCGCAAAGACGCATTCAGGCATTAATTCATACCCTGTACGCAGAGAACCCACATTACATGAAGTCACTGGCTGAGCGCGCTTTGATGGCCGGTGATATTTCGGCTGCGATGAGTTATATTGAAAAAGCGAATAAACTAAGACCAAACTTAATTGATCCTAACAGTATTTATTTAACCGTTGATAAGCAGCTCATTCATTACCAACTGGCTGAGAACAAATTTACCCAAACCGAGTTATAAATAACGGCCACAGCCAGCTGAATATACCTGACCGCCCCTTCTTCTATAAACAAAATCACAGCTTTCCAGGCGATTCAACCTTATGGGCAAAGCCCCTAGATTCAATTTGATTTATTCACGGTTTGAAAGCGTTAACGTCTTTTTTGATTGAAACAGCAATCCATAATCGAGATTTAGCCGGGCAATTTCCCCGCTTACCAGCATTTGATTTAGTGCCTGATTAAAGTCGTCAAAAACCGAGTTCAAATCGTGATTACGCGAAAATGCAAAATAGCCCTGATTCACTGTAATTTCAGTAGGCAGTTGTACTACTTCATGGGCCATATCCAATTTATCAAACGCTTTACGGGCTGCTCTTGGATTTGCTGCAAGTAAATCAACCCGGTTATATCGTAATTGTTTACACCCGGATTCTACTGTATCAACCATAGATAAGGATAAAGCGGATTTATACTGCTCAAATTCAGTGCCATAACTCCACCCACGAATGATTGCAATTTGTAGATTGGCGAGTCTGGAATAATCGCCCAACCAATTGACCGGATTGGTTTTTAGTCGATAAAAAACGATAGGATCCTGATAAAACGCATTATCGGTATAGCGCATAAAAAGCGCTCTTTGTGGCAGTTTATAGGGGCCGATAAAAGCATCTACCTGCCCTTTTTCCATCATTTTTAGTGCGCGTTTAAAAGGCAGTATCTCAATTTTGACCGTTTTTCCGATTCGCTTGAATATCGTTTTGGTAATTTCGGCTCCTAAACCAGTGATATCTCCGTCAGCATTTTCTTCGAGAATATAAGGAAACTCAGTCCCGACAAAGCGGTATTCTGCCGCCATGCAAACATGGCCATAACAGCTAATAAACCACAATGCACAAAGTAAATTTAGATGAATTAACTTCATATTTAGTCGTCCTTACATTCATCGAAGTAGCAAATCATTACGCTAAGTTCAAACTAAAAGGACGCTAATCCGGCTGAAATAAACTTAGGTGTTGCAATCGGATAATCAATCCCGGTATCCGTTAATAACCCTGTATTTATATCCCGTTTAAGCAAACTCAACTTATCACCACGCGTATTCGCCACTAATATAAAGTCCTGATCGGCCGAAAAATTAAAGTCTCTCGGCCAGTGGTCACCGGACTCAGCAGACTGAATGTGTTTAAGCTGGCCACTTGCCTGTACTTCAAATACAGCAATCGTATCTTCACCCCTGTTTGATGCGTAAACAAATCGACCATCATTTGAAACCCTAACAGCTGCAGCCTGACTATGTTCGTTAAAATCGGGTTTGAGCGTAGACAGTTTTTGCAATTGCGTTAGCTCACCCGTAGCTAAATTCTGTTGATAAACAACCAAAGTATTTGATAATTCATTCAACAGATAAACAAAATGTTTTGTTGGATGAAATGCCATATGTCTGGGTCCGTCACCCGGTGCTAACTTAGCCGCAGTTTTGCTCAGCCACTGTCCAGATTCTTGGTAATATTGCTTAACTTCGTCAATTCCTAAATCAACTGCGTATAAAAATTGTCCTTCAGGCGACCAACCGGACCAATGCGGATGAGGTTCACCTTGTCTGGGGTGCACCCCTTGTCCCTGGTGGGTAAATTTTTGGAACTCATTCAAAGATTGTGTTAGGTCATTATATTGCAGTAATTTTGTAAAAGGTGAAGCATAAAAAGCCAGGCTAATCAGACCATACGCCTGATTATAGCTGACATGACAAGCGTTATTACCTATGTCCATTAATTGGGTTTGTAGCGAATAATGCCCCTGCTCATCCGGCTCATAAATAGCGACCCCGGCAGACTGATTACCGGTCGATACTAATATTTTTCCGTCGGCTTGCACTGTCATATAAGAAGGTTGCTCAATTTCAATTAAACGGGTCAATTGATAGTTCGACGGTGTCTGAGTATCAAAACTGATTTTATAAATTCCGGGTTCGCTATTGTCTGGGTATTGGGTCGTTTGCAAATTACTGTTCACGATAAAACTAACCGGCTTGGCCATTGCAGTATTGCAACACCAGGTAGCTAACCCCAGAATCATCAAACGATTTGCAGACCGAAAAAGGCGTTTGATATGAGTATTTTTTAAGTGCATTTTATTTTTCATTATTAGCTTCCGTTGTCCTTAAAATTTAAATACAGTGAACATTATTCGTTATACTCACCAAAATAACGAAACTAAATACGAATTTCCATGTCTATTGCGGTTAATTGATCGAATAGATAACTTGAAAGCCTTTTTTATTCAAATTAAAGTTAAAACATTAAAATAACGTGGGATAGCACAATGAAAAAAATTTTATTAGCGAGCATATTAACCGCTACATTCATCACAGGGTGCAGCAAGCCGGAACCCTTGCATGACTCAATGGAATCTATGGGTGATAACTTTAAAGCCTTGCGTGATGCTCAGTCTATCGATGACAAAAAGCAATTTTTAATGAAATTTAAAGAGCAAGTTGAAATTGCCAAACAACAAAAAGTGCGTGCTGAAGATCAGGAAACGTTTGACGAAGGGATGAAAAAGCTCAGTACACAACTCGCTTTAGTGATCGCTCAGGTTGAAGCCGGTCAAGTCGAAAACTTGCAAGCTCAGTTAAAAAAACTCGGTGAACTTCGCAAAGAATATCATGAGCTTCTTGAAGTGAAATAATCTAAGTAGCTGAATTATCTTAACTTAAATGGCTCCTTTAATACGGGGCCATTTAATTTTTATCCGCCTGCGTAAATCAAAACCGAATCATAAAACACCTCTAATATTCAAATAAACCATAAGCTTTCAGGTATCATTATTAAAAATAGTAAAATTTATAACTCAATAACAAAATTTAATACTTGTTGAGTTTATCTATCCCACCTAAACTCTCTACCCTATACGAAAGCACTTTTACACAAGCTTAACAAAAATCATACGACTGCTTGGTAAACGTTATAAGGGTAATTTAACTATCATGTATTTTTTAGGACTTGATATCGGTAGCTCATCGAGCAAAGTTTCTGTACTCGATGCAAACACAGGTAAAAGTATTGCATCAACTCACTATCCCAAAACAGAAATGGCCATTAATGCGCCTCAAGCTGGCTTTGCCGAGCAAGCGCCTGATGCATGGTGGCAGGCAATAAAATCGGCTTGTGCAGAACTGTTCGACAATGCCGCGTTTGATCCCAAACAAATTGAAGCCATTGGTATTTCATACCAGATGCACGGACTGGTTTGTATTGATAAAAACCAACAAGTGATTCGCCCTGCGATAATCTGGTGTGATAGCCGGGCTGTTGAAATCGGTGATAAAGCCTTTAAATCAATTGGCGAAGACAAATGTCTGGCAGAGTTACTCAACTCTCCCGGTAACTTTACCGCGTCAAAATTGAAATGGGTCAAAGAGAATCAACCGGAGCTTTATCAACAAATTGATAAAATAATGTTACCGGGTGATTTTATTGCGATGAAGTTGACCGGACAAAGCACCACGACGGCTTCCGGTTTAAGTGAAGGTGTATTGTGGAATTTTGCAGACAATAATTTAGCGGATTGTGTTCTGGCAGAATATGGAATTGATAAGGCCTTAATTCCTGACATTGTACCTAGCTTTGCCGATCAGGGCAGTGTAACTGAGCAAGCAGCATCTGAACTGGGGTTAAGAGCGGGTATAAAAGTGACTTACCGTGGCGGCGATCAGCCAAATAATGCCTTGTCACTTAATGTAATGGAACCAGGTGAAGTGGCCGCGACAGCTGGCACATCAGGGGTGATTTACGCAGTCACCGAAAAAAATGCGTTTGACCCTTTGTCACGCGTAAATACCTTCCAACATGTTTCCAATACAGAACAGGATAAACGCAATGGCGTTTTATTGTGTGTTAACGGAACGGGTCGCTTGTACAGTTGGGTGCGAAGCATTTTGAATACGCAGGATAATGCCCCGAGTTATCCGCAACTCAATGCAATGGCAGAACAAATAGCAATTGGTTCAGATGGTCTGGTCATGCACCCTTTTGGTAATGGCGCAGAGCGAGTTCTGCAAAACAAAAATATTGGCGGTCATATGCGCAATATTGATTTTAACCGTCACCAATTGGGCCACATTGTCCGCAGCGCACAAGAAGGTATTGTATTTGCGCTGAAATATGGATTTGACGTGTTAACAGATATGGGTGTCAGCAGTCAGGTTATCAGAGCGGGTAAAGGCAATATGTTTTTAAGCCCTATCTTTGTAGAGGCATTTGTAAACAGCTGTCAAACCACAGTAGAACTTTATGATACCGACGGTGCTGAAGGCGCCGCACGCGGAGCGGGTTTAGGCTTAGGCTATTACTCTAACCGAAATGAAATGTTTAATGGCTTAAGTTTAATT
The DNA here is from genome assembly GCA_913056495.1 of uncultured Alteromonadaceae bacterium. Lineage (GTDB taxonomy): Bacteria > Pseudomonadota > Gammaproteobacteria > Enterobacterales > Alteromonadaceae > Catenovulum. The sequence goes on along the minus strand of CAJXMO010000003.1, from coordinate 131,700 downwards.
GAACAATTTGAGCCTGATGCAGACAAGGTTGAGCAATATGCTGAAGCCTATCTGAACTGGAAAGCCAATTTAGAATTGTAATTAATAGACTAATTTTAGTGTTAACTAACAGAGGTGTTTTATGAGCGTTGTTTTAGGTGATAAAGAATATTTTCCGTCAGTTGGAAAAATAGAATTCGAAGGTCGAGATTCAGATAATCCATTTGCTTTTAAATGGTATGACGAAAACCGCGTTGTAGCAGGTAAAACCATGAAAGACTGGTTACGTTTTTCAGGTTGTTACTGGCATACTTTCTGTGGTCAGGGTCATGACCCTTTTGGCCCGGGTCCGCAACGTTTCGAATGGAATAACCCATCAGATGCCAAAGGCCGTGCCACAGCAAAAATGGATGCTGCTTTTGAATTCTTCACAAAAATGGGCTTAGGCTACTACTGTTTCCATGATATCGATTTAATCGACGAAGAAGATTCAAGTGTTGAAGAATTTGGCCAAAAATTAGACTTTATTACCGACTATGCCAAAGAAAAACAGGCGGCTTCGGGTGTTAAGTTACTGTGGGGTACGTCAAACTTATTCACCAACCCTCGCTATATGAACGGTGCAGGCACTAACCCACACTTCCCAACCTTAGCGCGCGCCGGTGCACAATTAAAACAAGCAATTGATGCAACTATCAAGCTAAACGGTGAAAACTATGTATTTTGGGGTGGCCGTGAAGGTTATGTTTCATTATTAAATACCAATATGAAACAAGAGCTGGATAATCTGGCTGCCTGGTTACATATGGCGAAAGATTATGCTCGTAAAAATGGCTTTACCGGTAATTTCTTTATTGAGCCTAAGCCAATGGAACCAACAAAACATCAGTATGACTTTGATACGGCAACCGTTTGTGGCTTCTTAAATAAATACGGTTTACAGGACGACTTTAAAGTAAATATTGAAGTTAACCACGCAACACTGGCAAATCATACTTTCCAACATGAATTACAAGTTGCTGCAGATAACAACATTTTAGGTTCAATTGATGCTAACCGTGGTGATTACCAAAATGCATGGGATACAGACCAATTCCCTAATAATGTCAACGAAGCAGTTGAAGCTATGTTAGTTTTTGTTGAAGCCGGTGGCCTTCAAGGCGGTGGTGTTAACTTTGATGCTAAAACTCGTCGTGAATCAACAGATATGGAAGATATCTTCTTAGGTCACATTGGTGGCATGGATACATTTGCACGTGGTTTAATCATCGCAGATGAAATCTTAACTAAATCTAAATATAAAGAATTACGTGCACAACGTTATGAAACTTTCCAATCAGGTAAAGGTAAAGAATTTACTGAAGGTAAAATTTCATTAGAAGAACTGGCTGAAATTGGCGCAGCCGTGGGTGAACCTGAACAAATTTCAGGTAAACAAGAACTGTTTGAAAACATCATCAACCAGTATATCTAAGCATTTAAATCTTATCTAGATCCCTCAAAAGGCCGGATACCCATGTTGGTTACCGGCCTTTTTTATTGACGTTAAATAGCCTTTTTCTCTGTTTTCAACACAATCCCACTTTAAAATTTAGCCCGCTTGCTTACAGGCTACTGAGATTGCATAAGTAATTTTTAATCTACCCACAAAAAAACCTAATGCTAATGTAATTGATAATTATTCTTATTGCTAACATTAATTATTTTATTATAATACTCCGCAATTAAACACACATTAAACACACTCGCTTTTGTTTCAGAGATTAAAATGAAAATAAAATTTAGTAAAAACGCGCTTACCAAAGCGCTCGCTTTAGTTTGCACATCCGGTTTAACCCCCTACTCAATGGCTGAGGAAACAAGCTCTAAACATTTAGATGAAATGGAAGTCATAGTGGTAACAGCAGCGGGCTTTGAACAAAAAATTACTGATGCGCCAGCTAGTATTTCCCTAATCACAGAAGATGATTTACGCAAACATTCTTTCACTACCCTGCTGGATGCGGTTAAATATCAGGAAGGTATAGATATAGGTACCAGCCGGGATAAAACCGGACAAGGCAGTATCAGTATGCGCGGCTTAACGGGTGAATACACCCTGGTGCTGATTGATGGCAAACGCCAAAATAACCATGGCGATATTTATCCGAATAATTTTGGCGGAAATACATTTGGCCATATCCCACCTATGGATGCGATTGAGCGCGTTGAAGTTATTCGCGGCCCGGCTTCGACTTTATACGGTGCAGATGCACTAGGTGGTGTGATTAATATTATTACTAAAAAAGTATCTGACGAATGGATTGGCTCAATTACGTTTGGACGAAGCTTGCAGCAGGATGATCAGTTTGGTGACGATATTACAACCGATTTTACCCTGATGGGCCCCCTGATTAAAAATACACTGAGTTTGGGTTTACGCGGCAGCGTGTACGAGCGTCTGGCTTCTTCCCCTCAGTTTGAACCTGCAACTGACCCTAATGGCAAAGTGCACAAGCGGGCTCTGGGCTTTGGCAGTGGCGGAAAAACTGTAGACAGCTCAAGTGAGCAATACGGGTTTTCACTGGTTTATACTCCGTCTGAAAATCATACCTTCAGGTTTGATTTTGATGACTCAAATCAGGTTTATGACAATACCCCCAGTTACGATATTGAAACCGGTGACATCACCTACCCACTTGGGACAAAAGATAATATCGAGTCAATTTGGGCGAGCCGTGGTGGTCAGGTCAACCCAAGAGCGGGTTATGCAGCAGATCAGGAATATAATCGCCAATGGTGGTCATTAACACATAATGGCACATGGTCTTTCGGTAATAGCTTTGTCTCACTTGCCTATGTTGATACCAGCAATGATGGCCGCACCCTGCCTTTGTCAGTAGCAGAGCGTAAAAATTTACAAGCCATGTATGATGGTACGGGTGAATATGAAGGTATGAGTGAAACTGAGCGCAAAGACTTAGCTGAAGCGACTTTTCTGCCTCGACCTAAAAGACCGCTTGAAAGCAGCCAGTATACGCTAGACGTTAAATTGGATATCCCGGTTGAAGACTTTGGCGGATACCATAAATTTGTTGTTGGTGGTCAGCTTATTGACGGTGAATTAAAAGATGGCGTATTTGGACTGGAAAGCAATCAGGCTGGCCACGTACAAGAGCAAAAAATGGTTTCATTATTTGCAGAAGACAACTGGTCACCAACTGATAATTTAACCTTAACCGCGGGTGTGCGACAGGATGACCATGATGTATTCGGTAGCCAAACTTCTCCCCGTTTATATGCAGTTTATACACTCAATGACGCATGGACAGTAAAAGGCGGTGTCAGTACAGGTTATAAAACGCCACAAACAACTGATTTATACGATGGTATTACCGGATTCGGTGGTCAGGGTACATCGCCATTTGCCGGTAACCCGGATTTAAAACCAGAAACCAGTGTTAACAGTGAAATTGCACTTTACTGGAGTGATTATGCAAATGGTCATAACTTTAATATCACCTATTTCAATACCAAATTTGAAGATAAAATTGCACGGGGTGATACCGTATACAGCTGTACGGTTACCGGTGGTGTCAGACCTTGTGTGAATTTGGGGGCGTATGACGAGCTGGGATATGATACCTATAGTCAGAAAATCAATATTGATGAAGTAGACATTCAAGGTGTTGAAATTGCCGGTAAGTTAGAAATATCAAATAACTGGTGGTTAAATGCCAACTATACCTGGACAGACAGCGAGCAGAAAAGCGGCGCATCAGAAGGTCAGCCTTTAACCAATACCGCTGAGCATATGGCAAATGCCTCGTTAAACTGGCAGGCGACAAAAGATTTAAATGTATTTTTACAAACAGAAATTCGTTCAGACCGATATAGAGGTTGGGATAATACGTTAGATAAACCGCTTTACTACAAGGAATATAAAGTATTAAATCTGGGCGCAACTTACCAGATCAATGAAAGTATCAGAGTATTGGCAAGAATTAATAATCTGTTAGATCAAGATTTTACATCTTACACAACCGAATATAACGACCTCAATGGCGACGGCGAATACGAATACGTAACCGGTCGTGGCGCGGTCAGTGAAGTGGTCTTTACAGATGATTATAACGTAAAAGACAAAGCCAGAAATTTATGGCTGAGTGTACAGTTAAGCTTTTAACAATAAAGCATTTCTTTACCTGAAATAAACGAATAAAGCAGCTGAAAAGCTGCTTTATTTTTATCTGATGTTTAACAATTGCGGCTACTCGGCGCCAATGCCGTCAAAATCACCCATGCTCGCCCAATCTAGTGGGTAAATATTATTTTTTACATACGGGTGAAAACTCGAATAAGGCCAATCTTTAACTCGCTTGACCAAACCATGCTTAACCGGATTCCAATGAATATAGTCAATGTGCCGGGCGTAGTCTTCATCATCCCTGATAACATGTTCCCAAAATCGCCGTTGCCATATACCACGTTCTTTTCTTTTTTGACGACTTTGAGAACATTTTTCGCCTGGCGCAAACTGCCTAGAAAATCCCGATTTAATCAATGACCAACGAATACCAAAATTCGCATCGTTTGGAGGTAATGTCCAAATACAGTGTAAGTGCTCTGGTAAAATCACAATGGCGTCTATAGTAAATGGATGCGTAGCTTTGACTTTGCGAAAAGCATGACGAAGTGCAGACATATTATTGAAAATTGATGCGTTGAAGAACGAAACGCATCATTCGTGTTCTGTGATTTGGCGGCTACTCGGCACCGATGCCGTCAAAATCATCAATGGTCTTGCAATAAATCAACCTGCTCAACCAACAACTGACTCTTTTTTCCTGCAAATTCACCGTAAAAAAATAACACCCACCCGCAACATAAACCCGCCGATAAAGCATCCCTACTCTCCATTTTTATCCTTGCCACATTCTATTGTAGGTCGGATAAGTCAGAGATGCATCCGACATCGTCGTGATAAACCAAAGACGCATCCGACAATGTCGGATAATTCATAGACGCCTCTCCGGCGATGAAAAACCGTTACATGCGCCTCCGGCTTATGAAACCTACATGACTTAATTTATTTCAGGGATTATTGCCTTAAGTCTTTCAATATCACCTTGCCCTACTCCTAAATGACTAAAATATTGCTGCCATTCCCTTGTTAATTCAGTCACTTCGTCAATCACCTTTTTAGCTTTAAACCTTTTAATACCAAAACGTAATGATTGGCTGAGTAAGTTTTCTACAGTCGCTTCCCGACCGTTTTCACCCAAACCAATACCATGCATTTTGCTGTTGTTTATAGGCAAGACATCATAAGCTGGAGACAAGCGCCAATGGGCATGTTTAAACTGGTAAAGCAGAGCATGGTTGCGGGCATGATCATCGGTATTACCAATCAATACATTAAACACCATACGATAATAAAGGTCGTGTGCATCCTCCGGTAGCGCGCCATTTTTTAAGATAAACTCAGCCAGATAACCATAGCTATAAGTTGTCGCTAATTCCGGCTTTCCAACCTTATTTAAATTAAATACAGAGTTTGCACTTAAAAAATGACAAATGGGTTTAGCATGCTGTAGATCAAATCGTTCAACTAAGAGTATATCACCGCTTGGTGTTGGCAAAACCTGAGTATTTGCAACCTGACAGGGTAGCTCATTCAACATACGCATCGCGGCATGCTCAACTTTAACAATATTCACTAAATCATCTGGCCGGTTAAATTTAGCCAAATAAGAAATTTCACCATCTTGAACAATGGTTTTTGGCCTTGCACCGCCCATACTAGAACCGTATTCAAACGCTTTTTTAGCCTCTGGAGGAATTTCTTGATCGGCTAAAATGGCGTCTTTTGCCTTTAGCAAGCTCGGTAAATCGCTAATTAAATTTTTACTGATTTTACGTTTGGACTGGCTACTTGAGAGGCTAAAAACTAAAGCGCCGACCCCCATGCCAGAGCCCGCTAATAAAAACTCCAGCGCATTTTTAGGTTTGGTTGAATGCAGTGCCAGAATAACCTTTTTGCCCCAGGAATCAGCGCCGGCATCAGCTAAAACGCCAAACAAGCCTTTATTAAATTGGGTAACAAATTCATTCTCTGTCAAAGGTAAATGAATCGGGTCTAATGCAAATGCATCTGGTCGACTTAAATAACTTTTACCATAACGGAAGCGACCGCGGCTTTTAGTGCTATCTAATTCAATCACGCCACATACAATGGGTTCATCCTCTAATCCATCAACAAATACATAAGCTTTAGAAATCATTGTCTAATTCCTGCTCTTGCTTACGTGATTTACGGCTTAGATTTGAAGTTAATCCATCCAGTTCACTGTCTATAACAGCTTGCAACGAATCAATCAGATCTAAATGTTGCAAAACCAAAAACAGAGATTCAGCACTGACATTCTTACCATTTTCAAGCGCAGAAATCGTATTGCGACCCAAACCTACACGTTTACCAAGTTCGGCTTGATCCATAGATGCACTTCTGGTGTTTTTTATCAATTGCCCGATAGAACTCATTAAAAGTTGATATTTTTGCATATTATTTCAAACATTAGATACCTAATGCACAAAATATAGTGCAAAAATAAACTTAAAGCAATTACAGTGCTAACCACACCAATTAATTGAATAATATCCATCCGCGACAGCGCGGTGAAAACTTGAATAAGGCCAGTCTTTTACCTGTTTAACTAAACCATGTTTCAGCGGATTAATGTGCACATAATTAATGTGATGATTAAAATCAGCTTCGTTACGAATGGTATGTTCCCAGAACCTGTGTTGCCAGATTTGGCGATTACCAAAACGTGAATTTGAACTGGATAAGATTTTAGATTGAGCTAGATTATGCCGAAATCGCTTTTTAATTTCGCGCCAGCGCCCTGAATAATCAGTATCATTTTCTGGCAAAGTCCAAACCGCATGTAAATGATTTGGCAACACCACCCAAGCATCAATTTTAAATGGCCGCCTTTGTTTCACCGTGCGCACCGCCTCGCGCAATAAATCAACCTGCTCAACCAGCAACTGACTCTTTTTATCCTGCAAATTCACCGTAAAAAAATAACAACCACCCGCAACATACACCCGCCGATAACGCATCCCTACTCTCCATTTTTATCCTTGCCACATTCTATTGTATGTCGGATAAGTCAGAGGCGCATCCGACGATGTCTGGTAAGCCAGAGGCGCACCTGACAATGTCGTGATAAGCCAGAGACGCATCCGACAATGTCTGATAAGCCAGAGGCGCACCTGGCAATATCTGGTAAGCCAGAGGCGCATCCGACGATTGGCTCCGTGCTAGCATGAAACTATGGAGTTGGCTTTTAGCTCGATTATCCCCTGAAAGTTAGTGTTAAAAAATGAGTTTACAAAACTCGAATGCTCAGATAGGTTAAATTTACATAACTAGCTTAAATCGGAAGCATTAATGACTCTAGCAACACAAATTAAAAACTTATTAGATGATGATTCGTTTCCATCGATGGTGAAACTAGATGGTGATTGGGGCTCAGGCAAAACTTATTACACAGAACGTACCCTCATCCCTGAGCTCAGAGGAATATATACAAACAAAAATATTATTTATTTTTCATTATTCGGCTTGAGTAATTTAAACGACTTTCGAGATAAATTAATTTCTGCGTCATATCTGAGCGATAAAGCGGATCCCAGCTGGATTGAACAAGCTAAAAATAGTGCTTTGGGAATATTTAAGGCATTCGATGCTGATGACGCAGGAACAATCGGCAATATATTAAAAACATCAAGCGGTGCGATTAAACACGCTTTAATGGCAAAATTAAAAAATTTAATTATTGTACTAGACGATTTAGAGCGCTTGAATGATGAAACATTTAAAATTCAAATTATCGGTGAGTGTCTGCATCTTGCCGAGGAAAATAAGCTGTCATTTATCTTTGTTTTAAACTCCGCTGAAATAAAACTCAATAACGCTTTACTGGAAAAGTCATTTGCCGGAAAAATAAAGTTCTGTCACAGCAAAGGCCAACTATTTGATATTGCATTCGAACGATACTCAGAGTTGGCCGAATTTAAAACTTCAATCGTTCGTTTAATCGAAAAATATGAGCTTGAAAACTTACGTGTACTAAAACGTGTAAGTTTTAAGCTGAATGAGATTTATGTCAAAGTTAAAGACATCAAGGACATAGATATTAGTACGACGATAGAAGGATTTGCCAAAGATCTAATTCGAATTGCTTGTTTACACTACAGCCATGAAAAATCGGTTGAGGATATTTATAGCGCGTTAGAAATAAATTTAATAAAGGCAAAAGCACAAACCCAACGAAAAAATGAAAGCGATAAAGCCACTGACCAACAAGAAAACTTCTTCAATCAATATAGAGATTACTATCCACCGACTGAACAAATGGTCGATTATTGCTGTAATGAATCTCAGCTTACATCGGATATCAATGAGCTAGGAAAAATAGTTTTAAAAACGAACCCGATAGACCAACTACTTTTTAACCACTCCAGTTTATACAGCGACAACTTTGACCAATTGGTAGTCGCGTTAAATAATCTGATATCTCAAAAGAAGAATGTACCAATCAAACGCTGGTTTGAAGCCTCTGAATTTTATACATTTTTGATTAAAAATAAGTTTGTAGAAGATCAAAATTTAACTGAATTTATAAGCAGAATTAAGAGCGAATTAAACGAAAAAGAATTCTATCGAGATACCGAAAACAATTACTACACATTTAAACTTAACAACTCAGATATTGCCAGTTTATACGAAAAACACAGTTCTCTACTCGAAACAAAAGATGCAGAAAACGCAGATAATCAGTTACTTAAGAAAATCAAAATTTCTTGGCAAGAAGTTGACGAGCACATCTACAAAAATTACCAATCAACTTGTTTTGTAAATAAATACTCTGCAGATCAATGGTTAAATATAATAAACGACTGGCCATTAAAGGAACTAAATTACTTTACTGATTTCATCAGAGAAAGATATAGAGCACAAAACATTCATAATAATCTAACAGATGAAACTTCACTTTTAAAAGAGTTAGATCAGCTAATCAGTAAAGAAATTACCAGTTTGTCCGGTCAAAAAAAGGGGCTTTATACTATGTTACATAATGCAATTGAACGCGGTATCGACCAGCTTTCAGCAAGCAAAGAAACTGATTAAAGATATAAGCTCGTTATTTTTTCTGGCCACACCTGTCTTATTTTCGAACGTGGTTGATCTTAAGGGACGAAACCCGTCAGGTGCGCCTCCGGCTTACCAAACACTGTTACATGCGCCTCTGGCTTATGAAACATACGAACAACCTGTTTGGGTTTTAATACTAAAATAAAGTGAAAAAGTTTAGGTGGGCTAGAAACAAAAAAGCGGCTGGTGAGCCGCTTTTTAAGTAATTGAATAAATTAAAAAATTTACTCTACGTAGCTTTCTACACTCGGACAACTACATATTAAATTTCTGTCGCCATAAACGTCATCAATTCGGTTTACGGTTGGCCAGAATTTATTGGCTGCAGCGGCTGGGCTTGGGAATACAGCGAGTTCTCGGCTGTATGCTCTGGTCCAGTTTTCGTCGACTAAATCAGCCATAGTGTGCGGTGCGTGAACCAGTGGGTTATTGTCTAATGCCCAAACGCCCTTCTCTACCTGTTCAATTTCTTCACGGATGGAAATCATGGCATCAATAAAACGATCGACTTCACATAAAGGTTCAGATTCTGTTGGTTCAACCATTAAGGTACCGGCAACCGGGAATGACATAGTTGGCGCGTGGAAACCATAGTCCATTAAACGTTTTGCTACGTCCATCTCTGTAATGCCAGAAGCGGCTTTTAACGGACGTAAATCAATAATACATTCGTGTGCCACACGGCTGTTTTGGCCACGATATAAAATTGGGTAATGATCGGCCAGTTTAGTGGCAATATAGTTGGCATTTAAAATTGCGACTTCGGTTGCTTTACGTAACCCCTGAGCGCCCATTAACGCAATATACACCCATGAAATCGGTAATATACTCGCACTACCCCATGGCGCTGCTGAAACGGCGCCATTGTCGGCATTTTCTTTAACTACATTCACTACCGGGTGATCCGGTAAAAACGGCGCTAAATGCGCTTTTACACCAATTGGCCCCATACCCGGGCCACCACCGCCATGTGGAATACAGAAGGTTTTATGCAGGTTTAAGTGCGATACGTCTGAGCCAATAAAACCAGGTGAGGTAATGCCAACCTGAGCATTCATATTGGCACCATCCATATAAACCTGACCGCCGTGCTGATGCACTATGTCGCATATTTCGCGAATGGTTTGCTCATATACACCGTGCGTTGACGGGTATGTAATCATAATACAGGATAGGTTTTCAGCCACTTCTGCAGCTTTGGTTTTTAAATCCTGCATGTCGATATTGCCTTTATCGTCACAGGCAACCACAACCACTTTCATGCTGGCCATTTGTGCTGATGCCGGGTTTGTACCATGCGCAGAACTTGGAATTAAACAAATGTTACGGTGCGAATCGCCGCGGCTTTCATGATATTTACGAATGGCCAATAAACCTGCATATTCTCCCTGTGCGCCAGAGTTTGGCTGCATACACATGGCGTCATAACCGGTAATTTCAACCAGCCATTTTTCAAGCTGAGTGATCATTTCTTTATAGCCTTTGGCCTGGTCAACGGGTGCAAACGGATGCAGGTTGGCAAATTCAGGCCAGCTCACCGGGATCATTTCTGCAGTCGCATTGAGTTTCATCGTACATGAGCCTAATGAAATCATGGAGTGATTTAAGGCTAAATCTTTATTTTCTAAAGATTTAATATAACGCAGCATTTCAGTTTCTGAGTGATGCGTATTAAATACTTCGTGGCTTAAATAATCAGATTCACGCTGCAAGTTTTCAGGAATGGCCTGATAACCAGCCGCTTGTTTGTCTAACTCGGCTAAGTCTAAAGCGTTATCAGCGCCTAAAATAATTTCGAACAGCTTGGTTAAATCAGCTTGGGTTTTGGTTTCATCAAAACTCACTGAAATGGCGCTGTCTAAATCGGCACGTAAATTAATTTCAGCGGCTTGTGCTGCTGCAATAACCTCAGCTTTATTATCAGTTTTAAAACAAACCGTATCAAAGAAAGTATCAGATACCAACTCAATACCTTTTGCTTTTAAGCCTAATGCAAACATAGTCGCTAAGCGCTGGGTGCGTTTTGCAATAACATCTAAACCTTTAGGACCATGGTAAATGGCATAAAATGCGGCCATATTGGCCAATAGCACTTGCGCGGTACAAATATTGGAATTCGCTTTTTCACGGCGAATATGTTGTTCACGGGTTTGCAATGCCATACGTAAAGCCAGTTTACCGCGTGCATCTTTAGATACACCAATAATACGGCCCGGTAATGAACGTTTAAATTTATCTTTGGTTGCAAAAAATGCGGCGTGAGGGCCACCGTAGCCCATAGGTACACCAAAGCGTTGAGCTGAGCCTAATACAATGTCTGCGCCTAATTCGGCCGGGGTTTTAAGTTGGGTTAATGCCAATAAATCAGTCGCAACTGCGGTTACGCCTTTTTTATCCGTCACTGACTGAATTAATTCTTCAATGGAATAAACGCCGCCTGTGGTATTCGGGTACTGAAATAAAGCCCCAAATACATCGTGATTCACTACTTCATCAGCTGGTGCCACAACAACTTCAAAACCGAATAATTCAGCGCGGGTTGCGGTTACATTAATGGTTTGTGGGTGTACATCTTCTGCAATAAAAAACAGGTTAGATTTTTTATTTTTGCTCATCCGCTTGGCCATTGCCATGGCTTCAGCCGCTGCTGTTGCTTCATCTAATAATGAAGCGTTAGCGATTTCCATACCGGTTAAGTCAATGACCATTTGCTGGAAGTTAAGCAAAGATTCTAAACGACCTTGCGCAATTTCAGGTTGATAAGGGGTATAAGCTGTGTACCAGCCGGGATTTTCCAAGACGTTTCGTAAAATCACATTAGGCGTATGGTTTGGATAATAACCCATGCCGATATATGAATTGAATACCTTGTTTTGGCTCGCAATTTTTTTAAGCTGATTCAGAGTTTCAACTTCAGATTGTGCATCACCCAGTTGCATGCTTTGCTCTAGCAAAATATTTTGCGGCACAGTTTGGGTAATTAAAGCATCCAGCGAGGTTAAACCTAAAGTAGCCAGCATGTGTTGCTGCTCGGCTTCGTCCGGGCCAATATGACGCTGAATAAAGTCATCTCTGTTTTCTAATTGCGATAAAGTTAGTTGTTCACTCATTAACCAGGTATCCTAATTAAAATGGTATAAGGTAATATGTTTTGGGTGCTAACCCGAATGTAAAATGGTTTTTATTTATAATATACAGTTGCGCTATAGCTCTGCTGTTTCGGCATCAATGCCGACCTTCAAATATTTATCCCATAAAAAATAAACATTGTAAGTTGCCTCTCGCCCCTTATAGGGTTTAGCGCGATAGCTAATCTAGTAAAGCTGTTTCAGCATCAATCAATACGCGAGGCTTAAATCAAACCACTTTTCATTCGAGTTTAAAAATAAAAAACCCCGAATCATATATTCGAGGTTTAAAATAGCTAGAGCTTATTAGGTCTTATTCGTCATCTAATGACTGTTCGTAACCTTCAGCATCCAATAACGAATCGACTTCGCCTTCGTCTTCAATTTTTAGCTTGAATAACCAGCCGTCACCGTATGGGTCGGTATTCACTAACTCAGGTGAATCTTCCAGTTCTTCATTCACTTCAATCACTTCACCTGCCACCGGACAATATACGTCAGAAGCAGCTTTAACAGATTCAACCACGGCAATTTCGTCACCTGCTGTAAAACCTTCACCTTCATCTGGCAGGTCAACATGCACTAAATCGCCTAATAAATCCTGTGCGTGATCACTGATACCCACTGTAACAGTACCGTCGCCTTCATTTCTAACCCACTCATGGCTATTTGTGAATTTTAATTCAGCAGGAATATTGCTCATTTTAGAGTTCCTTAACAATCAATCATTTAAAAATTTAGAATTTGATAACCTGTGTTACAGCACAGATTGACCATTGCGAACAAAACTTGGTTTAACCACTTTTACTTTAACCCACTTTTTGCGCATTTCAACTTCTGCACTGTCACCGATTGCCAGCGGCACACGCGCAAATGCAATGCTGTAACCTAAAGTCGGCGAAAAAGTACCACTGGTGATCACACCTTCACCGGCTTCGCAGCGCACTTTGCTGCCGGTTCTTAATACGCCTTTTTCTTCCATCACTAAACCCACCAGCTTTTCGGTTTGCTCAGCCTTGGCTTGAGTTAAGGCTTTACGACCAACAAAGTCACGATCTTCGGGCTGCCACGCAATTGTCCAGCCCATATTCGCCGTCAGGGGTGAAGTTTCTTCATCCATATCCTGACCATATAAGTTCATACCGGCTTCTAAACGCAAGGTATCACGAGCGCCAAGGCCACAAGGTACAACGCCTTTATCTAACAGCTTTTGCCAAAAGTCGGCCGCTTGTTCATTTGCTAATAAAATCTCGTATCCGGCTTCACCGGTATAACCTGTTGTTGCAATAAATAAGTCACCGGCCTGTACACCGTTAAAATATTTCATGCCTTCAACGGCTTGTTGTTGCTCTGGGGTAAAAAGCTCTGCGGCTATGGCTTTGGCTTTTGGTCCCTGTACAGCAATCATAGCTAAATCATCACGTTCGGTTAATTCAACTGTAAAATCAGCCGCAATTTTATTTAACCAGGCTAAATCTTTTTCGCGCGTTGCAGAGTTCACAACTAAGCGATAATCATCTTGTGCAAAATAATAAACGATTAAATCGTCGATTACACCGCCCTGCTCGTTCAGCATAGCTGAATATAAGGCTTTACCTTTTTCGGTTAGTTTAGCAACGTCATTTGCTAACAATCGCTGTAAATATGCAGTCGCTTGTTCACCTTTAACATCAACCACTGTCATATGCGATACGTCAAACATACCCGCAGAAGTTCTGACCGCCTGATGTTCTTCAATTTGAGAACCATAACGAATCGGCATATCCCAACCATGGAAATCAACCATTTTGGCGCCAGCTTCTAAGTGTTTGCCATGCAATACAGTTTTATTTGTCATAGGTATTTAGCTTAATTTTACAGTAGTGGAAATTTGAAGCGCGGATTATACCCAAGATAGCCCTCGCTGAATAGATGAAATCTTTAAATAATAGGGTCAACTGCAAAAGTGAACACGAAAGGTCCTCAAAACTTATTGGTAGCAGGCTAGGTTAAGTGAATCTGATAGTTGGGTTAACTTTTGTGGGTCAATGTAGATGCCAATCGAGCGAGCTAAATTTTGATTAAAATAATAAGATTGTCGGCACACATAGGCGTTTGTTGGCCATTTAGCTTTATCTTGATTGAGATAATACAAAATCGCATCGAGTGCCTGCTTGTAGTTGGCATAACTGGACAACAGGCTGCCTGCTATATGAGTGGCTCTGGAATGACCAATCGCCGGTATTTTCTGACGATATAAGTACTGTAATATGGTACGAATTGAAGCGTTATTAATTATCTGGCTATCTGCCGGTAATACAAAAACATCGCTCACTTTTACTGCCTGTTCAACCAGTTTAAACGGCTTATCGCCAAATGTGCCCTTTTGCCAGACTAATTCAGGCATTTGTTGTTGCCAGAGACTAGCATTGGGCCAATCTATCCGGGCTGATGCAAATTGTTTATGTTTGAAAAAAGACTGCTGCAAGGCTTTAATTCTGGCAGGTGATGCCTGAGTATTTAAATAAAGCCATTTAGCACAATTATTCAGTTGCTGGCATCTGGCTCTGTCCAGTTGCACTTGCTGTTGGCTGGTTACACCAATCACAATCGCCGAATGGGTATAGCCTTCGCCAATAAAACGATAAGCTTTATCATAGCCGGTGAGCAGCACTGTATTATCCAAATTAAAATCTGCAGTAAACTGCACCACTTTATAATCCGGTAATAGCATTTTTCGGGTATAGTCCAGCATGCTTTTTGAAAACTGCTTCGGCATAAAATACACCGCGATTTTAGATTGCTTCAGGTGTTTAATGGATTCAAGGCTGCTCAGTTGGGGGGATTTAGAAGGCTCTACCCGGGCATGAGATTGCAGAACTATGCCAAACAACAGAAATAATAAAACCAGCGGCAACCGCTTGAGTTGCCACTTGTGCATAGCTTTCCTTAGCCAACACCCTTTTATCATTACCAAATAAGCTCCGCTTTAAAGGACACTAGCCAGTTACTGTCAAATTCGGCTAATCTATACTTTTTAACGCTGTTATCAATGCGATAATAAGAGTTTAGCCCTAATATAAGCTGATATGAATTTAAATTAATCGGCTTTTTAAGATAAGTTTGCAATTGGCTCAATTCGCCCGCTTCTTCAACATCAGAATAAACAGCGCCAAACCCGCTTTGCCAGGTTTCAAACTGGTGTGCATAAAATCCAGCTAACTGAGTTTTTGCACTGAATAAACCTCGATTGAAAAAATGTTTATTTTTCAATTGCCAATTTAGTTGTGTCCAATTGAATTTAATAAAATCGTTACGGTTGATTTGCCAGTTGAGTTCGGTTTCTAAGCCGGTTAAATCCGCATCCAGATCGTTTTCATAAATGAATTCTTCAATCCGTACGCCCTGATTAATTAAATCCGTCATTTGCTGATAGAAAAAGTTAATATCTAAATCCAATCCGCTCGACCAGTTATTATAATGATAACCGATTTCCCAGGCGCGCATCTTTTCTGATGTAAGTTGATTATCCGAACCGTTCGATAAAAAGTATTCACCTTGCGTTAACTGATACGGATTAGGTTCAATGTCTTTAATAAAGTATTTAAACTGACCGTTTTGCTCAAATTCACCCGGTTCACGCTCAGTATATGAATAATTAAAACGCACGGAACAGTGTTGACAGAGTTTATAGTTAACAGCGATTCTCGGAGAAAAAGCATCTTTATCCTGTGCCAGCTTTTCATTCATTAATGCAAAATCAAAAGTTAAATCCGAGTGGACTCTGTATTCGACATTCGCAAAAGTAACCAGCGCATTTTTATTTTGCCAGCCGTTCGCTTTTAAATAAACATTGGAGTCTAATCTGTCCTGTCGCCAGTATCCCCCAGCGGCCAGTTTAACGCTGTCGTTAATCACCCAAGTCGCCTGCAGTTCAAACTGCTTTCGAATTTGATCGGTATAATTTTCGGCCGAGCCACAAACTGGCTGAGCCTCAGGCCCACCATAAGATAAATAATTCATCACGGCTAACTGAGCGACTTCGGGTAACTGAGCTGCATCTTGAATACCAATTTGTCCGGCCAGTAAAGCTGCCATTATCTCTGGTGCTTGCTGATACAGATTGGCAAATTCTTCAGAAATAAAACTCGGATGAAAACACGAAGACCAGTTATCTTCACTGTGCTTTTGATAAAAATATTGGTTTACTTTTAGTTCTAAGTCATCACGCACTTGCCAGCTGCTCTGGTTTTGCAGGTAAATATCCTGACTTTCAGATGACGTTTGGTCCACTTCATCCGGGTGATCACCATCAAAATCATCTTCAACATAAGAAACCTGAGTTGTCGATTGCCAGTTCACACCTGAAACTGCATGCTGAATTTTAACTCTGTGCTGCTTTGAATCGTCTTTGGTGTCTTTAAACCCAGTATCCGTCTGATATTCATAATGCAGGGCAATGGCGTTATCTGCATCACCAAAACGGCTTGCGATATTAAACCGGCTGGTTTCATCTGTGCTACGGGTAGCGGATAAAACCAAATTGTCCTGTTCGGATACTTTACGGCTGATGAAATTAATAATGCCGCTAAAGCTGTTTGTGCCATAAACGGCCGCACTCGGGCTGCGGGTAATTTCTATTCGTTCAATTTGATTTACCGTCAGTGGAATATGACGCCAGTCAACTTTAGACAGGCCAGCATCATAAATCGACATGCCATCTATTAAAACCTGCATTCTTTTTGGATTGACTGAACTTAACCCATGATAGGCGATACTTTGTTCCCGGTTCGCTCTGAAACCACGCGCCATACCGGGCACAAATGCCATCAATTCTGCAATTTCGCTTGCCCCTGTTGCCAGAATAAACTCACGATCCAATACGGTAACCGAAACCGGCTGCTCTAAAGCCGATTTTTTAATCCGGGTCGGCGTAATTGCCGAAACCAGAGGTTCATTCATACCTTCAAGCCAGTCTTCACTGGCCTGTGCTTGCGTCACAATTAGGGCGCATAGCGCACTGGCACTAAACAAATTACGAGCCAGTGACCCGCCTTTACTTTTTTTTAAAATTAGCATGATATAGGATTTTTATTTTATCTAAACGTGGAATACAACTTCATTTATATCCATATAAATCCAGCTCAACTGCATACAAAAACAAGCAGATTATCAAAAACAAGTGAATTAGATGAGCAGAAGGAGTCAGAAAATAGTCGGGCTATATTCAATCATATTTTCACAAAAAAAGCTTTAATCCGGCAGAATTTTTGCACACGCTTTGTAAGGTTTGCAAAAAGTAAACTCAAACGGTTTAGATATCCAAATGATAAGAAGTCAGATTTTTAGACTGACTGTTACCTTGAACCACTTTTTGCGTTATAGTCGGGTCGATAAAGCTTAGAAAGAATAACTAAAAATGTTTAAACCCAGTATTTTATTTAATGCGATTATATATGCCATTATCCCCAGTATTTTAATGACGGTCGGGATATCCAGTTTTATCGTTCATATGACAACACAAGAACGTAACGAACTGATTCAGCAACAGTCTAAAACATTAATAGAATCGATTGCCTACGCCAGCGAATTTAATTTAATCAGTTTAAACAAACTGGGTCTGCAAAATAAACTCAGAGATATTCATACCACTTCCTCACTTTCGTTAAAAAATATCATTATTTATGATGACATGGGGGAAATTTTTGCGGCTTCGAATTATCAGGATACAGGCTATGATTTTCATGAGTCTGCTGATAACGGCGTTAATGTAGTCGAAAAAGATTCGAATAAAATGGTGTTGCTCTCACCTATCTATGCGTTTGATAACAGCTTTAGTCAAACCTCGCAGTGGAGCGACAGCCAAAGCCTGCAAAAACCCATTGGTCAGGTTTTATTAGTGGTTAACCTGTCTAACGATTCATATCAGAGATTTTTAACTAATTTTACCCTGACGCTGCTCATTGGTTTATCGGCTCTGGTATCTGCTATTTTAATGCTGGCTCTGGTAAACCGCATTGTGCGCCCGGTACAGGCTTTTGTTGAAGCGGTAAAACGAATCGGGAGCGGCGATTTGCAATTTCGGCTCAATATTCCGGTTCAATATGAGTTTAAAGACTTAAAAGACGGGATTAATGTGATGGCCGAGCAGCTTCAGCACCATCAGGCCAAACTGGAATCTGAAATTGAAGTGGCAACGCAGGATTTACAGCAAAACCTGCTATTAGTTGAAGAAAAAAATGCTGAATTGGATATTGCCCGTAAAGAAGCGCTTGAAGGCAGTAAAATAAAATCTCAGTTTTTGGCTACCATGAGTCATGAAGTCAGAACCCCGCTCAATGCAATTGTTGGTTTTACCAAAGAGCTGAATAAAGCCCAGTTACCCGAACCCTATCAGGATTATGTCACCACAATTAATGCATCAGCTGATAACCTGATTGCCATTGTGAATGATGTGCTCGATTTTTCAAAAATCGAGGCCGGTAAAATTGAGCTTGATTATTCAGCGTTTAATTTAAATCAGATGATTGAAGATGTAATTAAACTGATGTCCCGTGAAGCCTTTTCAAAAGGACTTGAGTTTTCACTCGAATCAGACATTTTACCGATTGCCGCCATTGGCGATCAACATAGATTTAAGCAAATACTGAATAATTTATTGTCCAATGCAATTAAATTCACGCCGACCGGTTATGTCATTTTAAGAATTTCGATTACCTCGATTTCTGAAACCCAGCATCAACTCAATATTGATATTGAAGACAGCGGGATTGGCATTAGCAAAGAAAAACAAAGCAAGCTCTTTAATGCGTTTCATCAGGCTGATGCCAGTACAACCCGTCGCTATGGTGGCACCGGGTTAGGACTGGCAATTACCCATGGTCTGGTGCAAAAAATGAATGGTTCGATTAGTTTAAAAAGTGAGCTGGGTGAAGGGTCTGTATTTAGCATTAAACTGCCCATTACGACCTCTAAACCGAATCGCATTGAAAAACCGAAAGGCGTTGAGAAAGTTCTGATTCTGGACAGTAAAACCATTACTCATAGAAGTTACGCCCGTTTATTTCACCCGCTGGGAATTATTGCAGATATTTGTACAACCACTGAAGAATGGGAAGCTAAGCTGCACCAGCATAATGATTATGATTTTATCATTATTGCCAGCGAAAGTGATGATGAGTCATTAGAGTTACTGCCTTTACAGGCGGCCTTTGCAGCTAAACAGCAAACCCACTGCAGCGTTGTATTTTGTTTGCCTTTGTATGCTTGTTTAAGTAAACATCAACAAAAAATGCTTGGCGACTGGCCTGTGATTGAAAAGCCATTTACCGTCAAAAAACTCGAGCAATTGTGTTTGCAAAAACAGGAAGCCGACTGGTATGCCAAATCAAGCCAGCCAAAAAATCAACCTGAATCAACGCCTGCACCCAGCACAATCCATATTTTGGCTGTCGATGATAACGAAACAAACTTAAAGTTACTCAAGGCGATCTTACAGGATCAAAAAGTCAGTTTAATGTCCTGCACCAGCGGCAAACAAGCCTGTATTGAAGCTGAAAAACACGCCTTTGATATTATCCTGATGGATGTGCAAATGCCGGAAATGGACGGCATTCAAACCACACAGCAAATTCGTCAGGGACAGCTCAATAAAAACACGCCGATTATTGCTTTTACCGCCCATGCCTTTAAAGAAGAAAGAGAAAATTTATTAAAAAGTGGCATGGATGACTACTTAGCTAAACCCATTGATATTAAAAAATTTAATCAGCTGGTTAATAAATGGGTTTTTTCAACCTCTAAACGAAAATTGGTCAATACAAAGGAAGACAAAAAACCGGTGAACAGTATTAAACATGGAATTGACTGGCCTTTAGCTATGCAAAGAGCCGGCGATCAGAGTAGCATCGCAGTCGAAATGTTATTAATGTTGGTGGATACTTTTGAAGATATGAAACAGGAAGTTCGCCAAATTCAGAAAACCCAGAACCGACAAGCTTTGCTGGCAGCGATTCATAAATTCCATGGCGCCACTTGTTATTCTGGTGTGCCCTACCTAAACTATTTAGCGAACAATATTGAATTACAGTTAAAAAAATCAATTACGGTCGATCTTGATGAGCAAATAGAGAGTTTATTCAAGGAAATGGATCTGGTCGCCGAACTGGCTAAAAACTATGAGTTAGATACATAACTAAAAATTATACTAGGATAAAGCCAGCTTATAGCTAAATGGCATAAATATTCCTTTTTTATGCCATTAAGTTATTTATATTCCTTAATTGCATAAAAAATGAGTATTTATTCTTTCCAGATTCACAGATCCCCAATAGAATAGCCAACCTGAAAATATGTTTAGGATAATGTGGGATTATGTCTTCGCAAAAAACAGAACTTACGAGCCCACTGGCAAATGAGCAATTAAGCCAGTTGAATCAGATTACAGCATCTATGTCGGCTAACCAGCTTGCCTGGGTAAGCGGATATTTATACGGTTTGTCGCAAGCAGGCGCACCTGCGGGCGCTGCAGCCCCAGTTGCTGGCACAGCCGCTCCGGCAAAAGCACAAACACTGACCGTTTTATACGGTTCTCAAACTGGTAACGCCAAAGGCGTCGCACAGCAAGCTGCCGCTGCAGCTGAAGCTGCCGGTTTGCAAGTGCGTTGCATTTCTATGGGTGACTACAAACCTAAAGAATTAAAATCAGAAACGCATTTATTAATCACCAGTTGTACTCAAGGTGAAGGCGATCCACCGGATGATGCGATTGAGTTCCACGAATTTTTAGCGAGCAAAAAAGCCCCTAAACTATCCGATGTTAAATATTCTGTATTGGCACTGGGTGATTCTTCATATGAATTCTATTGCCAAACAGGTAAAGATTTTGACGAACGCTTAGCTAAATTAGGTGCAACTGCCATTGAACCACGCGTTGACTGTGATGTTGAATACGAAACAGATGCAGCAGGTTGGGTTGAACGCGCCGTTGCTGCTATGGCAAAAGAAATGCAAGCAGGTGCAGCTGCACAGGTTTCAGTTTCTGCCGCTAGCACGCCAACAGCCAGTGCGTCGCAGTACAATAAAAAGAATCCGTTCACTGCAACTTTAGAAACCAATCAAAAGATTACCGGTCGTGATTCTTCAAAAGATATTCGCCATTTCGAAATCTCACTGGAAGATTCAGGTTTAACTTACCAACCGGGTGATTCTTTAGGTATCTGGTTCCGAAATGATGAAAAAATGGTTGATGAAATCATTGAAAAATTAGGTTTAGATGCAGCTGCCAGTATCAAAGTAGACGACAGCGAAGTCAGCTTAAAAGAAGCCCTGATTCGTCATTATGAGTTAACGCTGAGCCATCCGGGTTTTGTCTCTAAATTTGCAGAAGTAACCAACAACGCAGAACTGGCTAAATTGGCTGAAGACAGAGCGGCACTTCGTGAATACATTGATGGTCGTCAGTTAATCGATATTATCCGTGAACACGCTGCCAGCTTAAGCGCTGAGCAATTTATTGCCTGTTTACGTCGTTTAACACCAAGATTGTACTCAATTGCCTCTTCACAAGCTGAAGTCGATGAAGAAGTTCATTTAACTGTGGGTGTGGTTCGTTACGAAGCATTTGGTGAAGAACATTTTGGTGGCGCATCAGGCTTTTTAGCTGAGCGTTTGGAAGAAGGCGGCGAAGTGGATGTATTTGTTGAGCATAGCCACTTCCGCTTACCTGAGGACAACTCACCTGTGATCATGGTTGGTCCGGGTACGGGTGTTGCGCCTTTCCGTGCATTTATGCAGGAAATTGATGCAGCCGATCGTGAAAATGATACTTGGTTATTCTTTGGTAACCCTAACTTTACTGAAGATTTCTTATATCAGGTTGAGTGGCAAAGCTACTTAAAAGATGGCGTATTAAACAAAATCGATTTAGCTTTCTCTCGTGATCAGGCCGAAAAAGTTTATGTTCAAGACAGAATGTTAGAGCAAGCTGAAAGCGTGTGGCAATGGTTAGAAAAAGGTGCTTATTTCTACGTGTGTGGTGATGCTAGCCGCATGGCAAAAGATGTACACGAAGCCTTAATTACTATTGTTCAGGAACAAGGCGGAAAGTCACGCGAAGATGCCGAAGCTTATATTAATGAGCTACGTAAAAACAAACGCTACCAGAGAGATGTTTACTAATGAGCGAAAAGAAATTAGCAGCCAACGAATATATTAAAGTTAACAGTAACTATCTGCGTGGTACGCTTGAAGAAAGCATGGCGAATCAGGTAACAGGTGCTGTTGCTGACGACGATACGCAGTTAACTAAATTCCACGGTTTTTACATGCAGGATGACCGTGATATCCGTAACGAGCGTAAAAAACAGAAATTAGAACCTAAGCATACTTTCATGTTACGTGCCCGTATTCCGGGTGGTGTCATTGGTATGGATCAGTGGTTAGCCATTGATGAAATTGCTCATGATTTAACGGATTACAACTCGATTCGTTTAACTACACGTCAAACATTCCAGTATCACGGTATTTTAAAACGTAACTTAAAGCCGTTAATTAAAGGCTTGTATCAGGTTAAATTAGATTCGATTGCGGCCTGTGGTGATGTTAACCGTAACGTTATGGCAACCACTAACCCGATTCAAACTCAGCTTCAAAAAGAAGTTCATGAGTGGTCGGTAAAAATTTCTGAGCATTTATTACCAAAAACCCGTGCGTATTACGAGTTATGGTTAGATGAAGAAAAGCTGGAAGTAGGTGCAGATGTTGAGCAAGAGCCTGTCTATGGCCGCACTTACTTGCCACGTAAATTTAAAATCGCGGTTGCTGTACCGCCGTATAATGACGTGGATATCAGCGCAAACGATTTAAGCTTTATTGCCATCGAAGATGAAAATGGCGGTTTAGCGGGTTTTAACGTAGCTGCGGGTGGCGGCATGGGTTCAACTCATGGTGATGTAAATACTTACCCTCAGTTAA
Organism: uncultured Alteromonadaceae bacterium; assembly: GCA_913056495.1. Lineage (GTDB taxonomy): Bacteria > Pseudomonadota > Gammaproteobacteria > Enterobacterales > Alteromonadaceae > Catenovulum. The sequence continues at coordinate 108,435 of CAJXMO010000003.1, read as the reverse complement.
CGCGTGTATTGGGCTTTTGTAAGCCAGAAGATACATTAGATTTTGCTCAGGCGGTTATGCTGACACAGCGTGATAACGGTAACCGTTATGACAGAAAACGTGCCCGAACTAAATACACAGTAGATGATATGGGTGTGGATGCATTCCGCGAAGCAACTGAAGCCCATGCGGGTAAACAGTTTGAACCTGCGCGTGATTATGAATTCACCAGTCAGGCTGACCGTTTTGGTTGGGTTGAAGATGTAAACGGTAACTGGCATTTAACTGTATTTTTAGAAGCAGGTCGCATCGTTGATGACGAAGGCCGTACAGTTAAAACCGGTCTACGTGAAATTGCGAAAGTTCACAAAGGTGAATATCGCATGACCGCAAACCAAAACATCATGATTGCAAATGTTGCGCCTGAAGACAAAGCTGAAATTGAAGGTTTAGCACGTAAATTTGGTTTATTAGGTAAAGTTTTATCACCTATTATGCTAAACAGCATTGCCTGTGTTGCACTGCCAACTTGTGCATTAGCAATGGCTGAATCAGAGCGTTATTTACCACGTTTAATTGAAAAAATTGACGTGCTGGCTCAAAAGCACAATGTAGGCGATCAGGAAATTGTGACCCGTATGACAGGTTGTCCAAACGGTTGTGGCCGTCCATTCCTTTCTGAAATTGGTTTTGTCGGTAAAGGTCCGGGCAAATACAACATGTATTTGGGTGCTGATGGTAAGGGAACTCGTCTGAACCAAATGTATAAAGAAAACATTGGTGAAGAAGAAATTCTATCTGAATTAGATGGTTTACTTGAGCGATACAGCAAAGAACGTGAATCAGACGAACGATTTGGTGACTTTGTTGTACGAATTGGTGCTGTAAAAGCAGTTTATGACGGTCGAGAGTTTCATGCCTGATATTGATTATCGAGCCTTATTACAAGCTGATAAATCAGAGCAGGACGAAGTATTAGCCAAAGTAAATGCTGAGCTTGAACAGCTCAGCGCGGCTGAACGTGTTCAGTGGGCCGCAAAACATTTACCGGGCAAACAAATATTATCGTCCAGCTTTGGTATTCAAGCTGCGGTAATGCTGAATCTGGTCAACAGTGAAATAAAAGATGTGCCGGTTGTATTAACGGATACAGGCTATTTATTTCCTGAAACTTATGAGTTTATTGATCAGCTAACAGAAAGATTAGGTCTTAACTTAAAAGTATACCAAGCCGAAATTAGTGCAGCCTGGCAAGAGCAGCGCTATGGCAAGCTGTGGGAACAAGGTGTTGACGGGATTGAAAAATACAATCAAATCAACAAAGTTGAGCCTATGCGCCGTGCGCTTGAAGAGTTGCAAGCTGAAGTTTGGTATACCGGCCTGCGCCGAGACCAGGCAAGCAGCCGTGCCAATCTGCCGGTTTTACAAATTAGTGCCGGACGTTATAAATTTTATCCGATTATAGACTGGACAAATAAAGACGTTCATTACTATTTGAAAGACCATAACTTGCCATACCACCCGCTTTGGGATATGGGGTATGTGTCTGTTGGTGATTGGCATACATCGCGCCCGCTAGAGATCGGGATGACCGAAGAAGAAACCCGTTTCTTTGGTTTAAAACGCGAATGTGGTTTGCACGAAGGCGGCAGTGGTATATAACTTTTACTGAGCTAGCTTGATTAAAAACGCCTGTGCATTTTGCACGGGCGTTTTTGTTTGTACACGATAACCTTCACTTCGAGCTAAAGCTCGACCGACAAAAACACAAGACCAATCTAGGTCGCCCTTCAGGGCGAATCAAGGCAATAAACTAACCTCCACTCTTTCGAGCTAAAGCTCGACCTACAAAAACACCCGACCAATGTAGGTCGCCCTTTAGGGCGAATCAAAACAATAAACTAACCTCCACTCTTTCGAGCTAAAGCTCGACCTACAAAAACACCACTCCAATGTAGGTCGCCCTTTAGGGCGAAAATGGCATCTAAAAAGTTATTTTCGTCTAGTCTATAGTTTGAAACATAGCAAAACGCCCGCTATAAATACTTTATTATGGAAGATAAGCAGGAACTATCATGTCTTGGACAGACTTAAGAAAAGGACGTTACTCAAGCGCTAATAGCGAATATTTTATTACCTTTAATTGCCACAACAAAGCCGCAATATTCGAAAGCCATCAACTAGCGCATTTATTTTGTCAAAGCATCAAAACGAATGAAGAAAAATTTAATTGCATTTGGCTAACTTGGGTTTTAATGCCCGACCATTTCCATGGCTTATTACACTTAGGCCTAAATACAAGCCTCTCTGATGTCGTTGGAAATTTGAAAGGCTCGACTTCAAGAGCCATTAATTGTGTCACACGCACCCGCGGTAAACTTTGGCAAACCTCATTTTATGACAGATGTTTACGTCACGAAGACGATCGTAAATCCATCGCCAGATACATAGTAGCCAACCCGCTTCGAAAAGGCTTAGTAAAACAAATTGGTGAATACTCTTATTGGAATTCAGTATATTTATAAAACGACCACTCTTTCGAGCTAAAGCTCGACCTACAAAAACACCTGACTAATCTTGGTCGCCCTTTGCCTATATGGATGGAGGTACTTAGAATTTGTCAGGAACAAAATTCTATAGGGCGAATCAAATCAACCAACTTAATCGCACCGCATTCGAGCTACAGCTCGACCGACATAACCACCACACCAATCTAGGTCGTCCTTTAGGGCGAAAAAAACCTAACCAACAAACTGGATTATTTCTGATATACTGCCACTGCTTATCTGCTTGTTCGTAATAGGGTTCATCAATGGAACAATTTCCAATCTTTTTAAATTTAAAAAACTTTCCATGTGCTGTTGTTGGTGGTGGTGATGTTGCTTTTCGTAAAGCGTCAGCTCTAATAAAGGCTCAGGCCGAGCTTACGATTATCTCACCAGAAATTTGTGCTGAATTACAGGAACTCATTGAAGCTCATAAGATCACTTTGATAAAACAAGATTACCAAGCTGAGCTAATTGAGGACATGCGACTGGTGGTTGCGGCTACCGACAATGAAACGGTTAATGAAGCTATCTATCAATATTGCGAAGCCAATAAAATATTAATTAATACTGTAGATTCTCCCAAATACTGTCGCTACACAACACCTTCGATTGTTGATCGCTCGCCTATTTTAATCGCAATTTCATCGGCTGGTATGAGCCCGGTTTTAGCCCGCAGAATACGCGCAACTATCGAATCCAGTTTACCTCAGGCATTAGGAGAAATTGCCCAGTATGCAGGTTCATTGCGCGAGCGAGTTAAACAACAATTTAAAACTATTGAGCAAAGACGCATGTTCTGGGAAAACTTTTTCTCTAGCTCAATTGTAAGCCGCTTCAGACAACTTAAAGCAGAACAAAAAGAAGACATTGTAGATGGCTTAATTAAAGGTGAAAAAGAACAAGGCGAAGTCTGGCTGGTGGGTGCCGGTCCAGGTGATGAAGAGCTTCTGACGATTAAAGCACTGCAAAAGATGCAACTGGCGGATGTGATTGTTTACGACCGGCTGATTTCACAAAAAACGCTGGATTTAGCGCGTAAAGATGCCGAATTTATTTGTGTTGGCAAACAAAAAAATTACCACCTGAAACAGCAGGAAGAAATCAACGATATGCTGGTTCGTCTTGCACAGGAAGGTAAAAAAGTCTGTCGGTTAAAAGGCGGCGATCCTTTTATTTTTGGCCGAGGCGGAGAAGAACTGGAAACCCTGGTAGAGCAGCAAATTCCATTTCAGGTTATTCCTGCGGTCACAGCAGCAGCCGGTTGTGCAAGCTATGCAGGCATTCCGCTCACCCACAGAGACTATGCCAGAAAAGTGGTGTTTGTAACCGGCCAAAACAGTAAAGCCGGAGACCATCCAGACTGGCAAGCTCTGGTCAGGCCTTATCAGACACTGGTTGTTTATATGGGCCTAACCCGGGCTGAACTCATTAAAGACGAACTCATCAAACATGGTATGGATGAAAATACGCCGGTTGCTATCGTTGAAAAAGGCACAACACCTGAGCAAAAAGTCTATACCGGCATACTCAATGAACTACCTGCACTCACGCGAGATAACCCTATCGGCTCGCCTGCGTTGTTAATTATTGGCGATGTAGTAAAACTGGCAGGTAAACTAAATTGGTTTAATCCGGAGCAGTTAGAAGAAGGCGCTACCACCTTTAATACTTATATAAAACCCTAGCTTGATATGAGGATGCTTAGTGCACTCCATGCCTTAAGCATCCTGACTTTTAGGGTTGAACAGCAAAAAATTCTAATACCACTTAAGTTTTTTCACTTTGACATTGGAAGCCGACTTCACCAAATTTTCAAATTTTTCGATATCACTCATCCCTTCTGTACCCCGGTAATGATAAGGAAAAACCACTTTAGGATCCATTTCAATCACAGCATCGGCGGCCTGCTCTACCGTCATTGTATAAGGTAAATTCATGCAGACAAACGCAAAATCAATATCTTTCAAAGCTCTCATTTCAGGCACATCTTCTGTATCACCTGACAAATAAATACGTTTTGCGCCCGTATCTATCACATAACCATTGCCACGCCCTTTTTCATGATATTTTAATCGACCTTCTGTCAGATTATACATAGCCACAGCTTCAATGGTTAAAGATTGAAATTCGGTTGACTGCTCATTGGATAAAATAGTAACGGGTAGATTCTTATCTAATTGCTCAGCGACCGCCTTAGGCGCTATGATTTTTGTTTTATCCGTTGCCAGCTGTGTGACCAATTCTGGCTTTAAATGATCATAATGAATGTCGGTTATCAGGATTAAATCCGGCTTGGCGAACTTTTCAAAGGTTGCAACTTCCCCAACAGGATCAACATAAATCGTGGTGTCTTTTACCTGAATGACCATAGTCGCATGCTCGATCGGCATAAACAAAATATTGCCTTGTTTATAAACGCCCGGCGCTGATGCTGCAGAATAACTAACTAACATAACACAAACTAAAGCGATGAGCTGAACCCGCCGCCATACTTCACCAAGTAAACCTCTCATAATTAAACTCCTTATTTAACAGCATATTAGCTTAACAAAGGCCTGTTTATCTTTGTTTTGAGTAGCTACAGCCATCTTTCAAAGATTCACATACCTTAATTTAAACAACATTTCTTGTACTTTTTACCACTGCCGCACGGGCATGGATCATTACGTTTAATTTTAGGAGATTCCCGAGTGAAAGGTAATTCTGAAGATGCCTCACCAAGCTCACTATATTCGATATCCGTCAAATCTTGATTCAAGCTTTCAGCATCCGATAACTCATCCAGTTCAAAACAGTCTTCCCAGCCCTCTCCCAGATCTTCATCAATCTGCTCAGCCATGGCTTCCAGTTTTAAATTTTCAAAGATGCGCGCAAGACGAAATGTATTACAAATAGCTTCAGAGCCAACTTCAATTAACTCATTAAGTTTACTAACCATTAAGCCATGTTTACCCGGATTGTCAGCTAAAGCTCGTTGCCAATTTGCCAGCGTCGTCATTAAATCCAGAAAAGCTTCATGTTCATCCTGAACATTTATAAATTCGCCGCTTTGGTCTACCGCATTCATCAACTCAAAGTCATCTTGCCAGACTTCTTCCACTTCGCGACAAAATAAAATAAAGCCCTGACACCAAGCACTCAATTCCGGATTGGGTGCTTGCGCTTGCGGTTCCTGTTTACACTCATAGAATAAGGTAAACTGACCCTGCTGAAACAAACTGTAATATGTGTCTTTGATTAACTTAATCGCATCAATAAGGGGTTTAGGGATCACTGTTACATCGCTGAATTCATCTAAAACAGAATCCGGATGACCACTGATAATAGGTAATAAATTAACGTCGAACTCAGTATCTGAGTGACATAAACTGGCTGCAATAACGCCCAGCGTTTCATAAAAATCCAGATCACTTTGGCAATCAGGACTCTCTACATAGTTTTTTAACTCAAGTTTCGCGGCTGATAATTCCATTCGATTTCACTTTACTCAAATCTATTAATTATCAGGTTAGCAGAAATATACACAAATACCCTTCGCTGAATATAAAACATCAAAACGTTAACTGTCAGATAAACGAATCTTTAAAATTGCCAACGCTTTTTTATCTGCGATACCAAACCTAAGCGCATCTTTTTCATCGGTTAGCCTGACATAAATACCCAGCTTGCAGAGTTTCTGATAAACCTGTTCAGCCTGATTCAGATAAAGCGTTATAAAAAGTGAGGTGTAACTGATTTTTACAGGTTGAAAGCTAGTTTCTAAAAACGGGAGCATTTGTTCAACTTGTTCAGCTAGCCTTTCCTTTTGCATTTGCTGCCAGCTCGAATCGGCAAGGGCTTGCTCCGCAATATACAACGCAGGTCCATTGACTGACCAAGGAGATAAATTGCGTTTTAACTGACTAAGCCAAAAATCACTGCCACAAACAAACCCGATTCTCAGCCCGGCAAGTCCAAAAAATTTGCCAAATGACTTAAGTATCAGCGTATTTGCTTCGTCACAGTATTGCGCCATACTCTGGCTCGGTTGAATAACATCCATAAAGGCTTCATCAATCACCAATAGGCCATCTGCAAGCTTAACCTTTTCCTGTAATTCTAACAGTTCGTTTTGCTGATATATCTGCCCGCTTGGATTATTTGGGTTAACCACAACCACAACAGCAAAAGGCGCAATAACGGCCGGTAAACTGCTCTGGTAATAACAAATTTCAAATCCGGCTTGCTGCCAGGCTAACTCATGTTCTTTGTATCCGACGAGCGGTAAATAAACCCGTTTTGATTTTAGTTTTGCCCAGCCACAATGGCGCTTCCAAAGCTCAGGTAGTTTTTCAATTATGCTTTGACTTCCGGCACAAGCAATACAATTTTTAGCCTGATAATAATGTTTTGCAATTTCAATCAAAGAATCCGGTACATGAGGCAGAGCCTGCCAATACTTTGCCGGAATATTGGCAACTGAATAAGCAAAAGGAGAAATCCCGGTAGACAAGTCTAGCCAATCATCCTGGGGTATAGCAGAACCAGCTGCAACCTGATTTAATTGACCACCATGGTTCAAAGGCATAATAATATTCTCAATAATCCAACATAAGTTACGACTGCACTAAACTGAAAATGACTAATTCAGTCAGAAAAGTCAATAAAACAAATAAAATACACGCTTTGGCCACGGCACTTAAGCTGCGCCAGATATGTTTTGCTTGCGGAGGTTCCCCTTCACCCAAAACCGGGCTGCTAATAATAATTCCATCGTATCTGGAAATCCCTCCCAAAGTCACCTGTATTAAACTTGCACCGGCAGACATAGCCCAGCCACCGTTTAAACTTTTGTAACCCTGAGCTTGAAAATAAGCCTGCTTGAGTATGCGTATAATAGCCAACACAGAGCCCTTTTTAATGGCGGCTAAAAAAGCAAACAAAATGGCGGTAACTTTTGCAGACAAATACCCTAGTAAATCGTCAGCTCTTGCAGCGTATTTTCCAAAATGGATATAACGATTATTTTTATAACCCCACATTGCATCCAAAGTATTAGCAAGACGATGCAGAATAACAAAAGGCGCACCGCCAATTACATACCAGAATAAAGTAGCAATGACAGCATCATGTCCATTTTCCAGCATAGATTCAGTCGTCGCACGGCAAATTTGAGTTTCATCCAGCACGGATGTATCCCGGCTGACAATATAGCCGGTGTACATTTGTGCCTGCTTTAAATTTTGAGTTTTCAGTGCCTGATATATCTGTAATCCATGCTGGCGTAAACTGGCCTGCCCTAACGCCCAGTATACAACAAGCGTATCCAGTATGAACTGAGCGTATTGCGAAAAAGAAGGCAGACTTGTCATCATCCCCAGTAGCAAAGGCACAGGTAAAACCAGAACACACCAACACAGACAGCCTTTAACCAGCCGCGAGCCCGGCGTACCTGTATTGGCTTTTCGTTCAAGCTTGTTCGCCAGATTACCAAAGCCAACTAAAGGATGATATTTAGCAGGCTCTCCTAAAATCCAATCAAGCACCGCTGCAACGATTAAAACCAACGTCAGGTTAAAAGCAGTTAAGTCGTCCATTAAAGTCATGCCGCTTGACCGGACATTTTTTTAATTCTGATCAAATTATGCACTCGACGACAGTAACTAAATTTATAAACTTGTCCATTCTCGGGCACAGCTTTCGCAAGATCAAACCCGGTCAAATACTCAGTAAAATAATGCTTCAAGGCCGTTCCATGGCCAATCAATAGAATATTCTGACCACTATATCTTTTTAAAATAGTGCTAACGGTGTGCTGCATCCGGTTCGCGACTTCAATATTTGATTCACCGTTTGGCGCACAAGCCGCAGCTTGATAACCCGTGTTTTTTATCAGCCAGTCAATCGATAAGCCCTGCCAATCACCAAAATTTTGTTCATTTAGTCCAGCGTCGATTTGTATCGGACAATCCAATAAGCCGGCACAAATAGCCGCCGTTTGTTTTGCACGATTCAAATCAGAACAAACCACTTGATCTATCTCGGCTGTGGCCAGCTGTAAAGCTAATTGCCGACTTTGCTGGCGGCCGGCTGCAGTCAATTGACTATCCAATTGCCCTTGTAAAAGTCCAGACTGATTCCATTGGGTTTGACCATGGCGGGCTAAAAACAATGCTGGTTTTGGAAATAATAAGTGCATATTCAGTTATGGATTAATTAAAATTAACTTGCCGGTTTCGGGATCTATTTAAAACTTACCAAATAAACCGATAACGACTCTAGTCTGTTTGTTTACCAGACAAACAACCCCAACTAAAGCCAACCGGTTTTAAGAAACCCAACTTTTCCTCAAAGAGCTTTTTTTGGTTATTTCGTAAAGGTTTATCCGTGCTATTGAACCTGCTTAGACTCAATTATTAAGCATTAAAATTCAAAACTACTTAACTTGTTTATATTTGGGCTTCACAACCAGATTTAAGAATATCAGATGCAATACTAAAGCACAGGTGACATATAAATAGGCATTGGCAAGATAACTCGGGAAATAACGAGTAATGCGTTCTAAGAATTGTGTCAAATTTGGTTCAGGATAATACCCTGACAACAGATAATAGCTGCCTTTTGAACATAAAAATGCGATAGCAGAAGCGACAGTCAGGGTCAGGTAAAGTTTAAACAAGCGTACCGCCAGCGTATGAATACTGGCGCGTTCAGCGGTAGTTTTAAGGTATCGTCCGGCACAAAATAAAGTTAAATAAGACAAAACTAAAAGTGGATAAGCAAAGGTTAAACAACCGGAATAATCATTGCGTTTATAGGCTCCATAAAAGTCGAGTATTAAGGTCAGTATGTACAGCACTGAAAAGAATTTAAACTGGCCCAGATAAAATCCGGCAATAAAAAATATCGCAACAGATGCACTGGGTAAATTAAGGTCCGATAGCCAGTGGTTGCCCCGGGTAGCCAGCATGAGTAATGCCAAAGCCAGCGTTAACATAATTGCTTTAAGGTGTGTAGAGTCTGAAGTAACTTTCATTCTGTTTCTCGTATCAGGTAACAGGATGAGAGGTAAACAAAGAGGACATGGCCTTCCGCTGACGATAAAAATTACAGACCGGAACCAACCAATACAAATAAATGTGTGTTCTCTTTGATAACCGCCCTCCGCAGTTTCAAAAATTAACTTAATCAGGCCGGTCTCCGGACTCCTGATCATTACCTGACAACACCTTCCCATGCTAATACACAGTGGTTATAAGTTGCGGTTCACAGTTACCGTTGCGGGGGCAGTACAGGTTTTTCACCTGTTTCCCGTTTAATTTTTATGCCAACAAAGGCAAAAACACCTGATTTGCAAATATGTTACGCCAACAGATATAAAATTCAAAGCGGTTAGATCACTATTTTATTATTGAGCCAGCTTTAGCTCGAAAACAACCAAACCTAAGCTGAATTTCCGGCCATGCACTGTAGGTCGAGCTTTAACTTGAATGGGGTGTGATAAAATTGATTGCTTTGTTTCGCCCTAAAGGGCGACCTACATTGGTCGGGTGTTTATGTAGGTCGAGCTGTAGCACGAAAACTGAATGAGGTGATAAAATTGATTGCTTATTTTCGCCCTAAAGGGCGACCTACATTGGTCGGGTGTTTTTGTCGGTCGAGCTGTAGCACGAAAACTGAATGAGGTGATAAAATTGATTACTTTGTTTCGCCCTAAAGGACGACCTACATTGGTCGTTGTTTTTGTAGGTCGAGCTTTAGCTCGAAAGAGTTGAGGTTAGTTTATTGTTTTGTTTCGCCCTGAAAGGCGACTTACACAAGACAGCGCCGCCCAACAGCGTAAACGCCGATCTACAATTTTCCTAACCTGAAAGTCAGAGCTTGTCCAAAGTCAATGGCAACTTACATAAATTAATCAATCTCATTAAGCGGCCAGACAACTATATAGTCTTCAAAAAAATCTAAATCAACTTCATTGTCTTTAATCACTTTGCCGCGAATCGACATGCCGGCCTGGTGCATTTTAGATTTTTTGCCCTTATTGAGTAGCGGGTGCCAGCTGGGTAACCCTTTGCCCTCTTGCAGCCTGCGATAACTGCAGCTGGGTGGCATATAAAATATGTCGTCTAAATTATCAGGTGTCAGTTCAACGCAGTCAGGTACCAACTTACGGCGCTTATCATAGACAGTGCAGCCACAGGTTTTATCATTAACGTACTGACAAACAATGCTGGTGTATTCTAGCTGCTCGCCTTCACTAATTTGATGTGTGGTTTGAATTTCTTCTACTTCATCATCAGCAATGAATTTATGCAAGCAGCATTTGCCGCAGCCGTCACAAATCTGTTCCCATTCCTGACGTGTCATTTGTTCAAGGGTTTTGGTTTGCCAAAATGGTGCTTGCTGCGTCATAAATTACTTCTTTCTAAAATAAAAATGGTCTGTTAAAAGGCTATTTTAACAGACCATTTGTGAATTACAGTGATTTAGTTTGAGTTATTTAATGGCCGGGTAGCCAATTCTGTCAGCTAAAATGCCCACTGACGAAACAAAATAATACGAACGGTTCCAATGCATTAATACTTTGTAGTTGTCATAAGCCAGGTAAATTCGGCCTTTAGGTCCGTCTGGCTGAACCATGGCAGCTTTTACATTTACTTTTGGCAGGTCATTGCCATTCATGCGTCTGACACCTCGAGCCTGCCACTCATCAAGACTAACCCGTGTGGCATTCCAGCTTTTCAGCCAGGCACTGCGACCATTGGTTTTAGCCGGAATCGCATAATCAAAATTAAAATCGTCCGGCACTTTAACCTGACGGCCCCAGGTTAAGTTGTCGTTCCAACCTTCGCTTGCCAGATAATTGGCGGCACTGGCAAATACATCCGCTTTGTTTTTCCAAACATCTTTAATGCCGTCACCGTCAAAATCAACCGCATAGGCTTTAAATGAACTTGGAATAAACTGAACCTGCCCAATCGCACCAGCCCACGAACCTTTTAATTGCTCAAGTGAGGCATCGCCACTTTGAACTATGTCAAGCGCATCCCATAACTGAGCTTTAAAAAATGCGCTGCGACGTTTGTCATAAGTTAAAGTCACTAACGATGAAATGACCGGCATATTGCCCTGATATTTACCAAACGCGCTTTCCAGTGCCCATAGTGCAACAATAAATCTGGGTTGCACACCAAATTGCTCGCCAATTTTATCTAATAATGCTTTATGATTTTTATATTCTTCACGTGCTTTATTAACTGTCCAATCGGTTACACGTTTTGCCAGATACGTTTCTAAGGTTTCAACAAACTCAGGTTGACCGCGATCCGCTTTAATGACTTTAGGCTTAAACTTAATATCGGCAAATGCATTTTCAACTAGAGTTTTATCATAGCCTTTATCCAAAGCTTCCGCTTTCAGGTCCAGCACAAACTGATTAAATTTAGCTTCATCAGCACTGAAATCTTCTTCGGCTGCCAGCATTGGGCTGACTGCGAATTGCAAACCTGCAGCAATCAGCGCAGCTTTAATGAGTTTCTTCATTGATTGTAATTCCTTGCTTTTTTAAATAGGCCTTATGCTCTTCCCGAATACTTTCTTTCGGTGGCGGCAATTGCAAATAAAAGCCTTTTTCAGTTAATTCAGCTTTTACTTTATCAATATCAGCAATACCGAGCGAGTCGCGTTTGGCTAAGTTGAGAACTAATACAAATTCCGGTGCGCCAAATTTTTCCATTAAAAATTCAGGGACATCTGAGAATTTATCTCTTTCTTTTACATATAAATAGGTATCTTCTAATTTTCGACTTTTATAGACAGCACAAAGCACAATATCACCTTTTTTAATCATTTTGAGAGCATAAAATTCCTTATACTCAATTGTGTCAATCTTGCCCTAAAATAACGCTCTGATAAAGAGATAAATGCTTGCGTTCATATAAAGCGCGCTATAACATGCTTTTATCTCTGTATTCTATTCCAATTAATACTAAAAATTCTTATAAAAACATTTATGTCTGAATCAAAAATTGAATTAAAAGGCAGCAGCTTTACCCTGTCAGTACTGCATATTCAAAATGGCGACGTTGCCGAAATCATCCAGGCGCTTTCAGCCAAAATACAACAAGCTCCTTCATTCTTTAAAATGGCACCGATTGTAATTAATATCAGTCAGGTTGCGGATGAAATAGAACTGGACTTTGCTAAGCTTAAACAAGAGCTTGAAGCATTAGAGCTGGTTGCTGTGGGTGTTTCTGGTGCGAGCGATATGCAAAAAGAGTCAGCTAAATCAGCCGGTCTGGCTTGTTTAACTGAATCAAAACCCTCTGCTCCGCAAACCAATACCAGCGCAGATGGTAAAACTCAGGTACGCTATGAGCGAGTTGAAGTTCCGGTTGAAGTTAAAGTACCAACCCATGTTCCAGCAAAAATCATACGACAAAATTTGCGCTCTGGTCAGCAAATTTATGCAAGAGATACAGATTTAATCGTAATTGGCGCAGTTAGCAATGGCGCTGAAGTTATCGCAGATGGTAATATACATGTATACGGTACTTTGCGCGGCAGAGCGGTAGCCGGTGCGCAAGGTGACTCATCAGCACGTATTTTTGCCAACAAATTAGAACCTGAATTAGTCAGTATTAATGGTCATTATTGGACCAGCGAACAATTGCAACAGCAAAGTTGTCATGGCGCTGGCTTTGTATATTTAGACGGTGACGATAAGTTAGCCGTTTCCGATTTAGAAATTTAGTTAGGGAGTGAGTCAATGGCTCGGATTATTGTTGTTACCTCTGGTAAAGGTGGCGTAGGTAAAACCACATCGAGTGCGGCAATTGGTACAGGACTGGCTTTAAAAGGCCATAAAACCGTTATCATAGATTTTGATATTGGTTTACGTAACCTGGATTTAATCATGGGTGTAGAGCGCCGCGTGGTTTATGATTTTGTGAACGTGATTAATGGTGATTCAAACCTCAACCAAACACTAATAAAAGATAAACGTGTTGATGGTTTATATATTCTGCCGGCTTCACAAACCCGTGATAAAGATGCATTAACTAAAGAAGGTGTTGAAAAAGTTCTGAACGAACTTTCTGAAACCTTTGATTATATTATTTGTGACTCGCCTGCCGGTATTGAAGCGGGTGCATTAATGGCACTTTATTTTGCCGATGAAGCTATCGTAGTCACCAATCCGGAAGTGTCTTCGGTACGTGATTCAGACCGAATTTTAGGTATTTTAGCCTCTAAGTCGCGTCGCGCCGAAGAAGGTAAAGACCCGGTTAAAGAGCATTTATTATTAACCCGTTATAACCCGGGTCGGGTTGAACGTGGCGATATGCTCAGCGTAGAAGATGTAAAAGAAATTCTGGCGGTTAAATTAATCGGTGTTATCCCAGAATCTCAAGCGGTTTTAAGAGCGTCGAACTTAGGTGAGCCGGTTATCCTTGACGAACAGAGTGATGCAGGTCAAGCTTATCTTGATACCATTGAACGCTTATTGGGTAATAAAGTTGATTACCGTTTTATTGCAGAAGAGAAAAAGGGTATTTTCAAACGATTATTCGGAGGTTAATGGATTATGTCATTATTAAGCTATTTTAAGCCTAAAAAGCAAACGGCTGCCTCACAAGCCAAAGAACGTTTGCAAATTATTGTGGCCCAGCGCCGACGCGCTGATGGGGCCAGCAATAAACTCAGTGAGATGGAAAAAGATATTTTGGAAGTGATTCGTAAGTATTACGACAATATTGATTCAGATGCAATTTCGGTTCAGCTCGACCAGAACGAAGATGATTTGTCTGTATTAGAATTGAACGTCACCCTGCCAGAAGATCAAAAGTAACCGCTATGCCCTGTTTTAACTCAAGCAGGGCCAGTCACTTTTTATTTCCTCACAAAACAAGCTAAATTTGTTTAAAAACGGTTTAGTTGATAAGTATTCATCTAAGTTATGAACATATTTTAGATCCATTCCCACCGACTTGATGTATATTACCCTAGATTATTTATGAATTAACAAAGTCCTGCATGGCACAGTATTTAAGATTGAACGGAGTATTGTATGCTAAGTGATGAGGCTAAACTCGTACAGCAAGCATTAATTGAACGAAAACTGGAAACCCCAAGCGTTGACTCTCAGTTGTCTGGAAGTGAAAAAATCGACAAAATTACAGGGCTAATGACGCAAGTAATGCAAACGCTGAATCTGGATTTATCGGATGATAGTCTGGCCAATACGCCTAATCGCATTGCTAAAATGTATGTTGAAGAAATTTTCAGCGGCTTAGACTACGAACAGTTTCCAAAAATCACCACGATTGAAAATAAGATGCAAGTGGATGAAATGATTATTGTTGACGACATTGCCGTTAACAGTACCTGCGAACATCATTTTGTAACGATTGACGGATTTGCGAAAGTGGCTTACATTCCGGCTGGAAAGGTAATTGGATTATCTAAAATTAATCGAATTGTTGCCTTTTTTTCACGCCGCCCTCAGGTTCAGGAAAGACTGAACCAACAGATTCTGGTTGCGCTTCAAACACTGTTAGAAACAGACAATGTAGCGGTCAGTATTAAAGCGACCCACTATTGTGTAAAAGCTCGCGGCATCATGGATATGAGCTCAAAAACCCAAACGACCTCACTCGGCGGTTTGTTTAAAACCAATCCAAGCACCCGCTCTGAGTTTCTGGCTAAATAAACTGCCAGGCTGGGCTCGACATTTTGAACGCCATAAATGGAACTACAAATATGTCATTGCTTAAAATCTAATAGAAACGGTATCCGGACCCGTTTCCAGCTAAATCAAAAAAGCCCTGATTTTCTGGGCTTTTTTGATTTTATACAGCGTAAACTCGGTTAATCGTGAGATAAGCTTTTGCTCGTAAACAAATAATCTTTGAGTTCATCGTCTAATACTTTATCACGCCGTCTGATCCACTCCAGTACCATAGCAGCATGCTCTTTTTCTTCATCCCGATTATGAATTAATATTTGTTTTAACTCTTCGTCCTTACAGGCATCTACTCTTTGGTTATACCAGTCAACAGCCTCCAGCTCTTCCATTAATGAAGTAATGGCGCGGTGCATATCCCGAGTCTCATCCGATAATTCATCAATTGGCTCATGATAACCTTCATTCGACATGCTCATTCCCCTTTATTGGTTTTAATTTAAATTATTTCCAACTTAAGTTTAGAGCCATGTCGGATTTTTGCATAAAAATTTACCCAGAAAAAAGAACAACTTCCGGGTATTTAGCATTTATTATATAGCTCCGTGCTCAGTTAACAATGCGGTTAAATCATCTTCATTTAAAATTTCAACGCCTAAGTCCTGCGCTTTGCTCAGCTTAGAACCGGCACTCTCACCAGCAACTAAATAATGCGTTTTAGCAGAAACACTCCCTGAAACCTTTGCGCCCAGCGTTTGCAAATGGGCTTTAGCGTCATTACGGCCCATAGTGCTGAGTGTTCCGGTTAAAACAAAGGTTTTATCTTTTAACGGCAGTTCATCTTCAGAAACGGCTTTAATTTCAGGCCAGTGAATACCAGCATCCAAAAGTGCCTGAATTACAGCTTGGTTATGTGCTTCTGAAAAGAAAGAAACAATATGCTCGGCAACGACTTTGCCCACATCATTCACTTCTATCAATTGTTCATAAGTCGCGTTTTGAACTGCGTCCAGGGTTTTAAAATAAAGCGCTAAATTATTTGCGGTTGCTTCACCGACTTCACGAATGCCTAATGAATAGAGAAACTTTGCCAATGTCGTTTGTTTAGATTTTTGCAATGAATTCACTAAATTTTCGGCTGATTTGGGCCCCATTCTTTCCATTTTTGCAATCTGCTCAGCCGATAATGTAAACAAATCAGCCGGTGTTTTGATCAGGTTTAAATCCACAAAAGCTTCAACCAGTTTATTGCCAAGGCCATCTACATCCAGTGCTTTGCGCGATGCAAAATGTTTAATCGACTCTTTCAATTGAGCCCCACAAATCAGTCCGCCACTGCAACGGGTAACAGCTTCATCTTCGATTCGTTCAACATGAGAGCCACATACCGGGCACTCTGTTGGAAATACAATATCTTTGAGTTCAGCGTCGCATCGTTTTTCTTCAACCACAGAAACGACCTGAGGGATCACATCCCCGGCTCGCCTGATAATGACCGTATCGCCAATTTTTATTTGCAATCGGGCTATTTCATCTGCGTTGTGTAACGTTGCATTTGAAACAGTAACACCACCCACTGAGACAGGCTGCAGACGAGCGACCGGTGTTATCGCCCCGGTGCGACCGACCTGAAACTCAACATCCAGCAGTTTGGTTATTTCTTCCTGCGCAGGAAATTTATGAGCCGTTGCCCAGCGCGGCGCTCTTGCGACAAACCCAAGAGTTTCCTGTAGTTCAATTGAATCCACTTTGTAAACCACGCCATCAATTTCGTATGCCAGGTTATTTCTTTGCTCACCAATCCAGTTGTAATACTCAGCTAATTCATCACTGCCTGTCACTTTTTTAATGACAGGACACACAGGCAGACCCCAGCCTTTTAATTGCATCATACGCGCAAAATGTGAACCGGCAATGTCAGCTCCCGGCGAAAAATAACCGGTTGAATAGGCATAAAATGCGAGTGGTCTGGCAGCCGTAATTTTAGAATCCAACTGCCTTAAGCTGCCAGCGGCTGCGTTTCTCGGATTGGCAAAAACTTTTCCACCGTTTTCTTTTTGGTATACGTTTAGCTTTTCAAAGCCCGCTTTTGGCATAAAGACTTCACCACGAACTTCCAACTCAGCAGGATAGTTATCACCGCGTAGTTTAAGCGGAATTGAGCGGATTGTTTTAATATTATCGGTAACATTTTCACCCACCCGGCCATCACCACGTGTCGCAGCCTGAACTAATTTACCATCACGATATAATATGGAAATGGCTAACCCATCCAGTTTAGGCTCGCAACTAAATTCAAGTGGCTGACTATTTTTAAGACGGTCAAATATTCTTTGTTCAAATGCTTTGAGTTCATCGTCACTGAATACATTATCAAGTGATAACATAGGGACTCTGTGTTCAACCTGTTCAAATACACTTAAGGCTTCACCACCTACTTTTTGTGAAGGCGAGTCCGGGCTTTGAAATTCAGGGTGAGCCTGTTCGAGTGAAATCAGTTCTTTCATCACTCTGTCGTATTCAGCATCCGGAACGCTCGGGTTATCTTCTACATAGTATTGATAATTATAATCTTCAAGTAAGCTTCTCAGCTCGGTAATTTGTTGTTTTATCTGATTTAAGCTGTCGTTCACTTAGGTTTCCTACTTAGCTCTTTCGGCAATAAACTGCCATTCATGTTCAGTTACAGGTTGAACAGATAACCGGCCTTGTTTGCACAATACCATATCGCTTAGTTCTGCTTGTTGTTTAATCCATTTAAGCGGCACTATTCGATTAAATTTAGATTTAAATGTGATGTTAAAGCTATACCATTTAGGTTTATCCGGACTGGATTTAGGATCAAATTTAGGATGTTCAGGATTAAACTGAGCCTGCTCTACCTGACCGTCAGTGAGTACTTCCACAATGCCAGCTATGCCCACCTGTTTGCAGGAACTGTGATAGATGAAAGCCATATCACCTTGTTTAATCTGATCACGAATTAAATTGCGAGCCTGATAATTTCGAATTTCATCCCAGCAAAATACTTGTGTCTGTGCGATGTCATCGATTGAGTATTCATCCGGTTCGGTTTTGAGCAGCCAATATGCCATGTGTCAATTGATATCTGATTCGAGTGACTGTGATTTTACCGCAAAAAAAAAGCTTGTTCAGCAGAGATTTTAATCAGCTGAACAAGCTTGCTAATCCGTTTAACAGATTAATTGTCTCTCAGCTCACGACGCAATATTTTACCCACATTGGTTTTAGGTAATTCATCTTTAAATTCAATGGCTTTAGGGCGTTTATAAGCCGTTAAATTCTCTTTGCAATGCGCTTTCAGTTCTTCTTCGGTTAAGCTTTCATCTTTTTTCACGACAAAGATTTTTACGACTTCACCACATTTTTCATCTTTAATGCCAACCGCTGCCACTTCCAGTACTTTATCGTGCATCGCCACGACTTCTTCTATTTCATTTGGATATACATTAAAGCCGGAAACTAAAATCATATCTTTTTTACGATCGACAATTCTGAAATAACCATTTTCATCATATTCAGCCATATCGCCCGTACAAAACCAACCATCTTTTATAGCTTCCGCGGTTGCATCAGGCCGGTTAAAATAGCCTTTCATAACCTGCGGGCCCTGCACCTGAAGCTCGCCCGCTTCATTCGGGCCTAATTCATTGCCATTTTCATCAACCACGCGGCACAGGGTTGAAGGCACAGGTAAACCAATACTGCCAGTATGTGCATTTTGGTTCATAGGATTAATAGCAACAGCCGGTGAACATTCGGTTAAACCATAGGCTTCGTATAACTTTGCACCTGTGACTTTTTCCCAGCGCTGTGCAACCGGTCTTTGCACAGCCATACCGCCGCCCAATGCAAATTTAAACTGGCTAAAATCTAATTCGGCAAACCCTTTTGCATTGAGCAAACCATTAAACAAGGTATTGACCCCGGTCAGTACGGTAAACTTATTTTTTTGAAGCTCTTTGACAAAACCAGGCATATCTCGCGGGTTGGTAATCAGTAAGTTAGTTGCGCCATACTTCATAAAATTCAGGCAGTTCGCCAGTAAAGCAAAGATATGGTAAAGCGGCAGCGCGGTCACTATGGTTTCTTTACCATATTCAAGTGAACTGTCTAACCAGGCTGCAGCCTGCAGCAAGTTAGCGATCATATTACGATGACTTAACATAGCGCCTTTCGCCACGCCGGTTGTACCGCCTGTGTATTGTAAAAATGCGGTTTCTTCGGCGTCGATTTCTACTTTTTTAAATTCGAGTTTAGCCCCTGCTTTAATGACCTGGTTAAAAGCTATGGCTTGAGGTAAATTAAAGTCAGGTACCATTTTTTTGATATGTTTCACGACTTTATTAACAATAAAACCTTTCACACAGCCCAGCTGATCACCCAGCTCTGTCAAAATGACATTTTTTAACTGGGTTTCACCAATCACTTTTTCCAGCGTATTAGCAAAGTTGGCAACAATTACAATGGTGGTCGCCCCTGAGTCCGTTAGCTGATGCTTTAATTCGCGTGCTGTATAAAGCGGATTGACATTTGCAATTGTGCAGCCAGCTTTTAACGCACCAAATAAAGCAATTGGATATTGCAATAAATTAGGCATCATTAGTGCAACCACATCACCTTTGCCTAAGCCTAGCTCATTTTGTAAATAGCTGGCAAATGCGGTGGATTCGTCAGTCAGTTGTTGATAGGTAATGCCTTTACCCATATTGATAAAAGCCGTGCGATCGGCAAAGCGATAACAAGCCTCGTCCATCACCTCTATCAGGTTAGTGTATTGATCCGGGTCTATTTCGGCAGGTACATCTTCCGGGTATTGATTTAACCAAATTTTATCCATTGGCAAAACTCCACTGTTTTTAAATGCCATTTTAGCGCTCAATTTTTTCGTTTTAATCTGACCCGGGATAATCAATTAGCCAAATAAATACATTTATCTCATTCGGCAGTTTTAGTCTGTGAAGCAACTTGTTATCCCTGACTCAGCTTTATAATCAAATGCTAAAATCAGAATAGGTGTAACTAAAATGTTATGGCTTAAAGTATTGCAGCATAGTTTTGATTAATCAAACACTTATTCGACTTTTTAAAATACGGTAAGCCCAATTAATTTGTTGTAAATCAGTCACTTTACCACCCTTATCCGGGTGATGGCTTAAACATAAAGATTTATAGGCTGGTTTAAGTTCAGATAAAGTCACCGGCCATTCTATATTAAAAATTTGGCAGGCTTTATTCAGTTCCATTTCATCCGGAATGGGTGCTTGTATATTTTGCCAGAAGGATTCAAGCATTTGCTCAACATCCTGACTTTGCGTATGAATCAGGTGGGATAAATCTAAATAATAGGCCTGTAGCTCGTCGTGGCCGTTTAGTGCCTGACCAGCCGGCGCTGATTGATACGGTGTGACACTAATTGTAGCCAGTCCCATTTCAATGCTTGCTAGCTGATTAACGCTGGCATCCTGTTTTAATAAATAAAGACTGTGGTAAAGTAAAAAATGGACCTGAAACAAGGCATGGCTGTCTGCCATATCATACTGCGGTAATAACTGGTAAGGCGCTTTCTGAAGCCTTCTAATCAGTTCAATTTCGGAATAGCGATGAGGTGTAATCGTCAGCTCATTCAGCAATAAAATATCACTGAGCGCAGCTTTGATTTGTTGGCAGAGTTGCTGTGCTTTTTGCAGCGGATTTTGCATAGGTTAAGATCAAAAAAGGCTCGCATTTGCGAGCCTTTTTCAGCCAATTATTTCTTAGCAAGCTTCTCTTTAATACGAGCCGCTTTACCAGTTAAGCCACGTAAGTAGTATAATTTCGCTTGACGAACATCACCACGACGCTTAACTTCAACTCTTTCAACTAATGGGCTGTAAGTTTGGAACGTACGCTCCACACCTTCACCACTAGACATTTTACGAACTGTGAAAGAAGAGTTTAAACCACGGTTTTTCTTAGCAATTACAACACCTTCATAGGCCTGTAAACGCTCACGGTCACCTTCTTTTACTTTTACTTGTACAACAACTGTATCACCAGGAGCGAAAGCTGGAAGCTCCTTAGTCATTTGCTCTTGTTCGAGCTGTTGAATGATTTTACTCATAATAACCTCTTTACCTAGTATCCACTGCCGTTCTTGCTGACTTGAGTTTGAAATTCTTTCAATAACTCAAGTTGCTCATCAGCCAGAGCTAGGGTTTCCAATAAATCAGGGCGTCTTAACCAAGTCCGGCCTAATGCTTGTTGCAATCGCCATTCATCAATCTTTTTATGATTTCCACTGAGCAATACCTCTGGTACTGCTTTGCCGTCTAATACCTCAGGGCGCGTATAGTGTGGGCAGTCCAATAATCCGTTTTGAAACGAATCCTGTTCTGCTGACAATTTATGTCCTAATACACCCGGGATTAAACGAGCCACTGCATCAATTAATGTCATGGCAGGCAATTCGCCGCCACTTAATACATAATCACCGACCGACCATTCTTCATCAACTTCAGCTTCAATTAGCCTTTCGTCGACACCTTCATAGCGACCCGCAATTAATAGCAATTTAGGGTGTTTGGCAAGCTCTGCTACTGCGTTTTGATCCAGTTTTTTACCTTGCGGCGAGAGATAAATGGTTTTTACCCCTTCCCCTGCTTCGGCTTTAGCGGTTCTAATCGCATCTTGCAATGGTTGCACCATCATTAGCATTCCGGGACCGCCACCATAAGGTCTGTCATCGACAGTCTTATGTTTATCGTAAGCGAAATCTCTCGGATTCCAACGATGAAATTCAAACAAGCCTTTTTTTACAGCACGTCCTGTGACACCGTATTCTGTAATTGCGTCAAACATTTGTGGAAAAAGGCTAATAACCCCGATCCAATTTAATGCTGGCATCAATTAAAAATCCGCTTCCCAGTCGACTGTAATTTGCTTTGCATCTAAATCAATTGATTTGATGACCTGGTCTTCAACCAAAGGAATTAAGCGTTCACTCATAGAAAACGCATCATTCGCATTCGCTTTGACCACAAGTACGTCATTTGAGCCGGTTTCCAACAGAGACTTAACCGTCCCCATATTGTAGCCTTTGGTATTCACCACGGCTAACCCCACTAAATCACGCCAGTAGAATTCATCTTCAGACAATTCTGGAAATTGCTCAGCAGAGACACTAATGTCCATGCCAGTAAGCAATTGGGCTTTTTCCCGAACATCAACGTCTTCTAATTTGACGATGAGTCCTTTGTTATGTCGACGCCACTCGACAATATTAACTGTTTGCCATAACTTACCTTGACCAATAGTCCAGGGGCTATAGCTAAATATATTTTCAGGTTCGTCGGTAAAAGATGACACTTTTAACCAGCCTTTAATGCCGTATACCGCACCAAGACGACCTACAACAATTTTATCTTCTGGTTGGGCCATATCTTACTCAATTCACCAAAATTAAGCCGCTGCTTTAGCGTCTTTAATTAAACTTTTTACTCGTTGGCTAGTTTGCGCGCCTTGCGAGATCCAGTGATCCACACGTTCTAAGTCAAGACGTAAAGTTTCTTCTTGACCACGAGCAATTGGGTTAAAAAATCCAATACGCTCAATGAAACGACCATCGCGAGGGCTACGGCTGTCCGCTACCACTACTTGGTAGAAAGGACGCTTTTTAGAACCACCACGAGATAAACGAATAGTTACCATATCGTACCCATAGTTGTTAAGTTAAAAAATAAATAATAATTGGCTGCTTTTCGACCCTAGATCGAAAAGCCCGTGAATTTTACACAGTTTGAGCGTTAATGCAACTTAAAAGCCACTATATTACTTGGGATAGCGGATAAATTGGCCAATTTTAAACACACTTGTTAATTAAGCTGAATTCAAGTTAATTAACCTCTGCTGCGTATAAGAATAGTTGAAGTAAAATTGGACTTTATTTTCCGAACAAAACCACAATATTTTCATTTTACGTTCCAATGTGGATAGTTTTTCGACTATCAAGGTATTTTTATTATGTGCAGCTGAGGGTATAAACTGACTTAAGCTATCATTTTTAATGACGTAAGATCAAAAAATGCAGCCAGTAGGCTGCATTTTAATTCTGAGTCTGAATTTGGGGGATGATTAACGGCCGCCGCCAAACATGCCACCCATTCCGCCCGGTGGCATCATGCCTTTCATGCCACGCATCATGCCTTTCATGCCACCTTTACCCATTTTTTTCATCATTTTCTGCATTTGAGTAAATTGCTTAAGCAAGCGGTTAACATCTTGAATTTGAGTCCCTGAACCGGCTGCAATACGTTTTTTACGAGAGCCTTTAATCAAATCAGGGTGACTTCTTTCTTTTGGCGTCATCGAATTGATAATGGCTTCCATTTGGACAAATTGCTTGTCATTCACTTTATCTTTGACATTATCCGGCAAATTACTCATTCCGGGTAATTTATTCATCATAGACATCATGCCACCCATATTACGCATTTGTGCAAGCTGGTCACGGAAGTCTTCTAAATCAAAGCCTTTGCCTTTTTGTACCTTTTTAGCCAGCTTCATGGCTTTATCTTTATCGACCGTACGCTCAACTTCCTCAATGAGAGAAAGCATATCGCCCATGCCTAATATACGAGAAGCAATTCGATCCGGGTGGAAAGGCTCAAGTGCATCGGTTTTTTCACCTGTACCAATAAACTTAATCGGTTTACCGGTAATATGACGGATAGATAAAGCGGCACCACCACGGGCATCACCATCCGCTTTTGTCAGAATCACACCGGTTAAAGGCAGCGCCTGATGGAAAGCTTTAGCTGTATTTGCAGCATCCTGACCTGTCATAGCGTCCACTACAAATAAAGTTTCTACCGGTTTCACCGCTTCATTTAACGCTTTGATTTCATCCATCATGTCAGTGTCGACATGCAAGCGGCCTGCTGTATCTAAGATTACAACATCAAAAAACTGTAGTTTTGCGTGCTGAATTGCACCGTTAGCAATATCTACCGGCTTTTGTTCAACTGAACTTGGGAAAAATTCTACGCCAATATCATCGGCCAAAGTTTCAAGCTGTTTAATCGCTGCCGGACGGTAAACGTCGGCACTGACCACTAAAACTTTTTTCTTTTCTCGCTCTTTTAAAAATTTAGCCAACTTACCGACTGAGGTCGTTTTACCGGCACCTTGTAAACCTGCCATCATAATAACAGCTGGTTTTTGGGTTGCCAGGTTTAAAGCTTCGTTTGCCTCACCCATAGCCGCTACCATTTCAGCATTCACTATTTTTAAGAATGCTTGGCCCGGATTTAAACTTTTACTGACCTCTAAACCCAACGACTTGGTTTTAACATTGTCGATAAACTGCTTTATAACAGGTAAAGCAACGTCAGCTTCCAATAAAGCCATACGTACTTCACGTAGCGTTTCTTTGATATTATCTTCAGTAAGTCGGCCTTTGCCTGTTATATTTTTAAGCGTTTGACTGAGGCGGTCTGATAAATTTTCAAACATATTAATTTAATTCCTAACCGGCCAAATGATGCGCTTGCCTTTGGCCATTTTTTGACAATTTCTAATGCACTTTGAAAAATTAGCCACATTATACACGTAAACAAACGCCAGATGCGAGTTAATCAGCAAATTTGCGCTTGTACAAAGCGGATGAAAACCGTTAAAGTACGCTTTTTATGACGGATTGAAAACACCTAATTTTTAAATGTTTTACTCATGTATCTACCAGTAAACCATTTAACGGGTGCCTGTCTTGCCATTTATGGTGCAATTTGTATAAAACTACCTGGTCAAGTAACCGGGCTAATAATGATGAAATCAGATAAAGATTGTCTTTATCTGACAGTAAAAGTGAAATAATAACAAGGATTTAAGATGAGTATAGCGCCTCTGGCAATAATCTGTTATCTATTCAGTGCGCTTGGCCTTTTATTATCTTTATTTAATAAACGTACACTGAACTTGCTGAGCCTCACTACAATTGGCGTTGTAGGCTTATTATTACATATTGTTTTTGTCGGTTTGCATTATCATTTAAATGATGAGCATGCTTATTCTCTGGTGCTGGCAACTAATGTCATTAGCGTAACTGTCACTTTAATATCCGCAATGTTTGCCATTTATACCCGCAACTATTTTGCACTGCCGGTTAACTTAATTTTTTCTGCCGGTGTTTTATTTATCAGCTTGTTTATTCCGGTTGAAAAGGCAAACTTTGCTGCCTGGACATTTGAAATGCTCGCACATATCAGTTTATCTGTTATCAGTTATGCGATTTTGTTAATTGCCACACTGCTGGCAATGCAATATAGTCTGATTGCAAGCCGGTTAAAACATCACGATTTATCTGTACTCTCTTTACCCATGCCGTCACTGGATGCGATTGAACGACAAATTTTTACCTTATTAAAGGTTGGATTATCTGTTCTGACTGTTTCAATTATTACAGGCTTTGTTTTTTTAGAAAATTTTATTGGATCAGGGCAAGCACACAAAGTCGTTTTAACTTTACTAGCTTGGTTCTGTTTTATGGGTGTTCTGATTGGACATATGAAGCTGGGTTGGCGAGGTAAACGTATTTTGGTCATTAGCCTGACAGGTAGCGTATTATTAACCTTGGGTTATTTTGGTTCACGGCTAGTCAAAGAATTTATTTTACAATAAACCTTGACTCAAGTAGACCTAGTCCATATTTATATAGCCAAATATAATTTATTATCTAACTAAAATAGGATTAACTGTTGGACGATATATCCACGAGTACCTTGTTTATTATACTGGGTGTACTCATTATTATTTCTGCATTTTTCTCTAGTTCTGAAACCGGCATGATGTCTATTAACAAATATAAGTTAAGACATCTTACCCAAAATGGTGATCGCTCCGCTAAACGTGTCCAAACTCTACTTGAAAAGCCTGACAGATTAATCGGTCTTATTTTAATTGGGAATAACCTGGTTAATATCTTTGCCGCTTCAATCGCAACATTTATTGGTATTCGTTTATTAGGGGATTATGGTGAAGCGCTCGCAACAACGATTTCTGGCATTGTATTAACCGTAGTTATTCTAATTTTTGCAGAAGTCACTCCCAAAACACTGGCGGCTTATTTTCCTGAAAAAATAGCTTATCCGGCTTCAATTATATTAAGTGCCCTGCTGATCCCGTTTTATCCTTTTGTCTGGGGTTTAAATCAAATTACCAACGGCGTTTTAAAAGTATTCAGAATTAATCTGGATAACCGCCAGGATTCTCTGACCCATGAAGAGTTAAGAAGTGTGGTTAACGAATCGGGTGCACTTATTCCAAGACGTCACAGAGATATGCTGCTAAGTGTACTCGATTTAGAAAACGTTACCGTTGAAGATATTATGGTGCCGCGCAATGAAATAGCCGGTATAGATATCAATGACGACTGGAAAGATATTGCTAAAAAACTGACTCACGGCACACATACCCGAATTTTACTGTACCGGGATACAATTGATGATGCGGTAGGTTTTGTTCACTCTCGCGATATCTTGCGCCTTTCAAGTAAAACCAAATTCTCTAAAGAAACCCTGTTACGAGCGGTGCGCGAAATTTATTTTGTGCCAGAAGGCACCCCCTTAAATGTTCAGTTGCTTAAATTTCAACGTAATAAAATTCGCATTGGATTAGTAGTTGATGAATACGGTGATATCCAAGGCTTGATCACGCTTGAAGACATTCTTGAAGAGATTGTCGGCGACTTCACCACCACAATGGATTTACCGCTGACCAATAATGTTAAACAAACAGATGGCTCTTATCTGATTGAAGGC
Organism: uncultured Alteromonadaceae bacterium; assembly: GCA_913056495.1. GTDB lineage: Bacteria > Pseudomonadota > Gammaproteobacteria > Enterobacterales > Alteromonadaceae > Catenovulum. Next base: position 81,430 of record CAJXMO010000003.1, on the reverse strand, counting down.
ACCAGTAACATCCGGGATTTGAATAAACAGTTTAAATGGAAGTTACCGGAAGACGGACCCAGAACACTCAATGGGTTAATTCTGGAACATCTTGAAGAAATACCGACCGAACTTTTATGTTTGAGACTGCATGGCTACCCGGTGGAAATTCTGGATATTAAAGACAATATGGTTAAACAGGTTAAGTTTATGCCGGCATTATATAAGCGTAGACGCACTGCTGGCTGATAATATTTAATCGCTCACTTATCAAACAACTTATTTTTTAAAGCGTTTAAACTAAAAAACCGGCTAAATGCCGGTTTTTATCACTTAAAAGTATCAGATTTAATATTCAGAGTTACCTGGATTCTGATTCTTCTCAGCTTGTATTCTCATATAAATTTCTTCACGGTGTACAGAGATTTCTTTTGGCGCATTCACACCAATTCGAACTTGATTACCCTTAACACCTAATACAGTTACAGTGACTTCGTCACCAATCATCAGTGTTTCACCAACACGTCTGGTCAAAATTAGCATATTGTGCAGCTCCTATTCCTATTCCTAAACCGTCAACAGCGGTTGCACCTAATGCTAAAGTTAGCTCAAATTAACTGAAAAACCAGTAATTTTTTCAATTAACCGAAAAAATCAGTCAAAAAAGGTACAACCAAAGATTAGCTATATTACTGGTTTACAGTTTTGTTGCAAGCCAAGATTCAACACTAGCTAAAGCTTTTTCAAGATTTTCAGGCTGACTACCACCAGCTTGCGCCATGTCAGGACGTCCGCCCCCTTTACCACCTACTTGCTGGGCCAGTTCACCAATTAATTGACCAGCTTTAACCTGCTTGGTTAAATCATTGGTTACACCCGCAATTAAGTTTACTTTTTCGCCGTTTTTAAGGCCTAATACTATGACACCTGAACCTATTTTCTGTTTCAATTGATCCAATGTGCCACGCAATGCTTTTGCGTCAATGCCTTCAACTTCAGCTGATAATAACTTAACACCATTCACTTCAACTGTTTTATTTAACAAGTCAGCACCAGCCTGACTGGCCAGCTTATCCTGCAATTGCTGAAGTTGCTTTTCAAGTTGTTTATTTTTATCTAATGCCTGACGTACTTTATCGATTACACTGCCAGCATCTGATTTTAATAATCCAGCAATATCAGTAATTTTTTGCTGTGTTTGAGCAACATATTCACAAGCAGCATCACCGGTAACCGCCTCGATTCGGCGAATACCTGCAGCAATACCGGCTTCAGAAATAATTTTAAATAAACCTATGTCACCGGTGCGCTCTACGTGAGTACCACCACACAGTTCAGTCGAGAATTCTCCCATACTGACAACACGAACCTGATCATCATATTTTTCACCAAACAAGGCCATAGCACCCGCTTGTTTGGCAGACTCGAGGTCCATCAGTTCGGTTGATAATGCATGGTTTTGACGAATCTGCTGATTAACAATGGTTTCAACCTGACTGATTTCATCCGCTGTCATAGCTTCAAAATGCGCGAAATCAAAACGAAGTTTATCAGCCATCACTAAAGAGCCTTTTTGTGAAACATGTTCACCTAATACTTGGCGCAGCGCAGCATGCACTAAGTGAGTGGCTGAGTGGTTTAATTTAATATTCTGACGACGAGAATTATCTATGACTGCCTCAACAGAGTCACCGACAGTCACACTCGCCTGAGCAATACCCTGATGAGCGATCGCTTTGTTGAGTTTAACTGTATCCTGAACTTCAAATACCTTTGCTTGCTGGCTCACAAGGTTACCTGTATCACCAACCTGACCACCTGATTCAGCATAAAATGGCGTTTGATTTAACACAATCAGCGCTTTTTCACCAGCAGCCACTGTATTCACAGATTGATTGTCGACAAAAATTTCAACCACTTGGCTAGAGTCCTGAATCAGTTCATAACCAGTAAATTCAGATTCATTTTCTGAGCTAAGCGCGTCGTTATAATCTTTACCAAATTGATTTGCCTGCTGAGCGCGCTGACGCTGCTGCGCCATTGCATTTTCAAAACCAGCTTCATCTATTTTAACGTTACGCTCTCGTGCAACATCATTGGTTAAATCGACCGGAAAGCCATAGGTATCATAGAGTTTAAATACAGTTTCGCCCGGAATGGTATCGCCTTCAAGCGCCTCTAGCGCTTCATTCAAAATTGCTAAACCACGATCCAGCGTTTTCAAAAACTGCTCTTCTTCTAAACGTAACACCTTTTCAACAATAGCCTGTTGTGTTTCCAGTTCAGGATAAGCTTGCGCCATTTGATTCACTAATGACTGATATACGCGCCAGAAAAAGACTTCTGTTGCACCTAGCTGGTTCCCATGGCGAATTGCCCGGCGAATAATACGACGTAATACATATCCGCGACCTTCATTAGATGGCATCACACCATCTGCAATTAAAAACCCGCAAGAACGGATATGATCGGCAATAACACGCAATGATTTATTTGATAAATCCTGAACATCCAGAAGTTTGGCTACATCTTTAATTAAATTATCAAAAATATCGATTTCATAGTTACTATGAACACCTTGTATAATCGCCGCAATACGCTCAAGGCCCATACCGGTATCAACCGAAGGTTTTGGGAGTGGTTCCATTCGACCGTCAGCATGACGGTTAAACTGCATAAAGACCAGATTCCAGATTTCAATAAAGCGATCACCATCTTCTTCAGGTGATCCCGGAGGTCCACCCCAAATATGTTCACCGTGATCGTAGAAAATTTCGGTACAAGGACCACATGGACCTGTATCACCCATTGACCAGAAGTTATCTGATTCATACTGTTTATCTGGCGATTTATCACCTATACGAATGATACGTTCAACCGGAACACCCACTTCATCGCGCCATATCGCAAAGGCTTCATCATCCGATTCGTATACAGTAACGGTTAATTTATCTTTTGGTAATTTTAGGGTTTCGGTTAAAAATGACCATGCAAAACGAATAGCATCATGCTTAAAATAATCACCAAAACTAAAGTTACCCAGCATTTCAAAAAACGTATGGTGACGTGCGGTGTAACCTACATTTTCTAAGTCGTTATGTTTACCACCTGCACGAACACAACGCTGCGATGAAGTCGCACGCGTATAGCTGCGTTTATCATTTCCTAAGAAGCAATCTTTAAATTGATTCATGCCAGCGTTGGTAAATAGCAAAGTTGGATCGTCTGCCGGAACCAAAGAGCTACTGGCCACTACCTGGTGTTGATTAGTTGCGAAAAAATCTAAAAAAGCCTGCCTGATGTCAGCAGTTGTCATCGTCATTTGAATATCCTGTAAACTGGTATATAAATCTTATTTAAAATGAACTTTAGGCCTAACAAAATCTGTGTATTACGCGCTTTCGCCGATATATGCCAAATAGCCAAAATTTTGCCCAGAAATGTACCATAAGCGAGTGATTTAGTTAATAGTTAAGCTGAATCTTTTAAACGATAGACTGAATTAAATCACTGCTGTAACCACGTGAATATAGGTATCGATATCGCTTTTGTTTATCTTTGAAGTCTTTAACGGGTTTATTTCGGTATTTTTTTTCATAACATTGGGTGATTGAATCAAACCAGTCTATCTCAGCATCAGCTTCAAGCTGAGTCATATCCAACTTAATCTGATGGCGGTTTAATAGCTGCTGAATCATCTTAACACCATACCCTGAAGCCGCTTTACTTTTGACTAATGAAACGGAAAACCTGTAGTCACTCTGCCAATCATTTTGAATAAATTCATTTAACAAATCCGTTTTTATCTCTGCCGGACATAAACGAGCGTCCAGTTTTTGCGCCAGTTCATAACGAGAATACTCACGTCGGGACAATAAATAAAACAAATATTGTTTAGCCTGAGGGTAATCGGTAATAGGTGGAATATCTTTATTAATCATCATAGTCTGGTGCGGGTTCAGTTATATGCTCATTTATGATGAGAGAAAAAAACGCGACAAGCAAGCTTTGACTATTTTCTTCTGATCAGCCAGATACCTAATGACTCGTTATTTTATCCGCAAAAGATAAAACGATTACCTAGAGTTTGATTAGCTTAATTAACGCCGAACCTCAATAAAACATGCGGGTATAAAAAATAACGCTGTTAAACTATCAAATAAAGGTTTACATAAATCCAAAATAGGTGTAACGTTTACCTGTATTTTCTTAAATGCCTCTGGCTTTTGTCTTTTATCTGTATTTACAGTTAACTGGCACTAGCAACTGTATGTTTTGCATGCCTCACGTCAAAACATACAACTTCGTCGTGTATTACCTATGGATGGGTTTTCATGCTTATCTCAAGATAAGCAGACAAGCGACATGGTTTTCCATGTCGCTTTTTCTTTTGGTTATTCTCAGATAAATAAAGCCTTCAAACTAATTTCGTACACCACCTTGTAAAAACTTATCCAGCTCATTGGCAAAATTACGTCTGTCGGTTTGAGATAAACTGGCTGGACCACCGGTTTGAATTCCACTGGCCCTGAGCGTTTCATAAAAATCACGCATCCCCAGCTTAGATTTTATAGAGTCAATATGATAGCGCTCACCTCTTGGGTTAAGTGCATTTGCCCCTTTTTTTAATACATCATAAGCCAGTGGTATATCTGCTGTCACGACCAAATCCCCCGCAACAATTCGCGAAACAATTTCATCATCAGCTTTATCAAACCCACCGGCAACCTGATAGGTTTGAATATAAGGAGAGGCTGGTACTCTGATTAAATGATTGGCAACCAGAGTCGTCATCACTTTAGTGCGCTGAGCGGCCCTGAAAATAATATCTTTAATGACAACAGGACAAGCATCAGCATCCACCCAGATTTTCATGACAGACCCTTTTTACAATTAGAATAATTCAATTTCACCAACTTCCAAATTACTGTATCCGAACCCATCCCCTTGCAGTTTGGCAACCGTATCAAAACTAACAATGCAGTTTTTACCTGACTCTTTCGCATGTTTGAGCGAGCGTGTCGCTCTATCTAACAGCTCACTGGTTAATACGCCTGGTAATGTCATGGTATACCCTATGCTGACAGTGACAGATTCAATTCTGGGAAAATGCGATTCATGCACTCTGTTTCGAAATCTTTCTAAAATATCTTCTGCGCTACGTTTACTGACATAACGCACTAAAACAGCAAACTGACCACCTGTATAGCGGCAAATTAAGTCGCTTTCTCTAAAAGATATTTCCATTAAACGTGCCAGTTTAATCAGCACTTCATCACCAATGGAATGGCCAAAACGCTCGTTTACCACTTTAAAATCATCAAGATCAATTAATACAACCGCATGAGAACTGGGCAAATGTAAATCATCGCGTCTGTCGGTCTCAACCTGTATCAGGCTATCGCCCTCAAGGCTTTGTGCCGAATAAAAGGTATTGCCATTAACCGCATCAGAAAAAATACTGGGCGTGAACAAACCGGTTAAACTGTCTCTTTGATAAAAATACAAGATAGAAAGTTGATTTGACCAAATCGTCATCAAAGTTTTGAGAATATTAATTCTCGACAGATCTTCTTTATCCAGGCCCGGTTTGAATGCTAATACAGCAAAACATAAACCATCATGCAATACACAAAAATATTGAATACCCTGATCTTCAAAATGACAGGGAATACTGCGCCTGCCTAAAGCTAAATCTTTAACAATGCGTGTTTCGCCCTCTGTAATTTCAGCTTTACCGTTAATAAAAGCTAAATCCAGATCATCCCCACTGTGCATTAACTGGTTGATATAAATGCGATATTCATAACTGGCTATGATTTGACGGCAAATTTTTAATCCCAGCGTATTTAGTTTGGTAATCGAGGTTTGTTTTGTTAGTTTATCAAATGCATTATGCAAACTATCCCAATTCATTACGCGTTCACTGCCTCACTAGTTAAAACATTATATTGATATATCATAGTCAAACTTTGATTTTTTAAGAGCTTAAAATTAAAACCAGTTTGTTTTAGCTGATCCTAAGCTCAATAAAAGTTAGAATACGCTTTTTTGAATACGCTTGTACAATATTTTAATGCAAACCGGTATAAAAACACCTAACCTCCACAAAATTGATGATTTAATCCCGCTCTTTTATCAAACCGTCGGAACACACTATAATACCCGGTTAATTAAAGGCGATGATGAACCCGTTTATTTACCGGCGAACGATACAACCGCGTATCATCAAATTGTATTTGCCCATGGTTTTTTTACCAGTGCATTGCATGAGATAGCGCACTGGTGTGTAGCGGGTGAGAAACGTCGTTTGCTTGAAGATTATGGTTATTGGTACTGTCCCGACGGGCGAGATCAAAACCAGCAATCTGAATTTGAAAAAGTAGAAATAAAACCACAGGCAATTGAGTGGTGCTTATCTGTCTCAGCTGGGCTGGAATTTAAAGTCAGTTGTGACAACCTAAACGGTAGTTTTTCACCTGACAGACATGCTTTTCGCGCAAAAATATTTCAACAGGTAAAACACTATATAGCACAGGGTTTGCCAACAAGAGCAGAGCCGCTTTGCCGGGCAATGGCTCAATTTTATCATCAACCCTTCCCTTTATCTTTAAACCAGTTTAGTGAGTTCGAGCGGTGAATAAATTTAAACTTGGATTAATTATTAATCCGGTTGCCGGCATTGGTGGCAGCGTTGCTTTAAAAGGCAGTGATGGAGAACTAACCCAAAGTCAGGCGTTTGCACTTGGCGCAACCAAACAATCTAATCACAAAACTGAGATGGCACTTAGCTGCTTAGTGACTGTCAAAAATGAACTCGAAATCCTAACCGCCAGTGGTGAAATGGGTGAAGATTTAAGCAAGCGTATGGGCTTTAACACCCGAGTAGTTTATCAGGCTGCTTGCGTCACTTCGCCAATTGATACTCAAAATACGATAACAGCCCTGATAGAAGAAGGTGTAGATTTAATACTATTTGCCGGTGGCGACGGGACAGCTCGCAATATTTGTGAAGTCGCGCCTGAACATATTCCCGTATTGGGTATTCCGGCAGGCTGTAAAATTCATTCCGGTGTTTATACCATTACGCCAAAAGCAGCCGGAGAACTTTGCCTTAAACTGATAAACGGCGAAATGCTGACGCTGGCCGAAGCCGATGTTATGGATATCGACGAAGATCAGTTCAGACAAGGTGTGGTCAAAGCAAAACGATTTGGCGATATGCTTATCCCAATGGATTTACGGTATGTACAAGCGGTTAAACAAGGTGGAAAAGAAACCGAAGCGCTGGTACTGGAGGATATTGCCGCTGATGTCATTGAATTGATGGAAGATGACGAAGACTGTTTATATCTGGTCGGTTCAGGTTCAACCACACAGGCGGTTATGCAGGCACTGTATCTCGATAATACACTGCTCGGTATTGATGCAGTTTTTCAGCAAGAGTTAATCGCCCCTGACCTGACAGAGCAGCAAATATGGCAGCTCATCAACAAATATCCTAAGACCAAATTAATCATTAGTTTAATTGGTGGTCAAGGTCATCTGCTGGGGCGCGGAAATCAGCAGATTAGTCCAAGAATTATCCATAAACTCGGTAAGCATAATATTCATTGTATCGCCACAAAAACCAAACTTGCGCAACTTAACGGCAGGCCTTTAATTGTGGATACACTCGATCAAAAAATAAATGAATCTTTATCCGGCTTAATTAAAATCACCACCGGCTTTCACGACTCTGTTCTATACCCGGTGAACTAATACAAAAAGGTGAATACTGAATGTCACAACAGGAAACACAGGCAGCCGAAGCGTTTGTCGAAGCAATAGAAAATCAGTTAGATCAAATGGTAGCTCAGGCTGACGATGATACTTTATTTATTTCAGGCTACCTTCGCGGTCATTTAATGTTATCTGCTGGTTATCTCGAAATGGAAGACAAATTCAGCATTGATAATGTTATTGATAAAACCAATGAATCACTGGCGACAGCCATAGAAGCGGGTGAACTTAATGAAAACGATCAGCAACTGGTTAATACGATGTGGCAAAACCTGAAACAGTCAGCCCAATCATGAAAATATATACCAGATGTAAGCTGCATATTATATCTGGTATCAAATTACATCATTTCACATGCGCAGCGACGCTTATTCAGCGTCATAAATTTTCGTTTATATAACTGACCAAGATTTATAAGCAGTAAAGCCTCTGTTCCAAATTTGCAACCCTGCCAAATAATATTGTAAGCGCCTTTGTAGCCGGAGTTTGCTAATCACCTTTGCTCACCTAAAATTTAAACATTCTATTTAAAATTGTGCTGGCGATAAACAAGCTAGGCTAAGGATTCAATGTGAGTGACTCCCGTACAGTAACTGCTCACATGGAACGTCATGTACTGGTATTAAATTTCACCCAGGGTATAGATTTAAATGACTACCAACCAAATTTAAACCAGTGGCACTTTCTTTATGCAGATAGCCTAGTGCGCGCGCAACATATTCTACAACACGACAATTGTGATATTGCCATTGCGCTGATCACAACCGCAAATCAGCTGCTGGTTCTAAAAGTCATAGAACAATTAGCTGACCGCCCTAAACCACTTTTATGGTTAGCCATATTACCTGCGGACAGCGATCTTTTTAATAATTTAAAATTTTGTTTTACTGACTACTTTGTGGATTATCACCATCTTCCGGTCGATTGGAGCAGGTTAAATCATACTCTGGGACACCTGTATGGTATAGCCAAATTAAAAACCAGTACCCGGCATGAAATTAATCGCGCATACAGTCATGATATATTTTTTGGACCGTCAGATGAAATGCAGCAATTAAAGGCTAGCTTACACCGAATTGCCAAAACAGATGAAACTGTATTGATTAGCGGCGAAACAGGCACAGGAAAAGGACTGAGTGCACAATATATTCATAACTTATCAGATCGGCAAAAAGGGCCCTTTGTTACCGTAAACTGCGCAGCTTTGCCACCAACCCTGATTCACTCCGAGTTGTTCGGACACGAAAAAGGGGCATTTACCGGCGCCAACAAGCAGTACAAAGGCAGAATCGAAAGAGCTCATAAAGGCACCTTATTTCTTGATGAAATAGGCGACCTACCACTTGAACTACAGGTAAACCTACTTCAATTTCTGGAAGAACGCCGGATAGAAAGGTTAGGCGGTAATCACGCTATAAAAGTAGATTGCAGAATCATTTTTGCAACCCACGTCAATCTGGAGCATGCCGTCGAAGAAGGGTTATTCAGAGAAGACTTATATTACAGGATTAATATTCTCCAAATAGACATTCCCAGCCTGAGAAACCATAAGACAGATATTGAGTTGTTGGCAAACGCATTTTTGAAAAAGCTCTCAACCGATAAACACTCAGCTCAGTTTTCAGACGAAGCTTTAAATACTTTGAAGCAATATACCTGGCCGGGCAATATCAGAGAGCTTAAAAACCGAATACAACGTGCTGTCATTATGACAGAAAGCAAATTCATCACAGTGGATGATCTGGGTATAAAAATAACCAATGCCACTGATGAGCCCACTCAAATAATCGATTTGGCCCAACATAGACTGGAAATAGATACAGAACTGATTCTCTCTGCTATTAAACGAAATAACTATAATATTTCGGCCGCTGCGAGGGAACTCAATATATCAAGAGCTACTTTTTACCGAATGATTAAAAAGTGCAAAATAGAACTTTAACGCATTAATAATGCCTTGTGGAGGAATTTATAATGTATATGTCTCATTGCAAATTAGCCTATTTATTGGCTATATTGTTTTGTTTGCTCGGGTGCCAGCCACAAAAGTCAGTGAGTGTAGAAACAGAAATAGCACAACTCCGGCAAGAAATTCAATTACTTAAACAACAAACAGACGTCATTGGCAGCCAGGTAGAAGAGATTCATAAAATTGCTTTAGGTTCAAAGCAACCTAAACACAAAACACTGACAACGCAAGACAATATTAGCGGTGATGGTCAATTAGCCGAATTAGGTTCAGCGCATGCAAGCATTGCCATTATCGAATTTTCGGATTACCAGTGTCCTTACTGTAAACGATTTATCGATACCACTTTTAACCAGCTCAAGCAAACCTACATTGACAGTGGTCAAGTCAAATACCTTGTCCGGGATTTTCCGCTAAGTTTTCATGCAAAAGCAAAAGGCGCGGCAATTGCCGCAAATTGTAGTTTTCAGCAAGGTCAATATTGGCCAATGCGTGCCCGTCTATTTAACGAAATGCGTCAACTCGGCGATGACTTATATCAGCGTTCAGCAAAGGCACTCGCTCTTAATTTAGAACTTTTTTCGGCTTGCCTGAAAGATAAATCAGTTGAGCTTAAAGTAGAAACGGATGTTAATTATGGCTCATCCATTGGAATACGTGGCACACCCAGCTTTTTAATTGGATTAATTGAAGATGATAAATTGATTAGTCCAAAATTATTAGTTGGCGCTCAGGGATATAATACCTTTGCCGAAATAATCAATGACCTGCTCGCTGAACAGTAAATAAAAAAGAACGCCGTTGCCTATATTCAATTCATGCAACGGCTACTTAAATTATAGGCCTCCTTTCTAAAGAGAATTGAACGCTTGGATGTACTTTGTCAGGCACATATTTATTTATGATGAGTATCCAAATAATTCAGCCAATACAAGGTAAGTCTGATACTCGCTTTCTCAAGTATGGCAAGGGGTTGCGCTCTCAACCCAGAGACATCTCTACTCAATAAATGCAGACAAAAGCTAGCCGCGTGATATATCTTCAGACAATACGGTCAATGTGTTTCAAACCTGATACACATTTATCGACTACAACGCCCCTACTCTTCAAAAAATTCCATAAAAACTAAACAGCTATATATCTGGCTTGATGTTTGCTCCTTTAGCAAAGTGCTACCAATACACAACCAGATCCGATTCCTTAGTTTGAAATGAGTCTTCTTGGCACGTAGCCCATATCGGCACACGCCGAATAAGCAGTAAAAAAACAACACGCATTTTTTGCCAGCCTTAAACCTGAATTCCATCAGGAATTGAGCTTCGCTGACAAAAGGTTATATCAATATTGACAATTAAATGAGGTCACTATTATGAAACGATTTAACTGTATGCAGCTTATCAGGACAGTGTGCGTACTCCTGATAAGCATAGCTAGCCTATATGGTATTAGTACCACAGCCAACGCATCCTTTTTCCCGCAGCAATCAGACCAAGCCTGTATGGCTGAACAAGCGGGATTTGATTTAAATTGTACCGCCAACGATATCAGGGTCAGTAAAGTAGATATGATTGAAAACCTAGATGGTACTACGCCGGTAGAGTGTGTATTAGGTCAAGATGTCACTTTTCGAGCCGATGTGACCATTACCACAACTGCAAATAAGCGATTTGACTATTCGGTTTATTTACCTGAGGGTAGTTATAGCGCTCAGGACTCAAACCCAGCAAATGAATGTTCAATATTGCTTGGCCAGAACGATGGCCCGGGTGTTGACCTGGAAAGTGGCCTGGATGCCTGTGCCGATATCAGTAAAGCAGCGGGCTTTGATGAAACTCATCTTTATGAAAACGCTGTCATCACTATGTTTTGTCGGGATGATGATAACTCAGGCAAAGCAGAATTTAACTATTGCATGGCCTGGCATAACAAAGACGGGGCTGACTGCAGCGAACTTGACCCGGCCGCACCTGGCACCCCTTCTAAATGTCGCTGTGATGCATTTGATATAGATGTTTTTATCAGACCTGACCCACCAGATGTTGATAAAACCCTCTTGAGCACAAATACCCGAACAGAACCCGGCGGGTTATACAATTTTATGCTCAGCTTCCAAAATCCAAACTCTCAAACTTCTATTTTCCTCACTTCATTGACTGATAAAGTTGATAAAAGTGCTGACGGCAGTTTTGAGACGAGTCTGGATCTATGGGGATCACTTGATAGCATAGACCCTCAGGATGTTGAAGATGGTCTGGTTGCCGATGGCGTTTATTTAACTAGTAGTAACTGCTCACAACCCGCTAACGGAGGCGAGATTTTACCGAGTGGTTCTTATAGCTGCGAATTTTCAGTCTATGTCGTTGCGACAAATCTGCCCGACGACCAGTCGCCTGAATATTTTGATGATGTCATCCTATTGGCATTAGTGGATAAAAATGATGACCCTGTCGCAGGTAATCATGCAGAATGTCCAGTCAGCTTGGGCGCGGTTATCGGTGAGCACTGCAGTGATAAAGAAACGGTCAATGTAACTAACCTGCCTCCAACTATATCTGTGCTTAAAACAGCAAATCCGGGACAAGTTCCAGAATCAGGCGGTAATGTGACTTATACGGTAGAAGTCACCAATACTTCAGCAACCTGGGATTCTCCATTAACTCTAACCTCATTAATGGATAATCAATTCGGTGATTTAGATGGTGCAGGTAGTTGTAGCACAGGCGGAAGCATTGCCTATGGCGCAACTTATAGCTGTAGCTTTGTCGAGTTTATATCCGGCTCTGGCGCAGGCTCACATATGAATACAGTCACGGCTAAAGCGATAGACAATGAATCAGATGAAGCCACAGCCAATGAATCTGAAACTGTCATCATTAATGATGTCCCATCATCTATCACTCTGGAAAAAACGGCTGATCCGATTGAAGTTTTGGAAACCGGTGATGATCCCGCTGTTACCCGAACAGTTGATTATACATTTGAATTTGCGGTAGATGGCTCCGGAGTTGATACTGTTACCTTTGCAACCTTAATGGATAATAAATTCGGTGATTTGACTGCGGATTGCTGGGTAGACACTGTGGATGATGGGCCGATTACACCTGAAGCACTTGCCGGCTTTATGCTGGATCCGGGACAAACTGCAAGTTGTACGATTGCGCTTGAATTGACCGGAGACGCAGATGATGTACATGTTAATCTTGCAACCATTGACGGCACAGATGAAGATGGTCAGCCTGTGCAAGATATGGATGATGCAACTGTCACCTTCATTCCGGCTGATCCGGCAACTGATATGAAATTTGCAGCTAGCTTATTGGTTGTAATTGAGCTTACCAATGCCGGCATTGAAAATGTTAATTTAACGGCTATCAACGTCGATGGTGAAAATGTGTTTGCAAATGCATTTAACGCTGGCTTCAGACTATTTAATAGCGGCGGCATGTTCGATAGTATTGCTTATCCGGCTTGTGCGGAAGATCATGAGCTTACCTATAATGGTTCACCTGATGATACATACGCATGTGCATTTACGATTGAGTACATTCCGGGTCTTGAAAATACCGATCCGATTAATGCACTCAACGATATCATTGTAGAAGTCACAGATGATGAGGGTGAAGTCGTTAGCAATCAAGTAACCGTTCTGTTGCAAACAGTTGAAAATCCATAAAGGGCATTTCTATCAGGATAAAATCATCCTAAAAATACAAAAGCCGGGTCTATTTCCCCGGCTTTTTCTTTGGTCGTATTCAAGGTCAAGTTTGGAAAAAGTTTAAATTCTACTTTTTACCTTTGCCTTTGTTCGTATTTCCTGTATCTGTTGTGCTGTCACCACTGGTATTGCCGGAATCCATAACCACAGTAACAAAAGTAGTTGACTCTAGTTCACCATCACTAATGGTATAGCTAAAGCTGTCTCCGTTTTTGAAGTTTTTAGCAGGCGTATATTGAATCTGACCATTACCCATGACCTGAACTTCACCTTTTGCGCCTTGCGTGATCGCGCTAATCACAATTGCATCACCATCCGGATCCGTATCATTACTCAGTACATTAATATAAGTCACAGATTTATCAGTTAAGGTTAATATATCGCTTGTTGCAACCGGCGCATTATTTTGCTCAGCTGCAACGCGATAAATCAGACTTTTCATAGCCTGATACCCTGAATTATCATTATCCTGAACTGTTACAGTTAAGTTATGGTTGCCTACAGTCGCGTTTTGTGACGAAATCACACTGATAGTAAGCGATTTACTGGCACCACTGGCCAAATTAATCTGAGCACTATCAACAACCCAACCAATGGGCGCAGCGACAGTTAAGCTGTAGGTTGCATTATCACAATCCTGATTTTCATTGGTAACCGTTAATTGATAAATATACTCACTACCTGCTGTCAATTCATCACTCACCGGATTACTTACCACAACAACAGGTGCCGCCAGAATACAGCTTGGAGCAGGCTCAACCACGGAATAGCTGGTACTCACCGAGGCTTGATAACCACTGTTATTTCGATTAAAAGCAAATAGACTAAAATCATATATCCCGGTCGCTGCGTCTGTGGGTGAAGCAACCGTCACGTTTATTACCTGAGATTCACTCGGACTTAAACTCGTACTTGGCGCGCTGAAACTCCAGTTTGCAGGCAAACTAGCTGCAATATCAAAGGTTGATGCCTGACAAGTTGCACTATCATTGTTTGTTAGGACGCCCTGATAAGTAACTGAAGTACCGGGTTCAACGGCTACAGAATTTAGATCGTTTAAAATCCAGCTTGGGTTAGCCTGTAAACAGGTCGCCACTGGCGCTTCAACAACATAAGATACATTTAAACTATTTTGGTAGTGACTATCGCTGCTACTGACACTACTGATATTGATATCATAAAAACCATCAATAGCGTCAGGCGCAGAAGTGATAGTTAAACTCAGTGAACCACTTTCTCCAGGTGCCAGGTTTATAGTTTGCTGACTGGCATTCCACCCCTGTGGTAACTGAGCAGAGACTAAAAAGTCGCTGCTTGCACATTCAAGGCTATCCTGATTAGTGACGGTTAAGCTATAAGTGACGCTATCGCCCGGTTCGGCCCAGACGCTGGCGTCAGAATCAAGTGATAAACCTGGCACGGCATGAGTACATACTTGCGCAACATAACTTACATCAATGCTAACTGCTGAGTTATCAGCCCACTCTGTTGTAATAGACACACCGGCATTGGCATCTGAATAACTTTGTCCACTGACTAAAGCAGCATCATCCAAATCATATAATGCACTTTTAGGCGTCATGTCCAACAACTGACTACTCTCGATATCTTCAGCAGAATTATTTAAATGCACCAGCACACCGTCAGTAACCGCTTTTCCGGCCAAAAAGCTGTCAAAGCCAAAGGGTTGACGATATTCAAGGTAATACCAAAGCGGTTCACCTGTTACTGGATCGGTTCCACGGCGAACTTTTAAACCTTTAGCAACGCCGGCAGGGTTTATTTCATAAGGTTCCAGCATGTAACTGCCATCAGCATCTGCGGTAATAATTTCACCACGTTCCGGAGTTAACCAGCCCAATCTTTCTTTATTAAAGACATTAAAATGAGCCTCAGACTTACCCATAATATCCAGCGTATCGCCATAAGTAATCGCGACACAGTCTTCGCTGATATAACCACTGCCGCAGCTTAATTCTTTAGCATGTTTAAGACCCAAATTATGACCCAGTTCGTGACCTATCGTCATTAAATTAAGCTCGCCATTTAACCAAGCGCGTGATGGATTACCACCAACTGTACCCTGTCCTCTCCAGCCACATGACTCATTTTCAGGCAGCATATAGATTAGACGCTGATACTGATTCAGATCAATGCCGTTATCAATTGCGGCTTGCTGGGCATAGCTGTCAATTCCAAAATAATCACAGCTTGTATTCACAGGTAGCGTATAATAACCACGAACATCACCGCTCAACCAAGTCTGCCCATATGAGGTTTCCTGGTAATAATCATTTACCTGACCAAACACCATTTGCTCTACTTCCTGTAAAGACCAGGGTTGAGCAGCCGCATTGTCCTGAAAATTAAGCAATAAAACCAAAACTTTCTGCTCACCTGTAGTGCCGCTCAAAACTGACGTAGTTGATGTACTGGTAGCGCCTTGTGAACCCGCCGCCAGCACTTCTAAGCCCGATATATCCTGATTAACAAGCAAACGGTTATGAGAAACGCTTTGCTGCGCAGAATTAAACTGCCAGCCTTTAACACTTACTTTATCTCCGGATTGCAACAAGCGGGAGTTTGTATTTGCAGGCAAAAAGAGCTCTGTACTTTGATTGCCTTCAATAACAAAATAGCGGATGTGGCTTTGTGCTGGCACATCAGTATCAACATAGATTAATTCGAGTTTTCCAACTTTTTCGACTGGTTGCGCCATTAAATTTTGAACTTGCTCGGGTAAACCTGCTCGTTTTGCAGCCGGCAACAAACTATGCAAAACTGCTTTTGGATCAGTTTTTAGCAAACGGTATTGGTTAACTTGTCTTGCTTTAGCTAAATCTAACAGTGACTGCGTAACCGGATTTTGTTTAGCAGCTTGCTTATGACGAGCTTGATTTAAAGCTTCAGACAGAGACATAGTTTGCTGCTGTAAGGAGAACTTGTTAACAGCAGATTCAGCAACTGATTGAGAACCCTGATTAGGAATATGGTTATGACCGGCAAGCGCTTGAGTTGAGACAATACCGAATGTGGCTGCGAGTAAACTCAGACGACAAGACTTAACAATAGGTGATAGTAAATTGTGAAACGCTGTTGCGCGATGAATCGTTTTCAAAGCCGGAACCTCTCAAAGTAAAACACTTCGAAAGCTCCCGGTTTTGCAACCAAGCTCTTTTAACGCGCCTCTTTCGGTAATCCAGCTGCCCACTAAACTGCAGTTTGGGCCTGTGATTTTGCGTGCATCAATTTCTTGATGTTTGCCGTTTCGAGAGTGCTTTCGAATCAAATATTTTGGGTCTTGTTGACCCACTCGCCAGCATTCTAACAACGCAATGAACAAACCCTCAAGAGTCTAATAAGTTAGACGTTAAGTCCATCACATAATTGCTTGAAGTTTCAATGAACTAGGGTCATATAATAAAAATATAGAAATATTAAATTTGTATATCAAACAATACAGCCGCTAATTTTTAAGCAATATGCATTGAAAGCGAGCCTAATTCTGTTAAAAAATAGCCATAGAAGCCGGTGAACTTAATGAAAAAGATCAGCAACTGGTTAATACGATGTGGCAAAACCTGAAACAATCGGCACGCACTTAATTAAACAAAGAAACCGGTAAACAAAAATCGAGTTCAAATAACTCATCATTGGCTAAAAAGTGATTTTTATAATAATGAACATAGGCTGGGCTGGACTGCATTTTAAAACCAGAAGCTGGTAGCCAGTGCTCCAAAATAAAACTGAGTTGTGGCAATAAGTCGCCATAACGACCGGTTAACTTAAATACAGCATGTAAACCACCCGGAATGGTTAAACTATTCACCACGCCGCGCCGGTTTAAAGGCTTATCAATGGCTAAACAAGCCACATAGCGACATTTAGCCAACTCAACAACGGCTGGATTTGACTGGTGTATGCCAAACTGCTGAGAAAAATCCCTGTGTTCAAGCTCAGCCCAGGCTTTTAAAATTTGCCAAGCATCTCGGATAGAGCGACCGTACCCCTTATGACGCACATAAGCGACATGACGCTCAGGCAAGGTAATAATGTTTACACTGGGCAATTTGCTTTTATCTAATCGGCGGTAAGCCTCGGCAATTTCAGCACTTTTCAGATAAGGCTTATCTTTATTTTCACTCTCAGACTGACGCCATTGACCCGGAGATATCATAAAAATAGATTTAAACGCGCGACTGAAAGATGAAACCGAAGAAAATCCACTTTTAGTTGCTATATCTAAAATAGACGCATTAACATCAAACATAAGTTGATTTGCGGCAAACTCCAATCGAGCACGGCGAATATAAGCATGCACTGACTCACCGACCACGTCCTTAAAAATACGGTGAAAGTGCTGTTCGGAATAAGCGGCTATTCGCGCAAGTTCACTGGCGGGTAAATGCAGACTGATATCCTGATGAATATGTGCCAATACATCATTAATACGCGAAATTTTTTGACTATCAGCCATTCTGAATTTTCCGGGCAAGCTAAGGGTATTATAAATGGACATACATTTAAGCATAAATGGACATCAAATACCGCATAAAAAGACATCTTTATTTCAATATTTTACAGTAAGCTTTTGCTCACATTATTTACCGTTGAACTTACTATGAAAATCGCACAATCACTTCAACAAATACAACCTTCATATATCCGGGAAATTCTGGCTGATGCTCAAGCAGAGGGGGTCATTTCATTGGCAGGCGGCTTGCCGGATGGGGAAAGCTTTCCAATGGCCTTAATGGCGCAGTCATTAAACAATCTAGCCATCAGACCTGAACTTTTCCAATATGGTCATACTGCTGGCTACGGCCCTTTACTTGACTATTTTAAGCAAACGTATCAGCAAGCGGATAATCATAGTTCGGTTGTTTGTACCGGCTCCCAACAAGGCCTGGATTTAATCGCTCGAGCCTTTTTAAACCCGGGAGATACGGTTGTGATGGAAGCCCCAAGTTATCTGGGTGCACTTCAGGTATTTGGTCTGGCACAAGCGAATATTGAAAGTATTGAGCAAAGATTTGACGGGCCTGATCTGACCCAATTAGAAGCTAAATTTGCAACCGGCAACGTTGTGATGTTTTATGCGGTGCCTGATTTTCATAATCCAACCGGTGTATGCTGGTCACTGGCAGTCAGACAAAAAGTGGCACAACTTTGCATCCAATATGGGGTCACTTTAATTGAAGATGTGCCCTATCGAGAACTCAGATTTAATGGAAATGCTCAACCACTGGTATCCAGCTTCTGCAAAGACAACGCACTGGTACTGCGTTCATTTTCTAAAATTGCGACGCCCGGTATTCGCCTGGGTGTCGTCACCGGGAAAACCGAGTGGATCAATCCGTTAATTAAAGTAAAACAGTCATCGGATTTACATTCTTCGGTGCCAATGCAAGCTGTCTTATTAGATCTGCTAAGTCATGGTCAGTTTAACGAACATCTTGAAACATTACGTGCACTTTACCACACTCGCTATTTGACGTTGGCTGAACAGCTTAACCAAAAATTACCCGCTGGTTGTAAGTTTAATCACGTCGATGGTGGTATGTTTATCTGGTTAAGCCTGCCTGCCTGCGATACCTATAAACTGGCAAAAGCAGCAATTGATAATAATGTGGCCGTTGTACCAAGCGCGGTATTTTATCGCCAGGGTGAAACCATTTATCCTGCTGTGAGATTGAATTTTACCAATGCCGCTGAGGCTGAACTGGAGACGGCTGTTGACCGACTAGTCACGGCAATCAATAAAACCTTAGGCTGAAGCTTATACCACAACAATACGCTTTGCCCGCAACAATGCAGGCAAAGCGGCTTCATCATCAGAAAAACCCAAGTGGGTTAATATCATAACTGACCAATAGGTTTTTAGTTTGCTGGTAATGCTCGAGTGCCATTTTATGAGTTTCCCGACCCACACCGGATTTTTTATATCCACCAAATGCCGCGTGCGCCGGATACATGTGATAACAGTTAGTCCAGACCCGCCCTGCTTCAATATTACGTCCCATACGGTAAGCCTTATTCATATCCCGCGTCCAGACACCCGCCCCCAAACCAAACTCTGTAGAATTGGCCAGTTCAAGTGCCTGCGCCTCATCTTTAAATTTAGTCACGGCGATAACCGGGCCGAAAATTTCTTCCTGAAAAACCCGCATATCATTAGTACCTTCTAACAAGGTGGGTTTAACATAAAACCCGCTGGCAAACTTATCAGCTAATTTTTCAGCCTCCCCTCCTAACAGAACTTTGGCGCCTTCTTTTTTACCGATTTCAATATAACTTAATATTTTGTCATATTGTTCCTGAGAAGCTTGCGCCCCCACCTGAGTTTCAGTATCCAAGGGATTGCCCCTTTTAATAGATAAACTGCGTTCAATGACTTTATCGATAAATTTATCGTACACAGATTCCTGCACAAACAGGCGTGACGGACAGGTACAAACTTCCCCCTGATTAAAATAGGCCAGAACCGCGCCTTCAATACATTTATTTAAATAGGCATCTTCGTGTTCAAAAACGTCAGAAAAATAAATATTCGGTGATTTTCCGCCCAGTTCAACAGTTGACGGAATAATATTCTCTGCAGCACATTTTAAAATATGTGAACCAACTGGCGTTGATCCTGTGAATGCAATTTTTGCTATCCGTTGACTAATAGCCAGTGCTTGCCCGGCTTCAGAACCTATACCATTAACAATATTAAGCACACCATCAGGTAAAATACCGTCTATTAACTCAGCCAATACCATAATGGAAGCAGGTGTTTGTTCAGCTGGTTTTAACACCACACAGTTGCCAGCTGCAAGCGCAGGTGCTAATTTCCAGGCCGCCATTAATATAGGAAAATTCCATGGAATAATCTGTCCGACCACGCCCAGAGGTTCATGAATATGGTATGAAACCGTGTGCTCATCCAACTCGGCCAAACTGCCTTCCTGCGCCCGGATACAGCCGGCAAAATAGCGAAAATGATCAGCCGCCAAAGGGATATCGGCTGCCAGTGTTTCGCGCACGGCCTTGCCATTATCCCAAGTTTCAGCCACAGCGAGCTTTTCCAGGTTCTGCTCTATCACATCAGCAATTTTTAATAGGGCATTGGATCTGTCTGTGACTGAAGTTTTACCCCACATTACTTTGGCTTTATGTGCGGCATCGAGTGCTAAGTCAATGTCCCTGGCATCTGATTTTGCAACTTTACAAAATGGCTGACCCGTAACAGGGCTAATGTTGTCCATATACTGGCCACTTAAGGGCTCAACCCACTGGCCGTCAATAAAGTTATTGTATACAGCTTGAAAGTTAATAACCGCATTTTGAGTATTCGGTTCTGCATAAATCATATTTATTCACCTCAGTTATTTTCAACGTATAAATAATGTTAATTTTGTAATTTTGGTGTATAAAATATAAAGCTATCGACAGAATAAACTTGACTTAGAATCCGAACGAGTTGACTAAGAGTACATAAAAATGACCACAAGTCCTTTTCCTCATCGAGAAATAAAAACCCTGGTAGAAAACAAGGTAAGCTTTTTAGCGGAAGATACCCAACTGAGCATTTATGATACCTATCAGGCCGCCGAAAAAGTGACTTTAAATGCAGAGCAATTACTGTTTTGCGGTATGATCACAGGTAAAAAGATCATGCATATTGATGACATCAATCTGCATCAGGACTTTTACCCGCATGAATCATTTATTATGGCCCCGAATCAATCCGTGCAAATAGACTTTCCACTTGCAACTGAAAATGCACCCACGACTTGTCTGGCAATTGAAATATCGGAAAGTAGAATTCAAAAAGTGGCTGACTCATTGAACTACCAAAGCCCAATATTAAGCAGCTTTGGTGAATGGCAATACAAGAGCCAACTTTTGCATACACACCATAATGCTTCAACTCAGGCCCTGTTAAAGCGCATGGTCAGCTTATATAGTGAAAATGATGCAGATCGTGAATTTATGATTGATTTAGCCGTAACTGAACTCAGTGCTCGTTTACTCAGACAACAAACCCGGGAGTTTGTTTTTTATCATAGCCGTCAGCAACCTGATTTAAATAGTATGACCTGTGTTTGCGACTATATACTCGGACATTTAAATGAACCGCTTGATATTGATCATTTAGCAAAAATGGCCTGCATGGGCAGAAGTAAATTTTATCAGCAATTTAAACAACATTTTGGCTGTACGCCACAGGCATTTCAACTTCAACAAAGACTTAAAAAGTCTGCCGAATTCATCACCAAAGGCATGCAAATTACCCGAGCTGCATTTGAATCCGGCTTTACCAGCAGCAGCCATTATTGCCGGGCATTTAAAGGCTATTACGGTCTATCACCGCAGCAATATAAATCACGAAAAACGAATTAGTCAGCCGTATTGAACCAATTTTGGCACTTTAAAAATAGTAATAATTCTTCACGAAACTTCACGGCGCGAACAGAAAGAGTACGTTGTTTGGGCCAAAGCAATGATATTTCTCGAGCAGCACCACTCCAATTCGGCAAAATTTGTATCAGTTCACCATTTTCCAATTCCTTGTAAATCATGCTGACCGGTAAAAGCGCGACACCAGATCCGGCTTTAACCAAATTAAGTGTGACGGCCATATCGTTGCTAATATGATTATGTTTTTTATGTAAAACTTGTTTTTCATTGCCTTTATACAGTATCCAGTCACTAAATAACTGAGCCGCTATACTAGGCAACTCCTCCAGTTCAGATAAATGCTCGGGCAAGTGAGATTCGAAGAATGAAGAAGCCACTAATATAGGTTTAATTGTACCTATTTTGCGCTGAATTAAAGAAGAGTTCTGTTGAGGGCCTGACCGAATGGCTATATCAACCTGATTAGAAATAACATCGTCACCCGGATCACCTAATACGATATTTAATGAAATCGAAGGATACTTTTTTACGAAAGAACACCAAAAGTTATCAAGCGGTCCGCTACCGATATTAGTCGGCACCATAACCCTAAGCTCACCTTCCAGACTATTCAAGGATTTGTCTAAATTACATAAGCGCACATCTAACTCACGAATAAAACCCGAAGTTTCATTATAGTATGACTGACCGGTCGGTGTGAGAACTAAGCCTTTGTTTGAGCGATGAAATAATTCACACTTTAATTGGCGCTCGAGTTCCTGAATACGCCGGGAGGCCGTGGCGATAGTCATGTTAAGTTCCAGAGCAGCACCCGTTAAGCTTTTTTGCTCCGCAGCAGAAATAAAAACCTTTAGATTATCTAGCATCACTTTGCAAATATGAAAATAGAAGTCTCAATAATACATATGTACGATAAAAATGAAATTAATTAAATTATATTCTGTCGTTTAAATAGCTTGGAGAAATTAGAGATGAAACACAGGTTTATTTTTGCTGTATTGATGTCATTTGTACTAACGTTTTTTATGTCTGCTTGGGTAACCTATATCAACGTGGGTTTAATTAAAAATTTCGGTGAATACTGGATGTCTGCCTGGTTTTTAGCTTGGCCTGCTGCCGGTGTAATATCGTTTATCTCCGGACCCGGGATCCATAAATTATCCCAAAAACTATCAGAAAAATTCTAATCTAACCTCAAAAAACTATTTTCAATATCGGCTTCAGCTAAATAACCTAAGCTCTCAATTTGGGGGCTTATCTTAGACTATTGTGCTTTGTTATTTTATTGTCCGACTCACGCATTAAAAGCGAATTTTTCCGCGCCCTTTTTTCACCTCTCCGCGTTTGGTTTTATTATCGACCCGCTTTCGTTGAGATGATCGGGTTGGTTTAGTCGCAATACGTTTTCTTTGAACTTTATTCACAGAACGAATCAGGCTGGCCAGTCGCTCCAGTGCCTGAGTACGATTATCATCCTGTGAGCGCTCGGTCTGAGCTTTAATCACAATCACGCCGTCTTTAGTGATCCGACTGTCACGTAAGTTAAGCAGTTTTTCTTTATAAAAGTCAGGTAAACTGGAAGCCTGAATATCAAAGCGTAAGTGAACCGCGGTATTCACCTTATTTACGTTTTGTCCGCCCGCGCCTTGAGAGCGCACAAAATTTAACTCAATCTCATTATCGGGTATGCTCACGCTATTTGAAATCACTAGCATTATTCACACTCCCAGTAGCCGATTGCGGCTTTCAATTGGCCGTTAATAAATAAATACGGAATATGCGCCCTTTGCCAAACCGGCACTTCCAGCTCCTGCAAACATTGTTTAATGGTTTTGCTACAGTTTCTGTATTTTGGCCGACATTTAGTTTTTAATGCCGGGCTAAAACAAATCTCAGCTCTATCATCCGGTTTTATTTGAATATCAGAACAGTCCAGTTTCAGAGTCTGGCCGTTAGACAGACTGATTGTGATCATGCCTGAGTTTAACTTAGCCGAATCGAGTTTGGTATCATCCGGTGTGAGTTTCAATTTTTTAATCTGTGTGCAGTTATAATAATAAAGTCTACTTTTGTATTGCCACAACTCGCCTTGCTGAAGCTGAATCTTAGGTTGCTGGTCAGATTCAACATGCAGATTATCAATAATTTGTTTAAGCAAGATCTGTGAAGGCATTGGCTCATTTAAGCCCGCTAACCAATACCTAATTACATTATTCTGGCGGGCATAATCCAGTGCGCTAAGGTTTTCCAGATTAATAATATGAGCCTCAGCCGCTTCAGTGATTAAAGCTAAATCATCGGCTGCTACACTGGCTAAAATGCTTTGTTCCTGCTGACAAAGTTCAGCACTGCGTGCTACGCAGGTTTGAAATTCCGGCCACCTTTGCTCAATCAGAGGTAGTATCTGGTTTCGTAAAAAATTTCGATCAAAAGCATCATTCTGATTACTATCATCTTCAACCCAGGTGAGATCATGCAATTTTGCATAGTCCAGAATTTGTTGCTTTTTGATCGTTAAAAAAGGTCGCCAAACGCTTTTATTCTGGTTTACGTCAGATTGAGGTAACGGAGCAAGTCGCGCCATGGCAGCAAGCCCGCCCGGCCCGCTTCCGCGCTTTAATCTGAGTAAAAAGGTTTCAGCCTGATCATTTAAATGCTGGGCTGTTGCAACTATCGTATTAGATTCAGTTAACGCATCAAATACCTGGTATCTGGCATCTCTGGCAACCGCTTCCAAACTCTGACGATTTGCTTTGGATAATTGAACTTTACGAGCCTGAAACGCTATATTTTTTTGCTGACAAAAAGATTCGCAAAACTGCAACCAGTGATCGGCTTGCTCACTTAGGCCATGATGCACATGAATCGCGCTAAGTTGAATATAAATTTTTTCCTGCTGGATGCTTTTGTGTAAGATATCCAGCAAAACAATTGAATCAACTCCACCACTTAAGCCAACAACCAATTGGGCATTTTGGTCTGCAAACAGCTTGAGCTGTTCCAGTTCTGATGGGTTTAATAACATTATCAATCGCTTTATTCTTTACACAATCCAGGGGCTTTTAAACAACAAAACCCGCATAAGCGGGTTTTGTGCGTTAAACAGGCTTAATTAACAATAACCAAAAGACATGAGTTTTTGGTATCTGTCTGCTAATAGCGTCTCTTTGTCTTTCTGCTCTAATTCGGTCAACTGAGCTTTAATGGTTTGTTTCATATTATGCGCCATTAATGCAAAATCACGGTGTGCGCCACCTAAAGGCTCATCAATAATATTGTCAATCAGATTCAGCTCTTTTAAGCGCGGTGCAATAATGCCCATAGCTTCAGCAGCCATTTCAGCTTTTTCAGCACTTTTCCATAAAATGGATGCACAACCTTCCGGCGAAATAACCGAATAAGTGCTGTATTGCAACATATTCACTTTATCACCCACACCAATGGCCAATGCACCACCAGAACCGCCTTCACCGATTACGGTACAAATAACAGGAACCGTTAGACGAGCCATAACCTGAAGGTTTTTAGCAATCGCTTCACTTTGACCGCGCTCTTCTGCGCCCACCCCCGGATAAGCACCCGGCGTATCGATAAAAGTAATAATAGGCATTTTAAAACGTTCTGCCATTTCCATTAAACGAAGCGCTTTACGATAACCTTCAGGACGAGGCATACCAAAGTTACGTTTAATTTTTTCCGCTGTATCACGGCCTTTCTGATGGCCAATAACAACAACCGGAGTATCGTCTAAACGCGCAGTACCACAAATCAAAGCCGGATCATCTGCAAAGGCACGATCGCCAGCCTGCTCATCAAATTCAGTGAAAACACGGTCGATATAATCTTGTGTATAAGGGCGCTGCGGATGGCGTGCTAATTGCGCAATTTGCCAGGCACCTAGATTTGAGAAGATCTTTTCAGATAAATCTTTGCTCTTTTGCTTGAGCTTATTGATTTCTTCTTCAATATCAATATTAAGCTCTCCACCATTTTTGGTGACATTTTTTAATTCTTCTATTTTTGCTTCAAGATCAGCAATTGGCTGCTCGAATTCAAGAAAACTTAAGCTCATGGATGTATTTCTACCCTATTTAAGTTCAATTTATGCCAAACACACAGTCAGCATTGAACATTGATAAATAATGTTTTCGCTTACCAATAACCATAAAAGTTCTAAACGCTTTTACAGTATATCAATAAACGAGTGAAACCTGTTCTTCACCAACAATTTGGCGTAGATCATACAGCAAACCATCTGCCGGTGTCACATACCATTGCACCCCAACTTTAATTTGGGCTTTCGCATTGTCTCTAGTGTAGTTGAATACCAGAGGTGTCACACCTTCTTTATAGGCTTCTAATTTTTCGGTGAGCTGTGCAACCGTATTATCTTTTAAATTACGCTGGTCTAAATTTACGGAAACTGATTTTACGTGTTTTTCCCGTAATTGCACAATATCTTGTATCCGTTTTGCGGTCATACATAAACCACCGGAAAAATCGTCATGCTCTACCGGACCGGCAACCACAACAATTTTGTCTTTTACCAGAAGCGCTTCATGCTCCTCATACATATCAGGGAAAAATCGTACGTCTATCCGTGCACTTTTATCATCCAGCGTGATGATACCCCAACGTCGGCCTTTTTTATTGACCATAGTTTTAACGCCAATAATAAGCCCCGCAGTCCCGACCTCTTCATCTCGGCGGGTTGGTGATAACTCATTAATTCTCGCTTTGACATAATTTTTGAGCTCTTTGCGATAACGGTTAATTGGATGCCCGGTTAAATACAAGCCCAAAGTTTCTTTTTCACCGTCTAACCAAACCTCTTCCGGCCACTGTGCCACATTGGCAAATGCCTGCTCAACTTCTTCAGGCTCAGTAGTTAGCAAGCCGAATAAATCGCCCTGACCGGACATTTGATCTTTCGCATGCTGGTCAGCCGCTCGCATTGCTTCTTCAAGCGTTGCCATTAATGCTGCTCTGTGCGGACCTAACTCATCCAGAGCACCGGCCAAAATCAGCTTTTCAAGCACACGACGATTAACACGTTTTAAATCGACACGGGCACAAAAATCAAATAAGTCTTTAAATGGTCCGCCTTCACTTCTGGCTTTAATAATCGCTTCGATTGGGCCTTCACCGACCCCTTTAATCGCGCCTATCCCGTATACCACATCACCATTTTCATTGACGGTAAACTTATATAGCCCCTGGTTAACGTCCGGCGGTACAATCTTAAGTTTCATCCGGTCAAGTTCATCAACCAGAGTCACGACCTTATCTGTATTATCCATATCAGCGGACATAACAGCGGCCATAAACTCAGATGGATAATGGGTTTTCATCCATAAGGTCTGATATGAAACCAAAGCATAAGCGGCAGAGTGCGATTTGTTAAAACCATAACCGGCAAACTTCTCCACAAGGTCGAAGATTTTCATTGCCAGTTCAGGATCTATATTATTATTTTTAGAGCCCTCTTCAAAGGTTGAGCGCTGCTTAGCCATCTCTTCCGGCTTTTTCTTACCCATTGCCCGACGCAGTAAGTCAGCGCCGCCAAGTGAATAACCTGCCATCACCTGAGCTATCTGCATAACCTGTTCCTGGTACAGGATAATGCCGTAGGTCGGATCAAGAATTTCTTTTAAACATTCGTGCTGATATTGAGCATCCGGGTAAGAAATTTCTTCCCGGCCGCGTTTACGATCGATAAAATTATCAACCATGCCTGATTGCAGCGGACCTGGCCGGAATAAAGCAACCAGTGCTATCATATCTTCAAAACAATCCGGCTGAAGCCGTTTTATTAAGTCTTTCATACCACGAGATTCGAGCTGGAATACCGCAGTAGTTTCAAAACGTTTTAAGGTTTCAAAACTCTTTTTATCATCAGTTGGAATCGCCGCAATATCAATCTCCGGCTTGCCTTCTTTGCGAAGTCGGATATTAGCCATATCAATCGCCCACTGCATAATTGTCAGTGTGCGTAGACCTAAAAAGTCAAACTTAACTAAGCCTGCCGTTTCAACATCGTTTTTATCAAATTGAGTAACAGGTTGTTTACCTTCCGAATCACAATAAAGCGGTGCAAAATCGGTAATCGTAGTAGGTGAAATAACAACACCCCCTGCGTGTTTACCAGCATTACGTGTCGTCCCTTCAAGGATCCGCGCCATATCAACCAAGGCTCTGACTTCTTCATCGGCGTCATAAAGTTCTGGCAATCTTGGCTCGACATCAAATGCTTTTGCCAATGTCATACCCGGGTCGCCCGGAATCAGTTTAGAAATCCGATCAACAAAACCAAAAGGATGACCTAATACCCGACCAACATCTCGCACAACCGCTTTGGCTGCCATAGTACCGAAAGTAATGATTTGAGATACTGCATCACGCCCGTACATTTGTGCGACGTGATCGATTACCTCATCGCGTCGGTCCATACAAAAGTCAACGTCAAAATCCGGCATTGAAACCCGTTCCGGGTTTAAGAAACGTTCAAATAGCAGGTCAAATTCCAGTGGATCCAGATCGGTAATTTTCAGTGCATACGCAACTAATGACCCTGCACCTGAGCCTCTTCCAGGCCCAACCGGAATATTATTATCTTTACTCCACTGAATAAACTCCATCACGATCAGGAAGTAACCCGGGAAACCCATTTGGTTAATACATTCAAGTTCAATGCGCAAACGTTCATCGTATTCGGGTCGTTTTTCCGCGCGTTCGGTTGCATCCGGGAATAAAAATTCAAGTCTTTCTTCAAGGCCTTCCTGAGAAACTTTAACCAAAAAGTCTTCGGTAGACATACCGCCGGTTGGGAAATTAGGCAAAAAGTATTCGCCTAACCTGATGGTGACATTACAACGCTTGGCAATTTCTACCGAGTTTGCTAAAGCTTCCGGAATATCGGAAAAGAGCTCGCACATTTCTTCTTGGGTGCGCAGATACTGTTGGTTAGAATAACGCTTGGGACGTCTTTTATCTTCAAGTGTATAACCATCATGAATCGCACAGCGAATTTCATGGGCGTCAAAATCGTCAGCTTTTAAAAAACAAACTTCATTGGTTGCCACAACCGGTAGGTCATATTGACCGGCCCAATCAACCGCCATATGTAAATAGCTTTCTTCGTTATCACGACCCGTGCGCAATAGCTCAACATAAAAGTGATCAGCAAAATGGGTTTGATAGAATTCGGTAATCGAGGCCGCCATTTTCATATTGCCTTTAATTAAAGCAATACCTAAATCCCCTTCGCGCCCGCCTGATAATAAAATTAACCCTTCTTTATGCTCAACCAACCAATCTTTATCTAAAACGGGTTTATCCTGAACAGAACCACGCAAATAGGCTTTAGAAATAAGCAAGGTCAGGTTTTTATAACCTTCATTATTTTTGGCTAAAATGACCAGCCGAAATAATTCATCCGCTAAATCATCACTTTTTACCCAAAAGTCAGCACCCACTATAGGTTTGATGCCCGCGCCATTTGCAGCGCCATAAAAACGCACCAGACCGCATAAATTAGCCTGATCGGTTATCGCCACAGCGGGCATTTGTAACTCTTCAATTTTGGCTACTATAGGTTTGGTTTTAGCCAAGCCATCGACCATGGAAAAGTCTGAATGAACGCGTAAATGGATAAACTTAGGATCAGTCATTAGGTTTGACTCTCAAGTAATTTTTTGACTGGTTTAAAACTTTTTCGATAAGCCGCAATTACACCATGCTCCGCTAATAATGCAAGGTGTGCCGGCGTCGGATAACCTTTATGTTTTTCAAAGCCGTACTGAGGAAATTGCGCCGCCAGAGTCAGCATTTCCCGATCGCGGTGCTCTTTTGCCAAAATAGAGGCTGCACTAATGGCCGGAATTAAATCATCGCCTTTAATAATCGCTTTACAGGGAATCGCCACCTGAGGCACTTTATTCCCATCGATTAAAGCCAGCTCTGGTTCAATTGATAACCCCTCAATTGCGCGCTTCATAGCTAAAAAACTGGCCTGAAGAATATTAATTTCGTCAATTTCTTCAGGACTTGCAGTGCCAATTGCCCACGCCAGGCTTTTTTCTTTAATTTCAATTTCAAATGCAGCTCGCTTTTTTTCGCTAAGCTTTTTGGAATCACGCAAACCGGTAATCGGATTATCCGGGTCTAAAATAACCGCAGCAGCCACGACACTCCCAACGAGAGGGCCTCGTCCGACTTCATCCACGCCAGCGATAATTTGGACATATTGCTCACGGTTAAAATCAAAATCAATTTGCATTTAATAATTCTTCTATCGCTTGTGCGGCTTGTTCACCGGCATTTTGTCTGAGTGTTTGGTGGATATGGATAAAATCCTGCTGCATGGATTCACGCTCGGCAATCACAGTTTCCAACGCAGATAATAAACTTTCTGGCGTTAATTCATCCTGCAGTAATTCAGGAATCACCGCTTTGTCTGCAACCAAATTCGGCAATGAAAAATATTTTATTTTTACCATTCGCTTAAAAATAAAATAAGAGAGCGCTTTAAATTTATAACAGGCTACCATGGGGCGCTTTATTAAAGCGGCTTCCAGTGTTGCGGTGCCCGAAGCAATCATAATAGCTTCGCTGGCCGCCATCACCTGTCGTGACTGATTGTCAAAATAAATCATCTCAACATCGGGGGCAAACTCTGTCATGGCCGCTTGCAATTCAAGTTTGCGCTTATCATTAACACAGGCGGTAATAAATTGATATTCCGGATATTTTTGTTTTAATAAAGCACAGGTTTGCGCGAAAACCTGCGATAAAAGCTCGACTTCGCTTCGTCTGCTGCCGGGCAAGACTGAAATATATTTTTGCTCAGCTTTGAGCCCTAATTCTGCTTTTGCTTCAGATGTCAGGCTTTCGAACGGTATTTGATCAGCCAGGGTATGGCCAACAAAACGGCAAGGTACATCAAATTTGTCGTAAAACGCTTTTTCAAAGGGTAATAAAGCCAAGACTAAATCAGCGGCTGCTTTTACCTTAAACACTCGCTTTTGACGCCAGGCCCAGATAGAGGGACTTACATAATGCACAGTTTTAATGCCAGCCTGCTTTAGCTGTTTTTCCAGCGTCAAATTAAAATCCGGCGCATCCACACCTATCATTAAATCGGGCGGGTTTTTCAGCCAGTGCTGTTTTAACTGTTTGCGAATTGATAATAAACGTGGCAATCGCCCTAATACTTCAACCAACCCCATTACCGCAAGCTCTTCCATGTCAAACAATGTTTGACAGCCTTCAGCTTGCATTAAGGGTCCTGCAACGCCTTCAAAAGAAACTTGAATTCCGGCTTGATTAAGCCTTTGAGAAAGTGTTTGTATCAAATTAGCCGCAAGTATGTCACCGGATTTTTCTCCGGCGACAATGGCAATTTTCAACTGTTTTTCAGACATGATTAACGAATGATGCCCCGGTCAGAAGCTTCTATAAAATCAACCAATAATTGAATAGCAGGCTCTTTCGGTGCAACTTGTTTTAGCTGTTCTGTTGCCTGAGCTAAAGTTAAGCCATTACGATAAATGGTTTTATAGGCACGACGTAATTCTAAAATAGCGTCTTTACTGAAGCCTTTTCGTTTTAAACCTTCGTAATTCATGCCGTGAGGCACTGCATTTTGGCCAGCCACCATTAAATAAGGCAATACATCTTTAACCACAACTGAACCGACACCACAAAATGAATAACTACCGATTTTGCAAAACTGATGCACACCCGTAAACCCACCTAAAATGGCAAAATCGCCCACCTGAACATGACCGGCTAAGGTTGCGTTATTCGCCAAAATATTATCGTTACCGACAATACAGTCGTGCGCAACATGGACATAAGCCATCAGTAAGTTGTTACTACCAATTTGGGTTAGACTATTATCCTGAATGGTGCCGCGATGAATAGTCACAGATTCGCGAATGACGTTATTATCGCCAATCACTAAACGGGTTGGTTCACCCGCATATTTTTTATCCTGACATTCTTCACCGATTGAAGCGAACTGGAAAATTCGATTATTTTTTCCAATTATACTCGGGCCTTTTATAACGACATGAGACCCGATCACAGTACCTTCGCCGATTTCGACATCAGCTCCAATCCAGGTCCATGGACCAATTTCAACATTCTTGCCTAATTTAGCACCAGGATCGACTATTGCGGTTGGATGGATCATCTGTGTCACTCTTACATTACTCGTCTTGCGCAGGTAATTTCAGCAGAACATACAACTTTGTTGTCAACTTCTGCACGACAGTCAAATTTCCAGATACCCTTACGCTCTTTAACAAATTGCGCATGCAGGTGTAACTGGTCGCCCGGTGTAACCGGAGTTTTGAATCGAACATTATCAACACCCGCTAACAGGTACAACTCTTCTTTATCCGAAGCCTGAGTTTCAACAGCCTGCATTGATTTAAACCCTAACACGCCTGTTGCCTGAGCCATGGCTTCAACAATCAATACGCCCGGAAAAATAGGCTTACCAGGAAAATGACCGGTAAAGATAGGTTCGTTAACTGTAATATTTTTATAACCGTGTAAATAATCTAACGGCTTGTAATCAATCACTCTATCAATTAATAAAAAAGGATATCTGTGTGGTAATAAAGTGAAAATTTCCTGAATATCGATTGGGCTAAGTTCGTTGCTCAAAGTGATGCTTCCTGTTTAATCATTGTTCTTTTAAGCGCATTATACATGGCTATGCACCATGATGCGACGTTTAAAATTAATCTTGTTTTAAGCTTTTTATTTCAGCTTCGAGTTGCTTAACCTTGTCATATAAGGTTTCAATTTTACGCAATCGAGCTGTATTTTTTCGCCAGTCTTTATTTGCCACGGCAGGAATACCGGATGAATAAACACCTGCATTTTTAAACGATGAAGTCACCATACTGGTACCGGTAAAATGTACATCATCACCAATCTCAATATGCCCGTTTACAGCAACACAGCCAGCAAATGTACAACGCTCACCCACTTTAGTACTGCCAGCTATTTTGGTACCGGCAGCCAAAGCCGTATTTTCACCCAACTCAACATTGTGTGCGATATGAACCAGGTTATCAATTTTAACGCCAGATTTAATCACAGTATTATGAATTGCGCCGCGATCAATTGCCGCATTCGCACCAATTTCGACACTGTCTTCAATAATAACAGTACCCACTTGCGGTATTTTAATCCAGCGACCTTGATCCGGTGCAAAACCAAACCCATCAGAGCCAATTACAGCCCCAGCATGAATGATGCAATCTTTACCCAGTTGAACGTCATGGTATAAAATTGAGTTTGGATATAATTTGCAGCCGTCACCAATTACAACCTTTTCCCCAATAAAACAATTTGCACCAATTTGGCAATTTTCACCAATTTCTGCGCCTTTAGAAACTACTGCAAAAGCGGCAATTTTGGCAGAACTCGCCACTTTTGCGCTAGCGTCAATTTGCGCTTGCGGGTGAATTGAATCAGCAATGGCTGGTGTAGGGTCTAATAGTTGAGCAATTAATGCATAAGTCAGATAAGGGGTATCAGATAAAATATGATTGCCTTTAAATCCTTCTGCATCATTTGGCTTTAGCACAACAGCGCCTGCTTTAGTTTGCTGTAAAGCTTGGGCATAACGACTATTGCTTAGAAAGGTGATTTGCTGTTCGGTAGCATCATCAATACTACCGACGGCCTGGATAACATGCTCACCATCCCCAACATAGCTAACACCTAACTTAGATGCTAGCTCAGAGAGTTTGATTGCAGGCATCTTTATTTCATCTTGCTCACTGCATCAACAACTTTTTGAGACAAGTTGTCTGTTTCATCACCTAAAAATACCACTGCGGTATTTTGTAAAATGATGTCATATTTTTCGTCTTTGCCAATTTTATCAACAGATTGTTTGATCATGCCTAATAAACGGTTTTGCTCTTCGGCTTTACGACGACGAATTTCTGTTTCTAATGGCTTAGCTTTTTCCTGGTATTCAGCGCTTAAAGAACGTAACTTACCTTCAAGTTCCTGCTTCTCTTTTTCACCCATAGTCGTGTTTTCGCGCTGCTGCTTATCAACATAATATTTAATGTCTGTTTGCAAACGTTGAATTTCTTCAATTCGGTCTTTAAATTCAGCGTTAATACCAGATTCAATTGCTGCAGCTTGAGGTAACTGCTGGAACACAGCCTGTACATCAATTACACCAATTTTTTCTGCTTGTGCTTGTAAAGAGAATGCCCCGGTTGCCAATGCTAAAAGTAGTGCAGCGGCCTTTTTATAAGTTCTCATTTATGGACTCCTAATAATTAAAAAGTTTGGCCTATATTAAAGCTGAAAAATTTTGTATCGTCATCATCAAACCGTTTAAGTGGTCGAGAGAAACTAAATACAATGGGCCCCATTGGTGATATCCATTGCACGGACATACCAGCGGAAGCTCGATAACGAGTTGGGTCTGAATAATCATCCAACTTGTCTAACTGAGCCGGATCCAGATTGCTGTAGCGATCAAAATCAAACTCAGTATCCCATACGTTACCCACATCCACAAATACACTCGGTCGAATCGATGTTGACTCTTCTTCAGTAAACGGAATTGGGAAAATGAGTTCTAGCGTACCTAAAGCTTGTGCATTACCACCGTTTGAAATGGCTGCGCTGCCACTTCGGGTATATTTTTGAATAGTATCAAATTCAGGGCCGAGAATAATTTCGCTACTTTCACCGGCTGAATCCGGAATCGTAGTACCGGTTGTAGAACGACGATAAAAGAGTTTTGGACCCACAACGTTATTCTCAAAGCCGCGCATGGTTGATGAACCACCCGCCCGGAATAATTCCCAGATAGGTAAAATATAATCATTACCGTCTGTTGAACCATAACCATTGGCATAACCGAATGACGCTTTAGTCATAAAGACCCATCTGTGGTCGTTAGACAAGGGAAAATAATGTCTGTCTTCGGCCGTTAATTTAAAGAACTGAGCATCCGACCCCGGCACAGCGACTTTTACGCCAAGATTCTGACTTGAACCAGCGGTTGGGAATAAACCCCGGTTCAGGGTTGAGCGCATCCAGTTTGCACTAAGCTCATAATTATCGAAGACCAGTTGGTTTTGTTTATCATCCGGGTCAGCATAAACCGAGTAGAAATCTCTCATTTGTTCAGAAGGTTGAGAGAAGTTCGACATTTCGTTATGCAAATACCCCACCCCGTAGCTGATACGGCTGGTTTCGTTTAATGGATACCCTATTGTTAAACGACCTGAGATACGACTTAGTTCATAATCTTCTGAGTTTGAATAACTATTACCATAGTTAATTTCGCTATAACCCAGTGAGCCCCCTAAACTCACGCCATCAACAGTAAAATACGGGTCGGTAAAACTTAAACTGACTTGTTTTTGGTAACTGTAAGTATTGACGTTAATACCTACGCTGTTACCCGTCCCTAAGAAGTTTTGTTGCTGAACACCCAGCTGTAAACTTAAACCCGTTAAATCACCATAACCGACACCGGCTGTAAATGAACCTGAAGGACGTTCGGTGATATTAAATCTGACATCCACCTGGTCTGGCTCTGTCGGTAATTGAATGGTTTCAAATTCAACTTTTTCAATATAAGGCAAACGTGCGAGACGGGCTTTAGAGGCTTCTAACATTCGGTTAGACAACCAGCTACCTTCAAACTGACGCAGCTCACGACGTAATACTTCATCATCTGTTACTGAGTTGCCGGAAAAATCGATTCGACGCACATTAATGCGGTTACCCGGCGTCACAGACATAGTTAATGAAACTTCTTTCGTTTCATCATCAATTTCAGGAATCGTTTTTACATCCGGATAGGCATAACCAAACGCACCTAAATAATTGGTGATTGTTTCTTCACTGTAAGTAACGGCTGCTGCACTATAATAGTCACCTGTTTTAAGCGGCACTATGGCTTCAATCGCTTTTTCCAGGCCGACCATGTCACCGATAAAGTTCACATCTTTGAGTTTATATTTTTCACCTTCTTTTACATTTAAAGTGACATAAACCTGTTCTTTATTGGGGGTCAGTGCAACTTGGGTAGAATCAACTGAGAAACGAATATAACCCTGATCTTTATAAAAACTTTCTAATGTTTCTATATCACCGCTGAAGGTTTGTTTCTGGTATCTGTCATTGGCTAAAAATTGCCACCAAGGCAAATCATATTTAGACTCAAACAAGCCCAGTAATTTTTCGT
This sequence comes from uncultured Alteromonadaceae bacterium, assembly GCA_913056495.1. Classification (GTDB taxonomy): domain Bacteria; phylum Pseudomonadota; class Gammaproteobacteria; order Enterobacterales; family Alteromonadaceae; genus Catenovulum. The sequence goes on along the minus strand of CAJXMO010000003.1, from coordinate 45,334 downwards.
CATTGTAGAGTTCATTACCAACAATATTAATTTGCTTAACTTTTGCGGCGTCGCCTTCAACAAACTCAAAGGTTAGCTTGACTCGGTTGCGTGGCAAATGACTAATTTTTGCCGTTACCGATGCATTATATTTACCAATACTTTGATAAAAATCTTCCAAGCCCTTTTCTAACTGAGTCAGGGTGGTTTTATCAAGCGTTTCACCCACACGAATATTCTGATCGTCCAGGTTCGTCTGTAATTGTTCTTCTTTAACGTCTTTGTTGCCGTCAAATTCAATTTCGGCAATGGTCGGGCGCTCAGACACTTTAATAATTAAGGTATTTCCATCACGATAAGCTTCAATATTATCAAAGTGACCTGATGAATAGAGTGACTTAATAGTTTGCGTTAAACGAAAGTCATTTAACTTATCTCCCACTTGTACCGGGATATAAGTTAACGATGCCCCCAGCGCGACACGCTGTAAACCATTAACCTGAATGTCTTCAATTGTAAATTCTTGAATTGCAGATGCGTGACCTGAAAATCCCAAGGCAATTGCCAACGCTAATACTGATTTTTTTATTGTCATTCGATACTCAAACTTCTTTATCTTACCAACGAGATAAATCGTTAAATATGGCAATGCTCATCAGACTAAAAATGATGATTACCCCAATTCTAAATCCAATCTCTTGTACCTTTTCCGGTACGGCTCGCCCAGTCACAAACTCTATAAGGTAATAAACTAAATGGCCGCCATCAAGTACTGGCAGAGGTAAAAGGTTAATTATGCCTAAATTAACGCTAATTAATGCCAAAAAGCTCAAAAAGTAAGCGACACCTAGTCCGGCAGATTGACCTGCCCCTTGCGCAATGGATATTGGACCACTCAGCGATTTATACGAAACATCGCCTGTTATTAATTTACCCACCATTGAAAAACTCAGTTCAATTAAACGCCAGGTTCTTTCAAAAGCGTGGACTAAACCGTCAAAAATTCCGTAACTTAACTCAAATCTATGCGATTCAGGTAAGTTTTCCACACTGGGAGAAACGCCTAAAAAGCCATAGCGTTGTGAGCCTTGTTCTCTGACGCCTAACTTAACTGAAAGTTCCTCTAACCGATTATCTCTTTCAATGGTCAAACTCAGGTTTTCACCCGGATGCTGGCGTATCCAGACTGACATTTTATGCCAATCATAATCTTGTCCTGCAAACTGAATAATCTTATCACCAGCGAGCAGTCCTGCCTGACTGGCTGGAGAATTGTCAGAAACTTTAGCGATTGTTGGCAGTATATTGGGTCTGGAAGGTACAATCCCAAGTGCAGTGATTAAGTTGCCCTCCGACGGATCAACCTGCCAGTGCGTTAAATCAACCTGCTTATCAAGCTGATAACTTTGATTTACCGGCTGAACCTGAATCGTTAATTCAGATTCTCCTATCGCATCCATTAATTCAATATTAACCGCTTGCCAGGTCTGAGTCGGGTTCTGGTTAACTGAAATAATCTGGTCGCCCGGCGCAGCTGTAGCCTCAGCAACTGGCGAATCCGGCAATACCTGACCAATAATAGGCTTAACTTCGGGCACACCAATTAACAGCATCCACCAAATGGCCAGCACAGCGAATACCAGATTAAATACAGGGCCAGCGGCAACCACAGCAATGCGTTGAAGCACAGGTTTATGGTTAAACGCCACGGCTTTTTCCGTTTCAGAAACTTCGTCAAGCCGGCTGTCGAGCATACGCACAAAACCCCCTAACGGAATTGCGGCAACTACAAACTCAGTATTATTTTTATTGCGCCAAGAATATAAACTTTTACCAAATCCAATTGAAAATTTAAGGACTTTAACTTTGCACCAGCGCGCAACAATATAATGACCATACTCGTGAATGGTCACCAAAATGCCAATCGCAACAATAAAAGCAATTAAGTTCCAAATGGCACTCATAGCCTAACTCCGGCTTGGGCGGTCGCCCTTGCTTCTTCGTCTATCGCAAAAATACTGTCCAAATCAGATGCCTTAGCGGGCTGTAACTTTTCCATGATGTTCTGATTATATTCAGAAATTTGTGTAAAACTGATTTTTCCTTTAAGGAAGGCATCCACATGAACTTCATTTGCTGCATTCAGCACTGTCGTCATTTCCTGTCCTGAATAAAACGCTGTCTGAGCGAGTTTTAAATTAGGAAAGCGTTCAAAATCCGGAGCCTGGAACTCAAATTTACCCGCCTGAACAAAATCAAAATGTTCACTACCTGAATTAATTCGGCGCGGGAAACCTAAACAATGCGCGATCGGCGTTTTCATATCAGGAGCGCCAAGCTGCGCCATGATAGAACCGTCAATATAACGCACCATAGAGTGGATAACAGATTGAGGGTGAATTAATACTTCAACAAAGTCAGGTTTGACCCCAAATAACCAGCAGGCTTCTATCAACTCCAAGCCTTTATTCATCATAGTCGCTGAATCAACCGAGATTTTTTGCCCCATAGACCAGTTAGGATGTTTACAGGCTTGAGCGGGTGTTTTACCGGAAAGTTCAGCAAGTGGCGTATTTAAAAAAGGACCACCTGAACCGGTTAGAACGATAGAATGCACACCAAATTCTGTGATTTCACGGTGCAGATAGTCGGTTTGATAATCCAAAGGTAAACTTTGAAAAATCGCATTATGTTCACTATCAACCGGCAATAACTTGGCATGATTTTGCTTAACTTCGTCAATAAAGATTTGCCCGGACATAACCAAAGCTTCTTTATTGGCTAATAAAATGGTTTTGCCAGCCCGAGCCGCTGCCAGTGTCGAGGATAAACCAGCACCGCCGACAATCGCCGCAACCACAACGTCTACCTCAGACACGGCAACCAACTGGTCCAGCTCACTCGAGCCCACCAAAACCTGAGTGGTACAATTGGCAAGTGTGAGCATTTGCGCCAATTCATTGGCCGCTTCAGGTTTAATTAAGACAACAAAGCTAGGATTAAACTCAATACACTGCTTGAAAATAATCTCAACTTTAGAGTAAGCCGCCAGTGCAAAAACCGAATATTTATCCGGATTCTGGCGGACAACTTCTAATGTATTCTGGCCAATCGAACCGGTTGACCCTAAAACCGCTAATTTTTTCATTTAGACTAAATAAAAATAAAGGCAAGCAAATACGGGTAATGCTGCGGTTAAACTATCAATACGATCCAGTACGCCGCCATGGCCCGGTAAGATCGTACCACTGTCTTTAATGCCAGCCTGGCGCTTTAGCATACTCTCTAATAAATCACCTAATACAGAGCTAAATACAACAGCGAGTGAAATCAACACCATTTCCAAACCATTATGTCCGACAAATAAGGAAGTCTGCAAAGCAAGAAAAATAAGCGTTGTGCTGGCTACGACACCACCGGCAAAACCTTCAAGGGTTTTACCCGGGCTAACATTTGGCATGAGTTTATTTTTCCCAAAAGCTTTACCGGCAAAATAAGCACCAATATCAGCAGCCCAAACCAAAGCGAATACATAAAGCAATAACCAGGCGCCAGCCTGAACATCCAACTCATACTGATTTGAACGAATAATATTAATTGCCAACCAGGCAGGTAAAAGTGTGAACAACCCAAATAAACCTTTAATCCAACGCAAACCGCGCCAATACCGGGATGATTTGGGGTAGCTCACGACCAACAATAAAGCCAGTCCCCACCAGACTAGCGAGAGCCACAAAGCAGACTGAACCTGAGGTTGATACAAATTTATCTGACCTTGAGAAATTAACCCTGAAATATGTGCAAATCCAAACATAGAGCCAATCAGAGCAACCATTAATAAGATACGTCGGCGCTTATTGCAAAAACCAATAAAAGGTCCCCATTCCCATGCACCTATACTCATCACAATAGCCGTAAAAATTGCAAATGGAATCAAGGGTAGTTCAAATATTGCAATCAGTGCTAACGGTAATAAAATCAGCGCAGTTAAAATACGCTTTCTTAACGTGCTTGATTTAGAAATGTTATTCTTTTTGAGAGTCTTCAACCTGATCCCCTGTCAGTCCAAAACGCCTTTGCCGATTGACAAAGCACATAAGCGCTTTGGCAAAGCTTTCTTCTTTAAAGTTAGGCCATAGTTCATCAGTAAAATAAAACTCAGCGTATGCTGCTTGCCATAACAAAAAATTACTAATTCTTTGTTCGCCACCGGTTCGGATAATTAAATCAAGCGGCGCAAGTCCAGACAAACTTAAGTTTTCTTCGATTAGTGCTTCTGTAATTTGATTTGATTGGTTTTGACTCAGTGCTTTGTTAGCAGCCTGTATAATGTCCCATTTACCGCCATAGTTAGCAGCAACGGCTAAAACTAAACCGTCATTGTTTTCAGTTAAGGCTTGGGCTTCATTAATTTTTTTCTGTAATCGCGTGCTAAAGCGGCTGGTATCACCAATCACTTTTAAACGAACATTATTTTTATTCAGTCGTTTAACTTCCTTACTCAGAACCAGCATAAAAAGCTCCATTAAAACAGAGACTTCTTGTTCCGGTCTTTTCCAGTTTTCACTGCTGAATGCAAATAAAGTTAGGACGTCTAAACCCTGTTGCTGAGCAAAGCGTACTGCTGCACGCACAGACTCAACACCGGCTTTATGTCCAAAGGTTCGGGGTCTATTTTGTTGTTTTGCCCACCGGCCGTTGCCGTCCATGATGATACCAACATGGCGAGGAAAAGCTTCCGGGTTTATTTTTTTTAGTGTGTCTAAAGCTGTCGTCATGAAGATGTGTAATAAGCGCCTGTAAAACAGGCGCTTATCTTGTTAGATTTCTAATAGTTCTTTTTCTTTATCAGCTAATACAGCATCTACTTGCTTGATAAACTCATTCGTAATTTTTTGAATTTCATCTTCTGATTTTTTTGCTTCATCTTCAGAAATATCTTTATCTTTTAATAAAGACTTCACATCAGAGTTAGCATCACGACGAATATTGCGAATGGCAATACGACCATTTTCAGCTTCTGCGCGAACAATTTTAATTAAATCTTTACGACGCTCTTCTGTTAACGGTGGTAATGGAATGCGAATTAATGTGCCAGCAGAACTTGGGTTTAAACCCAAATCTGAAGTTAAAATGGCCTTTTCGACTGCCTGAATTAAACTTTTGTCAAACACACTCACAGCCAGTGTACGCGAATCATCAACCGTTACGTTAGCAACCTGATTTAATGGCGTATCCACACCATAATAAGGTACGGTAATGGTATCTAATAAACTTGGATGAGCACGACCTGTGCGAATTTTAGCCAATTGATTTTTAAGCGCGTCGATGCTTTTACCCATACGGGTTTTAGCGTCATTTTGAATGTCATTTAACATGGCAATGATTCCTAACTAAATTAATTATTTTCTTCGAAATTTTCAGAGTGATCAATCAAAGTACCCTCAGTTTCACCCATGATAACACGACGAAGCGCCCCTGGCTTATTCATATTGAAAACCCGAATAGGCAAACTATGATCACGAGCTAATGTGAATGCAGCCAAGTCCATGACTTTTAGCTCTTTTTCTAAAACTTCCTGGTAAGTTAACTGATTATATAAAGTTGCTTCCGGGTTCTTTTCCGGGTCATCAGAAAATACGCCATCCACTTTAGTTGCCTTTAAAACAGCATCAGCTTCAATTTCGATACCACGCAAACAAGCTGCTGAATCTGTTGTAAAGAAAGGGTTGCCTGTACCAGCAGCAAAAATTACTACTTTACCTGCTTTTAATAAACTAATTGCCTCAGCCCAGTTGTATGAGTCACACACACCGGTTAACTCAATTGCAGACATAAGACGAGCATTCACATAGGCACGATGCAGAGCATCTCTCATTGCTAAACCATTCATTGTGGTTGCTAACATACCCATGTGATCGCCGACTACTCGGTTCATCCCCGCTTTTGCAAGACCTGCTCCACGGAATAAATTACCGCCACCAATTACTATCCCAACTTGAACACCAAATTCTACCAGCTCTTTTATTTCCTGAGCCATACGATCTAAGATTTTAGGGTCAATACCAAAGCCTTCATCACCCATTAAGGCTTCACCGCTTAACTTTAATAATACTCGACGATATTCAGTTTTAGGATTCATAATAATTTCCATTGATTGGCAAAAAGAAGCCGCGACAAGCGCGGCTTTTTAGGATAAAACTTATTGACCTTTAGCAGCAGCCATTTGAGCTTCTACTTCAGCAGCAAAGTCTTCTTCTTTTTTCTCGATACCTTCACCTACTTCTAAGCGAACGAAAGAAGAAACGCTTGCGCCTTTCTCTTTAAGCATTTGACCAACAGTTTGCTTAGGTTCCATGATGAAAGCTTGACCCGTTAAAGAAACTTCACCTGTGAATTTCTTCATGCGGCCAGTAACCATTTTTTCAGCGATTTCAGCAGGCTTGCCTTCGTTCATCGCGATGTCGATTTGAATAGCTTTCTCTTTTTCAACTACGTCAGCTGGTACGTCTTCAGGGTTAACGTACTCAGGCTTGCTTGCCGCTACGTGCATAGCAACGTGTTTTAATGTTTCAGCATCACCAGAACCTGAAACAACAACACCGATACGATCACCGTGTGAGTAGTTTGCTAAGTCTGAACCTTCAACGTAAGCGATGCGACGTACATTGATGTTTTCACCAATTTTAGTCACTAAAGCAACACGTGTTTCTTCAAATTTAGCTTGTAAATCTTCAATGCTGGTTTGCTCAGCAATTGCAGCGTCAGCTACTTCGTTAGCAAATGCTAAGAAGTTTGAATCTTTTGCAACAAAGTCTGTTTGACAGTTAACTTCAACCAGAACTGCAAGACCATCTTTCTGTTTGATGATGATAGCACCTTCAGCAGCGATGTTACCTGCTTTTTTAGCCGCTTTCGCTTGGCCATTTTTACGCATGTTTTCGATTGCTAATTCAATATCGCCATCAGTTTCAACTAAGGCTTTTTTACAATCCATCATGCCAGCGCCAGTGCGCTCTCTAAGTTCTTTTACTAGAGCAGCAGTAATTGCCATTTGATTAATCCTCGTTAAATATTCGCTATTTACCAGTATGATTGGGCATTTTAATAAACAGGGGCAAAAGCCCCTGTTTTAATAATACCAACCAGTTGTTACAACAGAATTATTCAGCTTCTACGAAACCGTCAGTTTCTGCTTGTGCTTCCAAGTTGTTTTCTTTACCTTCGTTTACTGCGTCTGCAGCAGCGTTTAAGTAAAGTTGGATTGCACGGATAGCGTCGTCGTTACCTGGAATTACAAAATCAACACCATCTGGGTTAGAGTTTGTATCAACTACAGAGATCACAGGGATACCTAAGTTGTTAGCTTCTTTAATAGCAATGTGCTCGTGATCAGCATCAACAACAAAGATTACGTCTGGTAAACCACCCATGTTTTTGATACCGCCAAGGCTTAACTCTAATTTTTCCATTTCACGAGTTAACATTAAAGCTTCTTTTTTAGTTAACTTTTCAAATGTACCGTCTTGGCTTTGAGTTTCAAGATCTTTAAGACGCTTAATTGATTGACGAACTGTTTTCCAGTTAGTCAACATACCACCTAACCAACGATGGTTAACATAGTACTGGTCACATTTTAAAGCAGCTTCTTTAACCGCGTCACCAGCAGCACGTTTAGTACCAACGAATAAAATTTTACCTTTACGAGAAGCAACTTTAGACAACTCAGTTAAAGCTTGGTTGAATAAAGGTACTGTTTTTTCAAGGTTGATGATATGAATTTTGTTTCGCGCACCAAAAATGTAAGGTTTCATTTTTGGTTCCCAGTAACGGGTTTGGTGACCGAAGTGAACACCGGCTTTAAGCATGTCGCGCATTGAAACGTTTGGCATAATATTCCTCATTTAAGTTGGGGTTGAGCCTCCACATACCCGCTGTATCCGACCGACTAAAAAGCAGGCACCCCGGACAACGTTGCAGTATGTGTGTGTGGTTAATTAAAAATAGTTTTGACAATTCATTTGCGAATTGTCGGCGCGCTTTATACCATAGACAGCCTAAAACAACAATTTTTAAATAGACTGATGTCGCAAAAAAACGATTGAGGCTTTACATTGACTGCAATAATTAAAACCCCTGAAGAAATAGAAAAAATGCGTGTTGCCGGAAAAATGGCAGCAGAAGTACTTGAAATGATTGGACCTTTTGTTAAAAAAGGCGTCACTACAGCCGAGTTAGACCGCATTTGTCATGAATATATCACGGAAAAACTCAAAGCCTACCCTGCTCCTCTGAATTATCACGGTTTTCCAAAATCCGTTTGTACGTCAGTTAACCATGTTGTTTGTCATGGTATTCCGGCAGACAAAACGCTAAAAGACGGCGACATTATTAATATTGATGTCACCGTTCGCTACGATGAGAATTCACCGGATGATAAACATATTAATGGTTACCACGGTGATACCAGCAAAATGTTTTTAGTGGGTCCTTCTAGTTTAAAAACCCGTCTGGCAGAGCGCTTAATGCAAAATACGCAAGAATGTTTGTATCTAGCCATTGATATGGTCAAGCCGGGTGTGCAGCTGGGTGATATTGGCCATGCGATTCAAAAACATGCGGAGGCTGAAGGCTTTTCAATTGTACGTGAATACTGTGGTCATGGTATTGGCGCTGATTTCCATGAAGAGCCACAAGTGCTGCATTATGGTAAGCCAGGCACAGGTCCGGCGCTGGAAGCTGGCATGTGTTTAACCATAGAACCTATGGTAAATGCCGGTAAACGCCAGACAAAATTGTTAAAAGATGACTGGACTGTGATTACAAAAGATCGTAGCCTGAGTGCCCAATGGGAGCATACCCTGCTTGTCACAGAGACCGGATGTGAAATTCTGACACTCAGAGAAGAAGAGACCATTCCACGAATCAGATAAGTCTACCTACTAATAAAAAACCTTAATACAGCAAAGTGAGCATAGTGAGCAGTCAACAGTATTTTATAGATAAGATTCAAGAAATTGACTCTTTGGATAATATTCCAGTTTTAAAAGAACAGGTCGATGCCTACCAACAATGGTTAACGGACAGTTTTACCCAGCAACCGATTGCAAAACTTGTCCTTGGTCGAGCATTTTACGTTGATAATCTGATTCAGCGTATGTGGAAAGTATTAAAACTGGACCAGGCTTGTCAGCTGTGCTTGTGTGCTGTAGGGGGTTATGGTCGGGGCCATTTGAATTTGCATTCAGATATCGACCTGCTCATTTTATCCAGTAATCCGATTGATGAGCAATGCCAACAACAGATAAGCCGATTCATTACCGCGCTATGGGATTTAGGTTTAGATATAGGTCAGAGCGTTCGAACCATTAAAGAAACCATTCAGCTCGCCCAGGAAGACATTACCATAGCGACCAATTTACTCGAGTCACGTCTGCTGATTGGTGATAAGGCTGTTTTTGACGAACTGTCTGAAAAAATTAATCATAAAAAATTCTGGCCAAGCGTTAAATTTTATAAAGCAAAAACTGAAGAACAACAGGCCAGACATAGAAAATTCCACGATACCTCATACAATCTGGAACCTAATTTAAAAGAAAACCCCGGTTGTTTACGTGATATTCAAAATATTGGCTGGATAGCCAAAAAACATTATAAAGTATTTGATGGCGACCAACTGGTCAAAAAAGACTTTATGACCGCAGAAGAGCTGCGGGAATTACAGGATTGTCGCGAATTTTTATGGCATATGCGATTTGCACTGCATATGGTAGCCGGTCGAAGTGAAAACCGCCTGTTATTTGAATACCAGCCTGAAGTCGCTAACTTACTGGGTTATGGCGAAAACAAAGCCGCGGTTGAAAGCATGATGAAGCGCTTTTTTGTCATTGTGCGTCGTGTCGGTGAGCTCAATCAAGTGCTGCTTCAGTATTTCGCAGATGAATTTGTTATCCGTTTTCGACCATGGAAACGTAAAAAGCTCAGTGAAGATTTTGAAATCACCAATGGCCTATTACTTGCCCGTCACGAGCAAGTATTTGAAATGCCGGCGGGTGTACTGCAAATGTTTCAAACCATTGCAGATTCAAAAGGCATTACAGGTTTACACTCCACAACGCTCAGACTACTCAGGAACGCACGCCGAAAATATGAAACACTGGAACTGTGCCAATTAGACAGCTGCCGAAAAATATTTATGGATTTGCTCAAACATCCTAACTTTTTTGGCTTAAGCTGGCAGTTGATGCATAAGCATGGTGTGATGGCTGTTTATTCACATGACTGGGCACATATTGTGGGTTTAATGCAATTTGATTTGTTCCATAGTTATACTGTAGATGAGCATACTCACAGAGTGATTCGCAACGTATTTCGCTACACCCAGCCTGAATACAAAGATGATTTTCCACGTTGCAGCTCAATTTGTAACAACTTCCCGAAATTAGAATTACTCTATATTGCCGCAATTTACCACGATATTTGTAAAGGCAAAGGCGGCGATCATTCTGAACTGGGTAGTCAGGCCGTCAGAGACTTTTGTCGCTTACATGAAATTTCAGAAAGCAATACAGAGCTGGTCGCCTGGTTGGTTGAAAACCATCTACTCATGTCTGTTGTAGCACAAAGAAAAGATATTAACGATCCACAGGTCATTGCTGATTTTTGTGACCGTATCAGCGATGAAACGCATTTAAATTTATTATATGCGCTAACGCTGGCGGATATTCGCGCGACAAACTCTAACCTGTTAAATGACTGGAAAGCTTCATTACTAAGACAATTATATGCAGGCACGCTGAATGCGCTGCGCAGTGGCCTTGAGAAGCCGGAAAGCAACGAAGTTCAGGAGCAGGAAAAGCGTCAGGATGCAATGGAGCTGTTAGTTAACTCCAAACATACCACAGCCGAAATCAACCAGCTTTGGCAAACCTTCCCGTCGGAATATTTCCGCCGGTATAGTGCAAAACAAATTGCATGGCATCTTGAAGCCGTTTTAAAAACCCCTACAGATAAACTGGTTGTAGGCATTAGTAATGACTTACATCCGGGTGGCACAGCTGTTTTTGTTTTCCATAAAGATCAGGATTACCTGTTTGCCAGTGTTTGTTCGTCACTGGATCGCAAAAACTTTAATATTCATGATGCCATCATTATGAATACCAATGACGGATACGCGATTGATACCTTTATTATCCTTGAAGAAGAAGGTAACCAGGCAAATAAAAAACGTTTTAAAGATATTCAGGATGCGGTTAAAGAAGCCACCCGAACTCAAAATGAGCCGAGTGTACCAAATCGTATTCCACGTTTAATAAAACAGTTCCAAATTCCGACCAGTATCACTTGGGTTGAGCATAAAAACGACAAACGAAGCCGAATGGAGCTAGAAGCACTTGATACCCCAGGTTTACTGGTTAAAATTGGCAGGGTATTTTTCAATAACAATATTACGATCCATGCCGCTAAAGTTGCGACCATTGGTGAAAGAGCAGAAGACTTTTTCGTTTTAACCAATAAAAGCGGCGAGCCATTAACGGATGAAGAAAAATCAACCGTTTCAGATGAGCTAAGAGCAGCATTACAAATTAATCCTTCAAACAAGAGATAAGATATGTCTGATATTAAAACTATCATCGAAAGCGCATTTGAAAACCGCGCTGAAATTACGCCAGCTACGGTAACAGCTGAAGTAAAAAGTGCAGTTGAAGAAGCCGTTGCATTAATCGACAGTGGTAAAGCCCGTGTAGCAGAAAAAATTTCTGGTGAGTGGGTTGTTCACCAATGGTTAAAAAAGGCAGTATTATTGTCTTTCCGTATTCGTGACAATGCGCCGATTGATGGTGGCGAAACGCAGTACTACGACAAAGTAGACATGAAATACGCAAGCTACACAGCAGAACAATTCAAAGCTGACGGCGTACGTGTTGTGCCACCTGCTGCAGTTCGTAAAGGTTCATACATTGCACCTAACACTGTATTAATGCCATCTTATGTAAACATTGGCGCATACGTAGATTCAGGCTCTATGGTTGATACTTGGGCAACAGTGGGTTCATGTGCACAAATCGGTAAAAACGTTCACTTATCTGGTGGTGTAGGCATTGGTGGTGTTTTAGAGCCATTACAAGCTAACCCAACTATTATTGAAGATAACTGTTTCATCGGCGCACGTTCTGAGATCGTAGAAGGTGTTGTGGTTGAAGAAGGTTCAGTTATTTCTATGGGTGTTTACATTGGCCAAAGCACAAAGATTTTTGACCGTGAAACAGGCGAAGTCACATATGGCCGCGTACCAGCAGGCTCTGTAGTGGTATCAGGCTCATTGCCTTCAAAATGCGGTACTTACAGCTTATACGCAGCAGTTATCGTTAAAAAAGTAGATGAAAAAACACGCTCTAAAGTGGGTATCAACGAGTTATTACGTAGCATCGACTAATCTTATTTCCATAAGATTTAGCTTCGGATAGCAGCTTGCTTATCCGGCTATAATTTAAAAGCCCGTTTTATAACGGGCTTTTTTGTTTTTATCATTATGCTCTACCTGCGCGGTTCAAACTGCTTAACCGGATGTGTCCCCGATTCCGACACTGGTGAAAAGACAGGTGCTAATAGCAATAAGATTAACGCCAATAAACCTAAAACCCCAAAACTTAATCTGTATTTATGCTCTCGTGAGGCCTTGCCGGCCAAGGCTTGTTTAATAAAAGCCAAATGTAAAAATAGATGCAGGCTCATTAACGCTAAAAAACCAATGCAAATATAAAAATGAACATCCCCCCACTGATGTCGGGTTAACCCCCAAATACTGTCACCGCCACTGCCAGCCGGCAAACTGTACCTTAATACAATACCGGTCGAAATTAAGCCAACTAAACCGATAAAAGTGATTAAATCGGCCAGTTTAATGAGATTGAATTTAGTCATTGAATAACATCCTATAATTTAAATCCATTGAGTATTTATTGGCAGAACCTAAAACTAAATTTAGTCAGCATTCAGGTTAAACTCAAATCCATATTCAGCGGCAAGCTTAAACTTGCGATCCGTCAAAAGCTCACTAAAATAGCGTTACACTTGAGTTAGGGGTCAATAAAAATGTGTGAGCTGTTAGGCATGTCGGCTAATGTACCAACCGATATTTGTTTTAGCTTCAGTGGGTTAATTGAACGTGGCGGCAATACAGGACCACATAAAGATGGCTGGGGTATCACTTTTTATGAGGGTAAAGGCTGTCGCACCTTTAAAGATCCCCTACCCAGCTGTAAATCAGAAATTGCAAAGCTAGTTAAAGCCTATCCAATTAAAAGTGTATCTGTTATCAGCCATATTCGCCAAGGCAACCGCGGCCGCGTTTGTCTTGAAAATACGCACCCCTTTACCCGGGAACTTTGGGGCAAAGAAATCACTTTTGCCCATAATGGTCAACTGTCCAATTATCAGGATCTTAAGCCTGAGTTTTACCGCCCGGTTGGCAATACCGACAGTGAACTCGCGTTTTGTTGGCTGCTTGATAAAATCCGCCAAAAATACCCGAGCAAACCGTCCAGCATGGCCACTGTGTTTCGCTACGCAGCCAAATTAGCCGATACCCTCAAAGACAAAGGCGTATTTAATATGCTGCTCACCGATGGCGTATATGTGCTAGCCTACTGTACCAATAACTTACATTGGATCACCCGCCGCGCGCCTTTTGGCAAAGCCACCTTAATTGATGCTGAAATGGTCGTCGATTTTCAAACCGAAACCACCCCCAATGATATAGTCACTGTGATTGCCACCCGCCCCCTAACCAATGATGAACGCTGGCAAAAAATGCAACCGGGTGAATCTGTTTTATTTAAACTGGGTGAACGGGTCTAGTCGCAGCGGGTTTACCCCGCATTGGGGAAGAACTAATTGTAGACACTGAGTTTTTTTGAATCTCAATGTCGTTTTTGAGCGAGTTGGAGTCATTTACGCGACTCCAATTTTTGCATAAATGTAGGTTGTGATAAGCCAGAGGCGCACCCAACATTTGGCGGTGTTAAAAAATTGTTGGGATTCGCTTCGCTCGACCCAACCTACGCGGGCTGAGATTTTTGAATCTCAGTGTCGTCTTTGAGCGAATATCGGACATTTGTTCGGCTTTGCCTGCATGGAGCTAGGTATTAGACCAATGTAGAAGCAATTGCCGTTAACCGGAAAATATCATTTATTTCGCCATAAATGGCGACCTACAACGAATCTTAGCAGCGGATTTACTCCGGAAATAATTCACGCGAGTAAGCTTCGCACCTACGTAAGCTCAAACGTAGTGATGTAGGGTGGTTTAGCGCCGTGGGCGCGTAAGCCACCAATTGAGATAAACCGTCATCCAGTCTGGTTACCTAGATCAATTTTTATTTATATTTACGCGAGCAAGCTTCGCGCCTACCCAAATATAAACCCTAGGTGTCAAGCTTGGTGATGCAGTGTGCAGACCTAATATAAACAATTCTCTGGATAAAGCGATAAGTCGAGTCTTGTAGGTTGGGGCGAACGAAGTGAATCCCAACAATTATATTTAATAACGCTAATTGTTGGGATTCGCCTAGGCTCATTCCAACCTACATTAATTGAAAAATGATGATGTTTAGACGACTTAAACTCGTAAGCAGAAGTCTTTTTGAAACCTATTCCAGATTCGCTAATCGAACAAAGCAGACATTCAAACGGTTTAATTCGGGTAAGGTTACTGATTACCACGCAGAGCGTGGGAACCAGCAATTACTACGCAAAGCATTGGAATCAGCAATAAACCTGCACCTACGGCTTTATTGTGGTCGCCATTTATGGCGAAATAAACAATATTTCTTGGCTAACGAAAATAGCTGCTGCACGGCTCTAATACCAGCTTCCTTGTAGGCTAAACCGAACAAAAATCTATATCTCTACTCGCTTTCAATATTCTGTTTTAGCCACTGCCAATCTGCTACAACCTGCTCTGTATACAAGCTGGCACTAAAAATAAATTCAGATTGCAAATGCTTTAAACTCTCAGAGACAGCATGCTCAAATATTGTAGAGCGCCTGTCCGCTCTGGCATGTGCAAGTGCCAGTACCTTAGCGCACATCCGAGCATACTCGATAAAATTAGCAGAGACATTGCCTTGCAATAAGTCTTTCGGATCTATACCCACTTTGGCGTGGTGACGGGAGCGCACCAACCAGTGAGCCCCTTGCCAATGTAATTCGTCCAGTACCAAATCCGGATTGCGCTGCATTCTGCGTTGGCAAACCGTGGTTAAGTGTGCCGGATTTAACTGATTGCTGGGGTTAAGATCCGGAAAATAATAAATGGGGGCTGCTTGTCTTTGCTGTTTCACTTCAACGATATGATAAAGGCTATGGTTATCAAAATTATTCTGTCTGTGCGGACCCACTAATAAATAATACCTGTCCATATTGTTGGAACCGGTTCCGGCATCCAATCTAAGCACAATATCCAGAATATGATCATCCATATAAGGTAAAAATATCGCATCCAGCTCAGCATATTGCGCCGCATCCAAAATCCTAAATTTATCCGGTAAATCCTTAAATTTAAGTTCGGGCGCATTTAAATCAACCGCTTTAGCCAAAGCGCTTTTTTGAGAAAACTTTTTACCCTGAGCGGCCCGCTTTTTGGCCTTTTTAAAATAGCGATGCAAAAAATACGTCTTATCGACCTTGTCAATGACAAAGGTATATGCCAGTTTCCGTTCAACCAGGTGAGTTAACGTTTGACAATATTCAGACAAAAATAAACTCTGTGCCTGATAAATAAAATCGCTACCTAAGGTGTGAGTATCCACGTCAATGGCGGCGAGTTGCAGACTAACCAGAAAACGTAAAATATCCCAACTGGCATGGCCGATACAGGCATCATCAAAATCATTTGGTGCAAATATCACATGGTCACCATGTGACCCTTCTTCACTGAATAGCCCAAAATTTGATAAATGACAATCACCGGTGATCATGGTCAGCGGCCAGTCTGCAACCGAGTCTGGTAGTTGTATCACCTGACTGGCTATATCATGATAAAAAACGGCGGCACTGCCTCTGAAAAACAAAAACGGACTAACGGCCATTTTTTGATGTTTTCCAAGTTGCTTATCCGGTTTAACGCCGTCAACTTGCGTGAAAATATTATCTAAAATAATGTTTCGTTCCATAAGGCAAAGCTCAAATTTTGACTCATAGTCTTAAGGTTAGTGTGAGTTGAGCTTTGATCCAAATTAATAAAATAAAGATTAATCCCGCGGGTTTTTATTTAACTGCTAAAGTTGAATAAAGTCAGATTTAAAAGGCAATAAAAATGGACATCCATCAACTCACCACATTCTTCCAGTGGATGACAATAATGAATATTATTCTAATATTTATCAGCACTATCCTTTGGACAGCTTTAAAAAAATGGGTGTATTCAATGCACGGAAAACTATTTAATCTGACGCCTGAGCAGATGAGTTTGGTAGCCTACCAGTACCTTGCTATCTATAAAGTTTTGCTGATTGTATTTAATCTGGTGCCGTATTTAGCATTAACCATGCTACAGCCCTGAATTAGCTTTTTTATGCCCGGGCGTACCGGTTCATTTATTTAAAAGCGCCAACTAATACCGAATTGAATTTTCCGTTCATCAATCAGTCAAGCCTATATCGGCATCCACATAAGCCATCGGATGGGTCTTATCAAAATTTAAACTGCGGCCGCTTTAGTCTTATTGTATACTTGATTTTAAGTCAAATTATCTAAATTATACCTATGCCAATTAATGTAATTAAACACCCACTTATCCAACACAAAATAGGCCTGATGAGAGCTTCAGGCATCAGCACTAAAAGCTTCCGTGAGCTTGCCTCTGAAGTCGGCGCATTATTAACTTACGAAGCAACTAAAGATTTAGAGCTTGAGCAAAAAACCATTACCGGCTGGCAGGATACCCCGCTGGAAGTTGAGCACATTAAAGGTAAAAAAATTACCGTTGTGCCCATTTTAAGAGCCGGTTTGGGCATGATGGATGGCGTAACTCAACTGATTCCTTCTGCAAAAGTGAGTGTGGTTGGGCTTCAGCGCAATGAAGAAACGCTCGAACCCGATCCTTATTTTGAAAAGCTGGTGGGTAAAATTGACGAGCGCATCAGCCTGATCATAGATCCTATGCTGGCCACCGGCGGTTCTATGATAGCCACTATAGACATGCTTAAAAGAGCAGGCTGTCGACAAATCAAAGTGATTGTTTTAGTGGCCGCGCCGGAAGGTGTTGAAAAAACACTTGAAGTCCATCCTGATGTTGAAATTTTTACTGCCGCCTTAGACAGCCATCTCAACGAAAAAGGTTATATTATTCCCGGTTTGGGCGATGCGGGTGACAAAATATTCGGAACAGTTTAATGGCAAATCAATTTTCAGTAAAAACAATGATAACCGGTGCACAAATGCTGTTTGTCGCATTTGGCGCTTTGGTACTGGTACCCTTATTGACCGGATTAAATGCAAATGTCGCTTTGTTTACGGCTGGTGCCGGTACTTTAATTTTCCATTTTATCACCAAAAATAAAGTCCCTGTGTTTTTAGCCTCATCCTTTGCTTTTATTGCCCCTATTATTGCGTGTAAAGAATTATACGGTGTAGAAGCGACTATGGGCGGCCTGATGTGTGCCGGACTGAGCTATGTTTTGCTAAGTGCACTGGTTAAGCTAAAAGGCGTTAATATTTTACATCAAATTTTACCGCCTGTTGTGGTGGGTCCTGTGATTATGGTGATTGGTCTGGCACTGGCTCCGGTTGCAGTGAATATGGCGCTAGGCAAAACCGGTGATGGTTCGGCTGTTTTAATGGCACAAAGTGACGCTGTGCTATTATCCATGGGTTCACTGACTGTTACCCTAATCGTAGCAATATGGGCACGCGGGCTATTAAGGCTGTTACCTATTTTATCCGGTATAGTTGCAGGCTATCTGTTAGCGCTCAGTTTTGGACTCGTTGATTTTAGTGCGGTGCACTCAGCCAATGTACTGGCTGTGCCTGACTTTATCGTACCGGAATTTAAATGGCAGGCTATTTTATTTATGATCCCGGTCGCCATTGCGCCCGCAATTGAACATATCGGCGATATGATGGCAATCAGCCAGGTTGCCGGTAAAGACTTTCTGAAAAAGCCGGGACTGCACCGTACCTTGCTGGGCGACGGTATTGCAACTTCATTCGCATCCGCTTTAGGTGGCCCGCCAAATACAACCTACTCAGAGGTGACGGGTGCGGTTATGCTTACCCGAAACTTTAACCCCAAAATCATGGTTTGGGCGGCTATATTTGCCATTTTACTTGCCTTTATTGCGAAAATGGGCGCATTGCTACAAACAATACCCACGCCTGTGATGGGCGGCATTATGACGCTTTTATTTGGCTCGATTGCAGTAGTGGGATTAAATACACTAGCCAGCGCAAAAATTGATTTAGCCGCGCCGAGAAACCTGAGTATTATCGGTTTGATTCTGGTATTTGGTATTGGAGGCATGCAAATGGGTGGCTCAGCGTTTAGCCTGCAGGGCGTAAGCTTATGCGCCATTGTCGGGATTATCTTAAACTGGATCTTGCCACCGGCTAAAGCTCAATAATAAAGCTATGGGTTAGGTTTAAATTCAGCCTAACCCATAGGCATGTTTATCTTTGTATTATTTGTGAACAATATTAATCATAGTTTTCAAGCGTTTCTATCCGGTGCACAACAGTCGTTGTCGCCATCAAAACCCCCGAATACCTTAGTTCATTTCGTTTTAATTTATGCAGATTTTAATTTGTAGCTTTGTCTAACAGCCCAGTCAGCACGTGCTTTGCAGAGGAAGGCTCCTGCAATAGGATTAAGTTGCGGCTTCGCGAAACCTATGTGGACTCCCCGCTGTCAACAACAAAAACTCAAATCTAAAAGATTAGTTTCATAAAAGGGGAGTCCAATTATCTATCCTTATTTACTAACTTATAGCTATAGCCAATAGAGAGACAACGTTTAAGAAAATACCGCCACTTAAACACCAGCACAACATTCTGATATAAGTTGCTTTCTCAAACAGCTTAAAAGGAATGCCAAATACAAAGAAAAAAGAAGACAATAAAAACAATGGAAAGCCAATTAAAACGGCTATAACAATGACAGCTTCAGAGTTATCTAATGCTAGATAAACAAATACCGTAAAAAAGAAAAAGCTCAGTTGAGCAATTGATGTTATTGCTGCTGAAGTTTTTGTAGCTTTGAAATTGGTTAGACGATTAAACACAATTCGATGTTAACCTCTCGAGACTGTTGAAAGAATTCTCTCTTAAAAAATTATCGTTCGCTACGTCAAAAATTCACAAAGGTTTTTCTAAAGTCTCAACGCCTTTGTCATTTGCGTTTTGGTTGTAGTGGAGTTTTGGGGTAAAGTGGCGAAGCCACCCCAAAACGGAGCGAAGACCAAAACGTCAAATGGACAAACTTGTTATGCATTTAATCGCCATCTAGATCTTTTACAAAACCCGGAATATCAATAAGATTAACCACGTACTCTTTTTCTGGTTTAGGCCCAGGATACTCCCACACGCAAACAATCAATTGAGACAACGAAGTAACAAGTTCGACATTAAAGCCCTCATATATCGAAGTTTTTATTCTACCTTCAATTTCCTTATCGGAAATATTAAAGTACTCGCCCCTTTCTCTGCCATGGTAGGGGCAGAAAATTATTTCGGACAAGCTTCTATCTCGCAACAGATTCATTGCATCTAGAACCAGATTGTCAACTTCTTCTTTCATCTGCACGATATCCAACATATTGCATAACAGCTATTTGATCAGGATTCACAGTTTCCAGATTGATTCCAAGCCGTAAACCTATCAATAAAAATAATTAATTTCAGAAACTTAGTTTATTTTAAATTAACGTCAATCTCAATTTTTTGCTATAAAACGCAAGATTTGTATTAATAGAGAATTGAATGGCCTATTATGTAAATTTATTAATTAAATAAAATCATATATTTATATTAAAAGCGAGCAATTCAAATTTTGTAGAAACCGAGAATAGCCCGTGCAGGCCCCATCTCTCACGGCTAGCTTAAAGAATCCATTTAAGCTTAAATGTATCCTAAATTTTTTTGTTCCAATTTAATTTAGTCTATTTATGAATACTCAAGTATCACCAGTCAACTTGTGATAAAACATAACCCTGCTTTTGCTATAACGCACTTTAAAATTGCTTTTTAAGCGCGGTTATCGTTATCTGGTTATAGAATAAATATTGGCCCAAAGCTTATATTTACCCCTGTTGGCTTACGCGCCCACGGCGCTAAACCAACCTACTTTGCTAATAGGTTATTAATACATTTGCTTTGGTTAACCGAACTCGTATTGCGTTTAAATTTAGTATGGGTAGCCGCGCAGCGGGTTGACGTCGCAGGCAGTGCCTACTACTGGCGGTAATATTTACTTGTATAGTTTTGAATTTTATTCATTTTTGTTAAAAGCAATAGCTGTTAAGAACGCTTTTAAAACTCCCCATAACATGCAAAAAAAGCCTATGATAAAAATAGCGTGTGTAGATGGCAGATTTCTACCTAGCTCTACATTCTCACCTGTAACGACAGTATTAGCGGTCAAGTAACACAAAGCTAAACCGAACAAAACAAAACCAACGCTTTGTAAATAAGATCTTCGCTTTTCTTTTTTAGATAACGCGCTCATTGAAAACTTAACGCCTCGCTTAGGGACAAAAATACGCAGGATAAACTTAGGAGCGGAGCGACTGGGAGCCTGCGTGTTTTTGTCCCAGTGAGCGCTAGCGAACAACTACAGCGGATTGTTATGGGCACTTGTCTCCATGCCTATCATATGGATACCACTGAAGTTCTTTGCAGCTAAGTCCATAACACTTAACAATAAAATTGATACATCGCCCACCGCCCCTATACATGTAAGAAAAGTCGGCGATGTCTCTATTTTTTGAAATAGCGATCTCCAGATTTTCATTTGGAAGGTTATTGCGTTCCAAATATGCAAGTACAGTCTCGGTGGCTTGCTCTTGCATTTCAGGAGTTAACTCTTTGGGTTCGTTTGAGCACCCCCAAATTAAAAATAGCAGCAAGAGTAAAATACTACTCTGGATCATCCTTTGTGCCTATAACGCTTAAAACAAAGCTTGTTTATAGCATTTAGAGAATCGTTTATAAATAACCCTTTGATTTTTCTTATTGCTTGGCAGTTTGCAGATGAGTGCGCTTTAAACTGCTAATAAATAAACAAAAAATTGACCGATTGGCGGGAGTTTCAGATATTTACTCCTGTTGGCTTACGCGCCCACGGCGCTAAACCAACCTACTTAAGGCTAAATGGTTTTATCCTTCAAGCCAAATTAAGCTGGCTTGTCGGCCCGTTTTCCCATCGCGGCGGTATGAGAAATATTTATCTTTCTGGCTAACCGTGCATTCGTAATCGGAATAAATAGACTGTATCCCGATTAACTCAAGCTCAAATTTTGCAAGCTGATAAATATCGGCCAAAAATTTTTGATTATCTTTCTGGGTGAAGCAGGTTTCATAAAGCGGATGTTTATTCACAAAAGTTTGCCTAACCTCACCACCAACCTCAAATTGAGATGGGCCTATTGCGGGTCCAAGCCAAACCAGTACTTGAGCTAAATCTAATTGAAATTTTTCACCTACTTTGCTCAGCGTTTCAGTTAAAATGCCATTCGCAAGGCCACGCCAACCACAATGAACAGCCGCGACAAACTGTGCATGCCTGTCGGTTAGCAATACAGGTAAACAATCGGCTGTCATTACCGCACAAACTTGATTGGGGGTAACGGAAAATACCGCATCGGCTTCGGGTGGTAATGTCATCCCAGTGACGGGCAATTCAAGTACACTGTTCCCATGCACTTGATTAAGCCAGCATATAGGTTGCGGTACGCTTAATTTGGCCCGGTTAATTTCAACGTCAGCTAAATTATCTCCTACATGAGCGCCCAAATTTAAGCTATCAAACGGCGCAGTACTCACCCCGTTAACTCGGGTTGTTTGTAACGTTTTAACTTGTTTGGGTACTGGCCAGTTTGCGCTGAACATTAATAATCTTTTAAGCCGTTCATTTTAGTATCTTCACGTAAAGCTTCTGTCATCGCCTGCATATCTTCGGGAATATCGGCTTCAAATTGCATCCATTCACCCGTTGCCGGATGTTCTAATTCCAAAATCGCAGCATGCAGCGCCTGACGTCTGAAACCGCGTAAATGTTCAATAAATTCAGGCGTTGCACCTTTTGGTGGACGGGCACGGCCACCGTATGCAATATCACCGACCAGTGGATGTTTTAAATGGGCCATATGAACACGAATCTGGTGCGTTCGACCTGTTTCAAGACGCAACCTTAAACGAGTATGCACTCTGAATTTTTCAGCTACCCGAAAGTGGGTAACAGCAGGTTTACCATCGGCAACTACAGCCATTATGGTTCTCTTATCCGGATGACGGCCAATCGGAAAATCAGCCACACCACCTGCGGTCAAATTACCATTGACCAGAGCTTCATATTCACGGGTTACCGTTTTATCCTGCAATTGAGCAACCAATGAAGTTTGTGCAATTAAGTTTTTTGCCACCACCATAAGTCCGGTCGTATCTTTATCTAAACGGTGAACAATACCCGCTCTAGGTACGGCTTCTATTTCAGGATAATGATGTAACAGCGCATTTAAAATCGTGCCTCTTCGATTGCCTGCGCCCGGATGCACAACTAATCCAGCTGGTTTGTTGATAACGAGTATATCTTCATCTTCATAAACGATATCCAGCTCAATATCTTCAGCCACATCTTCCACTTCAACTTTTAATTCTGCGTTGACTTCAATCAATTCACCGCCGGTGACTTTTTCTCGCGGTTTTGTGGCAACAATCCCATTTACGGTAATTTGACCAGCCAGCAACCACTCTTTTAACCGAGAACGTGAATATTCAGGGAACAATTCTGAAATTGCTTGATCTAACCGACTACCAATTGCGTGTTCTGGTATGGTTCCGGTTAACGATATTTGTTCTATCATAATGAGTCTCTGGTTATATTACTGATTAAACGGTGCAAGTTTGCTCACCCTGAGTTAGAATGCGCAAAAACCTAATTGTACCCCCGAATAGGGGTGAACTCATAATTTTTTAAAAAGAGGGAGTCAAGTTGAACTTAAAGCAAACCATAATCGCCTCTTCACTGGCCTTATCTGTGCTTGCAGGTTGCTCAAGTGCACCTGACGAAATAGTTGTCGCTGAACAATCAGCAGTAGAATCACAATATTTAGAAGCAAAAGACTTACTTATTCAGGGTAACTATGTCCGCGCAGCTGAAATTTTGTCAGCTTTAGATGCAAGTTTTCCGTTTGGTCCTTATTCACATCAAATTCAGCTTGATTTAATTTACGCTTATTACAAAACAGACGATACCGCACAAGCACTGGCTTCCATTGACCGTTTTTTAAAGTTAAATCCAACCCATACTGATATTGATTATGTCTATTACATGCGAGGATTAACCAATTTAAAATCAGCCTCAAATGCACTGCAGGAAATGGTTGGCATTGAACGTTTTGACCGTGATATCACTGAACACAGAGAAGCCTTTAACGATTTTAATACCGTTGTATCTCAGTACCCTGACAGCGAATACGCGACCGATTCACGCCAGCGCATGATCTTCACCAAAAACTTTATTGCCAAGAGTGAACTTGCTGTAGCTGAATATTATATGCGCCGAAGTGCATACGTTGCAGCCGCTAACCGGGCAAAATATGTATTAGAAAACCTCGGCGATACCGATCAGGTTGAAAAAGCACTGGAAATGATGCTTATCAGCTATGAACAACTTGAGCTGACAGGTTTGTACGATAATACCTATCAGGTGCTAAAACTGAATTACCCAAATAACCCTTTGGTTAATTAAGCTTTTTCACGAAAACTTATCTAAATTAAATAAAACGCCTGTTAAAGAAATTTAACAGGCGTTTTTTTGATCTTATACCATGCAAATGTCTGAAATTGTATTAGTCTTATAGTGCTGCACACATTCAAAAGCTGACTTTTGGTATCAAATATTAAACATCAATTTCGGGTAATAAATAATGAAAGGAATTGTATTTTCCGAGTTTATCGAGCTGGTCGAAGAGGTATTTTCTCCACAAATAGCAGACGAAATTATTACAGAATCAGATCTGGCTTCTGAAGGCGCATATACTTCGGTATTAACTTACGATCACCATGAACTTATTGCTATGGTGAGCAAGCTCAGTGAAAAAACAAACATACCTGTGCCTGAGCTGGTTAAAACTTTTGGCCAACATTTAGCAAAACGATTTGCAGAGCAATATCCGCAGTTTTTCGAAAATGTAAATACCACATTCGATTTTTTAGACTCAATTGAAAACCATATTCATGTTGAGGTTAAAAAACTCTACTCTGATGCTCAGGTACCTAGTTTCCAAACAGAACGACCCGGGCCTGACAGCATGAAAATGATTTATTCTTCAGAGCGTCCTTTTGCAGATTTGGCCGAAGGCTTAATTCTGGGCACGAGTGAGTATTACGGTGAATCACTCAGCATCAGGCGACAGGACTGGCAGGAAGGCAAAATGAATTTCGCTAAATTTGAGTTAACGATACAGGGATAATTGCCAATGGCTGACAGTACCCAAAGTCAACTCGAATTATTTGAGCGGCGAATAGAACGAGAACGCAAAGCAAGAAAAGCCGCCGAAAAAGTGATTGAAGAAAAAAGTCGTGAGCTTTACGACGCCAATCAAAACCTGATTAAGTTTGCCGAAGATTTAGAAGAACAGGTTAAAATCCGAACGGCTGAATATAAAGACGCACTCAAAGCCGCTGAGGCTGCCAATCAGGCCAAATCCAGTTTTCTGGCAAATATGAGCCATGAAATACGCACCCCACTTAATGGCGTGCTGGGTATACTATATCTGTTAAAAAATGACTTGCTCACTCAGGAACAAAAACGGCAATTATCGATTGCCCTATCCTGCTCAGAGTCTTTGCTTAAGATCATTAATGATATTCTCGATTTTTCAAAAGTAGAGGCTGGTAAACTTGAACTTGAAAGTATTAAATTTAGTTTAATCGAGTTACTCGAAGATACAGCGCAGAGTCATATTTTAAAAGCAGATGAAAAGCATCTGGAACTTATTGTAGATGTTAGTGAAATACCACCTGTTTACCTTCGGGGAGACCCGAGTAGGCTGCGCCAAATACTGACAAACCTATTAAGTAATGCGATTAAATTTACCAATCAGGGTGAAATTCAGCTCACGGCAAAACTTATCAAAATACGGGATAATTTATGCCAGTTAGAATGTCAGATTATAGATACTGGCATAGGTATAGAAGACGACAAATTAAAAACCCTATTTTCCACCTTTAATCAGGCAGATGCCTCAACTACCCGACAATACGGTGGAACCGGATTAGGGCTCGCGATCAGCAAAAAGCTCTGCGAAATGATGAACGGAGAAATTCAAGCCCGCAGTGATGTCGGTCAAGGTTCCTGCTTTGAAATCAAAATTCCGTTTGAGACATCCGGTTCAGATAAATCCAAGTTGCACAGATTTCAGCCTCCGCCAATCAAGGCTTTGCTAATTGAAAGTAACGAATCTCAACAACAGGCTACCGCTAAGCTATTTAAACATCATCAGCTTGATTTAACCCTGGTGAGCTCTGGGTTGCAGGCCATTCATATACTAAATTCAAGCTTAGATGAGCCAAACCCGGATACCACTCTAATTTTAATCGATTCAAATATTAGCGATATTGAGATTACTGAGCTGATTCAAAGTTTAAAACAAATTGATGATTTAAAATTATTTAAACTCGTCTATTTATCAAACTTAGCCAGCAACAAGCTTGAGCGATTGTTTCATGCCGGATTATCAGCTGCTATCCATAAACCACTGACCCCTCAATTAGTTAATGCTCTCTTAATCGCTCTGTTTGCAAGCAGTGACGTTAAATTGATGTCAGAAAATCAACTGGCTCATAAATCACTCTTTTTACCTGAGCAGGCACAGGCTAATTCCGAGCAAAACAGGTTAGCCTATGAATTGGAAGGCGCGCGTGTATTAGTGGTAGACGACTGCCATATCAATCAGATTGTGATAGTCAAACAATTAAATCAATATGGGGTAAACTGTGAATTGGCAAACAATGGCTTTGAAGCTTTGCATGCGCTTGAAGCTTCAGCAAAAACTTCAAAATTTGATTTAGTTTTGCTGGATTGTCAAATGCCGGAAATGGATGGATATGAAACCGCGAGAAAAATCCGGCAAGGCGCTGCCGGAGAATCTATGCAGAATATTCCAATTATTGCGGTCACAGCAAATGCCTTTAAAGAAAACAAAAATAAATGTTTAAGTGTCGGTATGAATGCCTATATTACAAAGCCACTGCAACCGGACGAACTCATTTCAACCATTAGCAAATGGCTGGTTAACAAAAATCAAAGCATGTTGAAAAGTTACATTGATATTGAGCTACTGGAGCAGTTTCTTGCAACCATTGAATCTCAGTTAACTGAGTTTGATGTAGAAGTGGAAGCCAGTATTAAACATTTAAAAAAATATCGCTTACCTGCGGCTGTCTTAAACGGAATTGAAAAAGTAGAAAGCTTATTAAACCAATACGACTTTGAGAATGCGCTGGCAAGCTTTAAAACCCTCAGAGCAAATTCATTGGGAGTAAAGCATGACGCTTGAGCAACAAAAAGCGACCATACTAATCGTAGATGACACACCAAAGAATATTGATATTCTTAAAGAAATTCTTCTACCCGATTATAAAATAAAAGCCGCAACCAATGGGAAAATTGCATTAAAAATAGCTCAGTCGCAACCAATAGATTTAATTTTATTGGATATTATGATGCCGGAGCTGGACGGTTATCAGGTCTGTAAGATTCTAAAGTCAGATACTAAAACCAATAAAATCCCAGTCATTTTTGTGACCGCAATGAATGACTCCGCGGATGAAGAAAAAGGCTTTAAACTCGGCGCAGAAGATTACCTGACTAAACCTGTTGTGCCTATTATTGTTCAAGCCAGAGTAAAAGCACACCTTAATTTGGCTAATCAGCGCCGCGCAATTGAAACCACAGTAGAGCAAAGAACTCAGGAGCTACAAAAAAGTCAGGTAGACGCTATTACCATGCTGGGCATGGCGGGTCACTATAATGATACAGATACAGGTTTGCATATCTGGCGCATGGCTGCTTATGGAGCGGCTTTAGCAAAAGCCGCACAATTGCCAGTTGAGCATGTGCATCAACTTGAATTGGCAGCCCCTATGCACGATTTAGGAAAAGTTGGGATCCCGGATGAAATTTTAAAGGCACCGAGGCGGCTAACCGAGCAAGAAATGGAGATCATGAAAAACCATTCCTATATCGGCTATAAAATTTTAACTCAAAGCAATACGCCCTTATTTAAAATGGCTGCTGAAATTGCCTATTGCCATCATGAAAAATGGGATGGTTCTGGCTACCCACAGGGGCTTGCAGGCGAAGAAATCCCGCTTTCAGCCAGAATAATTGCAATAGCTGATGTATTTGATGCGTTAACGATGAAACGCCCCTACAAAAAAGCCTGGGAAATTGAAGAAGCCTTTAACATGCTGTCTAATGAAGCAGGCAAACATTTTGATCCTGAATTAGTCAGTTTGTTTTTATCTATTAAAGCAGAATTAATTGAAATAAAAACGCACTGGGATGCGAAAGAAGATGGGTTAGAGGCAGTATAGCCTCTATTGCTCATCGTCAAATTCTGCTTTTTCCAAATAATCCAGCTCCTGCTGATTGGATAACATGACAGCAAACCAGCGGGTGGACTCGGACGCTTCGGTTGCTATTTTAACCACCATAGTTAAAGGAACCGACAATAACATCCCCACTGTACCCAATAACCAGCCCCAAAAAATCAGAGATAAAAATACGACCAAACTGGATAACCCTAAACCTTTACCCATGTATCTGGGCTCAACAATATTACCCATGACGGTATTTATCACTAAATAGCCCAGAGCAGCCGCCCCGGCGGCAAGCGGGCTGACCTGAATAAATGCCAGTAACACCACAGGAATGGCTGCGATAATAGACCCTATATTCGGAATATAGTTGAACAAAAAGGCCAAAACGCCCCATAAAACAAAATAATCGACACCGATTAACCAGCATAAAAACCCGGCTAGAATACCAGTTCCTATACTAATAACCGTCTTAATTGCCAGGTAGTGATTTACCGAGCGCAAAAAGTAATAAACTCTATCTACATGTTGATGAGGTTCTTTCCAGGCGGTATGCAATTTTTCACGCACCGCATCTGCTTCAAACAACATAAATACCGTTGTGATCAAAATTAAAAACACATTGGCCAGCGTATTACCTAATCCGGATAGCATATTGGTTGCCAGCGACATGGCAGCGCCCGGATCAAAATATTCTAAAAACTGTTCTCGGTTTAAATGAATGTTAAAACTGGCCAACTGGCCGGTGAGCCAGCCTATTTCGCCCTGCAATTTTTCCTTGTACTGAGGTAAGTCCTGACTAAAACTATTTAGCGACTGACCCACTAAACTGGCCAATGAAAAGCCTAACGTCATGATAACAAGCACGACCATAATAACAGCCAGTACTTTTGGTATTTTAAATTTTTCCAAAAATCCTATGACAGGCTGACAGACAATCGCAATAAATAATGATAATAAAAAAGGCACGACCAATTGCTGAGAAGCTTTTATGCCAGCGAGAATAATGACCAATGCGGCCAGGCAAATAAATAATCGAACGGCAGGGTTTTGCGAAAAAGACATAAAATGATCCGTCAGTTAATATCAAGCGTAATAACCATTTGTCATGGCTAGATTAATTTAAGTTATGTACCCGTGCTGCCTCAATATGCTTGATCTCAGCCGGAGAAAAAAATGCATGAGACAAGGCAAATTGCTGAAGGTATAGTTATTCTCGATAACTGCTCCTGCGTTATTCTACCTCCCGCATCCATGCGGTCGTACATCAAAGCAATTTAGCGCCGTATCAGGCATTTTTAGCCCGGCCCTCTGGGCGCTTCACAGCGCTTTCACTACTGCGTTATATTGGTTCGCAAGGTGCCTACATTCCTTTACCAATATGCCTTGTATTGAAAGCGCTGTGATAGATCTGAAACATGCATATTGAAGTATGCACGGGTATAATGTCAGCATTTTTATATAAAAACCAGTAAGGTGCCAACAAAAATGAGCAAAAATAATATTGCTAAAATCAGAATTAAAAATTTAAGACTCAGAACCTATATCGGCATTAAAGAAGACGAAATTAAAAACAAACAAGACGTTATTATCAATGTTTGCATTCATTACGGTGCTGATCAGGCGACTGATTCCGATAATATGGATGATGCATTAAACTATCGCTCTATTACCAAACGTATCATAGAACTGGTTGAAAACAATAAATTTCATCTGCTAGAAAAACTCACTAATGATATTTTAGATATTGCCTGCGAGCATCGTTGGGTGACATTTGGCGAGGTTGAAGTAGATAAACCTCATGCGCTCAGATTTGCTGATTCAGTTTCTCTGAGTTTAAGTCGGCATATAGAAAGATAACCTGGTTTGAATAAGTTAAGCCTCAGTTTCACTTAACTTTACAATTTGAACTATGCTTATAAATAAGGGATTACAGCAATTTGTCGTTATTTTGCCAGTAAAAAGCTTTGTTTTAATTAAAGGTGAAGTATGAAGATACTCTTTACAGGCGGTACAGGGCTGATAGGTCGGCATTTAATTCGCCAACTCAAACCTAACCATAGTATAAGTGTGCTCACCCGCACGCCAAGCAAAGCATTTCAAGTTCTGGGGCACGATGTCGAAGCATACGCCTCACTGGATTTGATAGAGCCTTTTCATTTTGATGCCATTATAAACCTGGCAGGCGAGCCTATTGCCGATAAGCGCTGGAGTGAAAAACAAAAAGAAAAAATCTGCCAGAGTCGCTGGCAAATCACACAGCAACTGGTTGATAAAATTAAGCAAGCAGAACACAAACCCAATGTGATGATATCCGGTTCAGCTATCGGATTTTATGGTAGCCATTCAGCCGATGTGGTAATTGACGAACACCTGAATGATATTAATCCCGAGTTTACACATAAAGTGTGTGTTGAATGGGAAAGCATAGCTCGTCAGGTTGAATCCTTAACCCGGCTGTGCATTATCAGAACCGGTGTTGTGCTGTCAAAACGTGGCGGCGCACTTTCCAAAATGAAACCCGCATTTGAGTTGGGGTTAGGTGGGCCGCTTGGCTCGGGTGAACAAATTATGTCCTGGATACATATTGATGATGTTACCAGTGCTATCGAGTTTTTATTAAATGCCAACGACTGCAGCGGAGAATACAATTTAACCGCGCCCGCTCCGGTTTCCAATAAAGAATTCAGTCAAACGCTGGCAGGCGCGCTTGAGCGCCCTAACTTTTTTACTATGCCCGCTTTTATGGCCAAACTCTTGTTTGGTGAAATGTCGGTACTATTATTAAAAGGGCAAGCCGTGCATCCAAGCCGATTAATTGAAGCTGGCTATCACTTTAGATATCCGGAATTAGAACCTGCTATGCAGCAATGCATGAGAAAAATCAAGCCACCTAATGATTCAGACTCAAAAATGCCCTGACAGCAAATGAGTCAGTATTTAAGTTGAGTGTTCATCAACCTGAGCTAGGTATAAAAATAGGTAAAATAAAACGATTAACTTTTTCAAGTCACATTTTTCGCTTAACCCTATCCGTTTTATTTGGCGGTGCAATGGGACGATTTAAATGATGCGTTGCTGGGATCAATTAAAGCGAAAAACTGCTCACCTCTATCCTGATAGTTTTTAAACTCACCAAAGCTGGGCGCTGCCGGTGACAATAAAACGACCTCACCTGAGCCTACTTTGTCTAAAATGCCTTCAATAGCTAAAGGCAAGTCAGCATAATATTCAAACGAGAACTTGGCCTCAGGTAAACTTGCCAATTGTAATTCGAGCCGCTTGCCTGTCGTGCCAATTAAAGCAATATGTTTGATATTAAACTGAGCGAGCTGTTTAGTTAAATGCTGATAATCTTGCTCACGCTCAGCACCGCCCAAAATCAAATATACTGGCAGGTTTGTATAACAATTCAGAGCACACAAAGTGGAATCCGGTGTTGTTGATATACTATCGTTTACGGCAATAATGCCATTGTTCAGAACTTTTTCTTCTAATCTGTGTGCCAACGAATGAAATCGAGCCAGTGACGGTAAAGCATGTCGCCAGTTCAGGTTTAACTTTTCCATTAAGGTTAAACAAGCCGCTAAATTTTTTAGATTATGTTCACCTTTTAGATTGAAACAAAATTCAAGTGGCTCATTCTGATAAAACAAGTGATCGTTCAGGCAATAAAAGCCCTCAGCCTGGCCAAAATACACGGGCGATAAATCAGCTTTGTAAGGCTCTGTCAGATACGTTTTTGTCAGTTCTGAATCAGAGTTACAAATAAGTAAGTCACAATTTTGCTCGCGCGCGGGTTTAGTTTTGTCCAGATAATATTGTTTTGCAGAGGTATGCCAGGGCACATGCTCCTGGTATAAGTTCAGTAAAATAAAAGCATTGCAATGAGCTTTTAAATCCGCCAGTTGGTATGAAGATAACTCTAAAATAGTGTAATCTTTAGCGGGTTTAACGGAGATAAGCGGCAAACCTAAATTGCCGGCAACCAAAACATCTAAGTCAATCGACTGCATTAAATGACCAAGCATGCTGGCGGTCGTACTTTTCCCTTTGGTTCCGGTTACTATAATCGTTTTTGCTTCCGGATAACGCTCAAACCATAAATTAGTAGAGGACGAAACCTGACTGCCATTTTGCCGGGCCTGCACAAGTTCATCCCGGTATAAGCTGATACCCGGGCTTTTAATAACCAGCTTAAATTCACCCTGTGCCAGTTTATTCAATCCATCTGCGGCATATATATAATTAGGATATTCCTCAAGCTCAGCCTGATACTGGTCGGTTAAAATCCAGATATCCTCAATATTTAATTGTTCGGTTAAATACCGATAACTAGCCAGCCCTTCCTGACCAAAACCCCAAATGACGACTTTGCCTTGCTTTGCCAACTGGTGCGCACTTAGCTGTATATCAGACATCTGCAAAACATCCTGTATAATGGCTCGGTACAGCATAAGGCTGTCTTGGTATCAGTAGCGACTGACTCGCCTCTGAAAGTTTAGCTTCACCGTATGCACTCATAACTTCATCCACTAAAGCATTTACAATCGCATAGTCTTTAGAAGCTTCTGCCTGACTTAATAAATAAATGGCAGTCGCTGATTCGAGTTTTTCGCCGACACATTCCCAGGGTTTATTTTCGGTTAAGCCCACCAGTTCACGATAGGCCTGTAAAAAATCGATATTATCAAGCGGATTACCATTAAAAATCAGCGTTAATCTATCATCGCTGATACCGGATACGGCAAACATTAAATGTACGAAATGGCATTTTGGACAGGCCAGACACCAGCGCGTATCCGATTTTTGATGATAAATCCGAAAGGCTTTATTACAGGAAGTAAACACATCATCATACTGAGCAAATTGCGCAAACTCTTTCACAATCCGCATTTCGGTAAACGGCCGCAATAAAGAAAAATAAGCTAAATCCGGGTGAATATAGTGTTTTGCAAACCGGGTAAAATCCTGTTCAAACTCATAAGATTTACTATATTGATGATTAATTGCCACCCCGTTTTTTACCACAGTTGCTTCATTGGCCGATGCTTCATTTGAGGTGATAATGGCATCACAGCCCAGCGCCTGTGCCACAATTAACGCAGTAAAACTGATAATAGCGGTAATGGGCACATGCCCGTTTAATGCGCCCTGCTCATTGAGCGCAAATAATTGCGGGTCAAGCGAGCGCTTAACCGCGACAAAAGGTAAACCCGATTGTTTTACACAGTTTAAAATCGGCTCTGCCGGATTTACCGCAAACAAAGTTACCTGTTTACCGGCTTGTTTAAGTGCCTCAATACTGACCAGTGAATCTTTACCGCCACCAATTAAAACCAGAGCATGTTGCTGATGCGATTCAGACCCGGTTTGATGTATTACATCGTCTGTTGTCTGAGTCGCCGGAAAATGACAGGCCTGAGTAATATCCAACTGATTACGATAAGCAAATTCAGCCAAACCGTTAATATAAAGTTTGCGGAAAAAATCGGCTTGAGGCTGGCTCAGCGGCTGTCTTTCAATTTCAATGTTGGCAAACGGCTGAAGTTTAAAATAACTCACCCCGGCCACCAGATGCAGAAAGCGAATGGCTTGCCCAATACCGGTTTGTGCGCTATCTAACTGAATTTGGCTGCTATCAAATTGATAAGTTTCACAAAAGTGAGTATCACCGAACTGATAATTGAGTTTGAGTTGATTATCGCTTGAAATAAATTCTGGCTGTTTAAATACAAAAGTCTCTGCCTGAAACAAAGCTGGGCCTACCGTTTTGAGGTTTTAATTTTATTGGCTCATTGTAACAAAACTAAATCTAAAATCGCGTATAAATTCGTGACCGGGTTATCCAAATACCCATGCTTTGTATTACCCGCCTGATTTTTAGCAAAAATGAGCATCACAACACCATAAAAAACAAACAGGTACTACACTTAACTTTATTAACGCTGAAGAGCCATTAAAATTATGAAACAAAGCATTACTACCCTGTGTTTAAATCCGGCTTTGGATGTCACTTATCATGTTCATAAACTGATAGCTGATCAAAAAGCCCGTACCGACTCAGCGCGTTATGACCCGGGCGGCAATGGCATTAATATAGGCCGGGCGTTAAACCGGATGGAAATCGACTCCACCACTTTTTGCATCATTGCAGGTGAAGTTGGCCAAATCTTAAAATCTTTAATTGAGCCACAACTCAGCCATGTCGTGTATGAAGAAGTAACCGGCCAGACCCGGATAAACTCAACCATTATAGAACTGGACACCCACACCCAATATCAGTTAGCGGGCAGCGGCACCCCGATAGCAGAATCTCAACTGCAAAATATCATCGCTGATTTTATTGAAAAAACAGCCAATGGCTATGGCATTATTACCGGCTCCTGCCAGCCAAATATCGCCAAAACCCAATACGCAGATTTAGTCCGCCAGATAAACGACAATGGCGGCCGCGCCGTGGTTGATACCCATGGTGAAATGCTCAAACATGCAATTGATGCCGGGCCGTTTTTAATTAAACCCAATCAATACGAGCTGGAAACCTTAATGCATGTCAAACTTAACTCACACGAGGCGATAGCC
The DNA here is from genome assembly GCA_913056495.1 of uncultured Alteromonadaceae bacterium. Taxonomy (GTDB): domain Bacteria; phylum Pseudomonadota; class Gammaproteobacteria; order Enterobacterales; family Alteromonadaceae; genus Catenovulum. Next base: position 10,951 of record CAJXMO010000003.1, on the reverse strand, counting down.
CACGCAGCCAGACAAATTCAACAGCAAGGCGTAGCCCATGTTTGTGTATCACTCGGGCATGAAGGTGCAATTTTAGTCAGCCCGAACAATAGTTTTTACGCCAGATCGCTGGATGTCCCGGTCAATACCACAGTGGGCGCGGGTGATTCAATGGTAGCCGGTTTAGTAGCCGGATTTAGCTTATACGATGAACCTCAGCAGGCGCTAAGGTATGGTATGGCCTGCGGCGCTGGTACAGTGATGCACCCGGGTACAGAACTCTTTAACGGCGAGCAACTGGCCGATTTTCGCAGCCGGGTCAATATTGAACGCTTAGGCATTTAACAGCAAACCGGAAAATTTCCCTCTAGCCGTGCTTTAGCGCGATTTTAAATAACCGGGCAAGTTCTATTGTAGGTCGTGCTTTAGCGCGAAAAGGCAAATCAGCCATCCAAATAACTTTTACTTTATAACAGTCAATTTAATTAATGACTTACACGGCCATTAAAGCCTGTGAGCTTAACTGGAGATTAAGAATCAATTACAACACGAGTTCCGAGGGGTCTTACTGCCACAGTAGCATGATTCATCCATCTTAGTATGTTGTTTTGCGGCTCTTAAAACGGCCGGCATACTGGCCGTTGCAAGCCAATTTAGTTGCTCCAATTCAGCTTTATATTGGGGGCTGTTAACCTTGTACTTAACCCTCAAAGTTTCGGTATAATCCAGTAGCTTTGCATATGATTTAACTTGGTCATTTTCAACCAGAGGAATATGTTTACCGGGCAGGTAGTTATCAATGATTAAATCTTTAACATTGTCGTCGGGACTAAATAAAATTTTAGTTCTATTGTCTGTCTGAGGTGTTATGCATTTAAGTTTTAAATCAGGGGTACGAATTACAACATGGCCTATCAATCTAACAATTACATTTCCTAATATCGCAAATTTCCAGCCAAATTGAAGGCTACCATCATTATTCTCTGTATAAAACTTAACATTGTTAAAGCAGTTGTCCGCTTTGGAAAGAGACCATCGCTTTACATTTACCTGAATAGGCTTGTTTGGGATATTAAGATGAGCAATGGTATCATCGCTCAATTCTGTTGGAATGAAGTACTTCATTAATCTAACTTATACCAAAATACTTTTTAAACTTCTCGGTCTCTGATTCCTTTAAATCAGAACGAAAGCTTTCCATTTCCATATACCCTAATGCCAAAATAAGCGCATATTTTTTATCCATACTTCCACTATCAATTATTTGTTTTAACTCTTTTGCTCCCTGTTCCTCAATCGGATGATTTGCAAAAATTCCGTCTGCATCTCCAAAACATCTTTTGATTGCAAAGTATGCTTCTTCTAAATTCATTTACACCTCTTTTCACTATATATTGATATTATAATTTGGCTATACAATGTATCCAAATGTCTCCGTAAAACTCTTTGGAAAATAACCAGAGCCGTACTCTTCTATAAGCTGTTTTACTATTTCCTCTTTTAATACACCTTCCTTTGTGAACTTTCTTTCCGCCAAAAAAGAGATTTTACTTTTAATTAAATCTTCTCTTCTATGCCCATTTTTATCAATTAATTCAGTTGCCAGCATGTAAGTATTACCATCATTAAATTGAACTTCCTTATAGGCTATTTCATCGTTGTTAACTTCCAAAAGCAAACTGGTTAAAGTATTGGATGCTTCTTGCAATTTATCTGGTTTTTCCAGAATATCACCTAGTTTAAAACCCAAGCTGGAGAATATTTCTTTAAATCGATGTTGGTCTGCCCAAAATCGATATAAAAATACTGTTAAAGTAATTGTATTCATTACTACATTGTCAAGCGCATAGAATTCATTGTGACAAAGAACAATTAAACCATCACCGGATTTATTGTTTTTATCTCTATCAATAATGCCATAAATTGAATTATCTCCGCTCCTATTACGAGCCCTAAAAGCTTTCACTTGGCCTTTAACATTTTGGCATGAACCTTGACCATTAATCTCTTCAGAAAGTGCTTTAACCTGCCCTAAATCAGCATCTTTCCAATGTTGTCTAATTTTACATTCTACATATTCAAAATCACTTCTTGGAGCAGCTTCAACAAATGTTACGGTTAAATCATTATTGATCTTTTCGTCGGCAATCAACTGCTGGTGGTATAGTTCATAAATTCTTCGATCAACATACCCTTCAACATAAACCGTTCTTCTGTTTTCTGGTGATACAGCAATAAAATCCACGCCATCCAATAGTTCTTTGATTGCTTTGTCTTGGCTTATCAAAGTTAACTTATTTGACTCCACATGATAGATGTCACAATTTTTAGCCAGTGCCACTGTAGTTGGAGAGTGTGTTGTGAATACAACATAGGCATCCAAACTTTTGCTTAGACTTTCAACAACTGAAATAAAACAATGCATCATCCTAGGGTGTAAAAACGCGTCTGGTTCATCTAACAATATAAGTTTGCACCCCTCTAGGGCTCTCGATTCTAGTTTTTGATTAATGAATGCACATGCTATCCATAATATTGTCTTTTCTCCATCGGACAACTTACTAATATCAATATCTGAACCATTTTTCTTAGATTGAAATTTTACAGGTTTGATACTGGATGAAAAATCTTCGTCTTGTACCACCTCCCATTCAACATCAAAATTTTCGGCCAAAATTTTATTAATTACTACCCACGGAGCATCTGGGTACATTTCATCAAAATCATATACCAGTGCTTTTTCATAACCTTGTTGATAATAAAATTTTTGTAATAAATTTTGTTTTTTAAGCCATAAAAAGCGAAAACAAAGATAAGATATATTATTTTGGACATTTAATTTATTAGCCACATCTAGGGGGGTAGCTTTTAATTCTTCATCAGTTAGTGAATCAAGATCTTTATTAAAGTTTTGCGCTGCGCTTTTGACAAATTGTTCAAAATCCTGAGAGGATAGATTTAAACCAGAGCTACGATAGCCTGACTCAACCTCTCTAGCTAAATTAGTTTTCCCCCTAGACTCCTTCTCTGCTAAATATCTATTGTAAGTAGCAACTATTGCAGCATAGGTGTCTTCAAAAGTTTTCTCAGTTACGCTCTGCCCACGCCCCACATTTATCATGTTTGACGACAGGACATGCATTATTGAACTTCGATCAACCTCATTATCGTCTTCGGTCAACTCCACTTTACGACTATTTTTTAATGCTCGAAGAAACCTCGACTTCCCTGATCCATTTTTACCACATAAAAGATTAACCTTTTTATCAAAAGCCACTAAATCATCTATCAAAAGCCCTTCACTGTCTTCTTTGAACCTGATTTCCATATATCAAACCTCAATATTATTTAGACTTAAAATAAAAGACTTAAATGAACAAAGCAAGTGTACTAATTTACCTATACCCAAAGTGATACAGTAAGCACGAGTTCAAAAATCTATATTTCAGTATTCTTTTAGCTTGATTTTATATTATCGGTGCACTGAGACGAAAAGAGCTAAGACTTAAATCAGTGCATTTTAAAGATAACTGCAGCCGTCAGGGCAAAGCAGGCACGCTTTAAGAAGTGTTCTTGTGGGTGTGTACCAAATAAATGAAATTATTGATTTACTGAGTAGCGTTTTGAGACTTTATGAAAAACTACAGGGCAAGAACATACCTTTAAATATCCCAAATATTTAAACGGGTGAGCGATAATTTAGAACAAAATGTATTTTTCAGGACGAAAAATCCAAGCTTACATGGACGTACTTGCAGCGTTTTTGTGAAAATTATGGCTCCACCTTGCTGGTTTGTATAGAAACATTCAACTATGATTTTGCCCTGTGAAAAGTTAAGGGGTTATAGCAAATTAAAAATAGCCAACTGAAAAGGTTTGGAAACTGAATAAATCAAAAGCTGGAACCACAAGGGTTTCGGAAATATTAATTCTTGAAAAAATTTATAACGGAAGAGGCATAGACTCACGCTAAATCAAGGGTGGAATCACAATGATTTCGCGAATAGTAGTTCTTGAAAATATTAAATCTTGAAAACAAAAAAATGGGGTGACTGATGGGACTTGAACCCACGACAACCGGAATCACAATCCGGGGCTCTACCAACTGAGCTACAATCACCATATTGGATAGGTTTAAACTTAATAGCCTTGGCTAAGAAGTGGCGCGAATTCTAGCTAACTAAAGTGCTCCCGGCAACCCCAAAGCCCAAGTTTTTGCAATAAAACCCGCTTTTAAGGTTTGTTTGCCTAAATATCAGACAAAACGATTAAATCACCCGCGAAAACCTTTGCTGATTTAAATGCTTTTGCATATAAGCATCAAATGTCATTGCGATGATACGCAAAAATAAACTGGCATTCGCACTGACTTTAATTGCATCAGGCGTCACAGTTAATAATTTATCTTGTACAAAACAGCTTAAGCTTTCCTGCTCTTTGGCAAAATATTGATTAAAGTTAATACTAAAGGCTTGCTCAATTTCAGCTTTATCGACCCGCATATTGCACATGAGTGAGCGAATAACCGCGCCGCGAATCAAATCGTCATGGTTTAACAGGTAACCTTTTTCAAGTGCGCGCCCGGTTTCATTGATGTTTTGATAATACTGCTTTAAGTCTTTTACATTCTGGCTATAGCTGCGGCCAATCGCGCTAATAGATGAAACCCCTAAGCCTAATAAATCGCAGTCGCCTTGGGTAGTATAGCCCTGAAAATTGCGGTGCAGCGTCCCCTCTTTTAAGGCTATCGCCAGTTCATCTTCCTGCTTGGCAAAATGATCCATACCTATCATCACAAACCCAGCCTGTGTCAGGCGCTGCATGGCCTGCTGCATTAAATCTAATTTTTGTTGCGGGTTAGGCAACCATTCATTTTTCAGTTTTCGCTGAGCCGCAAAGCGCTCAGGTAAATGGGCGTAGCTGAATAAAGAGACCCGGTCGATATCCATGGCTAAAATATCATCCAGCGTTTTAGCAAAAGTGTGTTCGGTTTGATGTGGCAAACCATAAATTAAATCCAGATTCACTGAATTAAAACCCACTTGTTTGGCTTTATTAACGATTTGCTGAATGCTTTCTGTGCTTTGCACCCGGTTAATTGCGGTTTGTACTTTTGTATCTGTGTCCTGAACGCCAATGCTGAGGCGGTTAAACCCAAGTTCGGCTAAATCGTAAATGTAAGACAGCTCAATTTCACGCGGGTCAATTTCAATGCTCATTTCAATGGCATCAGCGATCTCAAAACTTTGTTTGAGCGCGGTAATCAACCTAACCATTTGCGCCTGAGTTAAAAAGCTAGGCGTACCGCCCCCAAAGTGTAATTGGGTGACATTATGCTGTTTAAATAAAGGGGCCTGTTGTTTGATTTCGCAAATCAGATGGTCAATATAGGTATCAGCTTTATCCTGATGGCGGGTCACAATTTTATTGCAGCCACAGTAATAACACAGGCTGTGACAAAACGGGATATGCACATATAAAGATAAGTTTTGATTATCTGAGTGTTTAACCGCAAACTCAAACAGCGACTGATCAAAGCCTTCATTAAACTCAACCGCCGTCGGATACGAAGTATATCTGGGGCCGCTGGTATTGTATTTAGTGAGTAGTTTTTGATTGAAAAGCTGCTGAACTTGCATAAAACTCTCCTTAGAACAGTACGTTGTCAAAAATTTGATTGAATACTTCTTGTAAGTCGAGTTCGCCAACAACAATCCTGAAGATATTATAATTGTGCTTACCTTGCCGGGTGACGCCATAAATGGCGACCTACAAAAACGCTAATCCACACTTTAAAAATTGATAAAGTTCGCAGATTATTCATTGAGTTTAACGCTTATGAGGCTGACAAACTTTGATCAAAAACAAACTAATCAGCTTTATCAGGTTTGCAAATAAATAATAGAAACACACTCAGTCATCGAATTCTTAAAATTGGCACGCATATCAACGATAGGTATGGTGGCGAGTCATATCTATTTTGTTCAGCAAGGTATGCACAATATAAATAGCACATAAGCTGGCAAGCAATGCAAAAGAAACAGATGAAAACCGATATAAAGCGCTATACACAAGATCTTGACCGGGTCCTAATGACTGACCAAATAAAATGCCAAATGTGGTTAATACACCAAACCCAACCCCGGGTATGCCTCCGCCTAAAATATGATAGCGACTAAATATAAACGAGCAGATCCATAAAACCATAACAGGAAATATCAGTATCTCAGTTAGGTTATACAATAATAACTGGGCAAGTAACGCAATGTTACAGCCAATTAAAGTACCAACGGCTCTTGCCCACCCTGCTAAGCCTGCAGCTTTCCAGCAAAGTGAAAACAAAATCAAGACTGAAGCAGCCTGTGCGGATACTGAGTCACTTAAATCAAATACCTGAAATACAATAAAGGATAACGTAGCGACGCTTGAGCATAATAAAACCTCATGACGAATACTCTGCTTATCTTTTACCGGTCGCGGACGTGCCTGTCTCGGCGTCACATCAGGAAACAAGGTATGCATTAAAGCAGCAATTGCAATAGATACAAAAATGGCTACAGCATTGGAAATAATCAAGGGATAAATACTTGTGCCCTGAGTGATATAACTGGCAAAATTAAACTGAATAGACAAGGTGACAACACCACTTGCACCAAATAAAAAATTCGCGCCTGTACTCATTTGATAAAACAGCAGACTAAATGCCAGAAAACTGATCAGCACCATAACAACAGGCAAATGATTAAACAGTCCCTGGATAACCAATACAATAAAGGCACTATAGGCTGAGCTGGCAATAAACTGGCGAATCACAGATAAATTTAACGCAGGTACCAAACCGAGCAATAACATAGGGTATATAGTGAAAAATATACCGTTTGGCCATTGCATCAATTTACACACAGTAAACCCAAGCGTTGCGCCACCGGCAATTCTCAGTGTCTGCCTGAGCCCGTTTTCATCTAATTTTGGCGAATGAGTTTGCATCGTATGAATACCCGTGTGATTTAATAAATATAATGTAACCAACTGATCAATTTAATCTGAAGCCCGCCTAGCCATTGACCCAAGCCAGAATCAGGTAATAACTGTACGGTGGCTCGGGCACCACTTTGCAGCCGGTTAACAATGTCAGCATTGTCTGATAAATCTAAATGGATTCGCTGACGCTGCGCATCACGAACCCAGCGGTTGCTTTTTTCGGTGGTACTGAGCAAACCATTTGCACTGAGTTGGCCGTCACTGACGCCCGCTTCAAAGCTGCTAACGCGCGCCTTATATACCTGCCCGGGCTGACCGTCAAAAGTTACTCTGGCGATACTTCCGGGACGTTTATTGATTAAGGATTTTTCCCGAAAATCAGCCACTAAATCGGCTTTATCAGATACGATCGCCATTAATGCCTGACCACTATTGGCATAGGCCCCTTTGAGTAATTGCAAATTAGCGACCACCCCCGAATTTAAAGCCGTTACTTTTGTATAAGACAGATTCAGTTTAGCCTGATCGATCTGATTCAGAGCATGACGAATGGATAAATTGTGCTCCCCCTGCGCCCCTCTTTTTAATTTGGCTTCGGTCAACTGAGCCTGCAAAGAGACTAAATTCGCTTGATTGACTTTATAGTCTGCAACTATGCTGTCAAAATCCTGCCGGCTAATGGCTTTTTCATTAATCAGATGTTCAGCCCGCTGCTTTAACAGGCTTTGTTCATTTAGTTTGGCTTTAGCCGCTTCTATATTGGCATTGAGTGACTGAATTTGAGTATTGAGCTGCTGGTTTTCTAGCTGAGCGTCAGCCAATGCAAGTTCAGCATGTGCAAGGGCCAGTTTAAAAGGTGCATCATCAATGCAAAATAACAAATCACCCGCTTTGACCTGCTGATGATTGCTGACAAATACTTCCGTTACCCGGCCGCTGATTTGTGGCGCAACCTGAACCACAGGGTGATACACTCTGGCTTGGGGTGTAACCGGAAGCCAGATGTCGGCGATAATGTAATAGACAAATAATAAAATAAACCCTGTCAGTGAGATTTTGACATATCGTGCAAATTTTTGATCAGGCGTCATAGTCCACCCTATTTTCTGATAATTCGTTAATAAGTCCACGTGCATTTTTTTCGATTTCAGTCAGGCCGTTTGCAATTATTTCCATTTGCTGCTGGCTTAAACTGCCATATAACTTTTCTTTAATATCGAGCAAGAGCATCTGAAGACGATTAATTAAGTCACGGCCAGCTTGTGTAAAATAGATATTTTTACTGCGCTTATCGGTTTCACCTACCCGGCGAACAATTAAATTTTGCGCTTCGAGCTGTTTCAAGGTTCTGGTTAGAGAAGGCATTTCAATACCTAAACTGTTTGCCAGTTCAAGTTGCGTTACGCCTTCATTTAAATAATCGATATGAACCAAAGCAGTCCAACGCGATTGAGTTAACCCTAAAGGTTCAACGACTGCTGTGACTGCCTCGCGGCAAATTCTATGTACCCTGCCCATTTGCAGTGAAATAGATAAATCAAAAGAGGTATCTCTCGGGTTATTATTTTTTGAAGTTGCCATAGCTCACCTTATTTACTTAGCGTGCTAACTAGTTTAGCATTAGTTAGCACGCTAAGTAAATAACACAGAGAAAGACCAAAGCTAAACACTGTCACAGATTATTGACAGTAAATTCAACTTACCCCTTTCGAACTATCAAAAATTAAGGTCTGCAACTGTCAGTCAAAATAAAATGTTTGATTTAAAACAGGTAAATAAGGATCTACAGGCTCATTTAAGACGTAAACAAATAAAAGCCATACTATCGGGAAAACTCATGCAAGAGGCTATTTTAATCATAGGCGCTTCCAGTCAAATCGCTCAGGCAAGTGCTCACCTTCTGGCTAAAGACTTACCTGAGCATCAGCAAATCTGGATTTCAAGAAAATTACAAAATCGCACTGCCACAATCAATCCCGTGTATATTCAATCGGATTATTCAGAATGCTCCATTGAACAAATCTGCAAGGATTTAAGCGGCTACAGATTAAGCCATATTTTAATTTTTAATGGACTGCTGCATCATGAAAATAAACAGATATTTCCGGAAAAAAAGTTAGAAGACTTAAGCTTAACTGCGCTCAATCAAGTCTTTACCGCCAATGCATTTAATACCGCCATCTGGCTTAAATATTTAGCGCCTCAGGTTAAACACCAACAGACTTGTTATATTACGGTGCTCAGTGCCCGGGTTGGCTCAATAAGCGATAATCAACTGGGCGGTTGGTACGCATACCGGGCTTCAAAAGCAGCGCTGAATATGATTTTAAAAACAGCTGCGGTTGAATTTTCAAGACGCGCTAAAAACGTTAAAGTGATTGCGTTTCACCCCGGCACGACAGACACAGAGCTGTCCAAACCGTTTCAAAAAAATGTCAAACCGGAAAAGCTCTTTACCCCGGAATTTGTTGCCGAACGTTTGTTATCGGTGGTAAAGAATGCACCGCTGGATAACCAGTTAAGTTATCTGGACTGGCAGGGAAAAAGCATTGCGTTTTAATGGCTGAGATTCGCGGTGATCATGGGCGGGCATGAATAGCCGGGATGTTCTCGGTCCGGAAATTGTAATCGCCCCTTGCGGACACAAGCCATAAAGTTTTGCTCTAATGCGGCAATGCGTCCATTTTGTTTCATTTTAAGCAACTCCGCATGAATAAGCGGCACCAGACTTTGATGGCGTTTATGCAAAAAATGAAAAATCGGGCTGGTCAGATCAGGTAACGTGTATGAATCAAACAGTTTTTTATCCAGCTTGCCTTTCGCGAGTTCTACCTCAACTAAAATAGTATCTGCAATAGCATAGTCAACCCGGCCTTTTTTTAGCAGACGTAATAGTTGGCCGGTATTTTGTGTCAGAATGGTATCAGAGTCAGTAAACAGATATTCGAGGAACTTTGAACCTCTAATCAGACCAACCCGGAACTGCTTAAGCTCGGGCAATTGAGTTTCTCGGCGCGATGCGTTTTTCATCGAAACTGAATTCATTTTCAAGCTTAAAAAGCTCACCGGCACACGCAGTAAGTTTTCATAGTTTGGGTCTATACTTCCGACCCGGCCTAACTCGCCATCAACCTGACCAGAGTTAGACATATACAAAGCTCTTTCATGGGGGTAATAATCAATAGCTACCTGATACCCTATGTTCTGGTAAGCTTCACTGATAATTTCGTAACCCAGCAAGGTCAGTGGATGATATTGCGGGGTAGCAAAAGTCAGCGTTTTTATCTCCTGACTATCAGCCGCCAGGGGTTGTATTAAGCAACACAAAAATACAAAGCTGTTAAACAAATGGCGGGTTAAACAACGAAACACTATGCCCCCCTTTGGCCAAAATAAATTTTCATCCATAAAAATAAATTAATCAATATAAGTGAATACCGGGCAAATTTTAATATTGATCAGTTCTTTGTAAAGAATTATTAAACTTACACCAGCATATTATGGCTTAAGATCAACTAATGCGCGAGAAAGTTTGCGACTGACCGGGCGGGTTTATACCCTAGTTTATCCCATGGTTAGCGCTGTGCTGCGATTAGCGGCTGGCAAGTAAAACTTTGGTTCTCCGCACCCGGAGCTTGGAGACGGCCCTGTTCAACACAGGCCATAAAGTTTTCTGCCAGTTCTGCTAACCGGCCATTATTTTTCATTTTGTCGAGTTCAGCGGTGACCTTGGGCAATAAGTGCAACTGTTTGCTATGTAAAAAATGGTAAACCGGAATCGCAAACTCATTGACCACTTGAGTATCAAATACTGATCGCTCCAATTGTGTTTGTTGTAATTCAACTTTAACCAGGGGCTGTTTATCTTTCGAGTACAAATTTTGTTCTAACTGAGCGCTTTCAAATCGCGGCGCGAGGGCTGTAGTATAGTTATTCTATATAAAAACCGAGCAACAAAGAGTTGGAAGCGCTCAGGACGAACCTGAAAGGC
>CAJXMO010000002.1 GCA_913056495.1 uncultured Alteromonadaceae bacterium | reverse complement strand
GCCGCGCATTCTACGCTTTCCTCTTTTGTTGTCAAGCCTTTGTTTCATTTAATTTGAAACAGGCTTTTCAACCGTTTAAACCCTTTCGAGTTCCGCTTTAACTCGCTGACGTTTGTCTGCGTGTTGCTGCGTTGTGGGGGCGCATTATAGGGACTAATTAACCCCCGTCAACGCTTTTTTTGAATTAATTTGAAATAAATGCTCAAGCGGTCAATTATCAATCAAAAGCTTTATTTTATTGAATGTTTTATGTACTTTACTCATGATTAGAGTACAAAATAATCAAATAATCATGTACTTTAATAGAGCCTTATTTACTTTTTATTCTATTAATTAAAATTTTGATCTTATTTTTCGAGGTTTCAATGTCTAATAATAATGTTTTAAAACAAGCATCGGCTGTAATAGTACTTACGCTTATTTGCTTTTTTGTTTTACCTTTCACTTCTATTGAGTTAGAAACAAACGTTGCACTCAGCTTGGGCGTATTAATTGGGGGAAGTTTAGCCATTCTTTTACCTGGGGGACAAGCAACAACAACTAGTTCTTCAGAAAAGCCACTTAGTACTAAAACCATCTACGTCGGTAATTTGCCTTATCGCGCAAACGAAGCTGCCGTAAAAGAACTTTTTGCTAAATATGGAGAAGTTTCATCAGTTCGCCTGATGCGCGACCGAAATACAGGTAAAAGAAAAGGTTTTGGTTTTGTTGAGATGGATGAAAGCGGTGCAGACAAAGCAATCACTCAGTTAAACGAACAGGAATTCCAACAAAGAACACTAAAAGTGCGTGAAGCAAAAGATAGAGCGAATCAAAATACAGATTCAAGTAACGACTAATTTTGCTTTAAATAAAGTGGCATATCGATAAGAGACTGCCACTTTCATAAAAATCTTTATTCCCGGTTTAGTGACTCACCTTTATCTTCTTCATTGATTAATATCTTTTGGTTAAAGTGGTTAAAACGATTAACGACATCAATTAAATCATTTCCCTTTAAATTAAATTGCTGACTAAATACGCGATTAATGACTGACTGAAGATCTTCTTGCTCGGCTAAATTTTGTTGCTGTTTCTCAACCATATCAGTCAGCTCTTTAACATAGTCATTTAGTGGCTGCTTTACAGATTCAGGCAAACCAGCCTTTTGAGTCGTTTGATTAGACTGATAACTAGAGACACTGGTATAACTTTGAGAGACCTGAGTTTGCTGAGATAAATTCATAGCGAAATGACTAATTTGAGCCTCATCAAAACCCAGCTTTTGAGCTTGCTGATAAGCTGCTTGAACGTTACCTCGGTAAAAAGAATCTGAAACCTTACCCACCTGACTGACCAAATCACCAATAGATTTTAGTTCATCCTCATTTAAGTCACCTTCAACCGAAAATGAGAATTGCTCTGATTGGAAATAGGCTTGATTTAATTCTGTTTGTGTCAACGATTGAGCCTGGCCGTCTTCATTTTGAGTTGATATGCTCTGCTGCTCTAAGCGCTCCTGATAAGCTTGAATACTTGCAAAGCTGATATTGACTATATCGCCTTCTTTGGTCTGAAGAAAAATGGTGGAATTGTTATCCTGACGATATTGAGCGTCATAGCTTAGACCACTAACAGACTCTTGAGTTTCTTCAGGATTAAATCGTTCAAACAATTTATCCAGCCCCTGATTAATTAATTCATCCGCTTTTTTAATCCCGATTGCCAACTCATCTTCACTGTTTTCATCTACGCCTAACTCTTTTCTTGCGGCACTGACCCCCATTTCAACCCCTTTTCTGGCTTGGTCCAGCATTTCATTCAACTCATCCTGAGACGCTCCACTTTTGGCAGCACTGTTTAATGCGCCTTCCACAAAGTTAAGTACATTTTTAGCGACCTCTTCAAAGTCAAACAGAGATTTTTGTTCCGTTTCATCCGGCTGCTTAACTTCAAACGCGGCTAATGGCTTACTGGCATAATCTGAAAACCCATTTAAGCTCCCGGCTAAAGTGCGATGCAAAATAGTCATATTCAGTTGGTGCTTGGAAATATTTTGCAAGTGGATTTCTACTGCAGAGCCAGATTGTGCAGAATTATTTTGCTTAGTCTGAGCAATGTTTTCTTCAACGGCCGACTTTTGCCCGCTTTTATTCTTAACTTCATTTATGTTGGAAGTATTTTGTATGTTGGACTTTAAATTCGAAATATCCATAGTTTTAACCCTAGATTCACTACCAATTAGTATATCGGCCAAAAGCGAATAAAATTTAATCATTTTTTAATGTAAAGCCAATGATAAGTCTGGTATTCGGTTTTTTAGTTAGTACAATACGCGTTTTTCACAATCGGTAGTTAATTGCATGCGAGTAGATCAAATTGATACTAGCCAGTATCCCTCACTATTAAAAGCGAAAGAACAAGAGACGCTTAGTTTATTTAAATCTTTGACGCTACCTGAACAAACGGATTTAATTCCTTCACCGCATCAGCACTATCGATTAAGAGCAGAGTTCAGAGTTTGGCATCAGGATGACGACAGTTTCTACATTATGTTTGATCCGGCAACCAAAGAAAAATTTAGAGTTGACTATTTCATTCCGGGATCTGAGTTATTAAATCAGCTTATGCAAGCCGTGCGAGCGCAATTTCTGGAAAATGAATTACTAAGACGTAAATTATATCAGGTTGATTTTTTAACCACATTAAGTGGAGAAGCGCTAGTCAGCCTTATTTATCATAAAAAGCTCGATGATGAATGGCAAGCTCAGGCAAAAGCACTAAAACAAGCGTTAAGTACTATCGCGCCAGTTAACATTATTGGTCGCTCAAGAAAGCAAAAAGTGTTGGTTGATCAGGACTATGTCACAGAATCTCTGACTGTATCAGGTGAAATATACAGATATCAACAAATCGAAAATAGTTTTACTCAACCAAATGGCATTATTAACCAAGCGATGCTGGAATGGGCAAGTCAAATTGCTAAACCATTAACCGGAGATTTACTTGAGCTTTATTGTGGAAATGGTAACTTCAGCATTGCACTGTCCAAACAGTTCAACAAAGTACTGGCGACTGAAATCGCTCGCTCTTCGGTTAAGTCAGCACAACATAATCTCGCATTAAATAAAATCAGTAATACGGTTATCGGTCAATCATCGGCTGAAGATTTTTCAGCTGCTTATTTTGAAGGCAAGTCGGTTAAATCTCTTAAAACAATTGATTTAACCGATTATCAATTTTCTACAATTTTGGTCGATCCACCCAGAGCCGGATTAGATAAACAAACGGTTGAGCTGGTTAAAAAGTTCGACAATATCATTTATGTTTCCTGCAATCCGGAAACGCTAACAGATAATTTAGCGGATATCGAACAAACACATCAAATTCAGGATTTAACCTTATTTGATCAGTTTCCTTATACCCATCATATTGAAACCGGGGTTTGGTTAACCCGTAGATAACTGCTTTAATGTAACGGCGGCACCATTAACAATCAGTCTTAACTGTGTTTTTAATCGTGCCGCAACTTGTATTTTCTGCTCTGCCTGCATATCAATCACTTCTGCGCCAGCATTAAAAACCAGTTTGACCATAGCTTCTGCCTGAATATATGCAAAATCATGATTGCATTTTTGCGACAGGCAGATGTAATCACTAAGCTCAGCAATAAAATGCATGATCTCTCTTGAAACCGCAGCTCTGAATTCATCTGAAGTACCGGAACGCGCCTGCAGTAAAATTCGAAATTCACTTTCATGCGTACTGATAAAGTCCATAAAAGTATCAATGGACGTACTGATAACAGAGCCTTCAACCGCAATTCTCTGCCGAGCAGAACGCATCAACTGACGTAATAATAAACCTGATTCATCCACCAGCGTTAAGCCAAGTTCATCCAAATCTTTAAAATGGCGATAAAAAGAAGTTGGCGCAATGCCTGCTTCTCTGGCGACTTCTCGCAAGCTTAGGTTAGAGAAGTCATGAGTCGCTGATAATTGTGTAAAAGCGGCCTGAATTAAAGCGCGCCTCGTTTTTTCTTTCTGTAGGGCCCGAACACCTGACATATGTGAATTATTCATTATTGATATCTCGCTATATGATAAGCGAATTTTAGCCATTGCTTAACCAGTAAACATAAAAAATCCCCTTTTCGATTCAGCTAAGCGGAACATTTACATGGGAACCCGATCGCATTGGCTAAAATTTTAATCAGTATTGGTGAGATTTATGCCACTAAATGTCCTCTCTTTGCGCTAGAATAGGGGTAGATTAACTAAGCAATAGGATGAGACTGCTTGTGACTACTGAAAAAAAATCTGAACACACAAACAATACAGATAAACCAATAAAATTCGACTACGACGCTATTGTTATAGGTACAGGCCCAGGTGGCGAAGGCGCTGCAATGGGACTCGCTAAAACCGGCCAGAATGTAGCGGTCATAGAAAAGCACAGCGCAGTAGGCGGCGGTTGTACACACTGGGGAACAATCCCGTCTAAAGCGTTAAGGCAATCTGTCTCACAATTAATCGATTTTAATAATAATCCTCTGTTTAGTGAAAACAGTCGTGAAAAGCACCTTAATTTTCCGCAAATCCTGCGCCATGCAGAAGGCGTCATCCGCCAGCAAACCCATTTAAGATCCGGTTTTTACAAACGTAACCGAGTTACGGTTTTAAAAGGCGAAGCCTCGTTTTTAGATAAGCATACCATTTTAATTACACATGAAGATGGCTCTACTCAGTCCATCACAGCAAAAACTATTGTCATAGCAACCGGCTCTCGTCCGTATCGCCCGGTTGACGTTGACTTTAATGCAGGTCGAATTTATGACAGTGATACTGTGTTGTCTCTACGTCATGACCCACGCACTATCATTATCTATGGCGCAGGTGTAATTGGCTCTGAATACGCCAGTATTTTCCGCGGATTGGGCGTAAAAGTTGATCTGATTAATACCCGTGAACGCTTACTGTCATTTTTAGATAATGAAATATCAGATGCTATCAGCTATCACCTTGGCAACAGTGGTACTGTGATTCGTAATGGTGAAGAGTATGCCAGCATCACTCAGCAGGAAGATGGAGTTGTTTTAAAAACTAAATCAGGTAAGCGATTTAAAGCAGACTGTTTATTATTTGCAAACGGTCGAACTGGTAATACAGATAAATTAAATTTATCTGCAGTCGGGTTAAAGGCGGATGGTCGCGGTCAGCTTAAAGTAGACGGGCATTATCAAACCGAAATCGATAATATCTATGCCGTAGGTGATGTAATTGGTTATCCAAGTCTGGCCAGTGCAGCATACGATCAAGGCCGAATATGCGCTAACTACATTTGCCAAGGTGAAACCCATTCACATCTGGTTGATGATATCCCAACCGGGATTTATACCATCCCTGAAATCAGTTCAGTGGGTAAAACCGAGCAGGAGCTTACAGCTGCAAAAATACCTTATGAAGTAGGTAAAGCTCAGTTTAAACATTTAGCACGTGCACAAATCGCCAATTCAACAATTGGTGGTTTGAAAATACTTTTCCACCCGGATACTAAAGAAATTTTAGGCATTCACTGCTTTGGTACTGCAGCTTCAGAAATTGTTCATATCGGTCAAGCAATAATGCAACAAAAAGGGCCGGCCAATACAGTCGAATACTTTATTAATACCACGTTTAACTACCCAACAATGGCGGAAGCATATCGTGTTGCGGCATTAAATGGGCTCAACCGACTTTTTTAAAAAAGGAAAGCAATAGTCGCTATTGCTTTCCACACCCTGAAGTGTTCGAAAATTTAAAGCAGTAATCAAAGAAAAAGCCAGCTCACCATACAATGAGCTGGCTTTTTTGTATCCGTATTTTTATTTTTGTCTATCAAACTTTATGATATTTGCCACTGAGTTCAGTGACCGCTCGAATAAATGCCCCTGCATTTTCAGGGTCAACATCTGGTGTAATTCCATGGCCCAGATTAAATACATGGCCACTGCCTTCACCATAACTGGCAAGGATACGTTCAACCTCTGTCCGGATTTTTTCAGGACTGGCATGTAAATAAGCCGGATCCATATTACCTTGCAGCGCCACTTTATCGCCAACGCGGGCTCTGGCATCGCCAATATCAATTGACCAGTCTAATCCCAGTCCATCGCATCCTGTTGCCGCAATTTCTTCTAACCATAAGCCACCGCCTTTCGTAAACAATACAACAGGCACAGGTTCGCCATCTTTTGTACGGTTTAAACCATCCACAATTTTTGCCATATAATCGAGAGAGAATTCACGATAATCTTTCTGACTCAGCACCCCACCCCAAGTATCAAAAATTTGAACAGCTTGCGCGCCTGCCTCTATTTGTGCATTTAAATAGTCAATAACAGACATCGCAAGCTTATCAAGCAGTGCATGCAAAATTTCAGGCGACTGATAAGCCATCTTCTTAATTTTTGCGAATTGGCGTGTACTGCCGCCTTCGACCATATAAGTTGCCAAAGTCCACGGACTGCCAGAAAAGCCTATCAAAGGAACAGAACCATCAAGCGCCTTATGAATGGTAGTCACCGCATCCATTACATATTTAAGATCCTGATTCGGATTCAGGTTCTTTAATGACTTTACGTCAGAAAGTGACTGAACCGTTTTTTCAAACTTAGGACCTTCGCCTGTTTCAAAGTATAATCCAAGCCCCATCGCATCCGGAATGGTTAAAATATCAGAAAATAAAATTGCAGCATCAAGCGGATATCGTCTTAATGGTTGCAAGGTGACTTCACATGCAAGCTCTGGATTTTTACACAATGACATAAAGTCACCGGCTTGAGATCTTACTTCTCTGTATTCTGGTAAATAACGACCAGCCTGACGCATCATCCAAACTGGCGTTCGGTCAATTGGCTTTTTCATCAATGCATCTAAGTAACGTCTATTTTTCAGTAAGCTCATATTTTTTCCTATCCAAAGTTTGCAAGTTAAACTGCAAACCACATTAAAATTACAAAAATTAAAAAAAAGTATATTTTTTGTTGCAAACAAAAAATCATTTTGATATAAATAATCCCGCGCTAGTGAAGACAAGAACAAGAAGCTCGTTTACGGGACCTCAAGCACTATATTTCGGCCTTACTTATGTAAGGCCTTTTTGTTTTCTGGCCTTCACAAATTCAATTAACTGACCCGCTATCGAGTATATTCCAGGTGTCTCCGGCAAATCCGATAAATTATACCAGTCAGCGTGCAATATTTCCCTTTCATCAACACAAATTTCTCCACTTTCATATTCAGCGATAAATCCAACCATTAACTGATGTGGAAATGGCCAGGCCTGACTGGAGAAGTAGTCTATATTTTTAACTTTAATGGCTGTCTCTTCATAGACTTCGCGCGCAACAGCATGCTCTAACGTCTCTCCCGGTTCAACAAACCCGGCCAGTATTGATGAACGTCCGGAGCGGCTTTTTTTATTTTGAGCAAGCAATAATTGATCACCTTTTAACACCGCCATAATGACACAAGGTGATAACCTTGGGTAACACCTATGATTACAATGCTTGCATTGCATCGCCATTTCCCAGCCAACATGCTTCATTTTTTGGCTGCAGCGACCACAGTATCTATGCGTGTCTAAAAAGTGGTGAAATTGAATAGCCTTAGCTGCAAAGCTAAATAAATCAAAATCCACATCGGTTATAAAATCTCTTAGCTCAACAAAGTCTCCGCTGCATTCAGGTTTAAGTGCCACTTGAGAAGCTTTAACCATAAAAACTGGATGGCTATCGTATTCCCCTAAATAGGTTGCTTTTTTAACATTGCTTGCATTGAATAAATGACTTGCCGGCGCTAACGGTAAGAACGGGCTTTGATTCTGGACAAATATTTCATCATTTCGAACAATAATCCAGTAGGCGGTTTGATCGAAATCAATTAGAGTTAACTGATTTAATTGCATATCACTTCAATACTATTAATTTTTTGATTAAAACAGAGTATATTGGAAACATCTTTTACCATATTTTCACTTAAATTGATTCAGCTATGTTGCTTTTTCTGAATTAATCACGTTAGATATAGGTATGGCAAAACACCAAAGAAGGTAGGATTTAATATGTTATCCGAACTAAAACAAGTACAAAAAAAGTATGGCGGAGCGAGTAAAGCTATCGACAACTGGCTGGAAGAGAGAGGGGAACTATTAGTTCGCTATTGCAAGTTGGCAGGCATTCTACCAAGCGGAGAAGCTGCAAAAAACGCCATTGATAATTCAGATGTCGCAGAATTTTGCCAAGTGATGGTAGATTATTTATCAGCCGGACACTTTGAAGTCTTTGATGAGATAGCCTCTAAATGTGAAACTCATGGTGGTGAAAGTTTAGAACTTGCCAGAAGCGTCTGGCCAAAAATTAATGTTACAACAGACGTTGCCCTTAACTTCAATGATAAATACGCTGAAGCAAATGATGATACAGACTGGAGTAATTTTTCTGCCGACCTATCGGAACTAGCCGAAGCGCTGGAAGATAGATTCGGGTATGAAGATCAACTGATTCATGCTTTGTATACCAAGCACTCCGAAGTTGCCTAACCCCTAATTATCTCAAAGTTTAAAAATAAAAAAGCCGCTAACAGCGGCTTTTTTATTTACTTTAATTTTGCTTTTAGCCTGAAATACCTATTCTGCTATTTCAGGCTAAAGTAGACTAACCTTCGATTGAGATTAATTCTACATCAAAAATAAGTGTTGAGAACGGAGGAATACCACCCGTGCCTTGCTCACCATACGCTAAGTTATAAGGTACGTAGAAACGGTATTTAGAACCAACTTTCATTAACTGAACACCTTCAGTCCAACCCGGGATAACACGGTTTAATGGGAAAGTAGCAGGTTCGCCACGATCAACCGAACTATCGAACTTAGTACCGTCAATTAAAGTACCGGTATAATGAACTTTAACTGTGTCAGTTGCCGCCGGAGATTCACCTTCACCAGCTTCGATTACTTCATACTGAAGACCTGATTCAGTTGTTTCAACACCTTCTTTTTTAGCATTTTCCGCTAAGAATTTCTCACCTTCTTCAAGGAATTTTTTACCTTCTTCAGCACGTTTAGCAGTTTCCATTTCCTGGTGTTGCTTTTGAAGTTCTTGCAATGCAGCTTGGATCTCTTCCTGCGATAATTCAGGGTTGCCAGATAAAGTATCTTCAACACCTTTTTTAACCATTTCCATATCCAAAGATAAACCAACTGAGTTGATTTGCTCTACCGTTTGTTTCAATTGAGAACCAAAATTAACACCTAAGCCGTAAGCTTGTTTTTCTGTCATTGTTTGCAATGTAACTGCCTCTTGTTGTTGAGTTTGTTGTGATTTTGCCTGAGCGGTTTCTTCTGTTGCTGTTTTTTCACCACAGCCAGCCATAACTAAAGCTGCAGCCAACGCACTAACCATGCCTAATTTTTGCATCTAAAAATACTCCAATTTGCTTAATTTTCGCTTGATAATAACCAGAGTATGCTAACGTTTAGTCATATAAACCAAACGTGAACACGCTATACAGTTATTAACCCAGCATTAAATCTTATATATTCAAAAACTCGCCTAAGCTGATAAGCTTTAAAGCAGAGTTTAGGTATACTACCTAAATACAGGTGATTAACTATGAAAATAAAATGAGATTAACCCGCGTCAATCCGATTATATTATGCATACTTGTTCTTATTGCATTACTTACTGCCTGCCAGCCAAATCAGATAAAACCTTCGGCTGCATTTATTCATTCAGCACAAGGCTCAGTAGCAAGCTACTTCTCCAATCAGGCTCAGTGGTTAATCGTATCAACCCAAGCAGGGCAAGTTCAACTTTGGAACCTGCAAGAAAAAGCTCTGACTTACATCTGGCAGCAAAGTTCCGCACAAAGCAATCCGGTTTATCTCACCTATATCGCTTCAGGTAACGAATTTGCTGTTACAGCTTCCCAATCAGAATTTTCATTATGGGATATGCACAGTGGCAAAAATCTGGGCTACTGGCAAGTAAAAGATTCAAATATCCGAGACATAGTCGTAAACCGTTCCGGTTCAAAAATCCTTCTAGGTAAAAGTAGTGGCGATATTTTAATATTCAACCCCCAAACTGCAGAACAATCGTCTTTTTTTGGGCATAGTGAAAAAATAAATCAAATCGCACTATCAGATGACAGCCAATGGGCTTTATCGTCAAGCAATGATTATACAGCGTTACTCTGGTCACTTAATGATAAACACGTTTTACATAGGTTTGTTCACCCTCAGCGCATTACTCAGGTTGCCATTAGTCCCGACAAACGCTTTGTATTTGTCAGCAGTAACCAATTGGCATCCGTCTATGACAGTCAAACAGGCCAGGAAGTGAGTCGTTTGCAATCTGAATATCATCAGTCCAGTTATTCTGCTGCGCGTTTTTCTCCCTCGGGCAATTTGCTTGCAACGGGTTCTGGCAACAGACAATTAATGCTTTGGCAAGTGCAAACTGGTAAACTGATAAAGCGTTGGCAAGTTGCCACTAAAACAGATAATCCTATTTCGGGTGCTTTGGTAAATAGCCTGGCATTTGATCAAACTAATCAGTTAGTCAGTGATGCTTCTTCTGGTGTGACTGAGTATTGGCGGTATGAATGAGTACAGAATTAGAACAGAGATTAAATGATCTCGAATCGCAAGTGATTTTTCAGGAAGATACAATTAACAGTTTAAATCAGGCATTAATTGACCAGCAAAAGCAATTAATGACACTGCAAAAACAATTAAGTTTATTTGCTAAAAAAGTGCAGCAAATGCAGCCTGACGAAATAGCGCCTTTGTCGCAGGAAACTCCGCCTCCACATTACTGATGTAAACACAAAAGCATGCCCGGCGAGCCGGATGCAGGCAAGATAAGCTCTGCATCCAATCGCTCAGGTTAAATTTCAGACGGCTCTTCGTTTATTGCTTTGTTCTGAGGTTCAGCTGAATCCTGAATTGTCTCTGATTCACCTATAGTAGCTTTCGGCTCAGTAACCTCAGATTCAGACATATCTGTTTCAGCACTTAACTGAGCGGATTCAACAGATTCTAATTCAGATTTATCATCAAAAGGTTTCATAAAGCTTGAATTTAATGGTGTGATGACAGAATCATTGTCGCCCTTAGATTCAGTGGATGCAACAGCTTCATCATCTGAGCCAGCCGGAGCCTGGTAACCAAGTGTAGCCAGCGCGGCCAGTTTTGCCGCCTGTTCCTGAATACTTAATCCCTCAATTTCACTTGCATCCATTGCGGTTCTGATCACTTTAATCATACTTTCCATTTCAAGTGCTTTTTGCTCAGCTTGCTCTTCGTCCAACTTAACCATAGATTGAGATTCCAAGCCAATATGAAGTGCTCTTTGAGCGGCAACCAGAGCTTCTTTGCCGACTAATACCACCTGCTCTCTGTCACGGTAATTTTGATTGATAAATGACTTTGCCCGAGCTATAGCCTTTTCAGCCTGCTCAAATGTTAATTCAGCATAGTCATCCGCATCATTATCTTCTGCTTTATCTAAGACTAACTGAGCCGGTGAAACATTACGTTTAATCAGTGTATTAATCTCAAGGCGGGCCATAGCGTTTAATAAATCGGGCTGTTCCTTACGGGCATCTTCAACTTTGTTTTGCTCAACTAATTGAAACAGGTCAACCAACTCTTCAACCCTTTCAGCATAAGTCTTGGGGTAGTCTTTTTTAACTTCAAGTTCATCTAACACAGCTTTATGTGCCAGCGAATCAGCCAGCGTTTGTTCAATCAATACTTTAGTTTTGTATGCTGCATTTATCAGCTCTTTAGCTTTAAAGGATTCAGTGATAATTGCCAGTTCAGTGCTCATATCTTTTGGCTTTTCTTCACCGTTTTGCAGTTTTTCGACATAAGCTAATGTGTCCTGTGCATTTTTAAAGTGCAATGGCGTAAAAAATGCCAGATTGTCATTCACTGCCTGTTCAATTGACTTGCGAGCTTCATCCACCGCCTGTCCCGGCGTCATGGTGGATTTCATTGCCTGTTGTTTGGCTAAGTCTTCAACCCCGGATGTCGCTAATTTATTGCTTGAGCAGCCACTAAGTGCAAGCAACCCCGTTAAAATAATAGGTAATGTTTTCATTTTTTTTCCTTGTAACAAATTATCGCAAAGTTTACGGAGCAATTTTATTGATGTAAATGACTCTGCAAATAATCGACCAATATTCTGAGTTTGTTGGAAAGATAACGATTGTTCGGGTAAACCGCCCAGACTCCGTCATCCGGTTTTTGGAACTTATCTAACAAACTAACCAACTCGCCGCTGGCAATATATTGATCAACATAATAATCCGGTAGTTGAACTATGCCTAAACCGTTTAGCGCAGCTTCAACTAATGCAAACCCACTATTACAGCGTAACCGCCCTTTGACTTTTAAGTTCAGGTTTTTGCCGTCTTGCTGAAAACGCCAGTGATCTAAAGTGCCCAATAAACAGTTATGGGAAAGAAGCTGCTGTATTCCCAGAGGTTCTCCGAACCGCTCAATATACATAGGAGAAGCACATAAAAAGAGTTTTCGGTTTGCAAGTTGATTTGCCATCAGGCTTGAACTTTCAAGTGTGCCCAAGCGTATTGCCAAATCTATCCCCTGCTCGGTTAAGTCCAGCCGGGTATTGGTTAATTCAAAATCAATATCAACACTTGGGTAATCTAATAAAAACTGATTAATAATAGGGACTATCTTAAGCTCGCCATAATTAACCGGCGCCGTCATTTTAATTTTTCCGGCTGGTTGATGATGGCGCTGACTGATTGCAAGCTCAGCATTTTCAAGCCCTTCAAGCGCTAATTTACAGTTCTGATAATAAATATGGCCTTCATCCGTTAAAGACACATGACGGGTCGTTCTGTAGAGTAATTTAATACCTAATCTTTTTTCTAAAGCATTAATTTGTCTGCTCACCTGAGCAGTTGAAAGTGCTAATTTTTTGGCCGCCAAAGTAAAACTCGCAGTTTCTGCGACAGCCACAAATTCACATACACCTTGCCACTGCATATTATTACCTATATGTAAAAGTGATTTACCAATTAAGCATATTATCACCAATATAGAAATAATTATAATGAACCCAATTAAAACTTGATGACTTGACTATAATCAAGTCTCAAAGCGCGATCTAGACCAACAGGAGATACTATGTCAGAGCAATTTATGAAAACACGAGCGGCAGTCGCTTGGCAGGCAAATCAGCCATTATCTATTGAAGAAGTCGATTTAATGCTACCAAAAAAAGGGGAAGTATTAATTCGTGTCGTTGCAACTGGCGTTTGTCATACAGATGCGTTTACTTTATCCGGTTCAGATCCTGAAGGTATTTTTCCAACTATTTTAGGCCACGAAGGTGGTGGTATTGTTGAAGCCGTTGGTGAGGGTGTTACCAGTGTTGAAGTGGGTGACCATGTTATTCCTTTATATACACCTGAGTGTGGTGAATGTAAGTTCTGTTTATCCGGTAAAACCAACCTGTGTCAAAAAATTCGTGAAACTCAGGGCAAAGGCTTAATGCCGGACGGAACCACGCGTTTTTACAAAGATGGTCAGCCTATCTATCACTACATGGGTTGCTCAACATTTGCAGAACATACTGTATTACCTGAAATTTCATTAGCAAAAGTAAACCCTGAAGCGCCACTTGAAGAGGTTTGTTTATTAGGGTGTGGCGTTACAACAGGTATGGGCGCGGTCATGAATACCGCCAAAGTACAAGAAGGGGATACGGTCGCTATCTTTGGGTTAGGTGGTATTGGTTTATCTGCAGTTATTGGTGCAACTATGGCCAAAGCGGGACGCATTATCGCTATCGACGTGAATGACAGAAAATTTGAGCTGGCAAAAGAGTTAGGCGCAACAGATTGCATCAACCCGAAAGACTATGACAAGCCAATTCAAGAAGTGATTGTTGAACTCACAGACGGTGGGGTTGATTTTTCATTCGAATGTATCGGTAATGTAAATGTGATGCGAAGTGCGCTAGAGTGTTGTCATAAAGGATGGGGCGAATCTGTCATCATAGGCGTTGCTGGCGCAGGTGAAGAAATTTCAACTCGTCCGTTCCAATTGGTTACTGGCCGGGTATGGCGCGGAACTGCATTTGGCGGCGTAAAAGGCCGCAGTGAATTACCCGATTATGTTGAAAGATATTTAGCGGGTGAATTTAAGTTGGATGACTTTATTACCCATACTATGCCTTTGGAACAAATTAACGAAGCATTTGAGTTAATGGAAAAAGGTGAAAGTATTCGTTCTGTTATTCACTACTAATCGCTCTGTCCTGATTTTGGGGTAAGCAAGTGTCTTACCCCTATTTCGTTTGAATTTCACAAATAAGGTTTATTATGCATTTGAAACAAGTTTCAAATACTCAGGTATTTTCAGGCTGGCATCAGCAATTTGAGCATGTCTCCGAGCGTTTAAACTGCACCATGAGATTCGCTATATTTTTGCCGCCGCAAGCCCTAAAAGGCGAAAAGGTACCTGTCCTTTACTGGCTGTCAGGCCTAACCTGCACAGATGAAAACTTCATGCAAAAAGCAGGTGCGTTCAGAGTGGCAGCCGAGCTTGGCATGGCCATTGTTGCGCCTGATACCAGCCCTCGAGGTGCAGGCATTGCAGATGATCCTGACGGTAGTTATGATTTAGGATTAGGTGCAGGCTTTTATTTAAATGCAACTCAGGCCCCTTGGGATGTGCATTATAAAATGTACGATTATATCGTTGATGAATTACCTCAAATTATCGAGCAGGAATTCTCCGTTAATCAACAAAAAGTGATCAGTGGCCATTCAATGGGTGGTCATGGCGCGCTCAGTATTGCACTGAAAAACCCTGAAAAATATTTATCTATTTCTGCTTTTAGCCCAATTTGCAATCCAATCAATTGCCCCTGGGGTCAAAAGGCATTTAGCGCTTACCTTGGTGATAATCAGGATGCTTGGCTGGAATATGATAGTACTGAGTTACTGAAACAAGCCAAAGTTCAGTTACCTATGTTAGTCAGTCAGGGAGATGCTGATAATTTCCTGAACGACCAACTCAAACCGGAAACTCTGCTGGAAGCAGCAAAGCAAACAAACTATCCGTTAACTTACCACCTCGAAGCGGGTTATGATCATAGTTACTTTTTCATATCCACCTTTATCGAGCAGCATTTGCGTTTCCACTTTAAGCATATTCAAAACGCAGGGTAATCCTGCCTCCGGGTGCAGTTTTGAACTGCACCCAATATTCAACTTACCCCCGCTTTTTAACTTTTTCTGATTCACTAAAATCCCCACCTCAATAGGTTAAAACTAAAATTTCGTTAATATGACTGGCAAAAAGTAGACAAAACCCGTTAAAATCCGGTGCAATATTATTAGAGTAAAGAGCAAATTTATGGGTAGAAGTTTTGAAAACCGCAAAGCGTCCATGGCGAAAACGCAAGGCGCTAAAACTAAATTATATTCAAAATACGGCAAAGAAATTTATGTCATTGCTAAAAATGGCGGGGTTGATCCGGATGGTAATCTGTCATTACGTCGTTTAATTGATAAAGCAAAAAAAGATCAGGTTCCGGCACACGTCATCGAAAAAGCTTTAGATAAGGCAAAAGGCGGGGCTGGTGAAGATTATCAACCCGCTCGTTACGAAGGGTTTGGCCCCGGCAACTGTCAGGTAATTGTTGACTGTTTAACAGACAACTCAAATCGAACGTTTTCAGAAGTACGCAACTGTTTTACTAAAACCAACTCGAAATTAGGCGCACCGGGTTCTGTTGCCCACATGTTTGACCATCAGGCTGTCCTGATTTTCAAAGGTGATGAAGAAGCCGCTCTGGAAGCATTAATGATGGCTGATGTGGATGTGACCGACATAGAAGATGAAGACGGCATGTTAACTGTATTAGCGCCTCATACAGAGTACTACAAAGCGAAAACCGCTTTAATTGAAGCTTTTCCTGAAATTAATTTTGAAATTGATGAAATTACCTTTAATCCACAAATCGAAACACCTGTAACAGGTGAAGATGTTGAGATGTTCGAAAAGTTCATCAATATGCTGAATGACTGTGATGATGTGCAGGAAATTTATCACAACGCGGACGTTAGCAATTAAAACCCGCTATTTGCATAATAAATGAGCGCAGCTCATTTATTATGCCTTTTGACGCACCAAAAAGATCCACCCAAAACAATGCACCGCACCACATTAAAACATATCTATTTATAATCGAAATTAAGATAATTTTTTAATCAAATACAGCCACTCATCCGACAAGTTATTGCCCCAACATAGAAAATTTTTGCACTAAAATGGTTTAAGTCGACCAATATAAATTTAATAAATAATCGGCATCATTATTGCTTTACTCATACTTTAGTGAACAGGTTCACACTTTCTTGCTAAGTTGTAGAGGAAACATAAATGAGTCTCAAAAGCCGATTAATGCAATTAACCCCAAAAGAAAAACACTGGTTGCCCTGGTTTGGACAAAACGGAAAAATCGCATTAGGCTGGTCTTGCTTTGTTAATAAAAGTACCTATGCTGCAGTCGAGCAGACCTTTGAGGGCATAGCGGCTACCCGCGCAAAATTATTACAGCTCTGGACTCAAACCCACTGGGAGCACATGCAAAGTCTGGCCAATCAAATTGATTTTGACGGATTGGATAAAAGCCAGCATTTATTACTGCAAAAGCGACAAAGTGCACCCGACTTTTCTGAATTATTTGTTATTGGCACGAATGATAAAATTGTTGCCAGCACATATTCACTCAGGGTGGGTCAATCACAACAACAAGCAAAAGCGTTACAAGTTGCTAAAACAGAAAGATTTTTACACGGCCCTTATGTCGATCCTGTTACTTTAGAAATCGGTCCTTCCAGCTCCAAATTTCATGATGAAGTGACCCTAATGTTTTATCTGCCCGTTTATGACGAACAGAATCAATTACGCTGTATTCTCGGTGGCCGAGTGCCTAATGATGTATTAGGGGATTTAATTCAACGAGAGGCTGGACATATTTATCCAGAGTCTGGTGATAACTACTTGTTTATGGTCGATTCACAGTTTGATCCCAGCCTGCAACAAGGCATCGCATTATCCCGTTCTCGATTTGAAGACAGTACTTTCAGCCACGGTGAAAATCTAAAATCCGGTATTCATACCAAATTTGGTACGGTGCAAATCCGAAACCACACTGAATTTGAGATTCGTTTTACCGATCCGGCGACTGGTGAGCTTCACCCAGGGGTTCGCGAAACCATTCGCAACGGACAAAATTTATTTGTCACCTACCCAGCTTACTCGGACTATCGTCACATTCCGGTTATCGGTAAAGGGGTCACTTTTAAATTACCCGGTTCAAAAGATACCTGGGGCATGATGTGTGAGGGTGACTTGGAAGAAGTTTATCGCCGGCGCTCCATTAACCTCAGCTTAATGAAAATTTATTTAATTCTCGTCACCAGTATCGTCAGTTTGCATGGTAGCTTAGCCGCATTCACCGAATTAAATAATTATTGGGTCAACGGCATCACAGGTGCGGCTGCTCTGTTTAGTTGCTACCTGTTTTCTATGTTGGGTACCAACAAGGTTTCTAACCGCTTAAATGAAATGACTCAGGTTATCCGGACCATTGCAGAAGGGGAAGGAAATCTGTCACAGCGACTGGATCCTAACCAGATAAAACATGATGAAACCGGAGACATGAGCCGCTGGATAAACAGTTTTATTGATAACCTGGATGGCATCGTCGGACAAGTTATTCATGCCTCGCATAATGTAAAAGAAACGAATGAGACTATGCTTGAGCGCAATGAAGAAGCGCACAACAGTTCACATCAAGTGCATGAATCTATGCAGCATATGCAAAGTCTGATTGAAAGTCAGCGCGAAGTCATATTAAGGGCAGCCGAAACAGCTGAAAATATGAAATCTACAATGGCAGCTGTGGTTGAAAAAGCGAAACAGGACTATCAGGATGCACGCTCTGGAACTCAGGAGATTCGGGATATTGTTGATAAAACCGCAAGCTCTGTTCAATCAATCGATGCCAGAATGGGCGAGATTGGGAATATTATTAACGTTATTACCGAAATTACCAACCAAACCAACTTACTGGCACTGAATGCGGCGATTGAAGCAGCCCGGGCCGGTGAACATGGACGTGGATTTTCGGTGGTCGCCGACGAAGTGCGAGGATTAGCGGGTCGTACAGCTGAGGCTGCCAAAGATATTCAGAGTATGATTCAGGGCTTGCAGGAAGAGACTCAAGTTGCGGTTAATTTTATGGAATCTGGGGTTAAAGATGTGGATCAAAGCCTCAAGTTAACCGAAGCCGCATCCAGTGAAAATCAGGAGCTGCATTCTATTGTGGAGCAAATGTTTGAAACTATCAGTGTCATTGAACAAAACAGTGCACGAAATGGTGAAACAGCCCGCAGTGTAACCATGGTCAGTCACAACATGGCTAAATCAATTTCTGAACTGGCAGCCAGCTCAAGTCAGGTAGATTCAACCGCCAATAAATTACAGCAACTAGTCAGCACCTTTAAAGTCAGCATTAACAGATAAACCCATAATTTAAAGTGCCTTCTGCTTGGCAGTAAGGCACTTGTATGCCTGGCGTAAACTCAAAAATCAGCCAAACTTAGTAAACCCCAGCTGCGTATAAGAATAGTTAAAGTAAAATTGGACTTTATTTTCTGAGCATAGCCACAACTGTTTTCATTTTACGTTCCAATGTCGATAATTTTTCAACTATCAAGGCATTTTGGTGTACCTAATAACGGGGCCATGAGTAACAAAAATAACGCTAAGCGTCGGAAAAACAAACTCGTTGGGTAATTTTTATCATGTGCAACTGAGGTTAATGACACTATGGAGTAAACGATATGTTAGCCAGAATCTAAGTGAATAACGTTTAGTTAATTACCGACGGATGACTTTTACCCAGTTTAAATATCCGAAAAATTGGCTGATACCCGACTGATATGATTCAGGATTAGTTTAAAATGTCAGATTTTTTGATAAACTACTTTTTCTAACTAACTGATGCTAAACTTAACATTTGGATGCTGTAGCTTATAATTAATAAGTTATCTAAAAAATCAAATTTTAACTATTGTAATATCCTATTTAAATAGGAAGGGAGTACCCCTTGTTTGACAACTCAAGTTTAACTTACTCGGTAAATAACAGCACAATTACGCTAAGAGACGAAAAGAAAGAACTGCTGTTAGTTACACCACCTAAGTATAATAATATTCATGTTACACGATACAATGTTGAATTAACGGACATGAAACCGGAAAGACGTGCGAATATTAAAGTGGTTTATCTGCATGAAGTTTTTAAGCGAGAAAAAACCTTTTTCTTCGTAAAAGCGGGCGACACTGAATACCAGGTGGATTTAAAATTTGATGAAAGTCCTATTACACCGATGAAATTCTAAATGATGAATAAAATGGCTATATACTTTATAGCCATTTTATTTATTTTCCTTCCTGTTAGTCTTTTAAATCAAATATCTGTGTACTGACCTCTCCGGCTAAATTATCTAAAGTCACTCGTAACTTGCCTGAGCTATTTTGCCAAGTATCCAAGTTAATTTTCGCGCGGTAAGGTGGTGTAAAATCGTCACTGACAAGATGAAATTGCCCATTTTGGTCTGCATATTCAGTCGTCACCTTATATAAATGCAAGCCTTTAGCCGAATCGTCAGATTCTAATCCAAACTCTATATTAAAACGTTCAGGCGCGTTTTCATCAACCTCAGCCCGTTTAATCGCTAAGTCAACAAGTGGCCCGGGGGTCCATGGCTCTGCCGCTTTATAAATAACAAAACTCAGCGCCGGTATATTTAAAGATACGGTTTGATTGTCTGCAACTATGGCGTCAGCTTGTGAATCCGAGTCACTGAAAATTAGCTCATAAGATTCAGCTCCCGCCGCCAGCTCAATTGACTTTGCTTTTGTGCCTGGGTTAAATGCTAATAAATATTCAGATTTTGACTCTGGCTCTATCCTTGAAAAAGCATATATGCCGGAATGCTTATCTGTATATCGGGATAAATGAATACCTCTTCTGAGCGCTTGATGCTGCTTATAAATGGCAGAAAATCCGGCAATAGACTGGTAGATAACTTGAGATTGATTAAAGTTATCATCCGCAGTCGTTTGAGATGATCCCAGTAAATTATTGTCGTTATAGCTTGCAACCAGAGAAGGCATCATATCTTCTCTTGCGGCCTGATCATTACCATCGCCGGTAAACCCCTGCTCGTCGCCATAATAGATAACGGGAATACCACGCGCAAAAAACATAAACGCATGTGCTAAAATACTGCGCTGTGTTTTTTCCTGCTCATCAGCCAAAGGAAGAGACTGATTTAAAAACAAACCAATTCTTCCCATATCATGATTGCCAACAAAGGTCAGCAGATTGTCAGCATTGCTGTCTGTATCTTTATAATAGTCATCTTCATCAAATAACGTAGCCAGCTTATTAGACGGCTGCTCACTGACAAAAACATCAGCGGTTCGGGCCTGAAAAGCAAAATCCAGAATGGCTGGTAATTTCCCCGCTGTCGTGAACCGACTTAAAAATGCCGGGTTTGTATCATACACTTCACCAAAGATATGGAAATTAGGAATGCCTTCAGCCTGTGCGTGCGCCATAATTGCCGGTGAAAAAGCCTGCCAGAATGACAAATCAACGTGCTTGACAGTATCAATACGAAATCCATCCGGTTTAAATTCACTGACAATATGTTTGTATATATCAATAAACCCATTTACGACTTCAATCTGGCGCGTATCCAAGTCATCTAATCCCGCAAAATCCCCATAAACAGCACTTTCTCCCTGCCAAAAACTATCACCCTGATTGTTATAATATTTCACTTCATTGAGCCATGCCGGAATTTTAACGGTTTCCTGTCCGGCAGGAATAAAGGGAGTGTAAGTATCACGGTTGTTTATCTGCTGTTGCGATTTGTATTCACATTCATAAACCGTTTTATCCAGGTGCCTGCCCTGCTCATCATGGCACTCACGATAACGTATAATATCCGCAGTATGATTGGTGATAATATCAAAAAATACCTTGATGCCTTTTTGATGGGCTTTATCAATCAAAGATTTCAAATCCTGATTGCTGCCAAGGTGTGGATCGATTTCAGTAAAATCAACAATCCAGTAACCATGATAGCCTGAGCTGTCACCCTGAACAGCCCGGTTGCGTAAAATAGGCGTCATCCAGATGGCGGTAATTCCCATCTCCTGCAAATAATCCAGCTTGTGTTCAAGCCCTTTTAAGTCTCCACCATGATAATAAGCTTTATTATCGGGTTTAAATCCACCATAAGAAACAGGCTTGTCTGCATCACCTGAATCGTTCGCCGGATCGCCATTGGCAAATCTGTCCGGTAATACAAAATAAAAAATATCATCACGAACATCTCGGTGTAAATAATCCAGATAAATGTCCGGGTCGTCACGCTTGCTATCTATCTCTGATTTTATCTGTTCTGTATTGCCACATCCGGATAATACTGAGGTCAGTGCGAAACTAGCGGCTAAGCAATGCTTTTGGAATGTCATATTAGTAACCTATATATTGGCTTTGAGCCAAAAAAACTGTTACTAAAATGTTATATTGAATTGACTAAAATGAACAAATACATACGTATGCAGTTTACTACATACGTATGTATAGCTAAATTAAAGTGATTTAATTTTCCAGTTGACCTGCTGACCGGCAAAAAACGGAACTATGGATTCTCCACTGGGTAAATTAATTTGCTCTGGGATCTGCCAGCTTTCTTTAACTAAAGTGACTGTGCCTGAGTTTCTTGGTAAACCGTAGAAATCAGCTCCATGATGGCTTGCAAAGCCTTCGAGCTTGTCCAGAGCCCCTAATTCATCAAAGACTTGAGTATATAACTCCAGTGCACTCCAGGCGCTATAACAACCGGCGCAGCCACAAGCCGATTCTTTTTTGTGCCTTGCATGAGGCGCCGAGTCTGTGCCTAAAAAGAATTTTTTAGACCCTGTCTGAACGGCAGCACGCAGTGCCTGCTGGTGGGTATTGCGTTTTAATACAGGTAAGCAATAATTATGGGGTCTGACACCACCAACCAGCAAATCATTTCGGTTCAACATTAAATGTTGAGGTGTTATAGTGGCAGCAACATTATTACCGGCTTCACTGACAAACTGAGCCGCATCAGCCGTTGTAATATGCTCAGCAACAACTTTAAGCTGAGGGAAACTGGCCACTATTTTACTTAAATGCTCATCTATAAATACTTTTTCACGATCAAAAATATCTACTTCATGGCGAGTCACTTCACCATGGATAAGTAACAATAATCCTTCTTCTGCCATAGTTTCAAATATAGGATACAGCGCCTCTAGTGCACTAACGGCAGCATCCGAGTTGGTTGTTGCGCCAGCTGGGTAGAGTTTGCAAGCAATGACTCCAGCCTGTTTCGCTGCGCGAATGTCATCTGATGTTGTATCATTGGTTAAATACAAAGTCATCAAAGGTTCAAACTGACTTCCTGCTGGCCTTGCCGCCAGAATACGTTGTTTATAATCCATTGCCATTTGTGCATTGGTAACAGGTGGCACAAGATTAGGCATAACAATCGCACGAGCAAAACAACGGGCTGTTGCGGGTACCGTTTCCGGTAACATATCGTCGTCACGAAAATGAAGATGCCAGTCGTCTGGCGTTGTAATCGTTATTTGATTCATTAAACTCTCATCTGTCAAAATTTATAACTGTCGTAAAATCATCAATTTCAGGCGGTGCCACCAACCACTAATTCATCAACTTTAAGCGTTGGCTGTCCAACGCCTACAGGCACACTCTGGCCGTCTTTGCCACAGACACCTACGCCTAGATCCAGCTCTAAGTCATTACCCACCATAGAAACCTGATTCATCGCATCTGGTCCGTTGCCTATCAGAGTGGCCCCTTTAATTGGCGCGGTAATTTTACCGTCTTCAATTAAATAGGCTTCTGATGTGGAGAAAACAAATTTACCTGATGTAATATCAACCTGCCCCCCGCCAAAATTGGGCGCATAAATCCCTTTTTTAACTGAACGTATGATTTCTTCTGGATCGCTCTGCCCCGGCAACATATAGGTATTGGTCATCCTTGGCATTGGCAAATGAGCATAACTTTCCCGACGCCCGTTACCGGTCGGGTTTACCCCCATCAGACGAGCGTTCATTTTATCCTGCATGTAACCTTTTAATACGCCATTTTCAATAAGCACATTATATTGGCTGGCAACCCCTTCATCATCGACATTCAGAGAACCCCGACGATTAACTAAAGTGCCGTCATCAACAATGGTACAGAGCTCAGAGGCCACTTTTTGGCCCATACTGGCAGCATAGGTCGATGATTTTTTGCGATTAAAATCACCTTCTAAGCCGTGACCAACCGCTTCATGCAATAAAACACCCGGCCAACCAGCGCCTAACACAACTGGCATAGTTCCGGCTGGCGCCGGAATCGCTTCTAAATTGATGAGTGCTTGTTCAACAGCTCGTTTTGCGTATTGACTATATCTGGGTTCACCTGAAGCATCAGCTTCAAAAAAATAGGCATAATCAGTTCGGCCACCACCGCCACAACTGCCGCTTTCTCGGCGGCCATTCTGCTCTACCAGAACAGTACAATTCAATCTGACTAAAGGGCGCTGATCGGTCGCTAGTGTGCCATCACTAGCCGCAATTAAGACTTCTTCATAAACCGCAGAGATGCTGGCATTAACCTGGATGACTTTTGGGTCTTGAGCGCGCGCAATTTTTTCAACATCCTGTAATAGCTGTACTTTTTGCTCAGGTGTCAAACTGCCAAACGGATTTATTCCTGAATAAATTGGATTAGATTTTGAAGCCTTAAGCACTTTAAGTTTAAAATCAGCGGTTTGATTACTGATTCCACGCGCTGCATCTGCGGCTTTATGCAGCGCCTGTGCACTAATTTCATCCGCATAGGCAAAACCGGTTTTTTCTCCATCAACAGCTCTAACGCCCACACCTCTTTCAATATTAAATGAACCGTCTTTAACAATTCCGTCTTCCAGCACCCAAGATTCATGAAGGCTGGACTGAAAAAATAAATCGGCATAATCCAGCTGTCTTTGATGCATAAAGCCCAGGTTTTGCTCAAGATCTGCGATTTCCAACTGACTTTGTAATAATAAATTTTGGGTAACTGAATTCATTTAACTTCTTACTTAAATTGTCTGTGCTGTAAATTAGGCATCTTTGCTCTGACTTGAGCAATTTTGTCTAAATGTATTTTACTTTCAAGCAAGCCGGCTTGCTCGGCATGCTGGTGAATAATTTCTCCCCAAGGATCAATCAATATCGAATGTCCGAAGGTTTGGCGCCCATTTTGATGGACTCCGGTTTGATTAGCTGCAACGACAAAACACTGATTTTCAATAGCTCTGGCTCGCATCAGAATCTGCCAGTGCGCAGCCCCGGTGACATAAGTAAAGGCACTGGGTATACAAATGATATCTGCGCCCTGCAACTGCATTAACCTAAACAGCTCCGGAAAACGCACATCGTAACATATTGATAAACCAATTTTGGCAAAAGGTGTATCCACCACGACAACTTTATCTCCGGCCAGAGTGGTATCACTCTCACGGTACTGGCCGGTATTATCCGCAACATCGGCATCAAATAAATGAATTTTATTATACCTTGCCTGTATTTGACCATCCGGTGAAAAAATTAAACAGGCTGCACTATAGCGCTCTGATCCGGAATTTTTAATTGGCATACTGCCAGCTACCAGCCACAAACCATATTTTTTTGCATTGTGGGCTAAAAAGTCCTGAATAGGGCCATTGCCATATTCTTCAGCAATTTTGGCCATCTCTTCATTAGGACCGCCAAAACAGGGAAAACATTCCGGTAGCACCACAAGTTTATGCCCCTGACCTTTAATTTGAGAAAACTGCTTGGTTAACCAAACCAGGTTTTCATCTACCTTAACGGCTGAATTCATTTGAATCGTGGTAACGGATATATCCATGCAAACCTCAAATTTCAGTTAATTTAAATCAACTATTTATTTACCAGCTTTCGTATTTTTAGGCAATTTAACCGCTCGACTTTCACGTCCGGTCTCAATCACTTCAGGTTGATCTATGGTGCCACTGATTTTAAATTTAATTTGTGAAATCACATCTGCAGATTCAATGACCTGATCAATAGCCAACGCAGCTATCCCGGTTACCGGGTTTACCATCCAGGCAATTAACACTGGTAAACTAGATGTAATTTTAGGACTAAACCTGACATCGTAGTTGAGCTTCTGGCTAACCAGATCTGTACTGCCTTTTACTTCCATGTTACCGGCAACGCCATCCATAACTGTATTATCGGTATAAGCCAGACCATTCGTTAATTTAATGCTGCCTTTCATCTGATTGTAGAACAAGCCTTTACTAAATACGTCTCTAAAATCCAGTTTTAATTTCCGCACCAGCGAATCCAGGCTCAACATAGATAATAATCGAGCCCCTTTATCGGATACTTCTGTCAGGTATCCCTCACCCAAACGCCAGTTTAAGGTGCCATTAAAATACTGATAGCTCAAATCCATGGGGGCTTGCGGCCAATTAAAAGCAAAGTCGGCTTTAATACTCGAATCCCGGATCGCAGAAGAGAGCTGATAATCTCTTAACCATAGACCAAAATCAGAGCTGTTAATTTCACCGCGTAACTGAGTCGTGCTTCGAGCCTGATTATCCAGCCTCCAGAGGCCGGATGCGGTTACCGAGTGTTGACGATATTTCATCGCAAAGTCATTTAATACCAGATCATTGGGCGAAGTTCTGACGACTTCAAAACTCACTTTGCCTAAATTTTTCTGATCCAGCATACATTGTTCACAATTGAATTTAACCGGAGGAATGGCAGAAAAAATACGACTGATCTCCTCGCGAGAATAGCTGGAAATAACCGCTTGAAGATCACTTTCAGGATCCGCATCATCAGATACTTGAGTTTTGGGTTTTGAGAGTAAATAAAGTTGCTCAGCCGATATATCTAACCCTTGCTTTTGCCAATTATCAAAAGCCTTGATTTCACCTCTGAATTCATCCGCAAAAACCTGACTATTCCAGTGATCATTCTTACGATAAACATCAAAAATAACCGAATGCCAGTCAAGTGGACCTAACCCCAAATTTTCAACTTCGCCTTTAATGCGCTCAGGCAAACCGATAATGCCCTCACCATTTTTCTCAAACTGGCTCAGATCAGCATTTAAGTCATTCACCAAGTCGATATAATCAATCAGCTCAATCCGGTTTAAATGGGCTGAGATATTAAAGCCTGTTCCGGGTGCAGATAACACATTCTCGCCCAAAACCAGATACGCCCGACTAAACCGGGCCAACTCATAAGGCAGTACAGAATTAAAAGACAAATCATTACCTGAACTCAACTCTATAAGTGCTCGTTCATCATTGCCTTCTACGAGCAAATTAGTAATTTTTATCTTTTCAGCTGATTTTTGATATGGCTCAGGTAGCCTGAGAGTGACTCCGTGTAAATCCGAAGCTACGTTTAATTTATAACTCAGCCCCTGCTCAGAACCAAATAACATATCCAGATGGCCGTCGATATGTGCGTTCCCCCGCACTCTATCAGCCATATTTAAAAAGCCGGATTGAGTTAAAATAGCATCCACCGGCCAGTTACCACGCAAATCAAACCCAAGCTGATAACCGGCTGCCGTTTGTTCACTCTTAACATCCACCTGATAAGGAACGGGTCCCCAATCAAATGTCATTTTTTTACCGACCAGTTTATCCATGTTAAATTCAAGCAAACCATTGACCCGCTGAAAAACAAAGCCAGTTTGAGTGATAGTGATTTCATTCTGGTTGAATAAAACTTCACCACTTGCATTAAGATTTTTACTGTCATGTAACGGAATATATAAATCCAGGTTAACCTTAACCAAACCTTTTACCTGAGCCTGCTCAAGCGCAGTGCCGACAGAGTTTTTCAAACTACTGTTTTGCATGACTTCCCGTACCTGAGGTCCCTGCGCCTGTACACTGGCAAACAAATCCAGACTTGCCTCTTTTGATGCAAGATCATCAATTTTTGCTTCTAAATTCAATAATTCAGCTTGCATCAGGCTAGCGTGCTGACTGCTAAAATAAAGCGCTCGGTTCTCAAAGGTTAAGGTTAAATCTATATCATCAGCAGCGGGCCAGTTTGGCTGAAATTCAAAGCGACTGTTTTCCAATTTCAGCTGGGCTTTAAATATCCCTTGATTTTTATCAAATGGAAAATCAGTCAAAGCGCCTTGCCAAATCAACTGCCCTGACCGGACAATACCGCCTTGCAACGCAGTATCCAAATAGCTGAAAGTTTTTTCACCTATTCGTTTTTGTGGTAAAAAACGGTAGACATCGGTCACCTGAGTTGGACCAATTTCACTATACACAGATAAATCAAGTGACCCCTGATTGTTTGGTTGTATCGCCAGTGCGCCGTCCAGCTGTATTTGTTTTAAATCAAACCTAAAGTGCGGTAGTTTCAGTTGCCAGGACGACTTATCATATAAAAGAACGGAGCTCACCTTAGCTGAATTAATTTCCAGCTTTTCAGTGAATAAATTCTGCCATGCGAGTTCAGTTTCAGGTACAGACCAGTCCGCGACTATTTGGCCGGGCTTGGCTGAAATTTGAGCGGATAAGCCGTTCATTTCAGGTATCGAGAGGACTTCTTGCCAGTTTAAATCAATAATTTGTGTATTCAGTTGCCAGTCATCAGCCGACTGATAGGTTAAATGAAAATTTTCAATGGAGGGGTCTCCATGCAATGCATTGATAAACTCATTGGCCTTATCTGGTAAAGAAAACAGGCTGGAAACCGCTTTGAGCGGGTTCAGAATAATTTGCGGAGAATAGATTTGCCAACCCTTGTCGACTCTGCCCAAATTGACATTTAAACCGGACCAAAGTTGTTCTCCGGTTGCAAAACTTAAGTCATCAAAATAAAAGTTGGACGCCCCGGATTCAAAGTCCGCTAAGACCCGGCCACTAACTAATTCAAACTGCTGTAACTGGTTACCTAAGTACCAGCTCATCGGGCTAGGATCAAAATTTAATAAAAATTCACCAAATGTATTGTTTTCAATATCTAGCCAGGCTTCAAATTTTAAGCGGCTCTGAATATCTTTCGCGCGGTCAGACAGGTAAGGTTTTATCCAAGAAGCAAAATCAACGCCGTCAGACTTTACATAAAATCTGCCGGAATAATTTTCGTTGCCATCGTCGCTTAGATCGAGCACAAACCCTAGCTTGTCTTCCTCTATTCCCTCTAATGAGAAATCGCCAACCCCTTGGTGAACGGCACCACGGTTAAACCATTTCAGTTGATGAACGGTTACCTGATGGGCGGCTTTATCCGGCGTGACAATAGTGACATAGCTATTTTCAACATTAAAGCGTTTGAACTGCTCCAGAAAAATATCCTGAAATAAATCAAACAAGGCAAAATCATCACCACTTTGTTTGGCCGCATCTAATTTATCGATATCAACCAGAACTTCAACACCATCCAAAACGAAGTTTTTTACCACAAAGGAGCGTTGAAGAATGGTTTGCCAAAAATCGAGCTCTAAATTGACCTGGCTAATATTAACCATGACAGGAGACTCGAACTGAGCCTGGCGTTCAAACTGAAAGCCTATCATTTCAATTTGAGGTCCTAACCCCTGCCAACTTGCATTCAGTTCATCTATGCTAATGGCTTGGTCAAATTTTTGTTCGAACCAGCTGGCTAACTGATCTTTAAAATCATTCGCGTAAGGCAAGCTTACCCGAATAGCGCTGAGGATCAGCGCCATTGTCACTAAAAGAATGGCAAAACTCAGCCATAATTTTCTAATAACACTGGATAATAAAGATTTTAGCTTCACTAAATCATGACCACATCAAATTGCTCTGGACCATATAAGGGTTCTGCCTGAACTTTAATTTGTTTACCGATAAAGACCTCGAGTTCACCTAATGCATGTGACTCTTCACTTAATAAATAATCACAAACAGATGCACAGGCATACACTACAAACCGGTCT
The DNA here is from genome assembly GCA_913056495.1 of uncultured Alteromonadaceae bacterium. Taxonomy (GTDB): domain Bacteria; phylum Pseudomonadota; class Gammaproteobacteria; order Enterobacterales; family Alteromonadaceae; genus Catenovulum. The sequence continues at coordinate 315,510 of CAJXMO010000002.1, read as the reverse complement.
GCATCATAAGCTCGGTTTACTCTAACCACTTCTCGCAATATTTCATAACAAATGGTTTCAGCTGTTTTTAACGAACCACGTCCCTGACATATATGACACGAATCACATAAGATATGTTCCAGACTTTCACGGGTTCTTTTTCGGGTCATTTCAACCAACCCGAGTGCAGAAAATCCATGAATATTCGATTTGGTTCTGTCATGTGATAGCGCAAGTTCCAGGCTATGTAATACACGGCGTTTATGATCGTCGGCCATCATATCGATAAAATCTATGATGATAATCCCCCCCAGATTTCTAAGTCTGAGTTGTCTGGCAATCGCCTGAGTAGCCTCAATATTGGTATTGAAAATGGTATCTTCGAGGTTTCTGTGACCAACAAAAGCACCTGTATTAATGTCAATGGTGGTCATAGCTTCTGTTTGATCAATGATCAGGTAACCACCTGATTTAAGCTGCACTTTTCTTTCTAATGCACGCTGAATTTCGTTTTCAACATCAAACAGATCAAAAATGGGACGCTCACCCGGATAATATTCAATCACATTTTTTAGATTAGGCACAAATTCAGTAACAAAATCCTGTAGCTGATCAAACGCCAGTTTAGAATCCACCCGAATGCGCTCAACCTTGCTACCGACAAAATCTCTGAGTATGCGAAAAGCTAACGTTAAATCTTCATACAAACAGCGAATTTTTCCGCTTCTTTGTTTGCGTTTTAAAATTTTATTCCAAACCCGACGTAAAAAGATCGCATCCTGCTCAAGCTCTGCCGATTCAATACCCTCTGCTGCAGTTCTGACAATAAAGCTGCCTTTTTCATCCGAAAACTGGCTGACTAGCTCTTTTAAACGCTCTCTTTCTGTTTCACTTTCCACCCGCTGAGAGACACCTACATGCTCTGAATCCGGCATAAAAACCAAATACCGTGACGGAATGGTAATATCTGTGGTTAAACGCGCGCCTTTTGTACCAAGCGGATCTTTAACAACCTGTACAACAATATCCTGCCCTTCTTTGACTAAATCCCGAATATCCCGGACAGGTAACTGGGCTTTATCAATGGCACCTTCATCTTTAATTTCATCATGGACACTGATATCAGATGCATGCAAAAAAGCAGCCTTATCTAATCCAATGTCAATAAAAGCAGCTTGCATCCCGGGTAAAACCCGACTCACTTTGCCACTATAAATATTACCGACCAGACCTCGTTTAGCCTGCCTTTCGATATGCACTTCCTGTAAGCTGCCATTTTCAACAACAGCGACACGGGTTTCAGTTGGTGTAATGTTAATTAAGAGTTCTGCGCTCATGCTATTTTACAACCCTGTTTATCTTAACTGAGCTAACAGTTGTTTGGTTTCATATAAAGGCAAACCAACAATAGCCGAATAACTACCATTGATATTAACGACAAACTGCCCTCCAATGCCCTGTATGGCATAACTACCGGCTTTATCAACCGGCTCTCCGGTTTGCCAGTATTCAATGATTTCGGGCTCAGAAAGCTCGGCAAACGTCACATCACTGACCACAAGTTCACTTAATGTCTGCTCAGCATTTTGAAGGCAAACAGCCGTTAGCACTTGATGCGTTTTTCCGGACAAAAGACTTAACATTTTGACCGCATCGGCCTGATGATTGGGTTTACCTAATAACTGATTCTGATAGACAACAATAGTATCAGAGCCAAGTACAGCTCTGTCCTGAGCACTGTTCAACCAGCCGGCTTTTGCTTTAGCACAAGCCAGACGAGTCACATAATCAGTTGCACTTTCGTCGGCTAACGGTGTTTCGTCAATCTCGCCTTCAACCAGATCAAACTGAACGCCTAATTGGGTCAACAATTCACGTCGACGCGGAGACTTTGAAGCTAAATAAATTTTTTTCATATTACCTTATTCTGAAAGCCCGGCGGTATTTTCTCAGCACATAAAAAATGCCGGTCCAGATCAGAGTATTGGTTAAAATTGGCCAAAGTAGTTCGGGCATAAAAAAAGCAGTGGTTAAAAAGTGTTGCAGCCAATAATCGACCAGATGATAAAATGCGGTGACCAGTCCGATAATGATCGACTGCTGCCAGACCGAAAAATTCCTAATCGTTAAATAGTTGGTTGAACAAATATAAACAACAAAAGCTAATATAAATGCATGTGTGCCTAATACTGAGCCTAATAAAATATCCAGTAAAAATCCACACAACCAGCCAGTTCCAACATTAATTCTATGTGGCAGGGCAATGCACCAATAGACTAAAACTAATAAAACCCAGTCTGGCCTGAATGCATCAATCAGGCTGGGTAAAGGTGTTACCGCCAATACAAGAGACAATAATAAGGTCATTGCGATTAAGCTATATGAGCGCATAATTATTCCCCTGCCGGTTGAGCAATTGAAACCGGCTTATTTTTATCTTGCCCGGAAAGCGGAGTCGGTTTGTGCTCTGATGTGGGCGGCCACAATAATAACAAATAACGAATTCGGTCAAGCAAAGCAATAGGCCGGGCTACAATCTGAGCAAAAGGCAAACTCTCATTGAAGTTCACCTGGGTGACTTCAGCGACCGGGTAACCTTCCGGATAACGATTGCCCAGTCCGGAACTCATTAATAAATCACCTTTTTGAATATCCGTTGAGTGCGGCACAAAATTCAATTCAATACGATCAATACGGCCAGTACCACTGGCAATACTGCGTACAGCGTTTCGTGCAACCCGAACCGGAATAGCATGAGTATGATCCGTTATCAATAATACCCGGCTGGTCAGTGAACCAACATTAACGACCTGCCCTACAATCCCATTTTCATCCAGCACAGCCTGACCTTCAAATACACCATGTAACGCCCCCCGGTTAATTAAAACCTGATGACTGTTGGGATTACTCTCAACAGACATAACTTCAGCGATCATTTTGCGCATATCCTGACGCAGCGGTGAATCTAATAAGGCTCTTAATCTGTCATTTTCCCGTTCTAAAAAAGCCATACGTTGCACTTTTTCACTTAATAATAAGTATTGAGCACGTAAATTAGCATTTTCTTCCAGCAAATTCTGACGTGAAGACAAGGATTCACTCGACCAGTTAACAATTTTTTGCGGTAAATTAGCCGCATAGAGTATGGGGCTTACCAGAGAGTTCAGGTAAACCTTGGCAGGTTCGAACGCATTTAATTTATGATCAACAAAAATCATTGCAACTGAAATGATCAGAGCGATAAAAATACGAGTTTGAGGAGCAGGACCATTACCAAATAATGGAGTCATAAAATTGTGGACCAATAAAAAAAGTCGGCCGGAGCCGACTGATTAATCATGAGAAAATAAGTCACCACCATGAATGTCGATCATATCTATGGCTTTACCGCCACCTCTTGCGACACAAGTCAGAGGATCATCTGCGATAACAACCGGAATCCCGGTTTCTTCCATTAATAAACGATCTAAATCTTTTAACAGTGCACCGCCGCCGGTTAATACCATGCCTCGTTCGCTGATATCAGCAGCTAATTCAGGCGGAGACTGCTCAAGCGCGACCATGACAGAGCTGACGATGCCCTGCAGAGGTTCTTGCAGCGCTTCTAAAATTTCATTACTGTTTAACGTAAAGCTTCTCGGTACACCTTCTGCGACATTACGACCACGTACTTCGATTTCTTTTACTTCATCCCCCGGATAAGCTGAGCCAATTTCGTGTTTAATACGTTCAGCCGTTGCTTCACCAATTAAACTACCAAAATTACGGCGAACATAAGAGATAATAGCTTCATCAAACTTATCACCGCCAATACGTACCGAAGAAGAATAAACAATACCGTTTAAAGAAATAATCGCAACTTCTGTTGTACCGCCACCGATATCAACAACCATAGAACCAGTTGCCTCGGAAACCGGTAAATCAGCACCAATCGCAGCAGCCATTGGTTCTTCAATTAAATAGACTTCGCGTGCCCCTGCACCCAGAGCAGATTCACGAATCGCTCTTTGCTCAACCTGAGTTGCACCGCATGGTACACAGATTAATACTCTCGGACTGGGTCGGAAAAAGTTAGTATTGTGTACTTGTTTAATAAAGTACTGCAGCATTTTTTCAGTGACGTAAAAGTCAGCAATCACCCCATCTTTCATCGGTCGAATTGCTCTGATATTGCCCGGCGTACGCCCTAACATTTGCTTGGCCGCTGAACCAACCGCTGCGACTGTTTTTTGTCCACCTGCCCGTTCCTGACGAATGGCGACAACAGAAGGTTCGTTTAAAACAATACCTTGATCTTTTACATAAATTAGCGTGTTAGCTGTCCCAAGATCGATAGACAGATCATTTGAAAACACACCACGGAGTTTTTTTAACATGGGGAAAAACCCTATTTATAATTCTAAACGATGGAAATTGCCGCTAACTTTACCAACGAGGCATACTTTCGGCAAGCAAACTCATACGATATCACAAATTAGTCGACATTTTACCAAGCTCAATTTTTATAACTGTTATAGCTTGGTATAAATATCGACGATAACAACATCAATCTGGCTATTTTAAACAAAAATCAGCGACATAACAGTCTATCTCGCATTTAGTTTATAAGTTTTTAATTATTTTTGGTAATTTGCGTGCTCACCAAATCAGAAAATACATTTTTCGGCTGAGTCGACATGAGTTCATAAACCTGCTGATAAGCCAAAACCGCCTTAACATATTCGCGGGTTTCGCTATAAGGTATGTTCTCAATCCAGATATCCAGAGGCACCGCCTTGTCTTCGGGTAACCAGCTTAACACCCGACTATAGCCTGCGTTATAGGACGCAATCGCCAACGGGGTTTGATTTTCCATACGTTTAATTAGTCCGCTGATATATTTAGTCCCCAAGCGGATGTTAGTTTGCGCATCATACAAGCGTCGATTGCTGACCCTTTTACCTTCCACGCCTTTGGCCGTTGCTGGCATCAGTTGCATTAAACCACGAGCGCCAACCGGTGAATAAGCATCTTCCATAAAAGAGCTTTCACGGCGTGAAATTGCATAAGCTAAACTCGGTTCAATCCCAACTCGTTTACTGTATTTTTCGTAAATATCAGAAAAAGCCTTTGGAAACCGAATCGCCACTTCGTCATACAAACCGGCTTGGGAAATACCTCTGAGTGCCTGATCATACCATTGCCACTGATAGGCTAAATAAGCAGCTGCAGCCAGTTCGTCTTTGCTCAGCGTACGTTTAAACTGCCACCATTCACGGCGAGCAGAAACCTTACGTCCAACCTGTAAAAATTCATAAGCTCGCTTAGCTGCCGGTGCATTGGCAAGTTTTTTCAATATATTCTGCTCGGCACGATAGGGTTTATAATTCAGTTGATAAGGCTTTTTAATTTGCGCAGCGGCCATAAATCCATAGTAGTGCCGTAGTTTTGCAAGCTCCAGGTAGCGAGTGCTCGCTGTATGCTCAATGCCAAGCTTATCCTGAGCACGTGAAAGCCAGTATTGATAAATGGCTTCCTGTTGCATTTCCTGCGGTAATAACTGAATAACAGAAGCAACATTGACCCAATCCTGTTCACGTAAATAAGTTGCCAGGTGCCAGTGAACCAATTTGTCGTTTTTGGCATGATCCGGCACTTTGTTTAGCCAGGTCAGAGCTTGTTCATGACTTTTACTGGCCAGTGCCAGCGCATAAGTATAATAAATCTGGTCTCTTTGCTCAGCACTGAACGGAAAACTGTCTTCAATAGAAATCCAGTGTTTAATGGCCGTATCCGGTGCCCGCCAAATGAGACGTTTACTACCGTAAAATTGAATATCGGCATATGCCTGAGAACGACTATTAAAACGGCTTAACTGAGTAACAACGGCCGGGTCTCGTCTAACGGCATGCCACAACTTCGCCCAAGCTTGTTCATTTTCGGGTAACAATCCAGTTAAATAAGGGATTAAAGTATGACTACCGCCATCAGCGGCTTTAACGACCCGGCGCTTAATGACATCGGTAGAGCGCAGTCCAGCTTGTTGCCATTTTGAAAACAGGGAGTCGCAGGCTTTCGGTTGCGATTTTCCAACGACCCACAAATCTTCAATTTGCTTTGCCAGGTTTTCAATTTTGGCCCCTATGGCTAATTCAAACTCCAGATATTGGCAGTTCAGTGTTGCACTGGAGGTTGGCTTAAAATCATTAATAAATAATAAAGGTTTATTCTGCCTGGCCAAATAGGTTAACCATTTTTCACGCAGCGGCCATTCAAGTGGCGTGCCTTCGTAGACATCTAAAAAATTACGAATTCTGTCTTTATTGGCTAAAAAAGCATGATTTTTTAAATAAGCCAATTCCACATACGGAAATAACGGATAATCGCCCAGCTTTTTTCGCCAAGCCTCTACGGCCTGGTAGCTGCCTTTTTTAACGTCCGCTTCAGCCGTTTCAAACCATTCTCTTTGTTGCTCAATATCCTTACTTTCAGCGACTGCATAATTGGATCCGACAACCCAGGTAATAGCGCCTAAAACTAAACCGGCCAATTTCATAAATACGAGTTCCTTTGACGTTATTTGGGTTAACCACAAACAGAATGCGAATTCAAACGCTTGTTTGAATATTTAAAATTTGTGATTAAACTTAAAACTGATTAACACTTGAAATAGTGTAACCAATGCTATGCTTTGGTGTAACCCTGAATCAAGTATCTGTTAGACCGAAACTGCTTAATCTATCTCAATTTAAACTATTGATAGGAGCCTGAATATGATTTACAGCGGCAAAAACCTCAAACTGATTGAGCTGGACAATGAATTAGCTGAACTGGTTTTAGCATCTGACAGCTCGGTTAATAAGTTTGACCAAATAACATTGGAAGAGTTTAAAACCGCTTTATATAAGGCCAGTGCGGCTAACTTAAGAGGCTTATTAATTCGAAGCGAAAAGCCCAGCTTTATCGTCGGCGCCGATATTACCGAGTTCTTAGACAAGTTTAAACTACCACCAAAAGCACTTAGCCTATGGCTCAAACAAGCAACAGACATATTTGATTTACTTGAAGATTTACCTTTTCCTACCGTTTGTGCGATTAATGGCTATGCACTGGGCGGTGGCTGTGAAGCAGTGCTGGCAACGGATTACCGAATCGCAGATAAAACCGCAAAAATAGGTTTACCTGAAGTAAAACTGGGCATTATGCCAGGTTTTGGCGGCACAGTCAGATTGTCCAGAATCATAGGTGCCGACAATGCAATGAAACTGATTACAACAGGCAAAGAACAGACAGCACAGGAAGCTTTAAAGATTGGCCTGGTCGATGCGGTGATTAATACAGAAAATACCGAAGCGCTTAAACTGGCTGCTTTGGATTGTTTGCAAAAATCAGCTAACGGTGAATTTGACTGGCAGACCAAACGAGCACCAAAACTCAAAGCACTCAAACTCAGTGCAACAGAAAGAGCAATGAGTTTTAATCTGGCCAAAGCTATGGTTGCACAGCAAGCCGGAAAACATTATCCGGCACCTATGATGGCAGTTTCAACCATTGAAACCGGTGCAGAGTTAAACCGTGACAATGCAATGCAAATTGAAAACCAGAATTTTATTAAACTCACTCAAACACCGCAGGCCAGTGCGTTGGTTGGCATATTTTTAGCGGATCAAAAAATAAAAAGCCAGGCTAAACAGCTGACTCAAAGTACGGATTTACCCACCAAGGCCGGAGTATTAGGTGCCGGTATTATGGGCGGGGGCATTGCTTATCAGTCAGCTTACAAAGGCACAAAGGTTTATCTCAAGGACATCAATCAGGCTGCGCTGGATCTGGGCATTAAAACCGCATCAGAATTATTATCTAAACAGGTATCGCGCGGTAAACTGAATCAATCCGGGATGCTTGAGGTTCTGGCCCATATTCAACCAACGTTAACGGATGATGCCCTAAGCGATGTAGACATAGTGATTGAAGCCGTTGTTGAAAATCAGGCGATTAAACAAACCGTGCTTGCCCAAACTGAGTCAGCTTGCGAATCAGGCTGTATCTTAGCGTCAAATACATCAACAATTTCAATTAATGAACTGGCTCAGACACTTAAACGACCTGAGCAATTTTGCGGTATGCATTTTTTTAATCCCGTGCATAAAATGCCACTGGTTGAAGTTATACGGGGTGAAAAAACAGCTCAGGAAACCATTGCCAAAGTGGTCGCTTTTGCCCAAAAAATGGGGAAAACACCTATCCTAGTGAACGATTGTCCGGGCTTTTTTGTCAACCGGGTATTATTTCCTTATCTCGCGGCATTTAACCAACTCTTGTGCGATGGCGCTCAGTTTGAAACTCTGGATAAAATAATGCAGGTTGAGTTTGGCTGGCCTATGGGACCCGCTTATTTACTCGACGTTATCGGGTTAGATACAGCATTACACGCTCAGCAGGTAATGGCACAAGGTTTTCCCCAGCGTATGCCGCTGCCAGAACTGAACTTGCTCGAAAAATTAAATGAAGCAAATCGGCTCGGGCAAAAAAACAAGCAAGGCTTCTATCACTATTTTATTGATAAAAAAGGCAAAATGGGCAAACAAAATGATCATTTTGTCAGTGACCTACTCAGCAGTCACCATATTCAGCCCGCTGAATTTAGCGCAACAGAAATCATTGATAGACTTATGCTGCCTATGCTCAATGAAACTCTGAGATGTTTACATGAAGGAATTATTGGCAGCGCCGAAGAAGCAGATATGGCACTGATTTACGGACTTGGCTTTCCGGCTTTCAGAGGCGGCGCATTTCGTTACATGGCGCAGCAAGGTCTGTCCAATATACTGAAAAAGGCCAGCCAATATGAATATCTGGGGCCTTTGTACCAGATGCCTGAAGCCGCCAAAAAGCAGGCTGAACTCAATCAGCCTTACCTCTCAAATTAAATTCCGGGTGGAGAATGATAATGAAAGACGTCGTAATAGTGGATTGTATCAGAACCCCTATGGGTCGTTCTAAAAGCGGAATTTACCATAATGTCAGAGCTGAAGATTTATCCGCTCATTTAATTGAGGCTTTGCTAATACGAAACCCCAATGTAAACCCTAATGAGATTGAAGATGTCATTTGGGGATGTGTCATGCAAACTCTGGAGCAGGGGTTTAACATTGCCAGAAATGCGGCCTTGCTTGGCGGATTACCAAAAACCGTTTCCGCAGTTACTGTAAACCGCCTATGTGGTTCATCCATGCAGGCATTGCATGATGCCTGTCGCGCGATCAAGTGCAATACAGGTGACATTTTTATCGTCGGCGGTGTTGAACATATGGGCCATATTCCTATGACCCATGGCATGGACTTCAACCCCAAATTAGCAAAAACAACCGCCTTAGGCGCTGGCTCTATGGGACTAACCGCTGAATTACTCGGGCGACAATATCAGGTAAGCCGGGCACAACAGGATGAATTTGCCTGCCGTTCACATCAAAAAGCGCATCAGGCAACACTTAATGGTGAATTTAAACAGGAGATAGTTCCTACCTATGGCCATGATAATAACGGCCAGCTTATTTTGGCTAGAGAGGACGAGGTCATTCGACCGGATACAGATAAGCAGTCTCTGGCCAAATTAAAACCTGTGTTTGATCCGGTCAATGGTACTATCACAGCCGGTACGTCATCTGCCCTGTCAGACGGAGCCAGTGCTTTGTTAGTCATGTCTGCTGAAAAAGCCAAAATACTGGGTCTGAAACCGATTGCTAAAATAAAGTCCATGGCGGTAGCCGGCTGCGACCCATCAACGATGGGATTTGGACCTGTACCGGCCACTCAAAAAGCGCTGGCACGCGCTAAATTGAGTTTGCAGGATATTGAGTTGATAGAACTTAATGAAGCTTTTGCAGCTCAGAGTCTGGCGTGTATTCGGGCGCTGGAATTAGAAAACCAGATAGAAAATAAAATAAATCTGCACGGCGGCGCAATTGCACTAGGCCATCCGCTTGGCTGCTCAGGCGCTCGTATTAGTACAAGTTTGTTAAGGTTAATGCAGCAAAAAGATGTAACTTTCGGCCTAGCGACTATGTGCATAGGTTTGGGTCAGGGAATCAGTACCGTATTTGAACGCGTAAATTAGTTAAGATAGCGGAAAGTACCTAGGCTAAGCATAATTGTGCAGCCTAGGATGCACTGATGAAGCTTTCCAAATACATTGATATAAGTTTAAAAACCTTTATAAGTGCCTTGTCTATTTAGATAAAAATCCAGTGTCGGTAGGCAAATATGCGAACTATTACATGATAATTTTATGAACCTGCTTGTCAAAAAATCGCAGTCGACTAAGATAAGCCCAAGCGTTAATAAAATATAAGCAATAGGGACACACATGAAAAAATTGACTTCATTTAAACTCGCATTAGCTGCTGCTATGGTTGCCAGTTCTGCACAAGCAGATACGCTGTTAGGTTTGTACGCTGGTGCTCAGTACTGGCAAGTTGAACCTGAAGGTGAATTTGGTACGGCACAAGACGATCAGGCAAACTTTAACTTTGACGATGATGCTCAGGGTTCATTTTATATTGCATTTGAGCACCCAGTGCCACTTATCCCAAATATTAAACTACGCCAAACTCAGCTTGAAGTAGCTGGTGCTGGCAATGTTGACTTTAACTTTAACGGCACAAACTACTCAGGCACGGCTCAAGTCGATGCTGATTTATCGAATACAGATCTGATTTTATATTACGAAGTGCTGGACAATGGCCTAGCCAGTTTTGATTTTGGGGTGACGGTTAAAAGTTTAGATGGTGAAATTATTGTCAGTGATGGTGATGCAAGCGATACCCAGGAACTAAGTGGTTATGTCCCTATGGGTTATATCGCAGCCAATGTTGGTTTGCCATTAACCGGTTTTTCAATTTATGGCGACTTCAGCATTTTATCTATTGGTGATCACAGTATGACAGATTACCAGGCGGGTCTGGCTTATACCTTTGTCGATAATTTAGCAGTGGATATGAGTGCCCAACTTGGCTATCGCAGCTTTAGTCTGGAATTAGATGATTTAGATGGTATCTATTCAGATTTAGAGTTTTCAGGTATCTATGGTGGTTTGGAAGTTCACTTCTAACCTGACAAACACTGTCTAAAAATACCCAGTAAAAAAAGCAGCCTCGGCTGCTTTTTTATTTATAGCTATATGCTTTTACTATTCTAATAGCTGAACTGACTGAATCTAATTTTAGTTAAATTTATAGTCAGCTAACGCCTTTGCCATTTCGGCTTTCGATTGTTGAACCAGCTGTGTTTGCCCTCTCTCTGAGGCAAACAGCAGTGCGTTACTTAATAGCTCAACTTTTTGCAATGGATCTTTTTCTGCCTGAGCATTTTTAAAATAATCTAGTGACGTTTTGTCAGCTTGCAAACGCGCTTTTATTTTCGCCCGGCTGGCACTTTGTTTGCTCACAAGTTCAGTTTTGTCATCCGCTATTCGGCTTAGTAAATCAAACCAAAAATATGCATTACCAAATTTATCTTCGAAAAATTGCTTATCCGCACGAGCCATGATTTTAACCATCAAAAATACTTTCAGTGCATTTAACTGAACCGCATTTTTTGCAAACGAAAACTTTTTTGCCTGCAAATATCCCTGATAAGCCTTATATAAATACCCATCCGCCAAATAACCATTGCTTTTACTGATGAGCGTAAGCTCTTGGTTGATTTTAGCGCGTTTAATTTTAGCTAAAATAGGGCCACCATCTTCGCCAAGTTTCAGCGCTTTTTGATAATAAGACTGGGCAGTTATCCAATATTTTCTTTTCTCCGCCAGCTCAGCCTGCTCAATAAAATAATCTGCACTGTTATTTTTTTGAGCTTGCGCTAAAAGTAAACTAGCAGCGTTTTCATCCGGGTTTATCACTAAAGTCTGCTCTGCGAGCTCCATTGCCCGGACAAATTTTTCCTGATCAAATGCGGTTTGCGCCTGTGCTAAATAATCAGCAGAGCCCTGAATCTTAATACTCTGTAATAAACTCTGAGTTTCTTTGTAATCCGGATATTTTTTTTCGACTTGCTTGAGAGTCTTGCTCGCAGCTAGCCAATCTTTGCCCGCAATATGCTGCTGGGTAGCCTGATACTGTATTTCAATTTCAGAGGTAAAGGATTTTTCAGATTCAGCTAAAGCTTGGTTTAACGATTGAGCTTTGTGCTTATCCAGTTCGGCGACTTTCGCAACGACTTGCCTGGCTTGCTTTAATTCGCTGACATGCTTAACCTGACCGCTAAACACTTTATCCAATGGCTGGGTTAACTCACTAACTCTCTGCTTAAGAGCCCAGTTCAGTTTTTCTTTATAAACCAAATTGTCCGGTTCTTTTTCAAGTGCTTGTTTAAACCAGTTAATTGCTTGTTCATAATTCTGACTGTTCGTCAATTGTAAACCTTGTTCGTATTCAGCTTTGCCGTTAATTCCACATCCAAGCAACAATAAAGGGATTAGCCAACACAATACAGCTCGTGTTTTCATAAATACTCCAGGTGGATAAAAATTATAATGAACTAAAAATGGGAGGGATTATACTGATTGAAATTAAAAAATCCGGTATTTTCTTTAAAGTGAATAAAAAACAGCCAGCTCGAATGCCATTGGCAAAGGCTGGCTGAATTTAATAACCGTTATCGGTTTTATCGAGTTCCGTATATCACCATGGTTTTACCATGTGCTTCAATTAACCCCTGCTCTTCGAGGTTCTTTAATACGCGTCCTACCATTTCACGAGAACAACCAACAATTCGGCCTAATTCCTGACGGGTAATTTTAATTTGCATGCCATCCGGGTGAGTCATAGCATCCGGCTGTTTACATAAATCCAGTAAAGTTGCCGCCACTCGACCGGTGACATCTAAAAACGCCAGATCAACAACTTTGCGTGAGGTATCTCTTAGCCTCAACGCCAACTGGCTTGAAACTCTGAATAGAATATCCGGGTTTTCACGATATAAGCGCTTAAATTTTTCGTAGCTGATTTCAGCCACTTCACATTCAGTTCTGGCTTTTACCGATGCACTGCGTGATTCAGCTTCTTCAAATAAGCCCATTTCACCATAAAACTCTCCGGGGTTAAGGTAGGCAAGTACTAACTCGCGCCCCTCTTCACCTTCCATAGTAACTGAAACAGAGCCGTCTAATAACAGATATAGTGATTTAGACTCATCGCCTGCGTGAATAATAGTGCTTTTCGCAGGATATCTTTGACGATTACAATGTTTAATGAATGTCTGCAGTTGCTCGTCATTCATGACATGAAACGGTATACTCATGTTAATTTCTCTTTATTTACGAATCCTTTAAACTTCAATTTAACTTACTATTAAAGATAAATACAAGCTTTAAGCTTAAATCGCTTTTAAATTCATTTTTATCTGAAAATCCAGTAACCTGTGCTAAATTAAGTAAGTAAGTCACAAAAATAATATAAATCCTTAATAGACTTTCAAGTCAGTCATATTATTATGGTAATTATATACCTAAGCTACTTGAAGATGCATGTTTCAGAGCTATCACAGCGTTTTTAGTACAAGGCATGTTAATGAAGGAATGTAGGCACCTTTCAAATTAACATAACGCAGTAATAAAAACGCTATGAAGCGCCCGAAGGGCAAGGCTAAAAAGCATTTATACAGTGTTATTGATTTTGAAAAGGGATAACCATTATCTTCAATCAATGCCTTGTCTAAATGCTTTTTATCTCTTGCTGAAATCTAGCATATTCAAGTAACTTAGGTATAAATATTTGCGTTAGTTCAATTCAGTAATTTCATTTCTGAAAAATCTAGCTCACGGTAGTAGCATTAATGATGGTGCTGAGCGATATACAATACTAGGAGTCCCTATGGAAGCTATCACTAAATGGTTTGAAGATAACCAAGATCTGTTAATCAGCTATGCAATTAGCTTAGTAACCGCCATTTTAATCCTCTGGATTGGTTTTAAAATTGCGCGTTTAGTCTCTTCATCACTTAATAAAGCCATGATCAAAAAATCAATTGATCCAGCAGTCTCATCATTCGCATCAAGCCTAACACATGCATTGGTTGCAGCGGCAGTCATAATTGCAGCTTTAAGCCATGTTGGTGTTCAAACTGCGACCTTTGTAGCAATTTTGGGTGCCGCAGGTTTAGCAATTGGTTTATCTTTACAAGGTTCATTATCAAACTTTGCATCCGGTATTTTGATCACCGTATTTCGTCCGTTTAAGGCCGGTGACTTTGTAGAAGCTGGCGGTGTAGCGGGTGTAGTGAAAGAAATTCAAATCTTCTCAACAACCTTAACCACACCGGACAATAAATTTGTAGTCGTGCCGAACGCGCGCATTACTGGTGATGCAATCACAAACTATTCGCGTCATGATACCCGCCGTCTTGATATGGTTATTGGTGTTTCTTATTCTGCTGATTTACAGCAAACCGAAGAATTATTAAAGCGTATTCTGGATGAGCATCCGAATGTATTAGAGACACCCGCCTATACAGTTGGTGTCAGCGAATTAGCAGACTCTTCAGTTAACTTTGTCGTGCGCCCTTGGGTAAATACATCTGAATTTTGGCCAACCAAATTTGCGTTAACAAAACAAATTAAACAAGAGTTAGATAAAGCCGGTATCGGCATCCCATTCCCGCAAATGGATATTCATGTTCATAAAGCAGAAGCTGACTCGGAATAATTTTAGAAGTAAAAGGAAAATTGATTTAATGAATTTATTTAAACTAACTAGTTTATCTTGTCTGGTTTGTGCAGCCTTTGCTGCACAGGCCGCAGAACCACTAAACGCGGAAGTAGAATTAGGTGTTATCGCAACCAGTGGTAATACCGAGAGTACTTCATTAAAAGGAAAGCTTGCGGTTACGCATGAAATGGAGAAGTGGAAAAATAATTACCAGTTAGATGCCTTATACAAAAAGGATGAAGTTACGATTGATGACGGTGCCGGTAATTCAGTTTCTGAAGAACAAACCACAGCACAAAAGCTATTTGTCTCAGCTCAAGGGGATTACAAATTAAACCAAGAGCATTCTGCTTTGTTTATTTATGGCTCTTATACCGACGACAGATTCAGTGGTTATGACTATCAAAGCACAATTGCTGCGGGTTATTCAGACCAACTATTCAGTACCGAAAAGTCATTTTTAAATTATAACGTGGGTCCTGGTTATAGCTTTAATAAAACCGACGATGGTGAAAAAGTTGAATCAGCGGTTGTACGTCTGGCGGCTGAATATCAGTATAAAATCAGCGAACATGCCAAGTTTACTCAGCTTTTAAGTACAGAAGCTGCACTGGAAAGCGATAAAAATACGCGTTCAAAATCAGAAACGGCAGTCTCTGCAAATCTGATGGGTAACTTAAGCATGAAAGCCGCTTATACGATTATCCACAACAGTGAAGTACCGGCAGATAAAGAAAATACAGATACGACAACCAGCTTAACTCTGGTTTATATCTTTTAATTTTGTCTAATTGAAACGCATAGTACAAAAAGCCAAACATCACTGTTTGGCTTTTATATTCATCATAAACATTTGTTCACGACCCGCTTAATCTTCTTTTACAACATCGACAAAATATCCAGTTTTTCCATCCTGCGTCAGTTTAATTAAGCCGTGTACATCGGTTTCAAATCCGGGCAGCGCCGTATTAAAATCACGGGCAAATTTAAGGTATTGAATAATCGTTTCATTGAATCTTTCTCCCGGTACCATCAGCGGGATACCCGGAGGATAAGGCGTTACCAGCATAGCGGTAATGCGTCCTTCAATGTCATCAATAGACACCCGCTCAACTTCCCGGTGCGCCATTTTAGCCCAGGCATCAGATGGGATCATTGCGGTTTCTATTTCTGATAAATACATTTGTGTCGTAATGCGAGCCACATCATATTGCTTGTACATTTGATGAATTCGCTGACATAAATCTCGCAAACCAACTCGCTCATACTGAGGATATTTGCCAACAAATTCCGGCATCACCCGCCATAAAGCCAGGTTTTGATCATAATCATCTTTAAATTGCTGTAGCTCAGTCACCATAGAATTCCAGCGACCTTTGGTAATGCCAATGGTAAACATAATAAAAAATGAATACAGTCCGGTTTTTTCAATAATAATCCCATGCTCAGATAAATATTTACTGACGACTGCAGCCGGAATACCCAACTCATCAAAATCACCGTTTAAATTCAGCCCCGGAGTGATAATGGTTGCTTTAATCGGATCCAGCATATTAAATCCGGATTCTATCTCGCCAAATCCATGCCAGTCATCAGATGAATGTATTACCCAGTCATCCCGCTCTCCGATACCCTCTTCAGCGAGTTGATCCGGTCCCCAAACTTTAAACCACCAGTCATTTTCACCGAATTCGGCATCCACTTTTCGCATCGCTCGACGAAAATCAATCGCTTCCAGAATCGATTCTTCAACCAAAGCGCGGCCGCCTGGGCCTTCCATCATAGCGGCTGCAACATCACAGGATGCAATAATTGAGTATTGAGGGCTGGTCGATGTATGCATTAAATAGGATTCATTAAAACGATGTGTATCCAGCGTCCGGTTTTGACCATTTTGCACCAGAATTTGTGACGCCTGAGATAAACCCGCTAATAACTTATGTGTTGACTGAGTCGCAAATACCAGAGCATCATCAGCACGCTCACCGCCTTTACTAATTGCATGCATATCTTTATAAAACTCGTGAAACGTCGCATGGGGTAACCAAGCTTCGTCAAAATGCAGTGTATCAACCTGATTATTGAGCATAGATTTGATCATTTCAACGTTATAGACCACGCCATCATAAGTGCTTTGAGTAATGGTTAAAATTCTCGGTTTTTTACACTTAGCGTTGCGCGCAAACGGATTCGCCGCAATTTTTTTCTCAATCGATTCAAGACTGAATTCTGATTTAGGGATAGGTCCGATAATGCCGTAATTATTGCGGGTCGGCATTAAAAAGACCGGAATTGCACCTGTCATAATAATCGAATGCAAAATGGATTTATGGCAATTACGATCCACCACCACAATATCCCCGGCCGCCACAGTAGAATGCCAAACAATTTTGTTAGAGGTAGAAGTGCCATTGGTCACAAAAAATAAATGATCACAATTAAAAATGCGCGCTGCATTTTGCTCACTGGCGGCAACAGGTCCGGTATGATCGAGTAATTGCCCGAGTTCATCAACGGCATTACAGACATCCGCACGCAGCATATTTTCACCAAAAAACTGATGAAACATTTGCCCAACCGGGCTTTTTAAAAAGGCTACGCCACCTGAATGCCCCGGACAATGCCATGAATAAGAACTGTCTTCAGCATAATGGACCAGTGCATTGAAAAACGGAGGCGCCAGTGCATCCATATATTTTTTTGCTTCACGGATAATATGGCGCGCAACAAATTCGGGCGTATCTTCAAACATATGAATAAACCCATGTAATTCACGTAATACATCATTCGGAATATTGCGTGACGTTTTGGTTTCACCATATAAAAATACCGGAATATCGGCATTACGCTTGCGAACTTCGCTGATAAACTGACGAATAGGCGCAACCGCTTTTTCGATATCGGCTTCAAAACCTTCACCAAACTCTTCATCATCAATTGATAAAATAAAGCAAGATGCGCGACTGGATTGCTGTGCAAATGCGCTTAAATCTCCATAACTGGTAAATCCAATTACTTCCATTCCGTGCTGCCCGATGGCATCAGCCAGATCACGAATACCTGAGCCTGAAATATTTTCAGAGCGGAAATCTTCATCAATAATAATGACAGGAAAACGAAACTTCATTTTTCACCCCTAATAGACGGGGTCTGCCAAACTTGGAAGGGAAACTACACTCACAGTAGTTGCAGGTTTATCAGCTCAGCAGACGGCGTTACACTTAAACAAACATTTTAGTTCAAGTTATAAAACAGCGATTAATAAATTAATCGCCTACCCGACCGCTCTGCTCTGATACGAAAAGAATTTTAGCATTGAACGCCAGCTTGTCTGGCGCGAATTAAATCACTTTTTCGGAAAATGAAAAGCTTTTTTTTCTATATTTTACAAAAAATACGGTGATTTTTTGTTTGAATAAATAATAGAGATTGTTTCGACTTTTAAGACAGGGTTTGGTAGCCGGTTGCATAACAAATAGCCGGCTACAAAATTAACATTTAGCCTAACTCTGGCTCAATTAATTTAATTTGCTGACGCACGACAATAAAAGAGCCTAGCCAGCCAAGCATCATGCTGATTGCCAGCAGCCAGAACATTTCTCCGGCACTGAGTCCGGACAAACTAAATTCAGAGTGATATAACTCGGTTATCACCTCTATCGAGGCAGACAAATACCATAACAAAATTTCAATACTAAACCAGGCCAGCATACCGGCAAAAAACCCATACCAGAGGCCTGTATATAAAAATGGCCGCTGAATAAAGCTATCTGTTGCGCCAACCAGCTTCAATACCTCAATTTCATCTTTACGGTTAGCAATGGCCAGTCGTATCGTATTACCCACAATAAGGACGACTGAAATACACAATAAAATAATCAAACTGCTAAGTGCACTGTTAACCATATTCAATAGTGCATTCAACCGGCGTAACCATTCAATATCCAGTTTACCAAAATCGACTTCCCGCATTTGCTCAAGTTCAGATAACAGCGCTTTGGCAGCATTAGCAGAAGAAAACTGGCTGGACGGTGTCACCACAAGCACGTTGGGCAAAGGATTAGAATCAAGCAAATTAAGCGCATCACCAAAACCTGATAATTGTTCAAATTCAGCAAGGGCATCAGCCTTATTAATTAACTGAATCTGCTCAACTTTATGATTTAACTCAACCTGCTTAACAAAAGTTGTTAATTGCTGACTCGTTAATTCATCCTGCAAAAACAATGAAATTTCAGCTGCATTTTGCCAGCTTTGCTCTACTGATTCAGCATTTTTAACCACCACATACAAGGTAGCCGGTAAAGTTAAACTCACCCCTAAAACGGCTATCGTCAGAATAGATGGCATAGGATCCCGCCATATACTGCCTAGTGAACTTAACCACTGACGAATATGACTGATAAAAAAACTACGAACCTTTTGAAAAAAACCCAGTTTGCGCTGAGTGGCCCCTTTTTTGTCCCGGTTTGAAAATAATAAACTCATTTTATTCTCCCATTCCGTCTTGGGATTCGCCGGCTAAATCTGAGTTTAATAATCGGCCTTGTTTTAAGGTTAATGTACGATATTTCATTCGTGCAATTAGCCCAAGATCATGAGTTGCAATAAACACACTGGTGCCGACCTGATTAAATTCCTCAAATATTCGCATAATATCTAACGACAACTTAGGATCCAGATTACCGGTCGGCTCATCGGCTAGCAAAATAGGCGGCGTATTCACTACAGCTCGGGCAATGCCAACTCTTTGTTGCTCACCACCTGACAGCATCACAGGGTAATATCTTTCTTTATTCAACAGCCCGACTTTGTCTAACGCAGCATGAACCCGTTTTTTTGTTTCTTTCAGGCTGTAGCCTTCAATGATCAAAGGTAAAGCAACATTATCAAATACAGTTTGTTCTTTTAATAAGTGATGATTTTGAAAAATCATTCCAATGTCACGTCTGACATAAGGGATCTGGGAAGGTCTGATTTGACTTAAGTCATGTCCGTTAATAAATACTTTACCGGCAGAGGGCCTTTCCATAATAGAAATCAATTTGAGCAAGGTACTTTTACCGGCCCCCGAATGCCCGGTTAAAAAAGCCATTTCACCTGCTTTTATGTGAAAGTTTACTTTTTGCAGCGCCTGATGACCGCCACGATAAGTTTTTGACACTTGCTCAAATTGAATCATCCGTAAACCTTATTATTATATACCCGGTATTTTAGTCGTCCGCCTCATCTGTGCTAAACAAAGCTTCAATAAAATCATCTGCGTCAAATGGTCTTAAATCATCAATGCCTTCGCCCACACCAATATAACGGATAGGCACTTTAAACTGATCAGCGACCGCAAATATAACACCGCCTTTTGCAGTACCGTCAAGTTTGGTCAATGAAATCCCGGTTAAACCAACCGCTTCGTCAAACAATTTAGTTTGGCTGACTGCATTCTGTCCGGTTGTTGAATCAATCACTAACATAATTTCATGCGGTGCTTTCGGATCTATTTTTTTCATAACCCGCACGATTTTTTTCAATTCTTCCATCAGATGCGCTTTATTTTGCAAACGACCAGCTGTATCTGCAATTAAGATATCTACGCCTTTTGCTTTAGCAGAAGCAAATGCGTCATAAACGACTGAAGCGCTGTCTGCGCCAGTATGTTGCGCAACCACATGAATATCATTTCTTTGCCCCCATACCTGAAGCTGCTCTACCGCAGCGGCACGGAAGGTGTCACCGGCTGCCAACATCACAGATTTACCCTGGTTCTGGTATTGTTTGGCCAATTTACCTATGGTCGTGGTTTTACCAACCCCATTAACCCCAACCATCAAAATAACAAAAGGGCCTTCTGACTGAGGTTGAATATCCAAGGGCTGATTCACTTCAGCTAAAATCTCACGCATTTTTTCTTTTAATAAACCATACAGAGCTTCAGCATCTTTCAGATCTTTTCGCTGCGCAGATTCTGTTACCGCATCAATAATTTTAGTTGTGGTTTCTATCCCCAAATCGGCCATTAACAATTGGGTTTCCAGCTCTTCAAACAAATCATCATCGATTTTTTTACCTTTGAATAAGCCAAACAAACCACTGCCAATAGAAGCTTTAGTACGCGTTAAACTTTGTTTTAAACGACTAAAAAATCCCACTCTTTGCGGTTTTTCCTGAGGTTCAGGCTGCATTTCAACCTGAGCAGTCTCATCGGATTCTACAGCCTGCTCTGTATCGGCCTCATCTTGAGCCAACTCTTCAACAGGTGTATCAACTTCAGTAATAGGTTCAGCCGTATCAACGGATTCATTAACAGGCTGCGTTTCTTCTATTTTTTCCGGCTGACTGACTTCAACTTGCTTTTCTGCCTCAGGTGTTTGGTTTTCCTGCGGTTGGTTCTGCTCTTCTTGAGCCGTATTTTTTTTACCAAACCAGCTAAATAAACCTTTCTTTTTGCTCATTCGATTCGTTATCTCTTATCTGGATTAAATTGCGAAAACTTGTATCTGGAAAATAAAAATCACTTAGATTTTAATATCCTGGGTTATATACCCGACATTTTAACCTTAATTGCACTGAGATTATAGTCAGAGTTAACTCAAGATAAGCTTTATAGCTGTTTGATGACGGGTTTAGTATAATCAGCAGCTTAACAGGTGAAATAGTTCAGGATATCTATGCCAGCATCCAGACCAAAACGAAATACAAAAAACCGTGCCAACCCAAAAATGAACGCTCAAAATAAATCCGTTGGGCAGGTTAGAATTATCAGCGGAAAGTTTAAAGGCAAAAAACTACCCGTTCAGGATAGCCCAGGGCTCAGGCCAACAACTGACAGAGTTAAAGAAACCCTGTTTAACTGGTTGATGTTTAATCTAAACAACGCCCGTGTACTGGATTGTTTTGCCGGTTCGGGATCGCTGGGATTTGAAGCTTTATCACGCTATGCCAAAGAAGTGACTTTGCTGGAAAAGTCTGCAGCTGTGGCGAGACAGCTCAAACAAAACTTAACTCAGTTATTGCAATCTCCAGTGGCAGAAGCCTGTCAGGGGCAAGTCATAGAAGGCGATTGTCTGCTCTATCTGCAAAATTGTGATAAACAGTTTGATATTATTTTTATCGATCCACCTTTTCGCTTAGGCCTTGCAGAAAAAAGTTGCCAGTTAATTGCACAGCAAAAATTATTAACCGACGACGGCCTGATTTATGTTGAAACCGAAGCAGAATTAACGACCCAGTTCTGGCCTGACAACTGGCAAATACTTAAAGAAAAAAAAGCCGGCCAGGTGTGTTACCGGTTATTCCGCTTAAACGCCTGTGCTTAACACAAGTTTATTATATTGACAGTCCCGTCTGATTAGACGGGTTGACGGCCAGCCACAAATAAATCAATTTGCACCTTAGAATGAGTGTAAATTTAACTTTTCAATTGGCTGAATTTCTGCCAGCATAAAACGACCTCAGATTAATAGCCAAGCTTTATGACGGAAAACCCAAACCTAGCTAATATTGAACGGACTTTTTTAATCTCTGAAAAATCAGCACCTAATGAAATTGTTGATCAAATAGTTGAGGTTGCACCTGACTGTAAATTATTTGAAATTTCAGCACAGGATGTTTTATCCGGCAGCACTCAGCTATTAGAAACGGACCTTTGTATATTATACCTGCCAGACGAGCTCAACTACCAAGTCATTCCTGTTCTAGCAAAAGAAGGCTGCGTGGTTTCATTGCTGCCACACAAAGAAGCCCCTCAGAGTGTTATTGGTTTTGGAATTCATTTTGACAGTAAAGAAGCTATCAAAGATTGCTTTAGTCAGGAGCAGTACGCCATTGACATGCTGAAATGCAATAATGAGCTTGTATTAAACTCAGTTGAGGTTGGCGATTTTGTTGGTTTAAAACCCATCAGGATGACTAAACCGAGTCTGTTTAACCGACTGAAAAACTTCGGCAAACGGCTTAAAGAAATCCGTCATCAAATTCCATTTAAACTGACGTTGACGACTCAAAAAGGTAAAACCATCACCACGGCAGCAACGGCGATTTCAGTAGTTGAGCATTCCAGCAATACCCGTTTTGTTCAACAACTGATAGGGGAGTCCAATATCAATGATGGCATGTTTCATGCTGTTTTTCTGGCACCGCGCAGTTTACGCCAGCTGTTTATAGGTTTGATTAAAAATATTATCAATCCACCAACAAAACTACCGGACTTTATCGGCCATGTCAGAACCGGTGGAATGGAGTTGAAAACACAAAAAGAAATTGAGTATTCCATTGATGGAAGAGCGCACAGAGGCGATAAACTGTATTTAGAAATTCAAAGTAAATCTTTGCAACTGGTTCCCGGGCGATACCTCAAAATAGACAGAGCCGCTGCGCATGGTAAAGAAGCGTTCAGAACACAACACTTACCCACAGCAGATGCTGTCCCTGAATTGGTCAGTAAAACCTTGCCATGGAATATTCACGCGGGTACCGAAGAATTTAAAGAGCTTTACCAGTCGCTACGTGAAAATGCGAGCACATCCGGTGGTTTTTTAACCCTGATGGCATTATCCACTATGCTGGCGACACTTGGGTTATTTTCAAATTCAGCCCCTGTGATTATAGGTGCCATGATCCTAGCGCCTTTAATGGCTCCTATTGTTTCTCTTGCAATGAGTACCGTTCGTCAGGACCAAAGTCTGATGACACAATCGAGCAAAACCCTGATTTATGGGTTGTTACTTGCGCTTGGCTGCGGCTCTTTATTATCCTTGATGATACCGCTCAATTCGCTGACCCAAGAAATGTCTGCCCGGGTTTCGCCAAATCTGCTCGATTTAGGGGTTGCTATCATTTCAGGTATTGCAGCGGCCTACGCAAACAGTCGCTCCGAAGTTGCAAAAAGCTTAGCAGGCGTGGCAATAGCCGTGGCATTGGTGCCGCCGCTTGCGACCACAGGTGTCGCCATTGCCTGGATGGATTTAGATATGATTCTGGGCTCGTTTCTACTATTTTTAACTAACTTGTCCGGCATAGTATTAGCCGCAGCGATTACCTTTTCCTGGCTAGGCTTTTCGCCTTTCAGGCGGGCACAAAAAGGATTATTGATTTCCGTTGTGATAACGACTCTGATTTCAATTCCGTTGGCATTAAGTTTTGTCAACATGGTGCAAAACAATACCTGGACGTCTAAGGTCAACTCTATTTCGCTCGATCATGCGGCCATTAAAAATGTGAAAATTTTTCATGAATCTCCGATTCTGGTGCGCTTTGATCTGGTTGTCCCTAAATATCCGAGTGAAAACCAGATTGAGCATATCAAACAACAGCTCGAGACCAGCTTAAGTCAGCCCGTAAAACTTGAGATGACACTGGTGATCCGAAGATAAAATCCCATAGAAATTTAAGTGTCCAATATTCAATTAAATTTTTATGAATTTAATCCCTTATTGAGCGACAATTGTTCAAAATTGCTGCTAGAATAAAATTGCAAGAGAAAAGCTATCAGTGCTTTTGGTAGCTTAGTTTTAATATAGAAAGAGAAAACAATGTCAAATCAAGTTACAGGAACAGTGAAGTGGTTCAATGATGAAAAAGGTTTTGGATTTATTGAACAAGAAGGTGGTAAAGACGTATTTGTACACTTTAGCGCAATTCAGGCAACAGGACGCAAAACATTACAGGACGGCCAGAAAGTAACTATGACAGTTACCCAAGGTCAAAAAGGCCCACAAGCTGAAAATGTAATCCCAGCGTAATTAAGCACTCGATAATAATCGATACCTAGTCGGTCGTTTTATTTTAGTGCTTAATATGCTTATTAATAAATTAGGCCGACTTTTATCTTCTTCTACAAATAATTATCCGCTTTGCCCTTTCATTTTATTTTCCTACTCTAAATTTCCCGTATAATAGAGACTTATTAAATCTCATTTCAAACATATCTGTCTGGAGCTTGTTTTGGAAAAGTTTTTTGAAAACTTATTGTATTCCGCACGTTGGCTATTAGCCCCCTTGTATTTAGGGTTAAGTTTGGCCCTGATTGCATTAACCGTTAAATTCTTTCAGGAAATCTGGCATTTGTTTCCTATGTTATTTTCATTGAAAGAAACCGATCTGATTTTGGCCATTTTGTCTCTGATTGATATGTCGTTGGTCGGTGGTTTATTAATTATGGTGATGCTATCCGGATACGAAAATTTCGTCAGCCAGATAGATATAGATGAAGGCAGAGAGAAACTGGGTTGGTTAGGTAAAGTAGACTCAGGCACCTTAAAAACAAAAGTGGCAGCGTCTATTGTTGCAATATCTTCAATCCACCTGCTTAAAATATTTATGAATGCCGATAAGGTCGATACCGATAAAATGATGTGGTACGTCATCATTCATCTAACCTTTGTCGCGTCCGCTTTTATTATGGGTTATCTTGATAAAATAAATCGCCATTAACGGCGATTTATTAGCTTAGGCTCAAAAGTAACCCTGATGCTTAAGCTTAAATAAAGCAGCCACGCTGATAGCGTCATGAATTTTGCCCTGCATCGCATATTCAAATGCTTCAGCCAGTGGCATTTTCACCAGTTGTAACGCTTCGGTTTCTTCCGGCTGCGCTTCTGCAAGCGTTAACCCCTTGGCAATATATACAATAACCTGATCATCTGTGGAAGAGTTCGATAAAGACATTTCCAGAAAAGGCGTTAAAGTCTGAGCACTAATACCGGCTTCTTCTTTGAGTTCACGGCGGGCACACTCAACCGGCGCTTCGCCTTTTGGACATCCACCTTCAATGATTTCCCAGCTGTAGGCGCCTAATGGATATCGCCATTGTCCAACCAACCAGGTATTGCCCTCATCGTCAATAGGAACAATGCCAACCGCTGAGTTTTGAAACTCGACCACGCTATAAATTCCATCCGTACCAGCTGGCGTAATCACTTTATCTTCTCTGACTTTAATCCAGGGGCTTTGATAAATCTCCTCTGTGGACTTTACGTGCCAGGGATTGCCTTCATCTTTCATTAAAACTCCATTCATTTAATTTCAATATCATTTTGTAGAGCTTACCATATAGTAACTGTGACAAAAGTTGAATACTGTAATAAAGTGAAGTATATCCATTTAGCAGCGGGATCTGTATATGAGCAAAGTATTGAATGAACTGATAAATTTATTAAGCTTAGAAAAAATTGAAAAAGGTATTTACCGGGGTCAGTCCCAAGATTTAGGCTTAGGTGCTGTATTTGGTGGGCAGGTTTTAGGTCAGGCGCTTTCAGCCGCTCAGCAAAGTGCACCTGAAGACAGGCACCTGCATTCATTTCACTCGTATTTTTTACGCTCTGGAGATGTCGCACATCCAATTGTTTATAAAGTTGATTCAATTCGGGATGGTAAGAGCTTTTGTACCCGAAGAGTGGAAGCCATTCAACATGGCTTACCTATTTTTTATCTCACGGCCTCGTTTCAAAAATCAGAATCCGGTTTTGAACACCAACCCAGCATGCCTAAAGTCGCAGGGCCGGAATCTTTAATTTCCGAGCTAGAGTTATCACGCCAGTATCAGGACCATATTCCGGTGGCTATCCGGGACAAATTTATCAGTGACAAACCGCTAGAGTTCAGACCGGTTGAAATGCTGAATCCGCTTAAACCTGAAAAAGCAGAGCCCAAAAGACATATCTGGGTTAAGGCAAATGGTTCAGTTTCAGAGGATATCAAAGTAAACAAGTACTTACTTGCATATACATCCGATTTCAACTTTTTAATTACCTCTCTGTTACCTCATGCACGTTCATTTATTGATCCAAAAATGCAGGTTGCGACTTTGGACCATTCAATGTGGTTTCATCGCCCTTTCAGCCTGAATGAGTGGCTATTGTTTGTGATTGACAGCCCGTCTGCATCCGGGGCCAGAGGTTTTGTCCGTGGTGAATTTTATAATCAAAGCGGACAGTTGGTTGCATCTTGTGCGCAGGAAGGCGTTATCCGGGATAGAAGTTAAATACAGCTTATTATATTGCACCCTTTAATTTAAGCAGTGCAGCACAAATGGCTGCACTAAACCAAACCGAATAGCTTACTTTTCTGCGGCCACTACAGAAATTTCGACCAATAAGGCTTCGCGAGCCATTGCAGCTTGAACGCAGGCTCTGGCTGGCGCATGCCCTTGCGGTACCCAAGCATCCCAGACAGCATTCATAGCAGCAAAATCAGCCATATCTTTAATATAAATAGTGGCTGACAGCATATGGTTTTTATCACTGCCTGCTTTTTCGAGCAAAGCTTCAACCTTATCCAGCATAGTTTGAGTTTGCTCAGTGATGCCCTGAGTGGCATCTGCGCATACCTGGCCGCACAAATAAATGGTGCCCTGATGTTTAACAATACGACTCATACGAGCCCCGGTTTCTATTCTTTCAATTGTCATTTGTTGTCTTCCAAACCCGATAAAGTTGGCTATTCTACCCCATATTAACCGCTTTATTTAGTCTGATGCGTATAACTACCGTCCCATTCGTTTAAATTCTGCGAAGATAACTGCTGAATACGCTCGATAAAAACCGCATACAGGTTATCTTGTGTATTTTGGTGTAACTGAGTGAACAGAGCGGTTGCGGTTTGCCAGTCCTGCGCAAAATAAGCCTGATAGGCTCGGTGATGTAAAACCTGATTCGGTTTGGATAAAGGCCGGTTTGGCTGATAGACTTCGATTGCTTTTTGCTTGCCTTTCACTTTTACCTTATCAATCAGATAGTGATCAAACGCATGTGCATCATAATAAGTCTGTTCACTGATCAAAATATCAACTCCGTAATATTTGGTCAGACTTTCCAGTCGACTGGCCAGATTAACTGAATCGCCAATGACAGTATAGGCGCGCCTAAATTCAGAGCCCATATCGCCGACATTCATTTCACCTGTATTAATGCCAATGCCCAGTTTAATTTCAGGCCAGCCTTTTTTGGCAAACTCAAGATTCAATTGTTTGGCTTTGTCTAACATAGCTAACGCGGCTTTTACCGCGTGTTCGGCGTGTTCATCATCATTGAGTGGCGCGCCCCAAAACGCCATCACCATATCGCCGACATATTTATCAATCGTGCCATGGTTCTCTAAAATCACTTTTGTGATTGGAGATAAATAAGCATTGAGCAGCAATTTGACCTGATTTGCACTGAGCTGTTCCGAGATATGGGTAAAATCACGAATATCGGCAAATAAGACCGTCATTTGTTTACGCTCTCCCGCCAGACTCACCTGTTCTGGTGCCGCAAGCATTTTATCGATATGAGCCGCCGGTACATATTGCTCAAAATAGGTTTTGATTTTATTTTTCTGAAAACTTTCTCTGAGATAACCGCTAACAATATTGATTAAACTGACACTGAAAACCAAAAGTACAGACGACGTCAGCGGCAATACCCAGGCATAATAGCGCCAGAGAATCAGGTTAATCGAAATACTGGCAATCAGGGTTACAACCCCAACCAAAAGCATATTAACCGGTTCAAACTTAACCAAAAATAAACTCAGGACTAAACCAATAGATAATAAAAACAGCGCAACCATAGCATCACTCGAATCGGGTTCAACCAGCAATATTTCAGGGTTGAGCAAGCCATAAGCCACATTTGCGTGTACTTCAACGCCCGGATACTGCATGCCAACCGGCGCCTCTATTAAATCGGCTAATCCAGCTGCCGATGTGCCAACAAAAGCAATCGATCCGGCGAGTCGTTCGGAGTTAGCCCGACCGGTTATCACATCCGTTGCTGATATATAAGGAAAACTGGCCTGTTTACCCTGATAGGGCACCCAAATCCGGCCATGTGCATCTGTCGGCACTTTCTTCTGGTTAAGCCAGATTGCGTTGATATAATCAAAATCTCCGGCTGGCCGAGTTTCAACCTGAATGACAGGTTCAAATGAATAACTGCGAACGGCTTCAAGCGCCAGTGAAGGATATAAAGTCCCCTGATGTCTGAGTAACAAAGCAGCCTTTCGAATTGAGCCATCATCATCCGGCATTGAATTAATAAACCCCTGATTCAGGGCAAATAAAGTTTCATCCGGATTTAAATTTAGTTTATCAATAGCCGCGCGGATAACCGGTTTATGAATCGCAGTTGTTGTTTCAGCTGCAATACCTTGTTCCAACTGTACGGAACTACGAACTGAGTTGGACGATAAGACAGAATAAGGTTCTGATGCAGTTTGATTATCTAATAACATGGCCAGAACCACATCTCCGCGGGACAAACTTTGGGCAAACTGTTTATCCGCATCAAATTCAGATTTCAGAGCCAATAACTGTTTTTTGGTTTGATCGGTTAAATCCGGGGCGGTTAGCAGCGTATCAACCGGATTAACCTGAGACTCGCTAAACATAATATCAAATGCAACAACCGCAACGTTTGCTTCGAATAAACCGTCAACTAGCTTAGCCATTACGGCCCGACTCCAGGGAAAACGGCCTTGCTCTTTTATCGATTTTTCGTCGATATCAATAATGACAATTTTATTTGGAGCTTGCAGATCAGCAGCTTGTGTAAATGGTTCTCTGAATAAATTGAGGCGGGCATCATACAATATGCCCTCGATTTTATTGAGTGAAATTCTGGCGCTTGAGCCATTGGGTGCCAATTGCCAAGCAATAATCAGAGCCGTTAATATTAAGCCCAAAATGACAGTGAATTTTTTTAGGGTCATGCTTTAGGTCCATTTGATTTGGCTGCTATTCATTTTTTAGCGTCATGACTTATATCCCGTGATTTGGTTATTGAGCTTCCAAGTCCAGCGACATGCCCTCGGCAGCAGCAAAAATGTCAATATTCAATTGTTTTTCTTGCAGGTACAGAGCAATTTTTTCCATTTGAAGATCAATTTGCTGATCAGTCCGACCAAAATCATGGCTGAACAAAGCACATTGTTTCACTTTCGCCTGACAGGCTAAATCAACGGTTTGCTGAATAAGGCTGTGCCCCCAACCATGTTTAAGTGGCATATCCTGTTCGGCATACTGAGCATCATGGATCAGTAAATCTACAGAATCCAAAAACGCCAGCCACTGTGTATAACTGGTTGCTTTTTTATATGGCGGATCGAGTTCATTATCTGTGATATAAGCCAGTTTAACACCCGCATCTTCTATCAGGTAAGCACTGCCGCCACCAGGATGGTTAATTTGAACTCGTTTAATGCTAGCGCTGCCGAGCTGCCACTGATGCAGCTCATTCAGCTGCGTAAATTCGATATTCGCTTTTAATTGATCGTGTCCGATAGGAAACCAGGTATCGGACATCTGTTTTAATATCGCAATATCGTGTTTGGGTTCTGTTAATCCCGGTGTGATATGAATATCCCGGCCGGCTTGGTAAGCCGGTCGAAAAAACGGAAAGCCTTGAATATGATCCCAGTGATTATGTGTCAGCAATAAATGAATGGGGCGGACACTTTGTTGTAGTTGTTCGCCCAGTTTTACAATTCCGGTACCGGCATCGAGTATCAAGTCTGTGCCGTCACTCAATACAACATGAACACATGCAGTATTGCCGCCATACTTGATAAATTCAGAACCAACTGCAGGTAAAGACCCTCTGACCCCATAAAAAGTAACTTGCATTCTCTAACCTTAAGTTGCCGTTTTTATTATTTTAGTTGCCATTAATTAAATATTCACTGGCGGCTGGCTAAGTTGAGCAGGTTATCACAAAAGCATTATTTTATATTGTCTGAATAAAAGTACTTAATTACCGCCAGGCTTTTGCTCACAATACAAAAGCCTGGCGGTATCAACTTCAACTTTATTCAGCTAACTCAAATTCCCCACCAGCAGAAACTGACGGCATTTTGATCTCGTTGAAAAAGAGGCTGCCGCGAGCTTGATTATCACTGGTAAACTCTCCGTTGATTTCCCCTTCAGCGCGGTTTTTACCGTGAGATGCATTCAGCACATCTAATTCAAGTTTTGCCTGATTAATGGCGCCATTAAATCGAGCGCTCCATTTTCCACCTTCATCATTAAAGGATAAAAAGCCGGTAACAACACGCTGCTTATCAAAATTGACCGTCATTTCCATATTCGCATCAGATACATCTCCCATAGAGCTGGTGAAGTTGTGATTAACCAACTCAAATTTTGTCACCCCAACTCGCTCAGCAATTGGGTTTTGCAAAGCAAATAAATCTGAATCTTTTTTTAATTCTGAAGGATTAAGTTCGCTAGCTACGCCACTGCTCGTGGGTTTACCTGACGTCAGGATTTCAGTAGCGACCGGACTACGCTTTTTTGAAGCCTGAACGGCAATAGAAATGGTTTCGTTTTTACTCGGGCCGGTTTTAACTTTCGAAGCTTGATTTTCCGGCACTGCATACCCGCTTTCAAAAACAGCTGGCGGATTCAATAAGCCTTTTACTGCGCCTGTGGTCTGTTGAATTTTTGCATAGTTAAAGTTTTCATTTTCACCAAACGAAAACAACTTCCCGGTGCGGCTCACCTTAAAATCAACCGCCCCGTCCCAAACAGCTAAAAAGAGCTCATCGCCCAGTATCTCAACTTCAAAATGAGTTCCTCGCACACCAATGCTGCCTGCTGGCGTATTCAGCGTATAATTGCCATTGTAGCTTTTAATTTTCCCACTAATGGTACGCAATCCGCCTGAGATCAAATTCATCACAGCGGAACCCGTGTTAGTTTCCTGATCATACTGATAGCTGGCTATTTCTAATTCTGTGTTGGCTTGTAATGCAACAATACCACCGTCAATCATTTTAAATTGAGCCTGACTATCATCGGCCGTAGTCACTTTATCTATCTTATAAATTGGAGAGCGACGACTTAATGTGCGCTTATCCTCTGGTGTAAACGCATTGACATCACCACTGGCAATAATTGTTTTACCTGCGAGTTCAGATTCGGATGCGTTTGCACTTGCGGCCATCAGGCCAATTGTTGAAATTAACAAGCAAGCAAAGCTGCTTGATACCATTAAATTTTTAAACGTCATAACTTACCTCTTAAAAGCGGTAATTCAGTTGGCTACTAAATACACTTCTGTCAAAGTTATAAAATAAGTGATTACTGTTTCTGTTACTTATCTGATAACTGTTTTGCCATTGCCATTGTTTTGAAATGAAATATTCAAAACCGAATTTAACTGTGTTTATATGATCTTTCCGCTTTTGCTCAAAGAACAAACTCTCCCCCCCAGCTCCCACAATGGTTTCATTCAAGTGAGGGTGGCGGGTTGACTGGTACTGATATCCAAGTTCAAATATACCCCAGTCATTAACCAGCATTTGCCAGTTAATACCCAGTGCATTTACGTACCTTTCATAATGCTTAGAGTCAAAACTATAATCTGTTACTGACTCTTTACCATGTGAGACATAAGTGGTCAATTTATGTTCACTAAAACGATAACTATGACTCAGTTTAAAGCTATTTGTTTGTAAATCTAAGTTATCGTTCTCAATATTATCTGTAATTGAAAAATTGGAGCTCAGCGCAATTTTTTGGTTTGTTTTATACTGCCAGTTAACTTGCCCGAGCACAGCGTAGAGGTCCTGATAAACACCTCCGCCAAACCAAAACTTTTGATAAAACACAGTCGCCTTTGCCGTATAGTTCTGCCATTTATGAATATAGCCTACAGCCAGATCCAAATTGGCTTTTTCAAGACTATCTGAGCCGGAGTAATTGGTTTTATCAAAGGCTGCACTGGCGATAATGCCACCAGGTTTGGTTAGCGGTCTAAAATACAAAACATTGGCAGACAAAGATTGCTGATAAGCAGATTGCTCAGGAAATTTAAAATCAACCAAGCCGACATTTGGAATCGGTATTGGGTAGAGCTCGTCACCCAACCCCGAGTTCACATTAGAATCATAACCTAGCCCAACACTTAAATTGGCTGCTAACTGAGCGTTATTAGCCTGTAAATTACCTTCGATGGCTTGCATGTATTGCAAACTTTGCTGACGTACATATTCATCTTGGGTATGTTCTAAACGAGCAAATTCAGCCCGCGCAGCAATATAATTTTCAACTTTGAAATATACCAGAGCCAATGCGTATCTGGCATTATCATCTTCAGGCCTGACTAATAAGGTCCGTTCAAATGCAAAAATAGCCTCTTGAAAATAGCCAGCATGATAAGCCGCCAAGCCATATAAATAATCAAAGTCGGGATCACCCGCTAACAAATCAAACAATTGTTCTGCTAACTGATACGCTGCCGGGTAATTTTGTTGTTCAACCAACTCTATGAGTTTTTGTCTGTCATCTGAGGCATAACTATTAAACGACGCAGCATTAACAACGCCAATAAAACAGCAAACAATCCAATATTTTTTTAATTTATACATAAATTTCCTAAGCCAGACCGAAAAAGTCGAATGGTCTACAATACCCGAGCAATTTTATCGGGAATTTGAGAGATAAAACAGACATTCGTTCGAATATAATCGAAATTGACTAAAACTATTACTTGATATGTATCGATAAATCTTAAATTATTGTTGTTATCCTAAAGCCAATAATCTGAGGTAGATTTGCAAAAACGAGTGAAAAGTATTTTCCTGTTGTTAACTTGGCTGACAATCATCCCGCTTCAGGCGACTGAACTATATTTTAATCATTCAGGAAATCAGTTTAATTATCAATGGCAGGATCATAATAACCAGCCGCAAAATTTAAGCTTTTCAGTCAATAAAAAACACCTTCATCAGCTTTTCAGAACCTTTAAAACTTATCGGCCAGCATTGGCAAATCACTATTTATACATGAAGTTGCAGGCAGAATTACCCCAATATCAATCCAGGTATACACAAATAAAACTCAATAAACTGGGCGAACAGGTTCAGATAAAAATCAAAACCAGAGATACAACCGAGTTTCACGAGATACATCAGAAAATCAGTCAATTAAGACTAGATATACTGAACCAGTATTTAGCCAATCATTATTACACAGAATTTACTGACCGCTTTGCCCAAGCTTATGTAAAACCGGATCATATCCGGATTGCTCAACAAGCTTTACCTTTATTTGACGATATAGTTGCACAGGCTCAGGACAATTTAAGAAACATGAGTAGCCGAGATATTATTAATTATTACCTTAGCTGGATTCAAAGTATTCCCTACTCCACATTAGATAATAGGGTCACATCCCATGGTGCCGGATTCAGTCCGCCAAATCGTTTACTAATGGAAAACCAAGGCGACTGTGACAGCAAATCAACTCTCTTTATAAGCTTAATGCGGGCGCTCTTTGCTCGTTTAAACCTGGTCATGGTTTATTTACCCAATCACGCACTAGTCGGGTTGCAGTTGGGACATAGCCAGCAAGATGAATACATTAGTTTAGACGGTATAGACTATGTGCTAGCTGAGCCGACCGGCCCAGGGTTATTTAAACTGGGAGAGATAGCTGAAGATTCCAAGCGGGATATACGCGCAGGACGTTTTAGTATTGAAGAGCTGCCGGTTAACTTTTAATGAGCCCTGTTAAAACGGTTAGCAGCAGACAAAAATAAAGCCGCTAAAGCGGCTTTATTTTTGATTTTTAAAATGTTTATTCGCTTATACATTAAAGCGGAAATGAATAACATCACCATCTTTAACGATATAATCTTTACCTTCAAGACGCCATTTACCAGCTTCTTTAGCACCTGATTCACCCTTGTTGCCAATGAAATCATCATATGCAACAACTTCGGCCCGAATAAAACCTTTTTCAAAGTCAGTATGAATTTTACCGGCTGCCTGAGGTGCAGTGGAGTTTACCTTAATAGTCCAAGCTCGAACTTCTTTCACACCCGCAGTAAAATAAGTATGCAGGTTTAATAATTCATAACCGCCACGTATGACTCGGTTTAAGCCAGGTTCATCCAAACCTAAATCAGCCATAAAGTCAGCTCTTTCGTCAGCTTCCAAGTCAGCAAGTTCAGCTTCAATTTCAGCACACACGGGAACCACAATCGCATTTTCTTTTGCCGCGATTTCACGAACTACATCAAGATAAGGGTTATTTTCAAAACCATCGTCATTAACGTTAGCAATATACATGGTTGGTTTTAGAGTCAGGAAATTTAAATAAGCAATGGCTGCTTTTTCTTCCGGGCTAAACTCCAATGACCGCAGCATACCGCCTTCGTCTAATGTTGGTTTTAGCTTCTCTAAAACCTCAATTTCAAACTTGGCATCTTTGTCACCGCCTTTTGCTTTTTTAGCCGCGCGAACCATGGCTTTCTCGCATGTGTCCATATCCGCTAATGCAAGCTCAGTATTGATGGTATCAATATCTTCAGCTGGATCAACACGACCCGCGACGTGAACAATATTATCGTTCTCGAAACAACGTACAACGTGACCTATTGCATCAGTCTCACGAATATTCGCCAAAAATTTATTACCTAACCCTTCACCTTTAGAGGCGCCTGCAACCAAACCGGCAATATCAACAAATTCCATGGTGGTCGGCAGTATACGTTGTGGGTTAACTATTTTTGCAAGTTCGTCTAATCTTGGATCCGGTACAGGTACAACCCCCGTGTTTGGTTCAATTGTACAAAACGGAAAGTTAGCTGCTTCAATACCAGCTTCTGTTAATGCATTGAATAATGTAGATTTACCAACATTTGGTAATCCGACGATACCACATTTAAAACCCATATCTAAAAACCTTATGCTTTAAAACTATGTAATCGGCTTACCGCTTTGGTGTAGCCATCTCGCAACCAAACCTCAGTGCACCTTACAGCTTCATCAATCGCTGCATCAATTAGTTCTTGTTCTGATTTTGGTGCTTTACCCAAAACATGGCCTGTCACTCGTTCTTTACTGCCCGGATGACCAATCCCTATTCTCAGACGTAAAAAGTCTTTGTTATTTGCTAAACGACTAATACTGTCTCGTAAGCCGTTATGTCCACCATGACCCCCACCGCGCTTAAATTTAGCAATACCGGGTGGAATATCGAGTTCATCATGAGCAATTAAAATTTGTTCTGCAGGGATTTTATAAAACTGGGCAAGTGCGGCAACAGCCTGGCCACTTCGGTTCATAAAAGTGGTTGGGATCAGCAAGCGTATATCTTGGCCATTAATTTGAATTAGCCCTGTGAAACCAAAATATTTTGAATCTAATTTTAGTTGGGCATTATATCTTTGTGCTAGTTCGCGGACGTACCACTCTCCAGCATTATGGCGAGTTTTTTCATATTCGGGGCCTGGATTACCCAGGCCCACGATCATTTTAACAGTCTCTGTCATCAGGTTAAAACCCGATATTACTCAGCGTCTGTTTCAGCTGCTTCAGCGTCGCCTTCATCTTCAGCTGCTGGACCTTTAGGCTTATCGATAGTTACGATAGCACTATCGTGATCTGCACCTTTAGCCAACTCAACAGAGCTTGCACCAGCTGGTAATTTAACGTCTGATAAATGAACAGAATCACCTACTTTAAGACCTGCTACATCAACTTCGATGAATTCAGGTAAATCTTTTGGTAAACAAGCGATTTCAATTTCATTTGCGTGGTGAGAAACAATACCGCCCGCTTTAGCAGGTTGGTCTTCATTGATGAAGTGTAAAGGTACAGTTGTATGAATCTCTTGGCCAGCAACAACACGTAAAAAGTCAACGTGCATGATTTTTGGCTTGAACGGGTGACGTTGAATATCTTTAACGATTACGTCAGTGTTTTCACCGTCAATCACTAAGTTTAAAACTTGTGAGTAGAAGCTTTCTTGCTCTTGTGCTTTGTAAATGATGCGGTGCTCAATTGTTAAAGCTTGAGCGTCCTTACCAGCGCCATATACAACAGCAGGAATTTGCTCTGCGTGACGTAGGCGGCGGCTCGCACCTTTCCCCAAATCGTTACGCAAAGATGCGCTAATTTCGATAGTTGACATATAAAATACTCCAATAAAATAATGAATGTAGTCATTTCGCGACCAAAATGACTACTGTACCCTGAATTTACGTTAAATCAGGGCGGCGTAGTTTATCACTGCCAGCTCAGCTAACAAAGTACTAATTGCAAATTTAGGTTAAAAAGTAACAGGGACAAGCGAATTTATTGGTTTAGCAGATTAAAGAGTATTTGTTTAACCATTTGTGGCTCAAACGGTTTATCACAAATGGCATTTACACCAGCTTGTTCAATATTGGCCAAGTGAGTTTCATTAGCTTCAGAACTCACCATCAACACAGGAATATGCGACTGTTGACTGTTTTGACGAATAAATTCAGTTAACTCACGCCCGTCTAGATTCGGCATATTAAAATCAGTCACCACAAGATCAAACATTTTTTCATTTAAAATCGTTTTTGCCTGTTCACCATCTTCAGCTTCTGTAATTCTTTGCACGCCAAGATTGCTAAGGACCCGTTTAATGTGGTTGCGCGCCAAACGACTATCGTCTACAACAAGCACGCGGATATCATGTACATCAAACAGTTCAAGATTTAATTCATCAGCGGATAATAAATCCAGCGTAGAATTGATTGCCGTCCCTAAATGTGCAGAGTCAAAAGGTTTGGGTAAAATAGCAACCACACCGGCTTGCTTAAATTCTTCCAACTGCTCTTTACGCCACTCACTCGAGACCAACATAAATGGCACATCGGAATAAGGCTCTGAATGACGGATATGATGCAATAATTCAAGCCCGGTACCATCTGGAAAATGCAAAGATGAGATAACCAAATCCGGAATGTGCTGCATAATAGATGCTCTGGCCGACTGAATATCTTCAGCCTGAGTAATCTGAGTAATGGCTTCTTTTTCTAAGTGTTTGATAATGACTTTGCGTTGAACTGCCGAGGGCTCTACGAGCAGTATTGATAAATCAGCTGGCGATAATTCTGTCATCTCATTGCCTTGTACTTGTTGTTATTATTAAGTTTTATATTTTTTATGTGAATATATTTATACCTTGATTTGAATCTGGTTACCATGTGTTTAGTCAGATAATTATCAATCTAATTAACAAGAAAACTCCGAATTGCTCAGTTACTGAAAAAGAAAACAAAGTTAAATTTTCCGGCCAAAAAGCTATTCATTTAACTGGTTAACAGCCGATTAAGCTTGCTGTATCCGTGTATCAATTCGTAAACATAACAGATAAATACAGTTTCGCACTTTTTATTATTCACAAATAGAATCAAGCTGCTAAACTTCGGGTAGGTGTATAAATTTATTCAAATAAATTGACAGGAAAAGTCTGCATGAGCCTAACCCAAAACTTATCGTCTGACGGTAGTACATTTACGATTCAAATTGATGGTAAATTCGATTTTAATTTAGTCCAGGACTTTAGAGCTGCTTATCAACAAGTAGGCACAAATAAACCTAAACTGGTTGTGGATCTGAGAAATACCGAATATATGGACTCTTCTGCATTGGGTATGCTGCTCAATATGCAGAAGAATTTAGGCGACACAGTATCATCAATCACCATCAGTAATTGCCGCCCGCAAATCAAAAAGATTCTGCAAATTTCCAGATTTGATAAAAAATTCATTATCGATTAACCCCTTTACATTCCGTATTTTCACAATACAGCAAGGAGTTATCGATGCGGATTTTGGTTGTAGATGATCAGGAGCTAAACCGGATCATGCTCAAGTACATGCTTGAGTTAGAGGGATATCAGGTTTTTCATGCTGAACATGGCAAGCATGCTCTGGAGACATTTAAAGAGACGCAGCCTGATATTATTTTATTAGATGTCATTATGCCTGTCATGGACGGATTTGAAACTGCTCCGATTTTAAAAGACCTGGCCGGTGACCTTCATTTACCCATTATATTTATCACCTCCCTGGATGATCAGGATTCTATGTTGCGATGCCTAGAAGTCGGTGGAGATGATTTTTTAACCAAACCATTCGATAAGGTTTTGCTGTCTGCAAAAATTAAAGCCCACGCCAGAACGAGAGAGCTTTCAAAACGATTACTGGAACAAAGAAACGAGCTTAAATACTATCAAAATCAGACTCAGCGTGAACACGCTATTATTGAGCATATTTTTTCAAATGCATTTTCAAAAAACGCTTATTTAGATGAAATTGTCAGCTATCATCTCTCCCCGGCTTCTATGTTTAATGGTGACTTATTTTTAGCAAACAGAAGTCCGCTGGGCGGGACTTACTTGTTTTTAGGCGATTTCACCGGGCATGGTTTAGCTGCAGCAGTAGGTGCCTTGCCAACGGCACAAACTTTCTTTAATAAAACAAACGAAGGGTTAATTGTCGGCGACATCGCTAAAGAAATTAACGCTCAGTTACTTAACCTGCTGCCGGATGATATGTTCTGCGCTGCCACCATTATTGAGTTATCAAATAGTGGTAAAGCCATCTCAATATGGAGTGGCGGCATGCCAGAAGTATTTATTATTGATGACAGAACCGGACTTAGACAAACGCTCATGCCGCAGCATATGGCTTTAGGTATACTGGAAGATGATGAATTTGAAACGGAAATGGTTAACTGTGATGTAACCCCTCATGACCGTTTACTCATATTTACAGATGGCGTAACCGAAACCATGGATCCCCAGGAAGTCATGTTTGGTGAAGACAGATTAGCCGAGTATTATCAGGCACATCCAAAAGCAGAATTGTTTGAGCTGATTGCCCATTTAGATGATTATCGCGGATCTTCAGAGCAAGCGGATGATATATCAATTGCACAGCTTAAATGCTTGCCCGCAACAGACAATATCAGTCAACCGAATATCCCTATCCCTTTATTGCCCTGGAAAATACAACTTAAACTGCTGCCGCAGGATATCAGAAATACAGATCCGGTCGCTCAGGTGATTGATATGATTGCAAGCTTTCAAGGCATGGAAAAACACAGATCAACTTTATTTTTGCTACTGGCAGAAATGTACAACAATTCAGTCGATCATGGGTTACTAGGGCTTGATTCAAAACTTAAAGATGCCGAAGATGGTTTTTTTGAATACTATATTGAAAGACAAAACGTACTTGAAAGGCTGGATGAAGGATTTCTCGAACTGGATATATGCCACCTGCCTAATCAACATCAAATCAGACTTTCGATAACAGATAGTGGTAAAGGGTTTGACTGCGAACGACTGAATCAAATTCTCAATCAGAAAGATCAACACGGCAGAGGCTTAAAACTTATTTCGGAGCTGGCGGACAAACTGGAATATAAAAATCAGGGTAAAACGATTGAGGTGCATTACAGCCTGGTATAACTGGGGTAAAGATAAAAACCAGAGGGGCTGTAACTGAATTACAGCGCCTCAAAACAACCTATATTAGCTTAACCTTTATAGATGTTCTCAAATACATAATTTGTTGCTTCAACAAAGCCTTCAACACTACCACAGTCAAAGCGTGTACCTTTAAACTTATAGCCAATGACTTTGCCTTGCTTAGCTTGAGTTAACAATGCATCCGTTAATTGAATCTCATCGTTTTTACCCGGAGGCGTATTGCGGATAATATCAAAAATATCCGGCGTTAAAATATAGCGACCAATAATAGCCAGATTTGAAGGCGCGTCTTCTTTTGCAGGTTTTTCAACCATATCACTTACACGATAACGGCCATCGCCTAAATCTTCACCTGCGATAACACCATATTTAGAGATAGTTTCTTCCGGTACTTCCATCAGAGCAATCACAGAGCAACCCGTCTCTTCATGAATTTTTGACATTTGCGCCATGACACCTTCGCCACCGACCGTCTCAGGTAAACACAAATCATCCGCTAAAATCACACCAAACGGGTGATCGCCCATCAAAGTTTCACCGCATAGAATTGCATGACCCAAACCTTTCATTTCCGGCTGACGCGTGAAAGAAAAAATACCATTATTCATCACATAACGAACCGATTCTAAGAATTTTTCTTTACTGGTGCCTGAGATTTCGTTTTCTAATTCATATGAAATATCAAAATGATCGGCAATGGCTCTTTTGGTTCGCCCGGTGACAAAACCTATATATTGCATGCCAGCTTCTAACGCTTCCTCAACGCCATACTGAATCAGTGGCTTGTTTACAATTGGCAGCATCTCTTTAGCTTGTGCTTTAGTTGCAGGTAAAAAACGAGTCCCATAACCCGCAGCAGGAAATAAACATTTCTGAACCATAGTCGTGTTCCCTATTATATTAATTTAAATGTCTCAGCAAACTACATGGAACTGTTTTCTAAAAATTGAATCGAATTCATTTAGCTCCAAATGCGTGTTAATGATAATGCACGGTGGCGATTTATATCTCAAGTGAGAAATTTAAATTTTTAACTGTTTTTTCTTAAAAAACGTGAAAAGACACAAGTTTTACCAAAGCAGCCAATTTAAAAGTCGGACGATTTAACTTTACTGTCAAAAAACAGTAACCTATATTGCATATTAATCATACTATATAGTAGAAGCGCAAAGCCTTCTGGACATCAAAAAGGAAACGTCATGAGCCATGACACTAAACATCCCAAATTAATTCAACTAACCCACTGGCTATCTGCCATTTTGATCTTAGGGTTATTTATCTTAGGCATATGGATGGTCGAACTCAGTTATTATGATCCCTGGTATCAAAGAGCGCCTAATATTCACAAGGGGCTGGGTGTTCTATTAGCCATCATTATGCTGGCTCGATTATTGGTCAAAGTGGTTCAGACATCTCCAAAACCACTGGAAAATATCGCGGCCTGGCAGAATAAACTGGCAGGTTTGACACATATTCTCATGTACCTTTGCACCTTTATTATTTTGATCAGCGGCTATTTAATTTCAACAGCCAGCGGAAAAGCGATCAATGTATTTGATATGTTTTCTGTGCCGGCTGTCCTAAGTTATGGCAATGAGCAGGCAGATACAGCCGGTCTGATCCATCAATATACAGCCTACGTATTAATCGGACTGGTCGTACTACATATATTGGCTTTTATTCAACACCAGTTCATTCTCAAAGATGAAATTATTAAACGTATCACCCCAATAAAATAAGGAAAACTTTATATGCGCAACGTACTGAAAAAAACGCTCATGACTGGCTTAGCTTATGCCGCATTATCCGGCTCTGCATTAGCCGCTAATTACCTTATCGATGATGACCAGAAAGGCGCTCATGCTTCAATAAACTTTAAGGTTCAACATTTAGGATATAGTTGGTTGCAGGGTCGCTTTAACTCTTTTGACGGCAATTTTGAATACGATAAAGAGAATATCGAAAAGGCAAAAATTCTTGTAAATATAGATACGACTAGCGTAGATACAAACCATGCAGAGCGTGACAAACATTTACGTGGTGATGATTTTCTGACAGTCGACAAATTTCCAAAGGCAACATTTGAAAGTACCTCGATTAAGCCTGCTGCCAACGGACAGCTTGAAGTAAAAGGTAAATTTACCCTCAATGGTGTCACCAATGACTTGACAATTATGGCTGAAAAAATTGGTGAAGGTAAAGATCCATGGGGTGGCTACCGTGCAGGTTTCAGTGGTACAACCGAATTTGCATTAAAAGATTATGGTATCGATTTTAATCTAGGGCCAGCTTCTACTCATGTGTATTTAGATTTACACATTGAAGGGATTCGTCAATAAACTAAATTGATACTTAAAATACTCAGACAAGTGTCTGAGTATTTTGCTCCTAATTCCCCCGCCACTTTGTAAGATATCTCTGCATAAGCTGACTGCTTTTAAACTCTTGTGACTACCGACTTTGTCTGATTATTATTTAAACTATTGTTTTTAAATACATATTTTTAAATTAATTAAATTCTAAAGAAAATTAAATGTATTTAATGGCTACCATTATTTGACCAGTTTTCTATTATTTATCTCGCAGGACGCAATCAGTAACGGACTTTATGGAAACAAAAAGGAACTGGCAGGAAGTCAGGCTTTTAGGATAAAAGCAGAATGGAAACGGACATGCTAGGAGC
Source organism: uncultured Alteromonadaceae bacterium (assembly GCA_913056495.1). Classification (GTDB taxonomy): domain Bacteria; phylum Pseudomonadota; class Gammaproteobacteria; order Enterobacterales; family Alteromonadaceae; genus Catenovulum. Next base: position 272,927 of record CAJXMO010000002.1, on the reverse strand, counting down.
AAGTTTTAGTAGGATACTAATTCCAGGGAAATAGCAGGACGCAAATTAGGATGCAGCTAACCGTTCAAAAAACGCCTCTTCGGAGGCGTTTTTTCATTTTATCTATTTGAAAAATCAAATTTCATCCCTATATCTAGCCCATCATTGATGTACTCAGTGCGCTCGACATACCTGAGCAACTTAATTACATGGCCTCAAGTGGTTTAGGTATAAACACTGATAAGCAATAAAATTGGCTTTATTTATGATTAATGCCTATAAATTAATAATTGTTAATAATTAGATTGCTTACTCAGATTGTTTTTGATATAGATAGCCGTCTAGCAATAAGCTGGCGATTGATTAGGAGAAGTGAGATGCCCGCTGGCACAAAAAATAAAGCAACTGGCATAATTGCTCAAGCAGGTCTACAACCTTACCAGATTGAAGCTGGTGAGGAGTATATGAATGAGAAGCAGTTAGAGCATTTCAAAAAGATACTGACCACCTGGCGCAGCCAATTACGTGCAGAGGTTGATAAAACCATGCACCATATGCAAGACGAAGCAGCTAATTTCCCGGATCCCGTTGACCGAGCGTCACAGGAAGAAGAATTTAGTCTGGAGTTAAGAACTCGCGACCGTGAGCGTAAACTGATTAAAAAAATCGAGAAGACGCTACAGTTAATTGAAAATGAAGATTTTGGTTATTGTGAAGAGTGCGGCGTTGAAATAGGCATACGCCGACTTGAAGCCAGACCAACAGCTGATTTATGTATTGACTGTAAAACACTGGCCGAGATTAAAGAAAAGCAAAACGCAGGTCTTTAATCTACAAGCTTCAAAAAACAGGCCAAATGACCTTAGGTTTGTAAGGTCATTTGGCTTTTGCCAACTCAAAACCAGCCCGCTTAATTATACTCCACTATGACATACATAGGTCGTTTTGCCCCCTCTCCGTCCGGTCCGCTTCATTTAGGTTCCCTGATTGCTGCTGTTGCAAGTTATTTAGATGCTAAAGCAAACAAGGGGCGCTGGCTTGTCAGAATGGAAAACCTGGATCCGCCACGAGAAATGCCTGGGGCAGACCAGCTAATACTTGAACAATTACAAGCGTTTGATTTGGTATGGGATGGAGACGTCCTATTTCAAAGCGAACGTATTTCTGATTATCAAAATCAGTTAGATATGTGGCTCAAAGAAAAAAAAGCCTATGCTTGTCGGTGTCCGCGCAAACAGATAAGAGCCGCAGGCGGGGTTTATAATGGCCACTGCCGATATTTAAATTTACCCGCAGAAGACAGTGCGGTTCGGTTTTTAAATTCATCCCCTCTTACTCAGTTTGAAGACTTAATCCATAATACGGTGATCAATACATCAGCGCGAACATCAGAAGATTTCATCATTCGCCGTCGGGATGGTTTATTTGCTTATCAGTTGGCGGTTGTATTAGATGATATCTATCAAAATATCACGCACATAGTGCGCGGTCAGGATTTGATTGATACAACTGTCTGGCAAAACTCGTTATATGCTGCGCTGAATGTAAAACCACCTCAGTATGCCCATATTCCACTTATTTTAGGTAACGATGGCAGAAAACTCAGCAAACAAACCGGAGCGCCTGCTCTAGATACAAAAAAATCGTCTCAATTGCTCGTTGAAGTGATTGCGCGTCTGGGTCAGCAACCACCTAAGGAACTTCTTTTAGAGTCCAATACCCGGATACTGAATTGGGCAATTGATAACTGGCAGCTCAGTCAGGTGCCTAAAAACTGAGAATCCTGAATAAATTATGTCGAAAAAATTCTCATTTTTGTCCGTCTGTTATATCATTGCGCCAGTTTTAACAGTTGAAGGGCAAAGCTATTATCAATCGCATAATCGGTTTGTGTAAAAAAGTAATGGGCAAAAATAAAACGGCAAAACAACTTACAGGCCAGTTAAGAATACTCCCTCGAAATGAACACAACATTTCTCGCAAACTTATCAGTAAAAATGCGCTAAAAGTACTCTATCGTTTAAAAGATGGCGGATACGATGCTTATTTGGTCGGCGGCGGTGTCCGCGATATTCTGTTAGGGCTGGAGCCGAAAGATTTTGATATTGCAACCAATGCAACGCCAGAACAAATCAAAAGCTTATTCAGTAATTGTCGTTTAATCGGCCGTCGCTTTCGTCTGGCGCATATTGTTTTTGGGCGCGACATTATCGAAGTCGCCACACTTAGAGGCCACCATGATGAAAACCCGAATCTGGGCAAACAATCAGAGCACGGCCAACTTCTCAGAGATAATGTATACGGAACAATAGACGAAGATGCCGAACGCCGGGACTTTTCAGCAAATGCGCTTTATTACAATATTGCCGATTACAGTGTAATTGATTATTGGGGCGGACTGGATGCTATTGCAAACAGAGAACTTGACTTAATTGGCGACCCGGATACACGTTATCGCGAAGACCCGGTTCGCATGTTACGGGCCATTCGCTTTGCCGTTAAACTTGATATGCAAATGACTGAGCCGACTCAGGCGCCTATCCGACAGTTAGCGTCATTGTTGCAAAATATTCCCAAAGCTCGTTTATTTGAAGAATGTTTAAAGCTGTTTTTAGCTGGACAAGGGCTGGCAACATTCAAGTTACTCGTTGAATATCAGCTGTTTCAGCAAATTTTTCCAAATTTAGCCGAGCCGGTGAGCGATCCAAATAGCCAGACCTATCAGTTAATTTGTCAGGCACTGAGCAATACAGATAAAAGAGTTAATAACGGACAAAGAATCACACCAGCTTTCTTATTTGCCGCTTTCTTGTGGTATGAAGTCGAACAGGCAAAAGCGCATTACTTAGCACAGCAAATACCCGAACATGACGCAAACTTTATGGCGACCAGTGCGGTATTAGAAAGCGGTCAATATAATGTAGTAATTCCAAAACGGTTTTCGAGCACTATCCGTGAAATCTGGTTATTGCAATCTCGCCTCGAAAAGCGCGCAGGTAAACGCTGCCTAAAATTATTAGAAAACCCAAAATTTAGAGCAGGCTACGACTTTTTATTATTGAGATCCCAGGTTGAGCAAGGTGATCTGATTGAAAAGGTAAATTGGTGGACCGAAATTCAGCAAAGTGATGAAGCGCAACAAAAGGTCTTACTTGCGAAAATTGGTGCTGGTGAAAGCCGCAGAACACGGCGCAGACGTCCACCCAAAAGAAGAAAAAATCAAACCAATGACAATTAGTTATATCGGGCTTGGTAGTAACCTGGCCAATCCACTGGCACAAATTTTAAATGCAATTGAAGCGCTTTCTAAACTTGAACATGCGAGTCAGGTAAAGTCTTCTTCAATTTATGGCAGTAAACCTATGGGGCCGCAGGATCAGCCGGATTATGTTAATGCTGTCATTCAACTGGACTGGTCTGCCAGCGCTATTGAGCTTTTGGATGCGCTGCAAAACATTGAATTAGAGCACGGGCGAGAGCGAAAAGACGAACGTTGGGGTCCGAGAACACTTGACTTGGATATCATTTTATTTGGAAATCAAACCATTGAGTCTGAGAGGCTGACCGTACCTCATTATGGTATGAAAGAAAGGGAGTTTGTACTTTATCCGTTAGCTGAGCTAGCGCCTTCGCTTGAGTTGCCTTGTAAAACCTCTTTACAACAGCTATTGGAACAAGTAGCACAAAATGGGTTAACCATCATTAAATCGGCCGATTCCCTGTAATAAACGAGTAAAATTAAACAAAAATGCAAACCATCGAACAAATTTCAATACTTCGCCAAACCATTAATGAGTGGAAAAAACAAGGCCAGACGGTAGGTTTTGTGCCGACAATGGGTAACCTGCACGAGGGCCACCTAAGCTTAGTAGAAGAAGCAAAAAAAAGAGCAGATAAAGTAGTCGTTAGTATTTTTGTCAATCCAATGCAATTCGGTCAAAACGAAGACTTGGATAAATATCCACGGACCATGCAAGCTGACAGCAAAGCGCTTATTCAAGCGGGTGTCGATTTATTATTTACCCCTACACCTGAAACCATATATCCAAAAGGTCTCGACAAACAAACCTGGGTTGAAGTGCCTGAACTGTCTGATTTATATTGTGGTGATTCCAGACCGGGGCATTTTCGCGGCGTAACAACCGTTGTCAATAAACTCTTTAATCTGGTTCAGCCGGATATTGCCTGTTTTGGTGAAAAAGACTTTCAACAACTGGCGTTAATCCGAACTATGGTAGAAGACTTATCCATGCCCATAGAAATAGTCGGTATTGCGACTGTCCGTGAGGGCTCAGGCCTGGCTAAAAGTAGCCGAAATGGCTATCTATCGGAGTCTGAAAAGCAGCAAGCGAGTGTCATTTATCAAAACCTGATACAGCTAAAAGATCAATTAAATCAGGGCAACAAAAACTTTGCGCAACTGATTATTCAAAGCAAACAAAGTTTAACTCAGGCTGGTCTGAAACCGGATTATGTCTGGATTCTGGACAGTCATACCCTAAAACCAGCCACCTCAGACACTCAATCAATTGTCATCCTGATTGCTGCCTTTTTAGGTTCAACCCGGTTAATCGATAACATGTTAGTTGAGTTAATCGCTTAGTTTATTTTTAGCTTCAATCCACTGCGCCATATACTGAGTACTTTTCATTGTATGGTGCATTAACATAGCGCCGGTAAAATTTTTGGCTCTGTGTCCGTTCAGATCAAATAACAGCTTTTCAATGCGTTCAGCAAAATCAGTAAAATAAAGTTCCGTCAGATATTCTGTTTGAATTATCTTTAACCCGGCTGCTTGATAATGCCTGTACTCGGATTCATTTTGATATAGCGCCACAGCAGCATTAGCGATTGCTTCAGCGTTGTTTGCAATGAACCCGGGCCACATTAAATTTGCAGACATGGCTTCAGCGCCAATATCAGTAGTTACACTCGGTGTGCCGGCTAGCATAGCTTCAAACAACTTTCCTTTTAAACCGGCACCAAACCTGAGTGGAGCCAAACACACACGAGCCTGACTCATCACTTGCATAGCATCTTGCGCCCATCCTTTAATTAAAAATCCCTGTTTTTTATTATCTAACTGAGTGGCTTTTTTGGGCGGGTAAGCGCCATAAATATGAAGTTCAGCCTGCTTTAGCTGTTTTCGAATTAACGGCCAAATTTCTTCTTTTAAAAATAAAACCGCATCCCAGTTTGGTTCATGCCGAAAGTTGCCAATACAAATAAAGTGTTGTTTTTGCTCAAATGCGAGTAACTGCGCTTTCTGGGGTGAAGCTTGAATAGTAAAAGGCAAATAAAACAGCTTATCGGACGGTACGCCAAACTGGCCGGTTAATAATTCCATTTCATATCTGGAGATAACCAGCGCCATATCTGAACGCCATACGGCCGCGATTTCACGTAGCGCAATATCTTCGAGGAAATCTTCAGATTCTACACTTCGATTCTGTTTTAAAGCTATATGGCGGGCTTTACGTAAGCATTGAAGATCTTCCAGATCCAGTATACGCAAAGCATCCGGGCAATACTTTTTAACCCGCCAGCCAAACTGCTCTTCCATCATAAAGCGGTCAAATAAAACGACATCTGGCTTAAGGGTTTGAATATAGTCATCAAAACAGCTTGAGTTAAGTTTAATATCAACCTTGGTTATACCCAATTCTTCAAATGCAAACCTATGTTCACTTTCTGCTGCCGGGCTGGCAAAGCTGATTTCGTAACCTAATTTCAGAAAAAAATTAAGTAAATTCAGCATATAGCGACCCGCAGCTGAAGAGTCAGGCTCAGGCCAGACATACCCAATCACTAATAACTTTTTCATGACAACCTCAAATAATTGCCTGTTCACCTGAAAACAAATACGTTAGCTCTTTGAGAGACTTGGCTTAGCAGGCAAGAATGATTAAACTAGACGGCTTTTAGAACGCAGATAAAATTAAAGTATGAACTTATTTGAACAAGCAAACCATCAACTAAATGCGCTCGGGTTATTATGCCCGGAACCTGTTATGATGGTGAGGCAAGCGATTCGAAAAATGCCGGACGGTGATACCCTGTTAATCACGGCAGACGATCCGTCGACCACCCGAGACATTCCGAGCTTTTGTCGATTTATGGATCATACTCTGGTTGCTATGCAAACAGACGATAAACCTTATCTCTTTCTGATTAAAAAAGGGCTGACCGATTAAAGCCCTTTCGAAAAACTACTTGTTGCGCTTAATGGGCTGAGCTTTTAAACACTCAATCACACCTTTTAGTAGTAACTCGATTTCAGTGACACAGTTTTCTGCTTCAGCTTGCTGCCAGTTAAGCCCGACCAGAAGATCATCCCTTGCAATCCCTAAAACCCATTTATCAGCAAATAAATCCCATTCAACCGCAAACGGCTTAAACCCCTGATATCCAGAGTTTTGCAAAATAAAATCAGCGGCTTTAGTTTCTGAAGACCAAAAAGGCATCACCTGTTCGCCCTCTGCATTTTTCGGAGTCGGAATGCCCTGTTCATCCAAAATAGTATAAATCTGGCGCTCAGCGGCGACTTCCCGATAAAAATTAAATTCAATCTGTTGACTGGTTAGCTGCTCTGTCATAAAAAGTTCTCGGATTAGAATGATTTCACTATTGTAGTGCTGATTAACTGGAAATACAGTAAATTAATTTCGAATGACTAAACGGTCGGCTAGATTGCCGACCACCCGAGTATTTGACGGATCGATTTATAATCCTAATTAGCAGACTGCCAGATTTTTTCAGCTTCAAATTGGGGATCTGTATAAGCTGCCGGCTGAGCATTACGTTCTACTTTAACCGGGTTAAGTTGTAAGTACTGAATAATTTGCTTACAGGTAAAGTCTATATGACGATAAAAGCTGCCATTGATTTGAGTGTAATGTTTTAGCGCTTGTTTATATGCTTTAAAGAACTCGCCATCAACCGGACAAGGTTTATTCCAGAATAAAGATAAAGGCTGCTCGCTGGTTAAACCCGGAATATCATAGTTTGCGCGCCCTAATACCTTGGTTGGTTTTCCATGGTGCAATGACGAGAGACCGACAGTGCTATTCACTGTGACTGTACCTTTGCAGTATTTAAGCATGGTCGGTAAATGCATTTCATGACCATAAATAACGCGCTGACTAATATTCAGTTTTGCAGAGAGCCTGCGAATGTATTTACCATAATGACAAAAACCACGATCCATCGGGTGGTGTTTAAATACCAGTACATCAGATTTAGCTGCGTTTTGGCTAAACGACAGCAAAATCGTTTTAATAAACTCTTTGACATCGTTAAAATCAGAATGTGACAGAATTTGGCTATCACAATGCACTTGTAACGGCACAAAAAAATACTTATTTGAGAAATTTTCGAGAATATATTTATCTAACTTTCGCTGCGTTATCTTATATTTCCACTTTCGCCTAATTGATTTGACCCAACACTTAGCTTCTTCAATCGCAGAATAGTTTCTGTGATGACCGTCATTTATTAACCAGCCCTGAGTTAAAGTTTTTGATAAATAATAGGTAGTCCCATAATAAAGACGCTGGAAAAAGGTTTGTCCGAACTGATATTCTCCGTCGGTGTTTTTTTGAAGCGCTTTACTGGTTTTAGCCAGTTCCAGTGCATGAGCTTTATTTTCAATTTTAAAGCTGGAGTTTGCATTAACCCCACCTTTTTCCAATGTAATAAAGTTAGGTCGGATATAGCCTTCTTCAAACGCCCAGAATTCTATATTTTGATGACTACATATATCTTTGGCAATTGAGTGATAACGTCGGCAATCGCCATAAACGACAATCGCATGAATTTGATTGCGGCGTACAAACATGGATAAATATCTGGACCAGCTTTTTAAACTTCCACGATAGTTAAACATATAATCCGCTTCACCAAAATAAGCGTCACCACCATTAAAATTAATTTTATAAGTGGTATTGCCCAGAGCTGAAAACTGTTTTGCTAACTTGGCAAAAAAGGGGCCTAGTGGTCCTTGTAAAAACAAGATATTACTCATTGATATCCAATTCCATTCGACAGCGAGAAGATTTAGGGTGAAAACTTCACCTTATTGTCACAAAAGCATCATACAAAAACTTCATTTTACGCCATTTTCGACCCAAAAGTGTAGTTAAATGTGACCGGGCGATAAATTTTTCTTGTTTACCCGACATTTGATTAACAATGAATTCAGGCTGTGTAAACAAACCAGTTTCATAGTTAACATAGTGTGGATATTCGACCAGGCATGCATAACAAAGTTCCGTCAGTGAAAGCCTGCGTTTGCGCCTTTGTAACTGATGTTTATCCTGTGTCAGTCCCCACCCTGAATAAAATGGAAGACCGTAACAGACTACTTTTTTCCCGCGTAATAAAGCTTCAAATCCGGCAAGTGAAGTCATGGTATGCAGTTCATCTACCAGTTCGAGCGTTTCAATAATGCCAGCGCCACAAACCTGAATATCTGCATATTGATTAATAAAGTCAGGCGGAATATTACCCTTACGGTTGCCACTTAACACATCCGGATGAGGTTTATAAATAATATAGGCATCCGGATTATCGGCTCTGGTTTGTTTTAATAACGTCAGATTAGTTTTAATATCAATGCAACCCGTTTGAATTGATGCATCATCTTCGACCTGACCGACCACCAGTATTTTTGTACCGGCAGCAGATGTTACCGCTTCTAATTCATCGGAACTGTCAGCAACATTATATTTTGAAACTTTTGCCTGTATCAGATGTTCAATAAGCTGACTGGCTTGCTCCAATTCAGGCTTGGTAAATGTTTTAGTTGCGAGAATATGCTCAAGATCGCTGGGCTGGCGGGGATCAAAATAAATCCCACGACTATCAATGACTAATGAAGAAGGACGGCGCAAATCGGCCCCTAATCCAACCGAGCGAATAAAGCCATCTTCCAGCCTGAGAATGTTTGGTTTTAACTCAGATAATTTATTCGGTAATGGCTTGGCACCCCATAAAACTATTGCATCGTCCGGTTTTAGATTGGCTGATATTTTATTGACATTTTTCGACTGAATAAACTCAATGTTTTTACCGACCCCTTTTAAAAAGTAAGGTAAAAAAGCACGTTTCCATAAACTAAAATCACAGCAATACAGCCTGTTGTATTGAGGATTATTTCGTTTTTTTTGCAGCACAATATAGCCAATAATATCTTCAGCATCACATCTTAGTTTAGTATCCGGATGTACATATCTGGGGTATTGAATAAATGCCGCATAAATTAAATCTTCAATTGCGCGTTTAACATTACGTCTTGTTAGAACGTCATTTGGAACCTTTGCACGATCATCCGTTAACCCCCAGCCAGCATAAAAAGGCAATCCAAATGTAACCACCGACTTACCAGCGAGCAAAGCCTCAAAGCCCATTTGCGAGCAAACGGTATAAACTTTTTCCACTTGTTGAATTAACTCAAGCGGATTGCAGGCATCAAATATAAACTGAACATTTGAGTGATTAATTGCATCCGGCTTTAAAAATCCCGATTTTTTACCTAAAAGTACATCCGGATGGGTTTTAATATAAATGGACTGATTTGGGTTCTCTTCAATAGCAGCAGTTAACATATCAGTGAAGGATTGCTCACTGGCATAGCTGTGCTTAACCGATAAATCACCAAAAGTCTGGTCAATCACCAAAACGGCGTTCTGTGCTAACTTGGGCGCAGACTTGACCTGACCACATAAATTATATTTAGTAATTTGATGCTCAAGCAAGCTGGTCTTCAAAGCTTGCGCTCTTTCAAACTGATTAAGCTGATTGCGGGGGCTTAAATAATCATCATTTGAAAAGTTAACAGGCTGCTCACCTTGCGTCGGAATGCCGGCTTTAATATAACGCTCTAAATCACTCTCGCAAGTTGCATCATAATAAATACCGCTAGTGTCGACCGCTAATGATAATAAATTCGATGAAGCAGTTGGGTGATTCAAATAACCGATAAAGCCATCTTCCACACGCCAGAAAGGCAGATTGTGTTTATCTGCATAAGCTTTAACTTTGGTGGCTGAGGGTTTTAAACCCCAGCCTAAATTTAGTGTTTTTGGCCAGTGGCTATCTTTAGAAAAAAAAGTACTACACTTTGAATAAATATGTTTACTTCGGGACAAGTTATTTGCTCTTCAACTAACGAGGAATTGCTTTCAAGGCTGAAATGCATTCATCAATGTTCTCAAAGTTCAAATTTTGAATGCTTTTTAAAGGTAACAACCACCACTTAGACTTTAACAATTCTTCGATTTGTTTTTCTGAAAATCTAAATTTTATGTGCTTTGCAGGCACCCCTCCAACTATTGAATATGGCTCAATGTCCTTTGTTACTACAGCTCCAGCCGCAATAACTACACCATGCCCAATTTTTACGCCTGATTTAACCATTGCGTTTGCACCAATCCAAACATCAGAACCAATGATAGTTTTAGGGTGATGTAAATGTTTTAAACGCTTAACACTCTGAAACTCGGAAATTTTAGGGAAATGGGCGGCATTGTATTGAAATGAATTAGAACTTAGCCAATTGGTAGGGTGATTAGCTAAACCTAATTGTGCGTTCCTCGCAACAGAACAGTAAGACCCTATATGCACATTCGGAAAGATGACAACATCCCAATTAACATAAGTGTATTTATCAATTCTTGAACCGTGATTAACGATAGTGTTTCTGGATAAATGCACAGGAAAACAAATTTGAACATCTGGATGCACAGTGCATGTCGAATCTACAGGCAACCCGCCTTCTTTCCATTTTTCTTTCGTATAGTCAGAGTACTTATACCATTTTCCACATTTAAATTTACTAGTCATTCTCGATAAACTCCCTTAAGACATTGGAGTATGAGGTTAAATCATATTTATCTTCATGCACCTTCCTAGCTTGATAACATAATTGATGATAGAGGGGTTTATTATTTAGTAAGATATTCACAGCGTTAACAAATTCATCCTTACTATTAGCTAACATCATGTTTTCTCCATCATTCAACTCATAGCCTTCAAAGGCGATGTCGGTGCCTATAATTGCCTTAGAGTGTGACAGAGCTTCTGCCACCTTAATTTTCATACCCGTACCTTTTATAATAGGGCAAATAATAATTTCAGATTTCGCGTAGACTTCACCTAAATCCTGAACAAATCCGCCTGCAACGATATTCTTCTTCCCAATATATTTCTGGAAATTAGCATTATTTAATAATAATTTGTTCCTTGTAACATTCCCTTGTATGAGTAATTTTATATTACGATGCTGCTCAACGATAAAAGGGAATACATTGTCTAAAAACCATAAAATAGAATCTCTGTTTGCATCGGAATTTGAGCCTATAAACGCCAACTCATATTCAAATATATTTTCGGAACTAGAATAATTCTTTTCACACGCAGCAGGAACAGTAAGAATATTTAAATTCGGTAGAATATTTTTCAGATGTTTCGTCTCGGTCGATGAAATTGAAACAACTTTATTAGCTTTTTTTAAAAGCTTAATCTCTGATCGTTGAAAATTTTCAAGATAGCTATTCTGCTTCCTTTTAGGCAAAGTTGGTAACACATCATTTGCGATACGATGGCTTTGAAAATCGTGAATGTCGACTATAGTTTTAGAGAGTTTCGATTCAGGAACTGATTTAATCAACTTTAGATAGTTAATAAAAAAGCCATCATAGTTGACATCTTTAGCAAAACTACGAACTAACCTTGAAAGTTCTCCTGGGCACTCTTTAGTATTCGTTATTTCTTGGTCTCTCCTAAAAAATATATCAAACAGAGTACCAATGTTATATTTGAACTTTTGATACCCTTTGCTAAATTTAGGATGCTTTCTGACAGTAACATTGTTAACTAATGGGTAGGCTGCCTTAATTCGTGCTTTTATATCTTTTGAAGTTTCTTTCGGATAACTCATATTGACAAAAACACAATCAATTAAATACCCCTCTTTTACTAAATTAAGGAGCATTTGGTTAGTTCTAACCGCACTGCCTCTATTCACCGGAATAGGTATGACACTGCTTACAAATAGAATTTTTTTTTTATTTGCATCTAAACATGGATAACTAGGTAACGTAATATTTTCAAAATCTATATTCCTAGTTATATTCCTAAATGCATTACCTTCCCTAACCAATTCAGTTGAAAATTCACCAAAAGAATAAACATGTTTTATTAAGTAACTTATAAACCGATCTCTTACAACAGGTTCAAACTTCACAGGGCATTTTAGTAAAGAGTGCACAACATCAATTTCATTATGCACTCTTCTATTTAGCGAAGGGTGTGCGTAATACACCTCACCAAAATGATAAACAGGTTTGTCCCATAGCATAGACAACAAACCAACTCCACTATTAATCAAACAAACAGCGTCACTAGCCTCAATTAAATCATTTATGTGGGTATCATCTTCAACATAACGAATAGAGCTATTAACTTTGGTATTTTCCAACGGATGCTTTTTACCTATTACGACCCAGTCACTATCATGGGTATTTAATAATTTTGCTATTTTTTCAATTCGCATGTTGAATTCATTCATATCTTTTACAGAACCAGAAAAGTATTCAACCGTCGTATCTTTTGGTCTTTGAAAAGGTACAAATAATATTTTTTTATCATATAAACCAAGCTTTCTTTTTAACTGTTCTCCACCTAGCAGTTTACTTTGAGCTTCCAAAGCGTGTCCGTTTAAATGAATATCTTCTATATATTTTTTAACAGAATCACTTTCCTCTGCACTAATTTTTTGATCCCACATTAATGGACTATAAGTTGGGCTATCGGCGTTAAACCCTTTATCAAAATACCATGAACCGGGCAACCCTCCCCTATCAAATGTGATAACAGGAAAATTTAGCTTTTTTAATTCTTTGTATACTAAGTTTCTTCGTTTATTTCCATATGGGTTTGGCATAATAACGACATCACAGTTAGACTCGGATATTTTATCTAAAACATCATCAACCCCTTCACACTTGTGTTCATTTATGTATTCCAATGTTTCAAATAAACCACAAAATTGAGGGATACTTAAATATGCAGCTGATAACTTTTTACCTAAAGCTACAGCTTTTACAGGTATAACGGTGTTGTTAAAGTCGCTTTTATTAACTTTCATTCTACAATCCTAAAACTACTGCCGCACTGACTGCGATCTGATAAATAATTTGTGTGATATCTTTACTGAACTGAAGGTACTTAGTATCGACTTTAGGCAGGACAAATATTTCATCGCCACCTACAATTTTTGCGCGTTTTAATTCGCGGGTATCTTCAGCTAAATACTTGTCAAACTGACCGTTTTTATGCATCACGATCACGTATGTTGAATCTTCACTTTGGGTAAAACCACCGGCGGAATTGATATAATCAATGGCGCTTGATTTAGCTTCATGGGTAATTGCGCTCGGGAATACCACCTCACCATGGACTAACACCAAAGATGACTTACTCGGGATTTTAATAATATCGTCTTGCTCTAAATGAATATCAGCAAATACGTCTGGGTTAGTTAAAATCACCTGACCACGAGGCTGGATATTTTTGGCACGCTCAACCCACTGCAAAATAAGCTCGGCTTCTTTAGCGCGCAATGCAGCTGCTTCTTGTGTTGAAGAGCGAGCGGTTAAGACACTGGATTCAAGTGACTGAAGTGAACTATTTAGCATTTCTTTCTGGCGGCTTTGTACGCTTTTTCTAAATAGTTGAATCGCAGATAAATCAGATAAGTTATTTAGTTCAATTTGTTCAATTAAGGTATTTAAGGTTGAACCATGCGGAAGCACATATTCGCGTTCACTTTCATGTTCACCTTCCACTCTAACAGAAATGGAGCGCTGTTTTTTATCGGCAACATAAACCAGCTTATCACCACTCACTAACTCAGCATCTGCGGCATCTTCTATATTCAAGTAATCTACAAACTGGTCTGTGCCCGAATTATGGTAAATGCGCACATGTGTGACTTCAGGAAAAGGCGCGACCAGTTCACTGATATCAGCTACAGTTTTATAGTTTCCGGTAAATTCCACTTCAACATTCTTACTGGCTAAACCTTCTACTTTGATAAACTGATGACGGGCTGCGACAAATAAGGTATCACCATCCTGAACCTGATGCGGCTGAATCGCGCCTTGCGATAAAAACTGGTATAAATTAAACTGGTTGGTCACTTCACCATGACGAATTAAACGAATATCCAGATAGCTACCTGAATCAGGGTCAATGCCTTGAGCTTTATCTAAAAAATATAAAATAGAGTCAGAAGATAAACCTGCATATAGCCCAGGTTGTTTTACCCCACCGGTGACATATACTTTAACGGGTTGAGCACTTTCAAGCGTTGCATAAATATGTACATTGCTTTGGAAAACTTGCTTTACTTTATTTAAAACCACTTGGTTTAAGCCGCTGTTTTTAACACCACTAACGGAAACCGGCCCGACTTTTGGGATAAAAATATTACCTTGTTTATCCACTTCAAAAATTGCATCTAGGCTGGTGCCACCCCAGATTTGCACCCGGACTTTATCACCAATCGCAATTTGGTAATTTGGATTAAAGCCTTTAAACGATTGGTCGGCAAAATCACCATTAAATAACCAATCTCCATAGACTTTGGCATCCTGAATATTTACAGACATGCGTTCGGTCATTCCGGATTCAGCTTGCAATTGACCGGTCGATGGCTCAACGGACTGACCAATAGTCACGGCATTGGCGACAGATAAACCGGAAAAAATTCCAATACAAGCCAACAAACCGGCTAATAAAAAATTGGGTGTTTTCATTAGTCTTCTTTATGTTCCTTAACGGTTGCAATTAACATGACGACAATTGAATAAATAATCATAAATAAAATGCTGAGCGTCACAAACCAATATACTCTGCGTGGATATAAAGCTTCATCGGCTAAATTAGGCTGAGCAACCACCATTAAATGTTTCAGCTTGCGGTGCGCTTCAACCCGGGTTTGTTCTAATCCTAATAAAGCCGCCTTATAAACATCTGTGGCAAACTCGATTTGCATACTCAAATTACGGAATTCAACATTAAGCTGATTGAGTGCAGTTTGTTCAGGGCTCACCAGTTTGCTTTGCTGCTCATTAATCTGATTTTTAAGTGCAGCAATCTGATTTTTTAAAGTAACCACTTCAGGGGCCGCTTTATTCATATAACTTAACAAAGCTTCAAGTTCGGTTTGTTTATTGATTAGCAATGAATTAAGTTCAGCAATACTGGTCATCACAGCCGCACTTTGTTGCTCTGTACTGAAAACCTGCTTCTCATTTTGAAACTCGGTCATTTGCTCGGTTAGCGCCACTAATTTTTGATGGGCCCGGTCTAACTCACCTTCAACAAAGCCCACTTCATCCTGAGCCATTTTATGCCCCATATCATTAATAAAGTGCTCCGCCTTGGTAATCATTTCAATCACCATTTGTTGTGAAAATTCTGGCGTAAAGCTCTTTACCGATATACTTAGCAGGCCTGAAACATCGTCAAACTCTACCGTCACTTTATCCAGATAGTATTCAAGAAACTCTTCCTGCGTCGCATTTTTTGATAAGGCACTTAACCAATCGGCTTGCGTTTGGCTATAGTGTGATTTTAGCGAGAGCTTCTGTTCAAGATAATTGAGCATATCACTGGACAAAATATAGTGTTGAACCAGATAAGCATCTTTATTTTGTCCGGCATCAACGCCTAACAAAGCCATAGGCGCTGCGGCACTGACACCATTTTCATCTGATTGTTTAGCAACTACAGTGGCAACAGATTCATACTGAGGGGTCGCAATAAAAAACAGGTAAATAAAGACAAGTCCAACCGGTAAGAAAAGCCAGATTGAATAGTGAAAAGATAAAAATAAACGCGAAGACTCATTCACGCCAGTTTTAGCTGCTTTAACACCGGATGAGTCAGCAAAAAACTGACGAGGGCGTTTTCTAAGTTTATTAAACTTTCTTTTAAAATTGCTTTGCTGAGTATCTGTCATATCGTTAAATAAAATCGCACCTTCACTAAATTGTCATTTAAAAACATTATGTTATTGTGAATACTGGCGGATACCCTCTTCTACATTATCAAATAAAGTTAATTGCCTGTTTTGCAGGACAATTGACATATCGCATTGTTTTCTTAATGTGCCCATGTCATGTGAAACCATAATCACATTGGCATTTTTACGCTTTTCCGCCATAGATTCTGCACATTTTTTCCGGAATGAGGCATCCCCGACTGAGGTTATTTCATCTATCAGATACAATTCAAAATCAAACGCCATGCTCAACGCAAACGCTAAGCGGGATTTCATCCCGGAAGAATAAGTCTTGATTGGCAATTCAAAATAATCTTGAATTTCAGAAAAGTCTTTAACAAACCGGCAGGTTTTGGCAATGGCTTTATTTCCGTATACCCGGCAGACGAACTCGACGTTTTCACGCCCGGTCATACTACCCTGAAAACCGGAAGATAATGCAAGCGGCCATGAAATCCGTTTATTTGAACTGATCGTACCACGATTAGGAAAATCAATGCCACCTAATAAACGTAATAAGGTGGATTTGCCGGCTCCATTTTTGCCTAATATGGCAACATCACGCCCTTCAGGAATGACAAAAGAGACGTCCCTGAGGACATATTTTTTACCCAGTTTAGTGACATAATATTTAGTCACATTATTCAGCTCAATCATGTCGCCACCATTCTGGTCCAGTGACTGCGATAAAGCCTAAGCGCTAAAAATAAACTGCCTAACGCCACCAGAAACAGGTAAAACAGGCTGGCATGCTGAGTTTCAAAAGATTCAATAAAAGCGGTACGAAATAATTCAATAGCGTGCAGTACCGGGTTCCACAATAAAAAGTGGTGGTATTGAGTAGGTATCATATCCAGCGTATAAAACACACCGGAAATAAATAACATAGGTTTCATTGCAATTGATAAAAACTTATCTGATTCAGGGAAAAACTCAATCAAAAATGCCGCACAGATCCCCAGTGAAGAAGCCATCACTCCTAATAAAAAAATCACCAGAATACAGCTTAAAATATCATAAACTTGAATTTGAAACCCGACCCAGAAAAATAGGGTTAATAAGCATACTGAAGTAAATATAAAAATGCCGGTTTCCAGCAAAGTACGGGCAATAAAAGTATTAATAGGCTTTACATAACGGTAATGAAATAAACCGCGATTTGCCGAGCAGGCCGCTTTGCATTTGCCAAACAAATTCTGAAATAATAAAAACGGCATAATACCGGTAAAAATAAACACAGGCGTTTCCACGCTACCAAACCCTTCGCGAGCGCGAACCCCAAACAAGACAGTAAACAATAAAACATGCGCCATGGGCTCGGCCAACGCCCAGAAAATGCCCAAACGAAATGCGCCAAAACGTGTTTTTACTTCACGTAGCAGCAAAGCAAAAATCACATCTTTCATCACCATTAAGGGTGAACGTTTTTCATTTTTGGGAACAGAGAATATCACAACAAAAAACCTAACAATCCAATACGCTATACATAATTAAAATATCGTCCGTAATACTATTAGGGTCGAACAGGCGCGCTAGTATATCAAATCAGGCAAGGTTTGCGCAGTAAAATTAGGTTAATAAGTGTTATTATACCCAAACTGCTTAAAGATACATGTTTCAGAGCTATCACAGCGTTTTTAGTACAAGGCATGTTAATAAAAGAATGTAGGCACAGGCTGTGAAGCGCCCGAAGGGCAAGGCTAAAAGCATTTCTACTGCGTTGCCCTACATGGATGTAGGGTAAGATGACAATGCAGGCGCACATTGTCTTTATTGATTTTGAACAGGGATAACCATTATCTTCAATCAATGCCTTGTCTAAATGCTTGTTATCTCTTGCTGAAATCCAGCATTTTCAAGTAGCTTGGGTATATATGCAATAGCTTAAAGGAAAGAATCCCAAGCGGAATTTTTTAGCCCATAAATCAGTGAGTTAACCTACCCCTTGCTTAAATACATGGCTAAAAAGTTGTCATGGTCAGGCATATTATTAACTGGAGCCTGTTTATTTTGTTTCATCGTCCGCATCAGTTCTGTTAATTGTTGTTCGCTAAACTGATTGGCCAATGGGTGGTAGGCCTTAGGTTTTATACCTTGCCCTAACATGACCTGAAGCCAGGAAGGCTCCCAAAAAACATCAAACTCATCATGTGTAATAGTGCCAGTTGCTTCAAAGATTTTAATTTTATTGGCAAGTCGCTCTGGTACCTGCATTTTTTGCATGTCTAACCAGAACTGACTGTCTGTGCGCTGAGTGACATAATAATGTAAAATAATAAAGTCACGAATCTGTTCATATTCCAGTTTAGACTGACGGTTATACTCATCCACCGAAGCCGGACTGATTTCCGTTTGCGGGAAGAATTTCAGTAAACGCACAATAGCACTCTGTACTAAATAGATGCTGGTTGATTCCAGCGGCTCTAAAAAACCACTTGCCAGACCAACCGCAACCACATTTTTATTCCATTGTTTTAATGCCCGGCCTGTTTTAAATTTAATTAATTTAGGCTCGGCCAGTGTCGGTGTTGTCAGATTTGAAAGCAGTGTTTCTTTTGCAGTTTCATCTGAGACATACCGACTTGAATAGACCAGACCATTACCATTTCTGTGTTGCAGCGGTATCTGCCACTGCCAGCCAAATTCACGAGCAATTGATCGGGTATAAGGCAATGTTTTTTCGAATCTTTCAGTAGGTACGGCAATTGCGCTGTCACAGGGTAGCCAGTGGCTCCAGTCTTCAAACCCGCTACCTAGCTTTTGATTAATTAATAAACCTTTAAAACCTGAGCAGTCAATAAACAAATCACCATTAACGACAGAGCTGTCTTTTAAAGTTAATGATTCCACATGTCCAGTTTGAGGATTTAGCTGTATGCTTTCGATGAACCCTTCGGTTCTTTTAACCCCCATTTTTTCAGATACTTTTCTTAAAAACTGCCCATATAAACCGGAGTCAAAATGATAGGCATACTTCATATCAAACAGTGGGTCTTTAACCTGCAATTTAGCAAACTTTTCTGCTACACAGGCATGATAATTTAAATCGTGATCCCACAAATTATCATCCAGCCCCAGTTGGTGGGCGCGAACCCATAAATGATGATAATGGCAAAACGGTAAACTTTTTCCGGCAGAACCAAAGGTGTGAAAATAATCCTGATTTAAATTTTGCCAATGCTCAAACTTAATTGCGAGTTTAATTGTCGCCTTGGTTTCACGCATAAATTCGGCTTCGTCTATGCCAAGTACCTGATTAACTTGCTGAATCGGTGGTATAGTTGCTTCACCTACACCCACAATACCTATCTGCTCAGATTCAACCAATTCCAGTTCGATTGAGTCACCTAATACCTTTTTTAATAACGCAGCTGACATCCAGCCTGATGTACCACCGCCGACAACAACAACTTTTAAGCTTTTGTTTTGCATGACTAATACTCTAGATTACAAGGAATAACAAAAATAAAAAAACCTGCTACTAAAGGGTAGCAGGTTTTTTACCTTAGCTTGAATTCTGCGCGCTGGGGCTTAGAACTTATAATTAACACCGAATAAATAGTTAGCACCAAAAGACTGATACTTGGTGACCTGACGAGGGTCAGACGCTTCAGCCTGTAGTGTATCTTCATCCGTTAAGTTTTGAGCCTGTAAACTAATAGATAAACCGTCTAAAGATTCAAAACCACCTTTACCAAAGTCATAGCCGATTTGAGCATCCCATAATTCTTCACCACGATTTTCAGTTTCTTCGAGAGCTAAACTTAAACCGCGAGTTTCTGTCATGAATTCGTCACGTTTACGTCCAGAGATTCTGAATTCAAAACCGTTGTTTTCATAATATGCCGTTAATTGATAGCTTTCTTCAGAAAGACCCGGTACACGAGAACCATCATCTAAGCTACCATCCGTAAAGGATGCACTTGCGACAATACCAAAACCATCTAATACATCAGCAATGTTATGAAGTGGTAGGTTTGCCTGCACTTCGTAACCTCTTACAAAACCTTCTAAACCGTCTTCTTTAGTATCCTGATACCCTTCAAAAATCTTAGGTGCTTCGCCTAAATACTGATGAACTTCAGGAATATAACCGTCAGAGAAATCAACCAACAGACTCGTATCTCTATGCCAGTTGACTAAATCTTTGTAGAAAAAAGCAGCCGAGAAGAAACCATCATCCGCAAAGTACCAGCTGTAGTTCAAGTCAAACTGATTTGCTTCTAACGGTTTTAAGTTAGGGTTACCACCATTAGCACTCCAAGGACTGTTTTCTACGTCTGTGCTGTCGATACGGCCTGAGGTGCCATCAAATGTAATTGCACCACTGGCTCTTAAATCATCAATCCGCGCGCGGCTTAATGTTTTTGAAAGTGAGGTAATTACAACCTGATTATCGGTTAACTCAAAGTTTAAGGTTAAGCTAGGCAATACATGATCATAGCTGTCTTCACCCGATGTCGTATTAGCTAATACAGATGCGTCAGCATCTTTGGTTGAATAAAAACCGCTTGATGACTGATTGGTTTTAACGTACTGAACACCAAAATTACCTTTGACAAATATATCGCCAATGTCTGTTTCTAAATCAAATTTAACGTAAGCCTGAGTTACATCTTCTGCTACTTCATAACTATCCCCTAGACGGGCTGTTTGTGCTAAAGCAGCATCCCACTCAACATAACCACCATCTTTATAAAGCGCTAAACTGTCATAAGCAATAAAATCACTAATACCGATAAAGTTTAAGTTAGTGGTTCCGACAATGTAGTCACTCGGAATCGCGCCTTGGGCAAATAAATCGCTGTTATTTACCGTTAAATAAGCACCTGTATTAACTTTACTTTTTGTGCGATCTGTATAGTTCACACCTGCGGTCACTTTGTTGATAATGCCAAGTTCAAGAAACCCTTCAACATCAAATCTGAATGTATTAAGTTCTTCTTCAAATACAGGTTTATTGATAAAACCATCCTGAGCATGGTTATAATTAAATTCACCATTAGCGGCATTTGTAGCACTGGTTCCGATTTCGTCTGAGAAAACTTGTAAATCACCACCCCAGGCCTGCGGACCCGCTAATTTCATTAATGATTCATCAGTATAATCAGCTACATTTTCATCTGAATACATGACCCCAGTTGGTGTCATTTCAAATGAACGGATCGCGCCAGCACCCTGATTAACATGGTTTGAACGACCCACACCTGAATAGCTTTCAATATCTGTAATCGTCTTTTCAGACTGACTGGTTGATAAATCTAACGTCGCTTTCCAATCATCATTTAAAAAGTATTCAAAGTTAGCTGCAAACGCATTTAACTCAGCTTTTTTCTCATACGCATCATTACGGATAACTGAACGGAATGCATTGCTTGAATTGCCAACAATACCTTTGGTCACTAATCCATCCTGAATTTCAGTAATCGTATAGTCACTGCCTACACCCCATTCAGCGCCCCCCTCTTCTAACCCTCGCTTAACCTGAGAGTCAGAAAAATCGATATAAAGCGCATCTAATGTCACTTTAAAATCAGCAGAAGGCGCGTATTGTAATACGGCAGAGACTGTATCGCGTTCAAGCATAGCTGAACGAACATAAGAATCATGACCACCTAATACTTTAACGGTTTCGCCATCAGCCAAAGTCACACCGTCAGCCAGATTAGGGCTAGATACATCAGCATAACCCCAACCTCGGAATTGCTCCTCCTGACTTGGAGATTCAGTTGAAGCAACCGCTAACGCAAACCCTAAAGTATCATCCAGAAACTTTTTCGACATACTGGCCGCAATTCGATGACCTTTATCATCAAAATCAGGGTTAGCCGATTTCATACCATTTTGTTCAAAATTGGCATTGATTGCATAATATTCGTCTGATGCTAAAGGTCTGACGGTTTGTAAATCTACCGTACCACCTATGCCCTGTGTAGTTAACGTTGCTTCAGATGTTTTATGAACCACGACACCATTCATAATTTCAGATGGATATAAATCGTATTCAACGCCTCGGTTGTCGCCGATACCCAAAACTTCACGGCCGTTTAACGTAGTGCCGACATAATCTTCTTTAAAACCACGAACTGAGATACCACTGGTACGGCCATTTCTGCGTTCACCAGCTAAACCTGGTAAGCGAGATAAAGATTCAGCAATCGATGAATCCGGTAATTTACCAATATCTTCAGCAGAAATAACTTCAACGACAGAGGTGCTATCCATTTTCACCGCTTGTGCTCTCATCAAGCTACCGCGAATACCGCGAACCTGAATCACTTCTTCAACTTCGGTATTGGCACCATCGTTCTCTGCTGCAACTGATTGATAGCTCATTAGGCCAGTCGTAGCGAGTGCTAAAGTTAACAAACTAGGTTTAAAATTTCTCATGTGTTATCCCCTGCCGTGCAGACAAATTGAATATAAAAAGTATTGCTTGAATTGTGATTTTCCCACTCAAGCTTGGCGCTAATACTAGCGTTAGCAATTCGTTGACAACAAGCGTATGCATACGTATTCAATAACACACAAGAATCACAAATTTAACATTTAAAAAACAAAGTAAAAATTTCAAAATAACAATAAACAATTAAAAAACATAAGCTTACACAACAAAAAACATTGATATTAGCTGGCTGTATTTAGTTCAAATCAAGCTGTTTTATGCATACGTATGCATAAGTTGTTTAACAACAAATATGAAAAAACCGGGCTTAACCTGAGATATTTCCTCCAGATAAAACGCCTAACAGTTTCAACTTATCACTCAAACTGTTCCCTTCAATAAAAACCAACCAATCATAAAAAATCACAAAACAGATTGATTTTGATCTTTTTTGTTTACTTTTTATTGATCTTTTTAAAACAATTTACTTAACTCTGATGTAGCTTATTTTTTGAACAAACTTAAGCTACTCAAATAAAAAGCATTAACAAAGGGATTGGCTATTAGCGTAAAGAGCAATTTCTCTAACCTTCAGCCACCTTTAAAATTAAAGGAAAAAATAAATGATAAAACGCAATATAAAATTGAATAGTTGCCTGTTACGGCTCTGGTGTATCAGTTTGAGTTTTTTGGGTTTAATATTTGCTCAACAAGCCAATGCGGCTTTTTCACTGAATACCTCAACCGACTTTTACACAGTGGATACGAATGCAGGTGTGGTATTTAGTATTCGAAGAACAGATAACGGCTCCAGTACTCAGTCACCTGGCGATCTGGCATCACTTAAAATTAATGGTGTTGAATTTCAAAATCAAAGCCGGGGATCGCAAATTAATTCAGGTTTTGATTGGCTCTATAACGGTACTTCAGCAGTATCTGTCAGTGCGCAAACAATCAACACAGACTATATAAAAGTGACCGTTCAGGCTGGTGATTTAACACATTATTATATGGCCAGAAACGGATACCCGCATATATATATGGGGACTTATTTCAGTAATGAGCCGGATATTCATGGCCATGTCAGATATATATTAAGAATGCAGCGCAATCAACTGCCATACGGCCCCGAACCGTCGGATATTTCGCAGACGGTTTCAACGGTTGAAGCCGGTGATATATTTGCCTTGAATAATGGAGAAACCCGCTCAAAGCACTATTCCAATATGCGAGCTAAAGACTGGTCATATATAGGCGCAACCGGCAGCGGTGTCGGTGTCTGGTTGGTGAAAGATGATCAGGAAGGCAGTTCAGGCGGACCTTTCTATCGCAGCTTGCTAAATCAGGGTAGTTCAACTGATCAGGAAATCACTTATATTGTAAATTATGCGCAAGCACAAACAGAAGCTTACCGCACAGGCTTGCTGAATCATTATACATTAGTGGTAACAGATGGATCAGATCCATCAACTCCGGATACCAGTTGGTTTTCTCAAATGAGTTTATCCGGATACCTTGCAAATTCTGGTCGTGGCCGGGTCGCCGGCGTGGGCATTTCAAATTTAGATGGGAATTATGATTACACAGTCGGCTTTGCAAATGCCTCAGCTCAATACTGGGCAGATGCAAACCCAAGTAGTGGGTATTATAGCCGGGACAATATGCGCCCGGGCACCTACACAATGACCACCTACAAAAATGAGTTGGCAGTTGATAGTAGAAGCGTCAGTGTACAAGCAGGACAAGTTACCATACTGAATTCTTTCAGTATTAATAACGATCCAAGTGATGACTCAGCTATCTGGCGAATTGGTGACTGGGATGGCACACCTAAGGAGTTTTTAAACGGTGATAAATTGACAACAATGCATCCCTCTGATGTTCGAATGAGTAACTGGGATCCGTCCAATTATATCGTTGGCACAACCAGTGATACTGGTTTCCCTGCTTATATGTGGAAAGATATCAATAATGATCACATCATTTATTTTAAATTATCTTCCGCTCAACTCGCTCAAGCACATACGCTGAGAATTGGTATAACTTGTGCGTTTGCCGGCGGACGCCCCAATATTACTGTAAATAACTGGACTTCATCTTTCCAATCAGCTTCGAGCCAACCGGGCACTCGCAATCTGACAACAGGGACTTACAGATGTAACAATACCACTTATACTTTTGATGTACCGGCCAGTGCATGGCAAACAAACTCAGGAGACTGGAATATACTGACCGTTTCAGTGATCAGTGGGACAACTACAACCGGCTACTTATCACCGAGCATTAGCGTTGATGCAATTGATCTGTTGGATTAGTGCGCTTTTATTCGAACCACTCATTAAGTCACTAAGGCTTTGACTTGAGCTGGTCGATTATTAAAGCCGGAAATAAAAAGAGGAAGCCTTAAAACTTCCTCTTTATCATCACGGGTTCAAAATAACCCTGACCTATCAGAATTTACATAGTAACAAACTCTTCTGCACTGGTTGGGTGAATCGCAACTGTATTGTCAAAGTCAGCTTTGCTTGCCCCCATTTTTAATGCAACCGCAAAGCCCTGAATCAACTCGTCAGAGCCAAAACCAATTGAGTGAATCCCAACAATTTTTTCTTCTTCCCCCAGACAAATCAGTTTCATTTTAGTTGGCTGGCGATGTGACGTCATCGCCTGATATAGAGCGGTGAATTGTGAGGTATAAACTTTAATATTGTCCTGGCCAAACTTTTCAATCGCCTCAGGCTCAGTTAACCCCACGGTCCCGATAGGTGGATGACTAAACACCACAGTCGCTATATCGTTATAGTCCAACTTACTGTCCGGTTTATTATTAAATAAACGCTCACATAAACGGCGACCTGCGGCTACTGCAACCGGCGTTAGTGCTGCACGCCCGGTATTATCGCCCACAGCATAAATTCCACTGACGCTGGTATTTTGATATTCATCCGTTTTAATAAATCCTTTATCATCTAACTGAACCCCTGTTGCCTGCAAATTAATTTGCTCTGTTGCAGGCTTTCGGCCGACAGCCCAAATGACACTGTCAACCGGAGGCAAGGCTTTTCCATTATCAAACCGCACAACCAAGCTGCCATCCGCCTGTTTTACGATTTCAACCGGGTTTGAATAATTATGTAATTCAGGTCCCTCAGCTTTCATAACATCAACCAGGGTATCCGCTAAAATCGGATCAAAATCTCTCAGTGGCTTCTCTTTACGCACGACCAAATGCGTTTCTGAGCCTAATGCATGCATTACACCGGCTAACTCGACACCTATGTAACCAGCACCAATGACCGCCACTCGTTTTGGCTGCTCATGCAATTCAAAAAAGCCATCCGATGTGATCCCATGTTCGGCGCCCGGAATATCGGGTATAAAAGGATATCCACCGGTTGCAATCACAATATGGTCGGCTGTGATTTGTTCACCATTCACTTCAACGGTTCTGGCATCAACAAATTTTGCAA
This sequence comes from uncultured Alteromonadaceae bacterium, assembly GCA_913056495.1. Lineage (GTDB taxonomy): Bacteria > Pseudomonadota > Gammaproteobacteria > Enterobacterales > Alteromonadaceae > Catenovulum. The sequence goes on along the minus strand of CAJXMO010000002.1, from coordinate 247,024 downwards.
ACCCATTAATTAAAGTCACGCCATTGCTGGCAAAACCCCGGTTATATGAAGCGTGAATGCGCTCTATATAAGCCTGACGACTTTCAACTAATTTACCCCAGTTCAGTTCAGGATCTGAAAATGAGAAGCCATAATCCGCCGCATATTTCATAGCATCGGCTATTTGTCCGGCATACCACATGGCTTTTTTAGGAACACAGCCTACATTCACACAGGTGCCACCCACATATTTTGCTTCTATTACAGCTGCTTTTTTTCCTAATCTGGCTGCACGGTTGGCACTTGCAATTCCGCCGCTGCCACCACCTATTGCTAAAAAATCATAATGTTGAGTCATTTCAGATCCTGTTTTTATTTATCTAAAAAATAATTCTGATATCTACACCCGGCTAATATACGAATACACGTCTGCAACTAATTCTAATCACGGGCTGAGATTAAATACTTTTGTTATAATAAACGAATTGGTACAAGCTGCTAATTAATTAAACCGATTAGGTTTATCAAAACTATGAATTCATTACGCTAACCGCAAGGAGCTGATATGTCCAGCGATACTATTTTTACCAAAATTATAAGTCGAGAAATACCTGCCGATATTATTTACGAGGATGATGAGGCCCTGGCATTTAAAGATATTAATCCACAGGCCCCGTTTCATTGTTTAATTATTCCAAAAAAACCCATTGCAACTATCAATGATATTCAAGTTGAAGATATGCCTCTAATTGGGCATTTATATCGGGTTGCCGCCCAGTTAGCTAAAGAAAACGGTTTTGCAGATGAGGGTTACAGAGTCGTAATGAATTGTAATGCTAATGGCGGACAAACGGTTTATCACATACATTTACACATGTTGGCAGGCAAAGCGATGGGCTGGCCACCCTATACTGAAAAGTTAAAAGTTTAGTCAGATCACCTGCATTAAAATCCGGAAACAAAAAAGCCAGCATTCGCTGGCTTTTTAAAACTTTAACCAAATCTCAACCAGCTTACTTAATCACTTTTAAGTGACTCACTTTATTGGTTTTTTCAGTTGTTTTTTTATCGTCAGATTCAGTTTCCGATTTATTTCCATCAACCGTTGTAAATTCTGGCTCGTCACTGACGTCTTCCAGCTCAGGTTTAGGTTCAGGCGGAAATGGCATGCCTTCGCCATTTTCTTTTGCGTAGATAAACAAAATAGCCGACATAGGTACAATTAAATGTCTTGGTTCACCACCAAATCTGGCATTAAACTCGACTGCGTCATCGCCTAACATCAGACCACCCGTTGCACCCGCTGAAATATTTAAAACGATTTGACCGTCTTTAACATATTCAAAAGGCACCTGTACGCCCGGAAATTCGGCGTCTACTAATAAGTAGGGTGTACATTTGTTATCCATTATCCAATCGTAAATCGCACGAACCAGATAAGGCTTGCATGAGTTCATTTTCATCATATCCAGAGCTTATTGATGTCTCATTTCACGTTCTTCATCAGTCAATGAAGCCTGGAAAGATTCACGTTCAAATACACGTGCCATATATTCTTTCACTTCTTTGCTTCCCTGACCAATTAACTCAATACCCAGTTTAGGTAAACGCCATAATAATGGAGCTAATACACAATCAACCAAGCTGAATTCTTCACTCATAAAATAAGGCGTTTCATTGAAAATAGGTGCAATCGCTAAAATGCTTTCACGTAGTTCCGCACGTGCTGCAGTGGCTTCTTCGCTGCTACCTGATTCAATTTTCTCAACTAATTTGTACCAGTCGTTTTCGAGACGATACATCATTAAACGACTGCTACCACGAGCAACAGGATAAACCGGCATTAATGGCGGATGAGGAAAACGCTCATCTAAGTATTCCATAATGATATTTGATTGATATAACACTAATTCTCTATCAAGTAAGGTAGGAATTGAGCCATATGGGTTTAACTCCCATAATTCTTCCGGTTTGTTATTTGGATCAAGCAATTTAATCTCGACACTAATTCCTTTTTCAGCCAAAACAATACGAACTTGATGGCTATGTAATGACGACGCATCTGCGTAAAGGGTCATTACCGAACGTTTATTGGCAGCAACAGCCATGAAAATCCTCCAAAGTAACAAACAATAGCTGATTCAAATCGATCAGCGACTGGCTTAGCATAACAGTTTTTGAACAAGTCGTCAGCGCAAATTTAGCCAGCAATATAAACACAAAATGGGGGCTAAAGCCCCCAATATCATTTTTGTCGACTCACTAAAATTTAGTGAACATCGCGCCAGTATTCTTTCTTCAACAGATAGATAAATACAAAGAATACAGCCAAGAAGACTAATACCCAAGTACCGATTCTGTGACTATCTAATTTAGATGGCTCACCAACGTACTCTAAGTAATTAACCAAGTCGTTTACCGCTTGGTCATATTCTTCCGGTGTAAGTGCACCTGGCTCAACCTGAGTTAATTTGATGCCGACTAACGTTTTGTGACCGTCAACTGTGTCGTACACCATTTCAGCTTCTTGTGTACCTTGAAGACCTTGAAATACATGCGGCATACCCACGTCTTTAAAAACCGCATTATTTACACCAAAAGTCTTACTCGGATCTAAATAGAAAGTTTTTAAATAAGTGTAAATCCAGTCAGGGCTACGAACACGAGCAACCAAAGTTAAATCTGGTGGTTGTTTACCAAACCATTTACCCGCATCTTTTGCCGGCATTGAGTTAGTCATTTTTTCACCGATTTTTTGGTCAGAAAAAATCAAGTTGTCTTTAGCAATATCTAACGGAATACCTAAGTCTTCAGCAGTACGCTGATATCTTTGATATTGTGTTTGGTGACAGCCTAGACAATAGTTCATGAAAAGCGCAGCACCACGTTGTAGTGAAGGCTTATCTTCTAAGTCAATGCGAGCTTCTTCCAGTGGATACTGAAAGCCACCACCTGCAGCGATAGCTAAACCCGGCAACAATGCAACTAATGTAATTAATAGTTTCTTCATTTCGTAATTCTCGCTGGTACTGGCTTAGTTTTCTCGTTTTTACTGTATAACCACAATAAACCGAAGAAAGCAAAGTAAGTGAAAGAGAAAAATTGCGACATTAATGTATAAGTTGGAGTTGCAGGTTTAATCCCTAACCAACCTAAAATACAGAAGCTCACAACAAACATTGCTAAGTTAATTTTATGGAAACCACAACGGTATTTAACCGAGCGAACTTTACAACGGTCTAACCAAGGTAATAACGCAAGCATCACAATAGCTGCAAACATTAAAATAACACCCAATAACTTATCCGGTACCGCACGTAAAATCGCATAGAAAGGTGTGAAATACCAAACCGGAGCAATATGCTCTGGTGTTTTTAATGGGTTTGCCGGCTCAAAGTTAGGTGGCTCAAGGAAGAAACCGCCCATTTCCGGGTTAAAGAACATAACATACGCAAATGCAGCACAGAATACCGTAAAGGCAACTAAATCTTTTAATACGATATGCGGGAAGAAAGGCACCACATCATTAATAATATCGTACTTAGAGGTATAGTATTCATGAATATTAAACTTAGTTTTGTCTTCTTCTTTTAAAGAACCTTTAGGGTGTTTGATATTAATGCCCTGAGGGTTATTTGAGCCCACTTCGTGCAATGCAACAATGTGTAAGAAAACTAAAACTACAATCACTAATGGTAATGCAATGACGTGAAGCGCAAAGAAACGATTCAGAGTCGCACCTGAGATAACATAGTCACCCCGGATCCACAGAGTTAAATCATCACCGATAACCGGAATTGCACCAAACAATGAGATAATAACCTGAGCACCCCAATATGACATTTGGCCCCAAGGTAATAAATACCCCATGAAAGCTTCCGCCATGAGCGCTAAATAGATAAACATACCAAACAGCCACAATAACTCACGAGGCTTTTGATACGAACCATACATCATGCCGCGGAACATATGCAGATAAACAACCACAAAAAACGCCGATGCGCCGGTTGAGTGCATATAACGCAGAACCCAGCCATAGTCGACATCACGCATAATATATTCAACAGATGCGAATGCGCCTTCAGCACTTGGGTTATAGTTCATGGTTAACCAAATACCCGTTACAATCTGGTTAACTAAAACCACGGTTGCAATAAAACCAAAAACATACCAGAAGTTCATGTTTTTTGGTGCTGGATATTGAAGCGCATGCATATTTGCAACACGCATCATAGGAATGCGATATTCAATCCAATCTAATAAGTTTTTCCACATAATTATGCAACTCCCGAGTCATCACCGATAAGAACCGTGTTCTCATCAAGATATTTATGAGGCGGAATCACTAAGTTGGTTGGTGCAGGTACACTTTGGAATACACGACCAGCCATATCAAACTTAGAACCATGACAAGGACACATAAAACCAGAAGGAACGCCCACAACCTGCTCAGTAAAAGTATCAGGCAAGTATTGAGGAGAACAACCCAAATGAGTACAAATGCCCACAGCAATAAAAATCTCCGGCTTTATTGAGCGGGTTCTATTTTGAGCATAACCAGGTTGCTGTTCAACTTCAGAGTCAGCATCACGTAGTTTGTCTTCATGTGTAGCTAAGCCATCCAACATTTCTTTTGTGCGTTTAACAACCCAAACCGGCTTACCACGCCATTCAACACGTAGCATCTGCCCAGCTTCCAGTTTACTGATATTAACTTCAACTGGGGCACCGGCAGCTTTTGCTTTAGCACTTGGGTTCCAGGACGCGATGAAAGGTACAACTGCTCCGGCAGCACCCACCCCACCGACAACCGAAGTTGCGACGGTTAAGAAGCGACGGCGACCGTTATTAACAGGCGCATTACTCATTCAATCTTCTCCGAGACTAGATTCTAAAAACGAATAACCTAAACTCAGCTTAATTTTCGCTTTAGTGCGGGAATTTTTGCTCAAAATTCCGGTCATAAAAGTGAAAAACTACCGAGATCCAGGTTCGAGGTAAAAAATATACCGAATGATAATAAAAAAACCCGATAACTGACAAGGAAATCACGGAAAAACTCAAAAAAAAGCTCTGATTTGGTTTGATCCAAATCATAAACTTGCGACTTTGCTGAAAAATAGCACAATGCGCGCTATTTTATCGGCTGATGTATTCCATCAAAACACTGTCTTTTGATATCAGTTTTATCACCAAACTTATTATTCAGTCATAAAAAAACCCGGTAAAACCGGGTTTTTGAATAAGCATATAAAACGTATTAACGTTTTGAGAACTGTGGACGCTTACGCGCTTTCTTAAGACCCACTTTCTTACGTTCAACGCGACGTGCATCACGAGTAACATAACCCGCTTTGCGAAGTGCCGGACGTAAAGTTTCATCAAATTCCATTAATGCACGAGTAATACCGTGACGGATTGCACCAGCTTGGCCAGTTGTACCGCCACCCGCTACTGTGACATATAAATCGAATTTTTCAGTCATCTCAACTAATTCTAATGGTTGACGAACAACCATACGAGCAGTTTCACGACCGAAATAAGTTTCGATTGAACGTTTGTTAATTGTGATGTTACCTGTACCTGGTCTTAAAAAGACACGAGCCGTAGAGCTTTTACGACGACCAGTACCATAGTATTGAGCTTCTGCCATAATAATCTCTCCGAGTTAGATGTCCAAGGTTTGTGGTTGTTGTGCCTGATGGTTATGCTCAGCACCTGCGTAAACTTTTAATTTACGGAACATTGCACGACCTAATGGACCTTTCGGAAGCATACCTTTAACAGCGCTTTCGATGATCATTTCTGGCTTTTTCTCAATTAACTTATCAAAAGTAATTGATTTAATTCCACCTGGGAAACCAGAGTGTGAATAATACGTTTTGTCGCTACGTTTAGCACCTGTTACAGCGACTTTCTCAGCATTAATAACGATGATGTAATCACCAGTATCAACGTGAGGAGTATATTCTGGCTTATGTTTACCACGTAAGCGAGTTGCGATTTCAGTAGCTATACGACCTAAAGTTTTACCGTCAGCGTCAACAACAAACCAGTCGCGCTTAACAGATTCAGGCTTTGCAGAAAAAGTTGTCATTTCGAATTTAACCTAAATACCTAAAAATTCCACATTTGGAGACCTTTTGTCTCCCCTAGTTTATGCCAAAAACCCCTTCGAGAATTTGTCAAAGGCTAAATATTAGCCTGCCAACCGGGTGGGAGGCGCGCATTATATACCCAAGTTACTTGAACATGCAAGATTTCAGCAAGAGATAAAAAGCATTTAGACAAGATATTGATTGAAGATAATGGTTATCCCTTTTCAAAATCAATAACGCAGTATAAAGGCTTTTTAGCCTTGCCCTTCGGGAGCTTCACAGCGTTTCTATTACTGCGTTATGTTGATTTGAAAGGTGCCTACATTCCTGTATTAACATGCCTTGTACTAAAAACGCTGTGATAGCTCTGAAACATACATCTTCGAGCAGCTTGGGTATATAGGAGGTAAATCAAAAGATCACGCTAAAAGTTGCGATTTTTTAAGCAATTTTACGAATTTCACCAACAGCATCAAGCAAGATGTGCTTGTGATAAATAGGCTTTAGATTGCATCTCCTGCAAACGACTTTTACAACGCGCAAACTCAAACTCCAGACGACCATGGGTATAAAGCTTATCCAAGCCGACTTCAGCCGATATAATCAATTTCACGTGACGCTCGTAAAACTCATCCACCATTGCAATAAAGCGACGTGCAATATCATCATTTTTTTCGCTCATTTGCTTTACACCGCTTAATAAAACCGTATTAAAGCAACGACTCAACTCTATATAGTCATTCTGGCTACGCGGACCATCACATAATTGATAAAAATCAAACCAAGCCACGCCCTGAGCCAAATAGCGGGTATGAATAGGGCGCTTTTCAATCGTGATCACTTTATCCTGTTTTATCTCACCGACCGCTAAATCGGAAAAATATTGTTTAAGATTTAATTCTGCCTGTTCATCTAGCGGTGCATGATAAATTTCGGCCTGAGTCAGAGTACGCATCCGGTAATCAATTCCACTGTCTAAATTAAATACCTGACAGTGCTGTTTAATCAATTCAATAGCAGGGATAAAACGAGCGCGCTGCAATCCATTTCGGTAAAGTTCATCAGGCGGGATGTTTGAAGTCGCCACAAAAACGACCTGGTGTTTAAATAAGGCTTGCATTAAGCCTGCTAATAGCATGGCATCAGTAATATCTGAGACAAAAAATTCATCAAAACAAATAATCCGATAGGATTTAGCTAAGTCAGCGGCGACCTGCTCTAATGGATCACTCTGGCCTTTAAGCTTATCAAGTTGTTGGTGCACATGTCGCATAAAGCGGTGAAAGTGAACCCGGTATTTCTGCTCAAACGGTAAGCTGTTATAAAATAAATCCATTAAATAGGTTTTTCCGCGCCCGACACCGCCCCAAAAATAAAGTCCGTCAGGTGCTTGATTTTTAGGTTTAGAAAACAAATATTTAATAGAAGATAACCAAGTTTTGTCAGACTCAGATTGGGCATTCAATGATTGATACAAGTGCTCAAGCATATCAACTGCCTGAGATTGTGCAGAATCGGCAATAAGTTTGTCTTTTGCTAAATCTTGCTGGTATTGCTTTATGGGTGTTGTCATAATTAGTGTTATATAAAACTTTATCTAAATCAGCATTACTGCTAATGCTAATCTTTTTTTTGAGGTAATTCATCATGACATGGTTAACAGGCGTTGTTATTTTTTTAATTGGTGGTTTAGCTGGGTTTGCCGCAGGGCGAATCATACCTGCGTTAACCGGCAAACAACAAAAGTTAGAAGCTGAACTGGATAAACATATTAAAGCTCAGGAAAGCTTTAAAGGGGAAGTAAACAATTATCTAACGTCTGTTAACGATGCAATGCAAAATATTGCAAAGCAGGCTCAGACCGCAGCCGCAGACTCACAAAACCAATTTAATCAACTGGCTGAGAAACAAGATAAAAACAAGCAATATATTCCGTTTTTCACACCAGAGATCAGCGAATTAATAAATACGCCATCACATAAAGCAAATATTCCAAAAAGTACTCCAGATTCAGAATTAAAAAGCATTCCGCTTGATTATTCAGAGAGCAAAATGGGCTGGTTTCAGGCAGAAAACAAGAAGTAAGTTTGAACTTTTTGCTTTTTTGCTCAGTCTTTAATTGAGAAATGGCCCTTTCAATTTTCAGTTTTGTAACTAGGAGAATCTACATTGAAAGCTAACCGATTAAATATTTTTAAAGTCTCAGTTTTAGCCGCGGCACTCGCGATTAACCCGGTTGCCAACGCAGCTTTACCTTGGTTTGGTGATAACGATAAGCAAGAAACGCCATCACTTGCCCCTATGCTTGAAAAAGCAACGCCGGCTGTCGTTAATATTTCAGCCACCGGAATGAAAGAAAACAAACAACAGGTGCCGGAAATCTTCAGACGTTTTTTCGGTCAGGGTGGTCGTCCTCAAGTGCAGGAACAGCCGTTTCAAACTGCAGGGTCTGGTGTCATTATTGATGCAGCTAAAGGTTATATTGTCACCAACCATCATGTTATCGCAGATACAGATGAAATTCTGATTACGTTAAAAGACGGTCGCCAGTATGAAGCCAAGAAACTGGGCTCAGATTCAGAAACAGACGTTGCGCTATTACAAATAGAAGCGGATAACCTGACAGATATTCCGCTGGCTGATTCTGATAAAATCCGGGTCGGGGATTTTGCTATTGCCATAGGCAACCCTTTCGCGATTGGCCAAACAGTGACCTCAGGTATTGTCAGTGCACTTGGACGAAGTGGCTTGGGCATTGAGGGTTATGAAAACTTTATTCAAACCGATGCTGCTATTAACAGTGGTAACTCAGGAGGCGCTTTAGTCAGCCTGAACGGAAAATTAATCGGTATTAATACCGCGATTTTGGGCCCACACGGTGGCAATGTAGGTATCGGTTTTGCGATACCGTCCAACATGATGAAAAATCTGGTCAATCAAATTGTTGAATTTGGTGAAGTTAAACGCGGTGTTTTAGGTATTTCTGGTGACAATATAGATGCTGGTATTGCTAAAGCATTTGATTTATCGACGACCCAAGGTGCCCTTGTTCGACAGGTCTTTGAAGATACAGCCGCAGCTGAAGCCGGATTAGAGCCCGGTGATGCCATTATCAGCATTAATGGTAAAAAAGTTCAGTCCTTCTTTGAGTTAAGAGCCAAAATTGGCACTATGGGGGCAGGCGCCGAAGTTAAGTTAGGCATCATTCGTGACGGCAAAGAAATGACGGTGCCTGTGACTCTGCGTGAATCTAAAGGTGATAATATTAAAGCTTCATCTATTCACCCCGCACTTGAAGGCTCTGAACTGACCAATGGTGAAACCGAAACCGGTCAGCCGGGTGTCATTGTAAAATCTCTGGATAAGCGCAGTGCAGCTGCTGCCATCGGCTTACAGCAAGATGATGTTATTATCGGTGTTAACCGACAACGCGTTGAAAACCTGGCTGATTTGAGAGATAAACTCGAAGATCATGATGGTATTATCGCGTTGAATGTCGTTCGCGGACGAACCCAACTTTATTTAGTAATTCGATAAATTTATCGTTCAGTTAAGACAATTTGTGCTTAACGCGCTAAACTTTTTATATTGAAAGAAAACAGACCCGGCACTGCCGGGTCTTTTATTAAAGACACTAATAATGCCGCAAAAAATATCCAATACTTTTCAATTCATCATAAATACGCTGGCAATCGCCTTGGTCATCACTATCCTTCTGTTTGCTGTATTTCCTGAAATGAGACAAAACAATGTCCTCTGGCAAGCCGTTTTTTCCGGGAGCGAACCCGAAAGAAAGCCAATTTCATACGCCAAAGCAGTAGCGAATGCCGCGCCGGCTGTGGTGAATATTTATACCGAAGGCTTTGAAATTGACCAACGATTTTATAATAACAAGCGTGCGATTCAAACCTTAGGTTCAGGCGTCATTGTTTCAGACAACGGATTTATTTTAACGGCTGAACATGTGGTTAAAAATGCTGAGTTGATCTGGGTTGCACTACAGGATGGACGAACATTTGAAGCTCAACTTATCGGTAGTGACCCCTATACTGATTTAGCGGTTTTATATGTGCAAAGCGAAAACTTGCCTGTCGTACCCATAGATCCAAATCTGACCTCTCAGGCCGGGGATCTTGTACTTGCGATAGGCAATCCATACAATCTGGGGCAGACGATAACTCAAGGTATAGTCAGTGCGACCGGTCGCGCCGGACTCAGTTCAAATTATGCAGATTTCATCCAAATGGATGCCGCTATAAACGATGGGAACTCTGGCGGTGCTTTAGTTGACAGTGACGGTTATCTGGTTGGCATTAATTCATTTAACTATGCGTCAGCAAGACGAAATAATCAGGCCCAGGGGATATTTTTTGCAGTACCGGCTAAACTGGCGCTGACCATTTTGAAAAAAATAGCTAAAAATGGCCGGGTTGTCAGAGGCTATTTGGGTTTATCGGGCAAAGAAACTTATGTTCAAACCAGCGCAGACTTGATGACACCTGTCGGCATTATAGTCACTATGGTTGAGCCTGGAGGTCCGGCAGATAAAGCGGGTATCATACCTAACGATATTATTCTTGAAATAGATGGTCAGGCGATTACCGGTAGAACACAAACACTGGATCTAATAGCAGAAACGAAACCGGGTACCGTATTGCCCGTGACTATTATGAGAAAAGGTGCCCAGATGAGTCTGAAAGTGACTATTTCAGAGCTGCCCAGTTACACCCCTGCCCCTTCTTCACCATAAACCGGCTAATGGCCGGTTTAGGTTTCTTAATCGTCCGAGCTATCCGGCAATGCGTTTAACGTCGGCACCCAGAGCAGTTAATTTAACCTCTAATTGCTCATAGCCGCGATCAAGGTGATAAATACGAGCGACTTGAGTTTCATCTTGGGTAAATAAACCAGCTATAACCAAGCAAGCTGAAGCCCGTAAATCCGTAGCCATCACTTCTGCACCGGTTAAAGTTTTAACCCCTTTAACAATTGCAGTATTGCTCTCAAGCTCAATATTTGCTCCCATTCTGTGAAGTTCCGGTACATGCATAAAACGATTTTCAAAAATGGTTTCATGAATCGTTGCACTACCTTCAGCCACACAGTTTAATACGGTAAACTGAGCCTGCATATCGGTTGGGAACGCAGGATGGGGCGCTGTTTTGATATTAACCGCTTTTAATGTTCGTCCTGTCATATCGAGCGTAATAGTATCAGCAGTCGTCTGAATACTGGCGCCAGCTTCTTTTAACTTAGCCAGCACAGCTTCCAATAATGCAGGATCGGTATGAGTACAAGTAACCTGACCACCAGTGACGGCAGCTGCTACCAAAAAAGTACCGGTTTCGATTCGGTCTGGCAAAACAGAGTGCTCTGCAGGTTTTAATGACTTAACTCCGTTAACAACTATTTTGTCCGTACCTGCGCCTTGGATATCCGCGCCCATCGCAATCAGGCAATTTGCCAGATCAACGACTTCAGGCTCACGCGCAGCATTCTCTAAAACAGTCTGGCCTTCAGCCAAAACCGCAGCCATTAAAAGATTCTCTGTTCCGGTAACCGTTACCGTATCAAAAAAGATTTCTGCGCCCTGTAAGCGTTTGCCATGCGTTGTCGCAACAATATAACCGTGCTCAACCGTAACGTCAGCGCCCATTTTCTGTAAACCGGCGATATGCAAATTAACCGGTCTGGCACCAATTGCACAGCCACCCGGCAAAGATACTTTAGCTTCTCCGCAACGTGCGACCAAGGGGCCGAGAGCCAATATAGAAGCGCGCATTTTTCTGACCAAATCATAAGGCGCAGTAGTTGATGCGATTGAACTGGCATCAAAAATAATAGCATCCCCTTCGGCCTGATACTGAATACCCAGTTCATTTAACAACTGAAGGGTCGTTTTAATATCTTTTAATAATGGAACGTTGGCAAGCTTAACTGTATTTTCATTCAATATAGTTGAAAACAGGATAGGTAAGGCTGCATTTTTAGCACCTGATATTCTGACTTCACCCTTTAAGGCTTTGCCGCCAGTTACAACAAATTTGTCCATTCTGCTCAATAACCCTTAGAAGTTAAGCTTTTTATGTAAACGCCACTCGTCAGGTGTCATGGCTTTAATTTTTACCGCATGAATTGTGCCATCGGCTATAAACTCATTGAGTGGCTGATAAACCATTTGCTGGCGCTTTACCGGACGTAGACCATCAAACACTTCAGATACTATGGTAATGGTTAAAAAATAATTATCTTCATGACCAATCATCAGTTCTTCGTGTGCAATTGCATCGGCAATCAGTGGGGTAATTTTTTCAATTATTTCGTCTAAATTCATCTTAATTAATTCCTAGCAGAGTTTCGACGCCATATAAATTAGCTAATTTCTTAACGTTATCATCCATTTGGAAATAACGAATATTAATGCCTTTTTCGGCGAGCTGGACTTTAAGTTTGATTAGATATGCTAAGCCAGCAGTATCTATCCTGGTCACTCCGGTCAGGCAGACATCAACATCTCTCTGATCCGGGCATGGCAATTCAGGAAACGAAGACAAGTCACTAAACCGGGTGAGCTCACCATCTAATTGCCAAAAATGATGATTATTCTGCCTTTCAGCTAGTTGTATCATTTGCGGACTCATCTTCTTTTAATCTTAACTTTTGTGAAGCTTTATCTTTTAAATCTTCAATAATGCCTTTTATCCCTAAGCGATCCATTGCTGCGCCTATCTCTTTACGCTTTGTATTCAACATAGAGATACCTTCAGCTTCCATATCAAATGCCCCCCAGTTACCGCTACGGTAAATCAGCTTAAAGACAACACTGATATCAGGGCGACCAGGTTCAATAATTCGGGATTTTACGACTACAATTTTATCACCGCTCAGTGCATTGGTTTTTTCAACAACAATATCCTGTGTATCACGGTATTGCGTAAAAAGCTGGGCATAAACAGTCACTATGTATTCTTTAAATGCATCAACAAAGGCCTTTCTATCTTTGGCATCCACGTCACGAACATATTTACCTAATACTTTAAAGGCAGCATATTCGTAATCAACATACGGCATTAGCTCTTCCCGAATAATCGATTTAAGCAGCTCCGGATTTTTTTGTACAGTTGGCCATTCAGCTTTAAAGCGGCTAAAAGCCTGCTGTGTCACTGCTTCAAATAAAACATAAGGGTCTTGCTGATCCTGTTGCGCTATTGCATTTACCGAAAAGCTACTGAATATAGGCGTAGCCAGAATGCTGCAAGTTAATAAACAAGCTTTAACGACTTTTTTCATATCTATACCTGCTAATCTTCGTTGCTTTGGCCAAACAAGAACTGTCCGATTAACTCTTCTAAAACCAGCGCAGACTTAGTATCCTGGATATAAGCACCTTCTTCCAACATGCCAATATCCATTCCTTCCATCGTAAATCCGGGCTCTAATCCCAGATACTGCTCACCCAATAAACCAGCCGTTAATATGCTCAGTGAGCTGGTCTCAGGAAAGGTGTAATCTTTTGAAATATCCATGCTGACCACAGGTACCAGTTGTTCTAATTGAATACTGGAAACTCGGCCAACTACAACCCCACCCACTTTTACCGGCGAACGTACTTTTAACCCACCAATGTTATCGAACTTAGCTTTTAATGTGTAAGTTTCCCCGTTGGTAATCGTCCCTGTACTGGCTACCTGAAGCGCCAAAAATAATAGTGCAATAAAACCAGCACTGATAAATAAGCCAACCCCAATTTCAGTTTTACGGTTGTTCATCCTGTTATTCTCCAAACATTAAAGCAGTTAATACAAAATCCAGACCTAATACAGCAAGCGATGCATGCACAACAGTTTGTGTTGTTGCCTGGCTAATACCTTCTGATGTAGGTACACAGTCATAGCCACGAAAAATTGCAATCCAGGTGACCACAACAGCAAATACTAAACTCTTGATAAATCCATTTAATATATCCCGGTTTAAATCGACAGCGGCCTGCATGACGCCCCAGAAGTTACCCTGATCAACACCCAACCATTCAACGCCAACCAAGTAACCACCCCAAATCCCAATGGCACTAAACAGGAAGGCCAATAGCGGCATACTTAAAAAACCAGCCCAAAATCTGGGTGCTATCACTCTGCGAAGCGGGTCAACCGCCATCAGTTCCATACTGGATAACTGCTCTGTTGCTTTCATTAAACCAATTTCAGCCGTTAAAGCAGAACCTGCGCGTCCGGCAAATAACAGAGCCGTAACCACTGGACCTAACTCTCTGAGCAGTGACAGCGCCACCATAGGACCCAGACTATTTTCAGCGCCATAGCCAACCAAAATGGTATAACCTTGCAGGCCTAAAACCATACCGATAAATAAGCCACTGACGACAATAATGGCAAAAGACTGAACCCCAACCACATATAATTGACGCAGCAAAAGCGGCCAGCTTTTTTTGATATTGGGTAAGGCCCATAACGCATTAAACAACATAATGCCGGCCCGCCCCATAGTAGCAAAAAAGTTGAGGCCCTGGCGTCCAATACCCGCAAGTCCATCTAAAATCATTTAAGCACCTCAGCTAACTCTTCTTCTATTGGCTGGCTAGGGAAATGAAAAGGTACAGGCCCATCTGCTTCACCAGCCATAAATTGATGAACCAGAGGGGAATCATCTTTGGCGAGTTGTGCCGGCGTCCCATGACCCACAATTTTTTTATTTGCCATAATATAAACATAGTCAGCAATACTTAAGGCTTCGTTTACATCGTGCGAAACCACGATAGAAGTTAACCCTAAAGCATCATTTAATGAGCGTATTAGCCTAATCAAAACACCCATTGAAATCGGATCCTGCCCGGCGAATGGTTCATCATACATAATCAAGTCGGGATCAAGCGCAATTGATCTGGCCAACGCAGCTCGTCTTGCCATGCCACCCGATAACTCACTTGGCATTAAATTAGCCGCGCCTCTGAGCCCGACTGAGTTTAACTTCATCAGCACCATGCTGCGAACTATATCTTCCGGCAGTTTGCAATGTTCCCGAATCGGGAATGCAACATTATCAAAGACAGACATTTCACTGAATAAAGCACCGCTTTGGAACAACATGCTCATTTTTTTTCGGGCTTCATACAGACCGTTTCGACTCAGCGCAGGAATATTTTCCCCGTCTACAATAATCTGGCCTTTTTCTGGTTTCAACTGACCAGCAATTAACCGTAACAGAGTTGTTTTACCGATACCACTTGGCCCCATTACGGCGACAACTTTCCCTTTTGGAATCGATAAACTAATATCTTCGTAAATCACTCTTTCGCCGCGCGAAAAAGTCATGTTTTTTACCTCTACATAGGCATTATCAGACATTGATTTTCCTTCGTTCTAACAGCCATAATCCCAGCGTTTATCTATTCTAACAAAAACAACCAATAAAAAATGCTCTTTTCTTTAATTGAGTTGAACTGGTTCACTAATCCGGTGAACCAGTAGTTCAGCTTAATCAGACCATTAAAAAACTATAAAAATTTCAGAACGCGACAACTTAATGTTTTTCAAAAAATGCGGCAAGTATTTTCTGAAATTTAATGCAATTTAAGTATAATGCGCGCTAAACACGATACTCAAAGACCAAAGGTTTTTATGTTAGAACAATCCATCATTTTAATCGTCAGCCTGGCTTTTTTAGTTTGGAGCGCAGACAAATTTGTTTATGGTGCTGCAGCACTTGCTCGCAATCTGGGTTTATCTCCGCTTATCATCGGTTTAACCATAGTCGCTATGGGTTCGTCAGCCCCTGAGATGATGGTGGCCGGTTCAGCTTCACTTGCCGGCAAAGCAGATACCGCTATTGGCAACGTCATTGGTTCAAATATCACGAATATCACTCTGGTACTCGGTATAACCGCACTGCTCAAACCCATGTTGGTCGGCTCTCAAACCATTCGTCGAGAATTACCGATAATATTAATCACCAGCATAATCGCGGTTATCTTTTTATCTGACTTTACCCTGTCTTTATATGAGGGTGTCACACTCGCCGTCTTATTTTTTGTAACCATAGGTTATCTCGCTTATTCATCTTTACATAAAGCACCTTCAACTGAGCATGATTTGCTCGAAGACGAGCTCAGTGACGATGTACCAGAAGGCGTTTCAACCGCTAAATCTGTGTTTTGGTTAATTGTCGGATTAGGACTTTTATTATTAAGTTCAAATTATTTAGTCGATTCGGCTGTTGTCATTGC
Source organism: uncultured Alteromonadaceae bacterium (assembly GCA_913056495.1). GTDB lineage: Bacteria > Pseudomonadota > Gammaproteobacteria > Enterobacterales > Alteromonadaceae > Catenovulum. Next base: position 230,710 of record CAJXMO010000002.1, on the reverse strand, counting down.
CAAACATTTTGGAATTAGTGACCTGGTTATCGGTTTAACAATAATTGCCATAGGTACCTCACTGCCTGAGCTTGCAGCTTCTATTGCAGGTGTTTTAAAAGGAGAAGATGATCTGGCATTGGGTAATATAGTAGGCTCGAATATATTTAATGCACTGGCCGTGTTAGCTATCCCGGGCATTTTAGCACCGGGTCCAATTGATCCACTTGCATTATCCCGTGACGGTTACATTATGATAGGCATGACTATTTTATTAATTATGATGGCCATTGGCGTGAAAGGACCTAGAAGCATTAATCGCGTAGAAGGCGCTATTTTATTTGGCTGCTTTATTGGCTACCAGTACTTGTTATTTTGGGGTGCAAACTAAATGCAATCGCAAAATGTTCAGCTTATCGAAAGCGCTAAAAAAGTGATTGATATTGAACTATTGGCTGTCAGGCAACTATACCAGTCACTGAATCAGGACTTTATTCAGGCCTGTCAGCTTTTACTCGCCTGTAAAGGTAAAGTTGTTGTTACCGGGATAGGTAAATCTGGTCATGTGGCACGCAAAATTGCCGCCACTCTGGCAAGTACAGGGTCGCCCGCTTTTTTTGTTCACCCGGCAGAAGCCTGCCACGGTGATTTAGGCATGATCAGCAAACAAGATGTAGTGATTGCGCTATCAAACTCTGGCGAGAGTTCGGAATTTACGACTATAGTACCTGTTATTAAACGCATTGGTGCTAAACTGGTTTCAATGACCAGCAATCCACAATCCAGTCTGGCCAAGCTTTCAGATATTCACTTACTGGTTAAAGCCGATCAGGAAGCTTGCCCGCTGGGTTTAGCGCCAACGGCAAGTACAACGGCAGCTATCGTAATGGGTGATGCGATTGCAATTTCATTATTAGAAGCACGTGAATTCTCAGCGGAAGATTTTGCTTTTTCACATCCTTTGGGTAACTTGGGGCGCAAACTCTTGCTAAAAGTGAAAGATCTAATGCATGCTGGTTCACAATTACCTATCGTGGATGAGCAGACCACAATCGCGGAAGCACTCATTGAAATATCCCGCAAAAGCCTGGGGTTTGCTGCGGTTGTCAACCAACAGAATATTTTAACCGGTATTTACACCGATGGTGATTTACGCCGGACACTCGATAAAAAAATAGATATTCACCAAACTGCGATTCATGAAGTCATGACAACAAGCAGTGTAACCGTCAAACCGGAAATGCTTGCAGCTGAAGCATTAAAACTTATGGAAGACAAAAAAGTAAATGGCTTTGTGGTTATTAATGATCAGGCTCAACCGATTGGCGCAATTAATATTCACGATTTATTAAAGGCAAAAGTGCTCTAATGACAAAACAGATTAATTCAACCATTTATGGCCCGATCTCTGAGCAGGTTGCAAACCGGTTTCAGCAAACCCAACTGCTGATTTGCGATATAGATGGCGTATTTTCAGATGGCCGGATTTATTTAGGCAATCAGGGAGAAGAGCTAAAAGCTTTTCATACTCGGGATGGTTTTGGCATAAAAGCCATTATCAATGCAGGTATTCAGGTTGCTGTGATTACCGGACGCAAATCAAAAATTGTAGAAACCAGAATGACTTCATTAGGTATCCAGCATATCTATCAGGGCCAGGAAGATAAAACACAGGCATTTGAGCAGCTTTGCAATACGTTGAACTTAACCCATCAACAGGTAGCCTATATAGGAGATGATGTGCCTGACTTGAGTGTCATGGAAAAAGTAGGATTGGCGATTGCGGTTGCTGACGCACATCCGTTAATTTTAAATCTGGCCGACTATACAACCAAAAATAAAGGTGGTTTTGGTGCGGTTAGAGAAGCATGTGATATATTTCTTGAAACACGAGGCATTTTGGCCGAGGCTCAGGGTATGAGTGTATGAAGCAACTTCTGTTATCCGTTTTAGTGATTATTGCAGTCAGCCAATACTTTTGGCGGGAATGGTCAGCTGAACCTGAAACTCAGGAAAAGCTCGATCAGGTTGCATTGCCAGACTACCAGATCAAACAGCTGACTCAAGTCACTTTTAATCAAGACGGTAACAGAGAAACCCAACTTAAAGCCGAAAACCTTGAGTATTATCAGGAACTCGAATTTACTTATTTTCAGCACCCCGAATATGTTTTATATTCTGATAATCAGGAATCTAATTGGGTACTAACCGCAAACGAAAGCGGCATTTATGACAACCGCCATTTAGAACTTGAAGGCGATGTGCTGGTCAAGGCAACTGAATCGACTGATTGGCTCAATGAAATAAAAGTTTCGCGGTTAAATATGGATTTAACCGAACATACAATCAACTCGAAAGCCAAAGTACAGGCAACCGGTAATAAACTGCTGGTTTCGGGTAAAGGTTTGCAAGGCAACCTAAAAACAAAAGAATTTGAATTAACACAAAATGTTCAGGCGACTTATCTTGTTAAATAAAAAACTCATTCTTGGCTTAATCGCCATACATTTTAATGCCGTGGCCCTTGAATCTGATTTCAAAGAGAACATAGTCATTGATGCGGCAAACCAGCAACTTGATATTAATTCCAATACGCTGACCTTCAGTGGCAAGGTGGAAGTTTCTCAAGGCAGTTTATTAATGACATCCGAACAACTGCAAGTCATTAAGGGCGCAAATCCTGAACAGGACCAAGACGTTTTAATTGCAACTGGCTCTCCAGCTCATTATCAGCAGGAACTGGATAATGGGGCGATCCTGACGGCTAGCGCCAATCAAATCCATTACCGGGTTGATGACAGGATTTTAACTTTGTCCGGAAATGCTCAAATTTCCCAGCAAGGTAGTCAGGTCAGCGGTGATAAGATTGAATATAACCTTAACCTGCAAAAACTGGTGGCATCGTCAGAGCAAACCAGCGGAAATCGCGTAAGAACCGTGTTAACGCCAAAAAGTGATGAACCTAAAAGTGAGCAATAATGGCTAAGCTAATTGCAGAAAATCTTGCAAAATCTTATAAAAAAAGACAGGTTGTAAAAAATGTTTCTCTGTCGGTTGAATCCGGCAGTATAGTCGGTTTATTGGGTCCAAATGGTGCCGGTAAAACCACGACCTTTTACATGATTGTTGGTCTAGTCGAAAATGATTTGGGTAATATCTATATTGATGAAACCGATATGACATTCTACCCTATGCATGAAAGAGCCCGGGCCGGGGTGGGTTATTTACCGCAAGAATCATCTATTTTTAAAAAACTCACAGTCAGTCAAAATATTCTTTCGATATTGGAAATGCGAAAAGATATTACTCAAAAGCAAAAAAAAGCTAAACTTGAAGAGCTTCTCGAAGAATTTCATATAACCCATATTCGGGATAGCCAAGGTATGGCACTGTCTGGGGGCGAGCGCCGCAGAGTAGAAATTGCAAGAGCGCTAGCCGCAGATCCAAAATTTATATTGTTAGATGAACCATTTGCCGGGGTTGATCCCATATCGGTAATTGATATAAAAAGGATTATCACCCATTTGAAAGACAGAGGCTTAGGCGTTTTAATTACAGATCACAATGTAAGAGAAACTTTGGATGTGTGCGAAAAAGCGTATATAGTGAGTCAAGGGCGACTTATTGCATCGGGCAGCCCAGAACAAGTATTAAGCAACCAGCAAGTCCGAGACGTATATTTAGGCGAGCAGTTTAAATTATAATGAAGCAATCAATTCAGCTAAAATTTGGTCAGCATTTAACTATGACCCCACAACTGCAACAGGCAATTCGCTTGTTGCAGCTTTCATCGTTAGACCTACAGCAAGAAATTCAGGAAGCATTAGACAGTAATCCGTTGTTAGAGTCTGATGAACCGCAAGATGATTTTGAATCGCTTGATGACTTTCAAGAGAATAAAAAACAAAAAGAAGAACTGAATAATAAAGAACAGGATAGCCAAGACGATTATTCAGTGCCTGACAGTCATGACGAAATGACCAGCCAGGAAATTCCAGACCAACTTCCAACAGACAGTACTTGGGATGACCACTTCACTCAAGGCACCTCATCCGGTTCAAGTAGCAGCAGTTATTCAGCGGACGACGATACCGTTTATCAGGGCGAAACCATAGATTCAATCCGAGATCACCTGCTATGGCAGATGGACTTAACGCCTTTTTCACCCCTCGATAGAGGCATTGCCATTGCTATTATTGACGCGATTGACGACTCAGGCTATTTAACCGTCAGCGCGCAAGATATTCTAGACAGTTTAGGGGATGAAGAGGTCGAGCTGGACGAAGTAGAAGCTGTCTTAAAACGAATCCAAGTCTTTGATCCTATTGGTGTTGCTTCACGCACAACGCAAGAATGTTTACTGGTTCAATTAAATCAGTTTTCAACTGACACGCCCTGGCTAAACGAAGCAAAGCTAGTTATCAAAAATTACATTGATCTGCTTGGTAACCGCGATTACCGAACCCTGCTCAGAAAAGCAAAACTCAAAGAAGATGAGTTAAAACAGATCATGAAACTGATACAATCACTCAACCCCAGACCGGGTAACAGTGTCGTCGCCGAAGAAGCACAATATATAGTGCCGGACGTATCCGTTAAGAAAGTAAAAAATCAGTGGATTGTAGAGCTAAATCCTGAAAGTGTGCCTAAACTTAGGTTAAATGCTGAATATGCGGCCATGTCTAAAACCGCCAGAAATACAGCTGACAGCCAATTTATACGGTCACACATGCAAGAAGCAAAGTGGTTTATTAAAAGCTTAGAAAGCCGCAACGAAACCTTATTAAAAGTTGCGCGCTGTATTGTTAAACAGCAACAGGACTTTTTTGAACATGGCGAAGAAGCCATGAAACCTATGGTGTTAAACGACGTGGCAGAAGAAGTCGAAATGCACGAATCGACTATTTCCAGAGTTACTACACAAAAGTACATGCATACACCCGCCGGTATTTTTGAGTTGAAATACTTTTTTTCAAGCCATGTTAGCACCGAAAATGGAGGTGAATGTTCTTCTACTGCAATCAGAGCACTCATCAAAAAACTTGTTTCTGCTGAAAACACAGCAAAGCCGTTAAGTGATAGCAAGATAGCAGAGTTGCTGTCGGATCAGGGTATCAAAGTCGCTCGCAGAACGATCGCTAAATACCGTGAGTCCCTGTCAATTCCGCCATCTAATCAACGTAAGAGCCTTTTATAAGGCAATAAACCTAAAAGGAAAAGTCTATGCAAATCAATTTAACTGGTCATCATGTTGAAATTACTAGCTCATTACGTGATTATGTAGACACCAAGTTTGCCAAGCTTGAGCGCCACTTTGATCATATCAACAATGTGCATGTCATCCTAAATGTTGAAAAGCTAAGCCAGACAGCTGAAGCCACGCTTCACCTAACGGGCGGAGAAGTGTTCGCCAATGCCGAGCATTCAGATATGTATGCGGCAATAGATTCACTGATTGATAAACTCGATCGTCAAGTCATCAAACATAAAGAGAAAATGAAACGTCATTAATGGATATTCAATCTTTTTTAAGTTTGGACTGCACTGAATGTGCAGTCCCTGTCACCAGCAAAAAACGTGTTTTAGAGTTCATTAGCCAAGTCGCAGCAAAAAAATTAACCGAACTCTCAGAACAAGAAATATTAGATGCACTCATGCACAGAGAAAGGTTAGGCAGTACAGGGATAGGTAATGGTATTGCGCTGCCACATGGCAGGTTAACCAATTCAACCAATACAGTTGCTGTTTTACTCACCTCTGAAAATGCAATCAATTACGATGCGATAGACAACCAACCCGTCAATGTGTTTTTCGCTCTGCTTGTTCCAGAAGCTGAATGCAAAGCACATTTAAAATCGCTTGCAGCAGTCGCTGAAAAATTATCGGATAAAGCAATATTAAAACGGATTCGGGCAGCACAAACGAATCAGGAACTCTATCAAGCAATTACGGAATAAGCACAAATGCAACAGCTCATTATATTATCCGGGCGCTCAGGTTCAGGAAAATCAACCGCACTTGATCAATTAGAAGATGCTGGCTTTTATTGCATCGATAATATTCCTATTCAGCTGTTACCTTTTTTACCCGAAGCCCTAAAAGGTAAATATAATCATGTTGCACTTAATCTGGATATCCGAAATATTGCCGATTGGCAGCAGGATTTAGGCCAAATTATAGATCAGCTTAAAGCGGCCAGTGATGTTATTGTTGTCTTCATGGATTCAAGCGACAGAACCTTACTCAAACGTTATTCAGAAACTCGCCGAATGCATCCTTTGTCTATCACGCAGGCAAGCCTGAGCTTAGATGAGGCCATTAAAGAAGAAGGTGAATTACTCAGCCCGATTCGTGAAATCAGCGATTTGTTTATTGATACCAGTGAACTCAGCATTCACGATCTGAATAAAATCATCATCAGTAAAGTACTGAATAAAAAAGCCGGGCATTTAAAACTTGTGTTTCAGTCTTTTGGATTTAAATATGGCCTGCCAACCGATGCAGACTATGTATTTGATGCCAGGTTTTTACCTAACCCTCACTGGGATGAGTCATTAAGACCCATGACAGGTTTGGATAAACCTGTGCAAACCTTCCTGAAAAGTCATGATGAAGTTCAGGCCTTTATCGATAAGATAAAAGATTGCATCGAATCCTGGCTACCTATGCTCGAACAGAACAACCGAAGTTATGTAACAGTTGCAATTGGCTGTACTGGCGGCAAACACAGATCGGTTTATATCGCAGAAGAACTAGGCTGGCATTTTGCAGCTTCTCAATCTGATGTCTCTATTGTTCACCGTGAACAATCTAAACATTAGAGGGCAGCGTGATGAACCAAGCCAGTAAAACGCTTTTTATCAAAAATAAACTGGGGCTGCATGCCAGAGCGGCAACCCAGCTCGTACAACTAGCACAATCCTATCAAAGTGATATTCAAATCAGCTGCGGCGGTAAAACGGCCAGTGCCAACAGTGTGATGGGGCTTTTGCTGCTATCGGGCGCAACCGGCTGTGAAATAGACGTAAGCTGTCAGGGAGAAGATGCACAAGCGGCCCTTGAAGCCGTAGAAGCGTTAATCAATGCACGTTTTCACGAAGGCGAATAAAGTGATAAGTCATTCTCTCATAGCCATTTTTTTTCAGTTTAGGTAAACTAACTGCATACTATCCTTGCGCGCTCATCTTTAACGGGGATTTAAAGCAAGATGCCAGAAGCCTACGAACAAAGTTTATCAAATCAAACATTGCTTGAGTTAACCGCTGCGTTAAATCGAGGCATGTTTGTACATGTTCGTAATGCGCTTCACAATATGCCAGCTGTGGATGTTGCCTTCATTTTAGAATCCACACCGGTTAAAACCCGTTATGCTTTCTGGCAATTAATTGACTCTGAATTCCATGGCGAAATTTTAGAAGAACTGAGCGAAGACGTTCGAACCAGTATTGTCCGCCAGATGATGCCCGAAGCGGTTGCCGAAGCAACCGAAGGCATGGATACAGATGACCTTGCTCAGGTCTTAAGAAGTTTACCCGATGAGCTATATCAGGAAGTTTTAAACTCTCTTGACCTGCAAGACAGGCACAGAGCAGAAGCCGCGCTTGCATACGATGAGTTTACCGCTGGCTCTGTAATGAATACAGACACAGTGACCATTCGTCCCGATGTAACTGTAGAAGTCGTTTTGCGCTATTTACGAATGCGTGGTGAACTGCCTAAAAATACAGACAGCCTGTATGTGGTTGATGAATATGATGTGTTAATTGGTGAAGTCAGTCTGAATCAGTTGGTCACTTCACAACCGGATTTATTAATTGCTCAGTTGATGAATACCGAAGTAAACCCGATTCCGGCCACTATGTCAGAAACTGAAGCCGCACAGCAATTTGAACGTTATAACTGGGTATCAGCGGCCGTTGTTAATGAACAAAACCATCTACTTGGCCGGATTACCATTGATGATATGGTTGATATTATTCGTGAAGATGCAGAACACTCCATGATGAGCATGGCGGGTCTGGATGATGAAGAAGATACCTTTGCCCCTGTCGTACAAAGCACCAAAAAACGTTCAATCTGGTTAGGGGTTAATTTATTAACAGCCTTGCTGGCCGCAGCTGTATCCAATCTGTTTGAAGATATTCTCAGTCAGTTGGCCGTCTTGGCTATCTTAAATACAATCGTACCCAGTATGGGCGGTGTTGCCGGCAACCAAACTCTAACTCTGGTTATCCGGGCTATGGCATTGGGTCAGGTATTGCCGACCAATACCCGAAGTTTATTGATAAAAGAATTAGTTGTCGGCTTATTAAATGGTGTTATCTGGGCGGTCTTGATTGCAGGGGTCGTCGGAATTTGGAAACAGGACCTAACCCTATCACTGATCATTGCGTTTGCCATGCTGATGAATATGCTGGCAGCCGGTATTGCTGGGGTAACTGTGCCTTTAATTTTGAAAAAATTAAAAATCGACCCGGCTCTAGCGGGCAGTGTTATTCTAACGACAGTTACCGATATTGTCGGTATCTTTGCCTTTTTAGGCAGTGCGTCCTGGTTATTAAGCTAACCTCAGTTGAGGTTAAGCACTCATATTCCTGACTGCGGCTAATAGTTTAGCAGGCTGAAAAGGTTTAACTAAAAAACCTTTCGCGCCCAGAGACATAGCTTTTTTGACATTATCGACCGTAGAATGAGCGCTGATAATAGTCACTTTCGCATCTTCATCACAAGCCAGAATCGCATCAAATACATCAAATCCATTATCATCCCCCAGCTCTATATCTAAAAATGTAAAATGCGGCTGCTCCTGCTTAAATTTAGTAAAAGCATCCGGTGCATTATTCGCTTCTATAAAATGATTAAAGCCAAGTTCGATTAACATTTTGCGCAAAAAATCGCGCATAATTCTGGAGTCGTCCACTATCAATATTTTATGCGGGCGTATTGGCGTGTTTTTATGATTTAAACCCATTTCTGACTTTATGCCAGGCCATTGGACCGACATTTTCCCTGTTCTGAAAAACTTTACCTCACCCGGGTTAAACAACCCAGATGAGAATTAACTAATTACCGGCAATTTGCATTTCTTCAACTAAAACAGAACCACACTGAATACTGCCTTTAGGGTCAATATCATCACCAATCGCAACAATATTCTTAAACATATCAGCTAGCTTACCTGCAATTGTTATTTCACTGACAGGATACTGAATTTGACCATTTTCAACCCAGAAGCCGGCTGCACCGCGAGAGTAATCTCCGGTTACAATGTTAACGCCCTGCCCCATCATTTCAGTAACCAATAAACCAGTATCCAGCTTTTTCAGCATTTGCTCAAAGCTTCCGCCGCCGGCTCCAACTAACCAGTTATGAATACCGCCGGCATGTCCGGTCGATGTAAGCCCCATTTTTCTGGCCGCATATGAAGTTAACAACCAAGTATTCAAAACACCGTTTTCAACAATATGTCGGGTTTGAGTCGCAACGCCTTCTGAATCAAATGCACGACTAGAAAGGCCTTGTTTAATAAAAGGATCTTCAGCAATGGTTAACCATTGTGGGAAAACCTGAGTATTTAAAGCATCCAATAAAAATGAGGCTTTTCGATATAAATTCCCGCCACTGATACCAGATATAAAATGTCCAAATAAACTGCTTGCGATTTCACTGTTAAATAAAACCGGGACTTTACAGGTTTTAGCTTTTCTTGGATTCAGCCTGGCAAGCACTTCATTCGCGGCTTTCTGGCCAACCAACTCAGGGCTGTCCAAATGTTCATAAACCCGGGAAAGCGTATAGGCATAATCACGTTGCATATCCGCCCCGTCACGACCAATCAAAGCACAGCTTAAACTATGGCGAGAACTCGGATATGAAGCTATCAGGCCAGTACTATTGCCATAAACTTTAAAGCCTTGGTGAGACGAAAACGATGCACCATCGCTATTTTCAATTCGCTTATCCTGCTCCAGACCTGCTTTTTCACAAGCCAGGGCAATTTCAATCGCTTTATCAGAGTTAATTGAAGACGGATGATATAAATCTAAATCAGGCACCTCTTTCACCATAAGTTCAGGATCAGCAATCCCGGTGAAAGGGTCTTCAGAAGTGTATTTGGCAATATTACAGGCGGCTTCCACCGTCTTTTTTAAAGCATCCGGAGATAAATCTGAAGTAGATGCACTGCCTTTGCGTTTACCAAACCAAACCGCAATCCCTAATGCACCGCCATAATCAAATTCAACCGTTTCAACTTCCTGTAAGCGGCAACCAACAGATAACCCCTGTTGCTTAGACATGGAAACTTCGGCATCAGTAGCACCTAGTTTTTTGGCCAGAGCAAGCGCTTCTTCCACTGCCTGACGCACTTGATTCATTTCTTCGAGCATATTTTAAACAGCCATACTAAACTTTTTATTTAAGTTAAGTGTAACATACCCTTTTAAATTTTCGGTAGTTAAGCTCAACTTGAGATAACAAAGACAAAAGCTGGCGGATAGTGGTAAAATACAATTTTTGTTGCACCCTTTTTTGATAGAAGCAAGATTATGACTGACGATTGGCAAGAAAACCCGGAACAGGAAGATGAAGAAATCATCTATGTAAGTAAGTCTGAACTTAAACGAGACTCGCAGGAAACACAAAAGTTAGCTGAAAAAATGTTAAGTCTGTCATCTGCCAATATTCAAAAATTGCCGATGAATGCAGAATTAGCGGAAGCGGTAAAGGTAGCAGAAAAGATCCGTGAGAAAAAAGGCGCATTTAAACGCCAGTTAAATTACATTGGTAAACTGCTCAGATTGACCGATCCTGAACCGATGAAACTGGCTATCGCAAAAATTGAAAATCAACATTTGCTGGCCAATCAGCATTTCCACCAACTGGAAAATTTACGCGACGAAATAATCGCAAAAGGCGATGCCAAAATTAACGAACTGGTTCAGCAACATCCGGCACTTGAACGCTCAAAGCTGCGTCAGTTAACCCGACAAGCAAAAAAAGAAGCTGAACAAAATAAGCCGCCTAAATCAGCACGCCAGATTTTTCAATATTTAAAAGAATGCATTCCACACGAAATTTAATCTGCCTGCGCCTGTGCTGACTTACTTTTTACTTGTGAGCTAAGGCGCATTTCTCTGCGAAGGATTTTTGGTAAAGGCGTTAATTTGATTAAACGGGTACGCTCACCCAAACGGGCGGGTTTAGGGGGCGTACTGTCACGAACACTGCCCAAAAAAAATTAAAAACTTCATCAAACAGCTTCAAATAAACCCGCCCTGATTCAATAAAAAATCAGAAAGCGGGTTTATTCAGATTACTTATTTTTCGCTTTAGCAAACGCCTCTGCAAAGGCATTCCCCATCATGCCATTGCCAAAAGATTGTTTACCGCCAGATTTCGCCGGACGAGGTCCCGCTTTTTTAGACTGAGGCTTGGCGCCAGACTTAGCAGGTTTGGCTGCGGTATCAATAGGATCATTTAACCGCATTGTAAAGCCAATACGCTTTCTTGGTGCATCCACTTCAATCACTTTAACTTTAACAATATCACCGGCTTTAACCACCTTACGCGGATCATCAATAAAGCTTTCAGACATCGCAGAAATATGAACCAGACCATCCTGGTGAACGCCCACATCAATAAACGCCCCAAAGTTAGTCACATTGGTTACAACGCCTTCCAGTGTCATTCCAACTTTTAAGTCATTAATAGTATCCACGCCTTCTTTAAAGGTCGCGGTTTTGAATTCAGGACGTGGATCTCGACCCGGCTTATCCAGCTCAGATACAATATCTTTTACCGTCGGTAGACCAAATTTATCATCCGTATAATCTGCCGGATTTAACGCTTTTAACTTATCTGAATGCCCGATTAAGCCAGTTACAGATTCATCATTGGCAGCAAGAATTTTTTCAACAACCGGGTAAGCTTCAGGGTGAACAGCTGATGCATCAAGTGGATTTTCACCTCCAACAATGCGCAAGAAACCAGCACATTGTTCAAACGCTTTAGGGCCTAAACGAGTTACTTTTTTAAGTTCCTCACGTGAATTAAAGCGACCTTGCTCATCTCTTAAATTCACCACATTCTGAGCCATAGTTTTACTTAAGCCCGATACTCGGGTTAATAAAGGCACTGAAGCTGTATTTAAATCAACCCCAACCGCATTAACACAATCTTCAATCACAGAGTCCAGTGATTTTGATAACGCGCTTTGGTTAACATCATGCTGATACTGACCCACACCGATAGACTTAGGCTCTATTTTCACCAATTCTGCCAGCGGATCTTGCAATCGACGGGCAATAGAAACCGCACCACGTAAGGATACATCCAGCTCCGGAAATTCAGCAGCAGCCGTTTCAGAAGCAGAATAAACAGACGCGCCTGCTTCACTGACCATAATTTTATTGAGTTTTAATTCGCTTTCTTCTTTCATCATTTCAGCGACTAACTTATCGGTTTCACGTGAGCCAGTACCATTACCAATACTCACGAGTTCGACTTTGTGCTGACGGATTAAGTTAGCAAGCGTGCGTTTGCTTTTATCCCAGGCATTCTGAGGCGGATGTGGGAAAATAGTAGAGGTTGCCAACAATTTACCGGTTTTATCAACAATGGCGACTTTCACACCGGTACGAATACCCGGATCTAACCCCATAGTCACTTTATCACCGGCAGGTGCTGCCATTAATAAATCTTTCAGATTTTTCGCAAAGACTGAGATAGCTTCAGATTCAGCTTTCTCACGCACTTCTGAAAATAACTCAGTTTCCATATGAGTTTGAATTTTAACTCGCCAGGTCCAACTAATTGCTTGCTTTAAAAAGCTTTCAGCTGCCCGGCCAGTCCAGTTAAAATTAAAGTGCTCTGCTATCATAACTTCAACCACTGAACCGGTTTGCGCTTCAGGTTTGTTTGGATCTGCATTTAAACTTAATGCCAGATAACCCTCATTTCGACCACGGAAAATCGCCAGAGCCCGGTGCGACGGGATTTGTTTAATGGCTTCACTGAACTCAAAATAATCACTGAATTTAGCGGCTTCTTTTTCTTTACCGCTAATGACTTTAGCTTCAATAGTGGCATTTTGAGTTAAATAATGACGAATTTTTTTAAGTAGACTCGCATCAACTGCAAAACGCTCCATAATAATAAAACGTGCGCCTTCCAGCACCGCTTTACTGTCAGCAAATCCCTGATCCGGATTTAAATAATCCGCAGCCAGAGATTCAGGATCCTGATTTAAATCTGACAAAATCCTATCGACTAAAGGTTCAATACCAGCTTCAATTGCAATCTGACCTTTGGTTCTGCGTTTTGGTTTATATGGCAGATAAAGCTCTTCCAAATCCGTTTTATTTTGCGCCTGTTCTATCGACTTTTTCAGCTCGTCCGTTAATTTTCCCTGTTCATTGATATTGCGCAAAATCACTTCACGGCGTTCACCCAACTCTCGTAAATAAGAAAGGCGTGATTCCAACGTCCGTAACTGGGTATCATCTAATCCGCCTGTTGCCTCTTTACGGTAGCGCGCAACAAATGGAACGGTAGCTCCACCATCTAATAAGTCTACCGCTGCATTAACCTGCTGCGCTTTAACGCCAATTTCCCCGGCGATAATATTTACGATTTCTGTCATTTTTGTTCCTGCTCACTCATTAAGCGATTTTAAACTAATTAATCTTGGTTCCTGAACTCAGGTCGGGTCTATTGACCATTTTCGCTAATTTTTAGTTACACCATTGGGTTGGATCTATCGGTTTACCCTGATGGCGAATTTCAAAATAGAGTCCGGGCATCGCTTGCCCGCCGGATTGACCAACCAGTGCAATCGGTTCACCCGCCCTGACAATATCACCCACATCTTTTAATAAAGCCTGATTATGGCCATATAAACTCATATACCCATCGCCATGCTCTACCACAAGTACTAAACCATACCCTTTTAACCAGTCGGAAAATATTACCCGCCCGGCATAAATGTTATTAATTAACTGACCTCCGGGTGCATCTATCATAACGCCTTTCCAACGTAGTTCACCCGATTTTCGGCGTCCAAACTTGTCTTTCACCCGCCCTTTCGTTGGCCATAAAAGCTTGCCTTTTACCTTAGACAAACCGCTAAAATCAAGCTGTCCGGGTAATTGCTCAACCGCCTCAGCTAAAGCTTGCAAAGCATCTGCCAGTGCATTTTCATCCTGCTTAAGGTTAGCCAGTTGCTGTTGTTCTGTTTTAATAATTTGTTTAAGTTTAGCTAGATTGGCACTTTGTTGTTGTTTCAGTTTAACCAATTCGGCTTTTTTGTTGGTTTGCAGATCCAGTAGCTCAGCCAGTTCCAATTGACTTTGATTCAACATTTGTTTGTTCTGCTCCAGTGCGGCAACTGTTACTTTAAGCTTATCGATAGCCTCCAACCGAGCCTGATTGAGCAGTTGATAATAGCTGAGTACCCGTTCTAATTTGGCCGGAGAATCCTGATTTAACATGACTTTTAAATAATCATGCTGGCCGACCCGGTAAGCACTTTTAATTTGGCTGGATAAAATTTTAAGTTGTTCTTGTTTAATCGCTTCAAGCTCTTGTTGTTGTGTTTCAAGTTGGCTTATTCTGCGTTTTATGTCTGTCAGTGAGGATTCGGTTTGGCGTAGTGCTTTGCTCACCTGACCAATTGCCTGATCGGTTTGTTGAAGCGATTTTTCGATTTGATTCAACTCTTTGGATTTTTGCTTGAGTTGATTTTGAGTGGTTAATATTTTTTGTTGTACGGCTTCCAGTTTAGCTTTGGTTTCTGCCTGACTTTGAGCAAAGCCTGTGTTATTAATTAACAGCTGGCCTAGAACAAGCAATAAAAATAATAAACAGCCAGAAGACATTCTGGCTGTTTTAATGTTAACCCTATTTAGTTGCATGGGTTTAAGCAAAATAAATCAAGCGCCTGAAGTGCTTGCTTATTTTAGCTTCATAATGGTTTTACCTGTCATTTCAGCAGGTTGTTCCATTCCCATTAAATGTAACATGGTCGGTGCAACATCACTTAATACACCTTTATCATTAACAACCTCAGCGTCACGACCAAAATAAATGAAAGGAACCGGTTCACTGGTATGAGCCGTATGTGCTTGTCCGGTTTGTGGATCAGTCATTTGCTCGGCATTACCGTGGTCTGCGGTAATTAAACATTCGCCGCCCACTTTTTCTAAAGCTTCAACCACTCGTCCAATTGCCGTATCAACTGCTTCACAGGCTTTTACCGCCGCTTCAAATACGCCAGTGTGTCCGACCATGTCGCCGTTAGGATAGTTACAAATAATCGCATCAAATTTCTGACTTTCAATCGCTTCAACCAACTTGTCCGTTAACAAGACTGAATTCATTTCAGGCTGTAAGTCATAAGTTGCAACTTGAGGAGAAGGTACTAATACGCGCTCTTCACCTTTAAATTCGTCTTCGCGACCACCACTGAAGAAGAAAGTTACGTGAGCATATTTTTCAGTTTCCGAAATACGTAACTGTGTTTTACCGCTTTTCTCTAACCACTCAGGGAATACATTCACAAGCTCTGCAGGCGGATAAGCAATGCTTGCTTTAATGTCTGCCGCGTACTGGGTCAGCATGACAAAGTCAGCCAGTTTTGGAGATTTTTTCTTCTCAAAACCTGAGAAATCTGCGTCCACAAACGCACGGGTAATTTCACGGGCACGGTCAGCACGGAAGTTCATAAAGATAACCGCATCACCGTCTTCAACTGTTGCAGCATTACCTGCATCATCAACAATCGCTGTTGCTTTTACAAACTCATCGTTTTCATCACGCTCGTAAGCAGCGGCTAAACCTTCAACCGCAGTTTTAGCCGTAAACTCTGACTCACCTAAAGTTAATAGGTCATAACACGCCTGAACACGATCCCAACGTTGGTCACGGTCAAGTGCAAAATAACGGCCAATTAAGCTGGCAACACGGCCTTTACCCAGTTTTTCAAATTGAGCTTCAAATTTTTCCAGTGTTGCTTTAGCGCTTCGAGGTGGGGTATCGCGACCATCTAAAAATGCGTGGAAATAAATTTTATCTGCACCGCGTTGTGCCGCTAACTCAATCATAGCTTCAATATGATCTTCATGGCTATGCACACCGCCCGGTGAAGCCAAGCCCATGATATGAACCGCTTTACCTGCACTCACAGCTGAATCGACGGCTTTTACTAACGTTGGGTTTTCAAAAAATGTTTTTTCTTCAATATCTTTAGTAACACGAGTAAAGTCCTGATAAACCACGCGACCTGCGCCTAAGTTTACATGACCCACTTCACTATTACCCATTTGGCCATGCGGTAAACCTACATCCATACCTGAGCCAGAGATTAAAGTACTTGGGAATTCTTTGGCTAAACGATCCAGATTAGGCGTATTGGCTGCCATAACCGCGTTATTTTCAGGGTTTTCACTGTAGCCCCAACCATCCATAATGATTAGTACAAGCGGTTTCTTATTCATAGTCATCGTCTTCCTATAGTTTCTTGCTAAAATTTTACCGTTATCTTTATTATAGAGTTCTCACTGACTTACCATCAGTCTAAAGCATTTAACCAGCTGAATCTTACTGTATCATTGCTTTGATAACGCCATTTTACCTAGTTTTGTAATACAAATCAGTCTGTTTAAGCATTATATTGACTATTTTCTCGAAAAATAAATTTTTTAGCCATTTTTTGGCGGTATCCTTTTACCTAAAGTTAAGGGTATAATCAGCGCAATTTTTTTAGTAATCAGGTTTAAATATGCAAGAGTACATTGAATTTTTCGCAAGCCATCCATTTTTAACTGCAATTTGGTTTGTTTTATTTTTTGCAGTCATTTATACGTTTTTTCAATCAAAATTTTCAGCATTTACACGTGTTAATCCTCAACAACTCACCATTTTGGTTAATAAAGAGGATGCTGTAATTGTTGATATTCGCGGTCAGGCTGATTTTAATAAAGGTCATATTGCTGGCGCTATGAATATTGCTGCAGAGCAAATTGAAGGCGGTAAAAACGCAAAACTTGAAAAATTTAAATCTCGCCCCATTATAGTAGTCTGCGCTGCTGGCATGACCGCCAGTAAAGTTGCAAACCAATTAGCTCAGGCAGAGTTTGAAAACGTCAATATTCTTGATGGTGGCATGAACGCCTGGAGCAATGCAAATTTACCCGTCGCAAAAGGTTAACTTTTATGGCTAAAGTCACAGTTTATTCAAAAGCTTGGTGCCCTTTCTGCACTCGTGCTAAATATGTCTTAACCCAAAAAGGGGTTGAGTTTGACGAAATTGACATAGGTGCACAGCCCGAACTCAGGGCAGAAATGATCAAGCTAAGCGGCAGACAAACTGTGCCTCAGATTTTTATAAATGATCATCATGTTGGTGGGTGTGATGACCTACTGGAAGCTGATCTCGATGGCGAACTAGATCGCCTACTCAACACTTAATGTAACAAAGGTATTCTCATGGCAGAACAACAACCAGAAGCAGGCGCACCAGAAGCCGCTCAATTCGCAATTCAACGCGTTTTTGCAAAAAATATTTCATTTGAAACACCTAACTCGCCTGAAATTTTCACTGAAGCGTGGAAACCAGAAGTTCAAATGGACATTGATACTAAATCTAAGAAATTAGAAGGCGATAACTACGAAGTGGTATTATCCATAACAGTAACCGCTAAAGTTGCTGATAAGACGGCTTTCTTAGTCGAAGTTGAGCAAGCTGGTATTTTTGCAATCGCTAACTTACCACCACAGCAAATGGCTCATACCATTGGTTCTATGTGCCCAGGTATTTTATTCCCATATGCACGCGAAGCCATTTCTAATTTAGTTAACCGTGGTACATTCCCTCCGTTAAACCTAGCACCAGTTAACTTTGACGCTTTATTTGCAAGCTATATGCAACAAGTTGCTAAACAGCAGCAAGAACAAGCGGATAGCGATGAGTCACAAAAATTAGATTCATAATTTATGAGCAATCAAACTTACGATATTAGCGTAATTGGTGCCGGTTCATACGGCACCGCACTGGCTATTTGCATTGCACGTAATCATCATAAAACCCTGTTATGGGCTCGTGATGAAGCACAAGTAAGCGAAATGCAAAACAGCCGGGAAAATGCCAGATATTTACCCGGCATTGCTTTCCCGGAATCGCTTGAGCTGGAATCTGATTTAGTCAAAGCGGTAAGCCAAAGCAAAAATATACTTTTGGTGGTACCCAGCCATGCATTTGGTGAAATGCTGGCGAAGATTAAACCTCATTTACAACCAGGTGCTCGTATTGCCTGGGCGACAAAAGGGCTGGAACCGGAAAGCGGCCGCTTATTGCAAGACGTAGCCAGAGAACAACTGGGCGAAGACGCAACTTTAGCGGTAGTGAGTGGGCCGACATTTGCGAAAGAAATGGCGGCGGGCATGCCCACTGCGATTTCCGTATCTTCAACCAGTGGTGAATTTATCCAGACACTGTCGGATTTAATGCACTGTGAACGCACTTTCAGAGTTTATAAAAATAACGACTTTATTGGTGTTCAACTCGGTGGTGCGGTTAAAAATGTAATCGCAATTGGTGCCGGTATGGCCGATGGAATTGGTTTTGGCGCTAACGCCAGAACGGCTCTGATTACCCGTGGTTTAACTGAACTTTGCCGTTTAGGTGAAGCTTTAGGTGCAAAACAGGAAACCTTTATGGGCATGGCCGGTTTAGGTGATCTGGTATTAACCTGTACCGATAATCAATCGCGTAACCGGCGTTTTGGTCTGGCGTTAGGTCAGGGTAAAAATGTTGATCAAGCGATGACAGACATTGGTCAGGTGGTAGAAGGCTACCGCAATACCAAAGAAGTCTATATGCTGGCTCAGCGCATGAAAGTTGAAATGCCAATTGTTGATCAAATATATCAGGTGCTTTATCAGGGTAAATCACCCAAAGAAGCAGCAGTTGCACTGCTAAGTCGTGAGCAAAAGTTTGAATAAATTTAAGGCCTTAACTTATCACCCAAGTTGAGGCTAAATAGAAAAACAAAGCCTGTTGGCTTTGTTTTTCTGATTTGAAGGCAAGTTACCCACCTCAGCTTTAATTCTTTAATACATTAATGCTTTAATTCTTTAATTCTTTAATTCTTTAATTCTTTAATTCTTTAATTCTTTAATCCTCTGGCCCATCCAGGGTAAAGACCAGATTTTTTCGCATATCTTTAAGCACTATGCCTTTTTTAAGCAGTTGTGCACCTAATCGTTTTTGCCAGAGTAATAACTGAGGCTCTGCAGCTTCCAGTGCAGTTTGAGTATTAAACTGTAAGCGCACTAACAAAGAGCCGGGAAAAGCATTATGTTCCATACTAAACCAAGCCTGATGGCAGTCTTCAAGCTCCTTTAATGCTTTATCCTCTAATGCGGTCACTGCAGCCATAACCGCAGCTTGTTGTTTAAGTTGAACCTTAGATAATTTTTTCATTATATACTCTATATCAACCCGTCTTAACAGGCTTCCAGTCTGGCATAAGCGACCATCAGCCATTTACTGCCAACATCTTCAAAGCTTACTTCAACCCGGCTCTGATTGCCGGCCCCTTCAAAATTAGTAATCACACCATAACCAAACTTGGCATGATTGACTCTCTGGCCCAAAGAAAATCCGGTTTCATTAAAGTTATCCTGTTTGCTTTCCTGACTAAAACGACCGGCAAAACTGGGCCGACTGACCTGATTATTCAGCCTAACCTCTTCAATGCAATCGGCTGGAATTTCGCTTAAAAATCGGCTCGGTGAATGGTACTGATCTTTACCATAAATCCGGCGCGTTTCTGCATGGGTAATATAGAGTTTTTGTTTAGCCCGGGTCATGCCAACATAACAAAGGCGGCGTTCTTCTTCCATCCGGCCGGATTCTTCTGTGGTTTGCAAACTCGGGAACATCCCCTCTTCCACCCCGGCCATAAAGACCAGCGGAAACTCCAACCCTTTGGCCGTATGCAAGGTCATTAACTGCACCGCATCCTGATGTTTATCTGCCTGATTTTCACCCGATTCCAGCGCTGCATGTGATAAAAATGCGCTTAAATCTGTGAGTTCGGGCTCGGTATTATCAAACTGACGACAGGCGGTGATCAGCTCTTCAATGTTTTCAACTTTGGCTTGCGCTTTTTCACCTTTATCATCCTGGTACATTTGCAATAAACCAGACTGCTTAATCGCCATATCAGCCTGACGGTATAAAGGTAGATCTTCAATCTGGTTATCAATATCAGCAATCAGTTCAATAAAACGTTTAATACTCGTTGCCGCCCGGCCAACCAGTAGTTGTTTATCTATCATTTCAATGGCGGCATCCCACATAGTGGTTGAATGTTGACGCGCAAATTGTCGAACCTGCTCTAAAGACTTATTACCTATGCCTCGTGTGGGTGTATTCACAATGCGCTCAAATGCGGCATCATCCTGACGGTTATTAATAATTCGCAAATAAGCCAGCGAGTCTTTGATTTCCTGACGATCGAAAAAGCGCAGCCCACCATAAATCCGGTAAGGTATTTTTTCCTGTAATAAAGCTTCTTCCAATACCCGGGACTGGGCATTACTTCGGTATAAAATAGCGCTTTCGGCTAATAAATTACCTTGTGAAAACCACTCTTTAATCCGACCTACAATAAATCTGGCTTCATCCAGTTCGTTAAAAGCTGAATATTCAGTAATGGTCTCGCCATCGTTGGCCTGTGTCCAAAGGTTTTTCCCTAAACGCTCGGCATTATTGGCGATCACCTGATTGGCCGCTTTCAAAATGGTGCCGGTTGAACGGTAATTTTGCTCAAGACGAATCGTATAAGCATCCGGAAAATCATTTAAAAAGCGCTGAAGGTTTTCAACTCTGGCACCGCGCCAGCCATAAATAGACTGGTCATCATCACCAACTATCATCATATGATTATCCGCATCAGCCAATAATCTTAACCAGGCATACTGAATATTATTGGTATCCTGAAATTCGTCGACCAGAATATGTTTAAAACGGTTTTGATAATGTTTTAATAACTGAGGATGTTTGAGCCAAAGCTCATGGGCGCGTAATAAAAGCTCAGCAAAATCGACTAAACCGGAGCGATCACAGGTTTCCTGATAAGCCTGATAGACCTTTTTCCAAACTTCTTCCTGCTGATTACCATAGGTTTCTATATGGCGAGGGCGTAAACCTTCATCTTTTTTGCCATTGATATACCACATGGCCTGTTTCGGAGGCCATTTTTTTTCATCCAAATCAAGCGCTTTAACAATGCGTTTAATTAATCTGTGCTGGTCGTCTGAATCTAAGATTTGAAAGCCTTCCGGCAGACCTGCGTCGGCATAATGCAGGCGTAACATTCGATGAGCCAGACCGTGGAATGTACCGATCCACATACTCTGCACTGAAGTTTGCAATAAATCTTCAACCCGATGGCGCATTTCAGCAGCCGCTTTATTGGTAAAGGTAACGGCCAGAATAGAATGTGGAGAGATATGTTCAACTTGCATTAGCCAGGCAATACGCTGAACTAATACCCGGGTTTTACCACTGCCAGCGCCCGCCAGAACCAGCATAGACTGTTCAGGTGCGGCTACGGCCTCACGCTGTTTATCATTTAAACCATCAACTAAGTTTGAAATATCCATCCAACAACCATTTATTAATTCAATTACGCGCTTCGAATTGTACTGGATAAACTAACAGTTCCCAAGTCAGCTTGGCAATTAAATATTCAATTGGATAAATTTTATTCGTTTTTATCATCGACAAATTTGGATAAGAGCGCAGGTAATAAGGTTAAATCCGTCATTAACGCCAGCACCATAGCTAAGCCGGTTAACAACCCAAATAAAATACTGGGTACAAAATCTGAAAAGCTCAATAATGAAAAACCAAGTGTAATGATTGTGGTGGTAAACAATAAAGCGAAGCCGACACTGTTAAAGGCTTGCTGCATGGCTTGCAGCGGACTGGCGTTTTTAAGCCCTTCGAGATACCTGTGGGTAAAATGAATAGTATCGTCCACCGCAATCCCCATCGCAATGGCTGAAATGGTAATTGTCATTAAATCGAGCGGAATCTTAAACCAGCCCATAACCCCCAATACCACCAGCGTGGAGATCACATTCGGGATAAGCGCAATCAGGGCAACTTTAAACTGGCCGAATATTACAAATAACACCACAAATAACGCCAGATATACAATGCCTAATGTCAGAATTTGCGACTTAAACAAGCGCTGCAAAATGTCCTGATATAAAACAAACAGATTGGTTAGTGTGTACTGACTTTCTTGAATATCATTTTCTGCCAGTCCTTGTTTGATATCTGCCAATAATTTAGCCCGATCTAAACCGGGTGTTGTATCCTGAATCCGGCTGCTGATTCTCAGTTGCTGACTGGCGGGATCAAAATATGCGCCAAGCAATTCATCCTTTAATGATTCGTCCAGCAAATTATAAATGACACTGAGTTCATATTCGGTAAGTGGCAACCCCTGATTAATTTTTTTGGCTAAAGCTGCAAAATTCACAACCGAGGTTGTATTACCTATGGCTTCATGTTGTTTTAAGACATGCTGAATAATTTGCAAGCTTTGCAATGCTTGAGCGGTAATCGCCAGATCCGGTTTCTGTTCAGATTGAGGTAACTGATAAACCAAATCAAAAGGCGTTGAGCCACCAAACTGCTGATCAATAAAACTGAGCTCCTGATGCGTTTTAGTAGTCGATTTAAAATAATTAATAAAACTGTTTTCAACATCCAGTTTAAAACACCCGGCAATGCCAATACTCAGCAAAAGCACAGCGCCAACCATAATCGACTCTTTGTTATCTTCACTGAGTTTGGAAAATAAACGAATCAGTCCGGCCGACCAGTTATTGTTGATATCTTTTGATTTTGGACTTAAAAGCACCAACCACGCCGGAAATAACATCAGACTAACTGAAATAGAAACCAGCATAGCCACTATCATCATCCAGCCAAAGGCAACCACCGGCTGAATGCCGCTGAAAATTAACGATGCAAAACCAACTGAAGTGGTTACACCAGCATAAAAGCAGGGTTTAAACTTGGCTAAAAACGTCTTTTTTGCCCGTTCACCTTGTGAGAGCTCAGGGTTATTTTGGGCTATCTGGCGATATTCCACCATTAAATGGATCACTATGGCCAGCGTTAAAATAAGTTGCAGCGCAATAAAGTTAGAGGATATCACTGTGGTTTTCATATCAAATAACCCAAACAAACCTACCGTCATAACCACACTGAGCAAACAACAAAATAGTGGAATAAATACCCACTGCCATTGCCTGAAAAAAGCCAGCAGTAATAAACAAATGACAATAAAGATGGCACCACCAAAAATAACCAGATCATTTTGAATAATATTAATCAACTGGAATCCCAGCACATGCGCGCCACCCAGATATAAATTAGCATCCTGCTCATAGGGTTCGATAATACGATAAATTTGCTCAATTTCTTGCTGGCGCTGTTTATCCAATTTGGCAACCAGAGGCTGCGCCTGTTGTGTCAAAGCCTCTAGTGTTTGCTGGTCCTGCTTGCTTAGTTCACCTTCCAATACTTGCTTTTTAATCTGAATAATTTGATTTTGGATATCAGTCAGGTCAGGGTCATCTTTAAATACTATTTGAATTGCGGTTGCGGTTTGCTGCCGATTAACGAGCAGGTCTGTATATAATGGATGCTGTTCAAATACAGACTTCATTTGTTCCGCTGAATAATGCTGGCTTTGCCAAGTCAACTCATCCGGGTTTAAATCCGGCTCTAACTTAGGCATCAAAGATAATAAGGGTACATTTAAAATTGAGGTAACAGATTCGACCCGATCCAGCTTTTCAAAGGCCTGCATGAGTTGTGATACTTGCTTAAAAGTATGCTCAGAAAATAACGCTTTGCCTTCCGGTACCTGATAAGCAACCAGAATAAATTCTTTTGGCGCAAACCGTTTATTCATCAGTTGAGTTTCAATGTACAGCTTATTATTTTTTAATAATAAGGTTTCGGCGGAGGCATCTATTTTAAAATTTTGAGCAAACCAGCCAAGCAGCATTGTCAGCAGGATAAAACCGGTCACAACCCATTTTGCATATTTGACTAAAAAAACAGATAAACTACTCATGACTCATCTCTGATTGATTGATGGTCTGTTTATCCGGGTCTGAATTTTTCTGCGGTTCAGCGTTTTGCTCGTTTTCAGGGCTGGATTTTTGTGCTGGCTGAGCCGGGTATTGATAAGTTTGGTCTCTTAATACACTTTGCAAATATAGATTTCTGAAAAATACATAAGGATCTTCGCTTTGCGCTCTTAAGGATTCATAATTGACCGCACTGGGCGCAATTTGATGAAACTTACCATACGCCTGAATATAAAACGCATCCGGATTATCCGTGGTAAAATTAATTGGATGCGCCAAGCCTTCCGCTATCGTAGATACACCGTTTCTTAAATCTGTTTGACCCAATACCGGCAAAACCAAAAATGCGCCATAATCAACCTGATAACTCGCCAGTGTATTATTTAAACTGGTATCCTGATATTCAATTTCAAACCAGTGGGTCGCTGGATCAAATAATCCCAGAATACCGACAGTGGTATTGATTAAAAAGCGCGCCAAACTTCGACCGGATGCTTTGCCTTCAAGTTGAGCGGCATAATTAAGCACATTCAGAGGTTCATCTAAATTATTGAAAAAATTGGATACACCTGTTTGAAAAAAGTCAGGTGTATACTTAATATAACCCCGACTGACGGGTACTAATGCATATCGATAAAGCACATCATTAAACTCAAAAACAGGCCGGTTTATCCACTCAAGCGGGTCATCAAAATCCACGTCTTTTTCATAACTCACTACCAAAGGTTCTATTTTTTCTGTACCCGCTTTGGTATTCACCTCAAGTCGGGTGGGCGCCTGCTGTTTATTTGAGTCTGCAGAATCCGACCCTGTGGCAGGCAGGCTTGAGCATGCAGGTAACAGACAACAGATGCCCAAAACCAGCAAACAAGCTCGAATAAACATCTGTGTATATTGTATTAACTGCTTTGATAAACACCTTGTTTTAAGCATTAGCTTCCTTTTCCTGTGAGTGACTCTAAATCTGAACGCGCAATAAGTTATCTAACACGCGCCTACCCTCATTAGCAGGTAGCCATCTTCAAAGACTAGTCAAGGCTATCTGCTGAATCAAATGCAGCGCGCTTAGCTGTGCCCGGAATCACAGCTCACATATTTTTATCAAAAATGATGGAACCTTCTTACAGCCAGATTTTATATACGCCTGGCTAATAGTGCGGCTTGTTTTATAGCGGTTTTGGCATCCAACTGCGCAGCTTTAAAAGCGCCACCGATAATATGTACGGGCTTATTTTGAATCTGATCAACTAACTCAGTTAAAGATTCCTGACCGGCACACACTATCACCTGCTCAACCGCTAGAATGGATTCCTGTTTTTCCTGCACTATATGCAATCCCTGATCACTGACAGCCTGATACTCAACACCGCTTAACATTTTCACACCCTGTTGTTTCAGCTCAGCTTTATGGATCCAACCGGTTGTTTTTGCTAACCCTGCGCCCGGCTTATCCGTTTTGCGCTGCAATAAATAAAGGGTTTTGGCCATTTTTTCCACTTTTGCCGGTTTTAACCCGGCTCTTTGCTGATGAGTTAAATCAATTCCCCACTGAGCGGTAAACTCTTCAATTTCTGCGCCTGATTTAACCTCATCTGTTCCACTGGGTGCCACTTGGGCATTTTGATAGCGACACACATATTCAGCAACATCAAAGCCAATACCACCCGCACCAATAATGGCAATAGATTGCGCCGGTTCAACCTGCCCGCTTAATAACTCGGTATAACTCACCACTTTTGGATATTCGCCGCCCGGTAAATCAATTTGCCGCGGGATCACTCCGGTGGCAATAATCACCTCATCAAATTCGGTTAAATCCTGCGCTTGTGCTTTGTAATTTAACTTAAGCTGAACCCGCAATACTTGCAGTTTATTTTTAAAATACCTCAGCATTTCATAAAACTCAGCTTTACCCGGAATTTTTTTTGCCAAATTCAGTTGTCCACCCAATTCAGCCTGAGCTTCAAATAAAGTAATTTTGTGGCCTCGCTCTGCGGCATAAACGGCAAATGCCATGCCTGCCGCTCCGCCCCCCACCACAGCCAGTTTTTTAGGGGTTTTACTTGGATAAAAATTGATTTCGGTTTCATGTGCAGCCCTTGGATTCACCAAACAAGATGCCAGTTGACCGGCAAATACCTGATCTAAACAAGCCTGATTACAAGCAATGCAGGTATTAATTAAATGAGTTTGATGGTGCTTGGCTTTTTTGATCCAGTCACTGTCCGCTAAAAAGGGCCGGGCCATAGAAATTAAATCCGCATTCCCCTCAGCCAAAACCTGCTCTGCTGTATCCGGCATATTAATCCGGTTACTGGTAATAACAGGAATTGAAACCGCTTGTTTAACCTGTTTTGTCACTTGGGTAAAAGTCGCTCTGGGCACCATAGCAGCAATGGTTGGAACACGAGCCTCATGCCAGCCGATGCCGGTATTTAACAAAGTGGCACCTGCCGCTTCAATTTGTTTAGCCAGCTCAATGACTTCTTCCAGAGAACTGCCATCTTCAACTAAATCCAGCATAGATAAACGATAAATGAGGATAAATTGTGCGCCTACGCGTTTACGTATTCGCCTGACAATCTCAATTGCAAAGCGGCAACGATTGCTAAAACTGCCGCCCCATTCATCCGTTCTCTGGTTGGTGCGGGCAACTAAAAACTGGTTGATTAAATAACCTTCTGAGCCCATCACCTCCACACCATCATAACCGGCACTTTGCGCCAGCTCGGCCGCTTTAACATAGTCAGCGATTTGTTGCTCAATCGCTTCACAGGTTAAAGCTTCGGGTAAAAATGGGCTAATCGGGGCCTGAATGGCGCTCGGCGCGACGATTTTTGGGTGATACCCATAGCGCCCCGCATGTAAAATCTGCATGCAAATTAAACCACCAGCCTGATGCACCGCCTGAGTCACCACTTTATGGTTTTGTGCATCAACCCGGCTCGCCATTAAAGCTTGTTTAGGTGCCAATGCGCCTGCTGCATTAGGCGCAATACCACCGGTGACAATCAAACCAACGCCGCCTTCGACCCGCTCTTTATAAAACTGGGCTAATTTAAAAAAACCATTTTCCGCTTCTTCTAAATTGGTATGCATAGAGCCCATGATGACTCGGTTTTTAAGCCGCCAGTGCGGTAAAACCAATGGCGAAAATAAATGAGGATATGACATAAATGAATACTCAGTTTTTTTTTACAGTATAGATGATAAGCTATTGGTTATACTTATTACTCTGGCAACCGGGACATACACCCTGACGCAACCCTGTTTATTCAACGGAACGACTCACTTTGCTGCAAACTCTATTCAAATCAGTCTGGCATTTTATTGTTGAGTTTTACAAGAAATGTCAAAAAGACGAACTCACCGTCATAGCGGGTCATCTCGCTTTTGTCACCTTATTAAGCTTTGTCCCCTTTGTGACTGTTGTGCTGGGTGTATTCAGCGCGTTAGATATATTTGATGAAGCTAAAAAGCTGATTGAAAACTTTTTATTTAACCAGTTTGTACCCAATACCGGCGCTGAAGTTCAAAGTCATATTGTCAAATTTATGGACAATATCGGCAAAATGACCGGCATTAGCCTCGCGGCTTTGGTGGTCATTGCCGTCATGCTGCTTAAAAACATAGATAAAGAACTCAACCGAATTTTTGTCACCGATAAAAAAAAGCCGCTGTGGAAAGATTTACTGATTTATTTACTGGTGATTGTAGTCGGCCCGATATTAATCGGCATTAGTGTCGCTGCCACCAGTGCCTTTATGGCGCTGGAATGGATAGAAACCGCCGCCAGCTGGTTGCCAACCAATATGCTTAATGCGAGCTTACCGGTTGTTTTCTCATTTATGTACTTTTTATTGTTATACCGGATAGTGCCAATCCGCTCTCCTTCAAGCAATGTTGCCATTATCGGAGCCATCATTACCGCCCTGTTATTTGAACTGTCTAAATACGCATTTAGTTTGTATATCAGTATGTTTCCAACCTATCAGGTGATTTATGGCTCACTTGCATCCATCCCTATCTTTTTCCTCTGGGTTTATTTTAACTGGTTAATTGTTCTGTTTGGCGCGGAATTTACTTGTGTATTAGATGATATGTTTAAAGCAAGCAAGACTATAATGAATAAAAAGGAAACTAAAGAATAGCACCTATGTTTATTTACCCTGAAATCAAACCTAATCAAAAAATCTGGTTAGACACCCCGGACGGCCATCAGATTTATGTCGAAGAGTCAGGTAATAGCAATGGCTACCCGGTTATTTATTGTCATGGCGGACCGGGCGGCGCCAGCACCAGTCAATTCAGGCGATTATTTGATCCTGCGTTTTACCGGATTATTATTTTTGATCAACGCGGCTGCGGATTATCTAAGCCTTTTTTATCACTGGAAAATAATACCACGACCCACCTAATTGATGATATTGAGCTAATCAGAAAACATTTTAAGCTGGATAAAATGTTGTTAGCCGGCGGCAGTTGGGGCACCACACTGGCCCTATTATATGCCCGGCAATATCCACAAAATGTCAGTGCTATGCTACTCAGAGGCATCTTTTTAGGACGAAGACAGGATTTAGCCTGGCTGTATGAAAAAGAGGGCGCTGCTCGCTTATTTCCGGATTATTATCAGGAGTTTCAGGAATTTTTATCGGATTCAGCCAATACCCACGAAAAAATCATAAACGAATATCTAACGCACTTAACTGGCGATAATCAAATTGAACAGCTGGCTGCGGCTAAAGCCTGGTGCGCATGGGAAAGCCAGATATCACAACTTCATTACAGCCCGCGGCAAACCGAAGAAGCGACAGAAGCTCATCACGCACTCGCCATGGCGTTACTTGAATGTCATTATTTTAAAAACCATTGTTTTATCGAAGAAAACCAAATTATTAATGATATAGATAAAATTGCGCATATTCCGGCCACCATTATTCATGGACGCTATGATGCTGTGTGTGACTTAAATCAGGCTTGGCAATTAACTCAGGTATGGCAAAATAGTCAGCTATTTATTATTCCCGAAGCAGGTCACTCACTGGGCGAAATCGCGATAGCAAAAGCCTGCTGTCAGGCCAGTAATGATTTTGTGACTTATTTTAAAGAGCAGGACTAAGCAACCAATGATAGCCTTATTGCAAAGAGTTCAACAAGCCAGTGTGGTTGTAGAAGGCCAGAGCATTGCCAGTATTAACCAGGGTTTATTAGTGTTTGTCGGAGTTGAAAAAACCGATGATGAAAAAAAAGCCAAACGCTTAGCCGAGCGGGTATCCGGCTACCGTATATTTGAAGATGAAAACGGAAAGACCAATTTAAGTGTGCAGAATATTGGCGGAGAAGTTTTAGTTGTCTCCCAATTTACGCTGGCGGCAGATACTAAAAAAGGCATGCGCCCAAGCTTTTCTGATGCAGCCACGCCGGAGCTTGCCAATGAGCTTTATTTATATTTTGCCGGCCAGATAGAAAGTCAGGGCCTGCCGGTACAAACCGGCAAGTTTCAGGCTGATATGAAAGTCAGCCTGATTAATGATGGCCCTATGACGTTTACGTTAAAAATTTAACGGTTAGAGGATACAGCTCAATAAAAACGGCTTTTAATCTGAAAGCCGTTTCCGCTAAAACCCATAAACCAACTCTAAGCCCAGCATATTCTGCTGATAATCCTGATTAAAATGCAGATTTCTCTGGCGAAAAATCAAGTTCACCCCATAATTTAGCTGACTGTACCCAAGCCCGACCGAAGCACTATAGTCTACTTTATAATCACTGTTATAACGTCTCGAATCAGAGGTGCCTAAACCTAATACCTCACCAAACACTAAACGGCCTGAATCTAAACCCGCTTCAACAAAAACATGAAAATGCTGATAAAACGGAACATTCATCCGAAACGCAGTTTCAAACGCCAGATAATCATCATACTCTGTACCATCCCAGGTTTGGTAAGGATCATCCATTTGCCCGTATACCAGACGATTGATAAATAAGAGGTTTAAATCATTGACCTGATTAAAATCGTCAAACAAAGGCACAGCTAAACTTAAGTCATAAAACTGCGCTTTATCGGTAGCCTGAGCCGACAAATTCACTGTCCAGTCCAGTTTAGCCGGTTTGTTCAACCAGGCACTTTGCGGAACCTGAGAACGCAATGCATTGCCAGACTGAGTATTGGCCGCACTCATTTCAAC
This sequence comes from uncultured Alteromonadaceae bacterium, assembly GCA_913056495.1. Taxonomy (GTDB): domain Bacteria; phylum Pseudomonadota; class Gammaproteobacteria; order Enterobacterales; family Alteromonadaceae; genus Catenovulum. Next base: position 200,354 of record CAJXMO010000002.1, on the reverse strand, counting down.
AGCCTGAGCCTGCAATGACAACAGGCCCAAACCACAGGCCAGCAGAAAGGGTTTACTTAATGGATAATTCAATTTAATTTCCTTACGAGCAGATAAGGGTCAAGCTTTCCTTTGACCCTTATTATTTTAAATGAGCAGGCGCGGGTTTAGCATGCTCAAATCCAAGCTGACGCCAGGCTTCATATACAAAAATCGCCACAGAGTTAGATAAATTTAAACTGCGGCTATCCGGCATCATAGGTAATAACAGGCGATTTTCAGGGGCAATCATGCCCTCACGGATCTCAACCGGTAGCCCGCGGGTTTCAGAACCGAACAACAACATATCACCTGCCTGATATGACACCTCTGAGTGATATTGAGTTCCGTGAGTGGTACAGGCATAAATATTTTTAGGTTGGACCGCATCGACACAAGCCTGAAAATTAGGATAGCGCTTAACATCTGCAAACTCATGATAATCCAATCCGGCTCGCTTAACCCGTTTGTCATCCCACTCAAACCCAAGCGGCTCAATTAAATGCAATTTAAACCCGGAATTAGCACATAAACGAATAATATTGCCCGTATTTTGTGGAATATCCGGCTGGTGAAGTACAACGTGAAGCATAATAAATACCTGAACAAATGAATTGCCCGCTATTTTAATCTAACCGGGCGAGCGCAACAAATTTAGATTTAAGTGAGTGATGCGCCAAGGGATTAACCGCCCGAAATCTTAGGAACACAAGCCTCAGAGCAATACAACTTTGGTATATCGCTGTGGATGGTGATTGTTATGATAATTGGTATTTTGATTGTTATGATAATTGGTAGGTTAATCGGTAGGTTAATCGGTAGGTCGGTTTAGCGCCGTGGGCGCGTAAGCCGACATCAAATAATATCTGATTTGAGCGAAAAGCGGATCTTAAATAAGATTTAATTGGGTATCTGTTTATAAGTTAACGCCGTCAAAACATCATTGTTTTTAATTACTGTAGGTTGTGATAAGCGCAGCACATTCAACATGTCGGCATATTAAAAGAAATGTTGGGATTCACTCCGTTCGTCCCAACCTACGCGGGCTGTAGGTTGTGATAAGCGCAGCGCATCCAACGCTCGGCACAGCGGCTTGGCGAACTGGCACGTAATTGCGAAGCAATTTGAGTGACAGGTTGCCAAGTCCGTTGCTGCCGCTTGTTATGCATTATCGCCCCAAATATCCTGAGCAAAGTTGCTAAGGGTTTCATTGCATATGTGTTCAGAGAGTTTACACAAGTCGATATTTTGACCAATCTCAGCTTGCAACTTACCTCTCAATGAACTTTCTACAGTTTTGCCGTGCATATACCTTCGGCGGTCGCCATCAAAGTCTCGTGTACAATTCAAAGATATGGCGCCGGGGTTTGGCTTCTCTCCACCTCTATATGATTCTTGCAACTTTCGGTTGTGAATAGTATTTATATACTTTTCCAGTATCCTATCTCTGCGCTCTCCCAAGCATTCATCAATCAGCTCTTGTACTCTATCCACATTAGTTTGTGGGTAGATATGTGCAATATGATTCTCATCTATAAAATGACTCTCTGCGTCATTACCGTCAGTTATAAAAACTCGAATCCCAACGGGCTCAAGTTTTTGTTTATAACTCTCTATCTCTTCTTCTGACATATAGTCTCGATCACGGTGTACGACGACCTTTGTTCCTGGAGCGTGATCTGTAATAAACGAGTTTAACGCTAGAGCAGTCTGTGTATTTGAACACCCATTATAGGACCATGTTTGATATTCATCAGGAACAAAGCCTGAAGCTTCTGCAAGTAACTCTATATATCCGGTATCAGTGTCCTCTGTGAGGACTATACATGGTATCTCACCATTTCTAAGCTGGTCACCCCTATCAAGCGCTCCTATCTCTAGCAAAATACTTCGCTCGACATCTTCAGCATCTTCAACTAAACAACAGTTGTTAATCCAATGAACTTTTGAGTCGTTTTTTATAGACTCAAAGAAGTGACGGGAGTGCGTTGATATTATTAGCTGACAATTAGTTTCATCATGCAATTGTTTTAATAGTCTAGCGAGGATCCGTTGATTGTTAGGGTGTAAATGAGAGTCAGGTTCATCCAAAATGAGTAGTTGAGGCTTATAAAGATAGTAATATGCCAATATTTGAATTGCTTGAAGAATTCCTGTTCCACATGAATCAATTGGTAAAGAGGCTTCATTGCTAGTGACTCTAGCTTCAATGTGCTCATCTAAATTTGGATCAAACGAAACCTCGATTTCGTAATCTGGAAATACGGTTTGAAACTTTCTCTTAAAGCTATCCCATGAAGCCTGATCTTTTGTTAGTAATAGAAGTATATTACGAAATACACTATTAGAATCGCCTTTAGCTGCAGCCTTTCGAACAACCGATGGGGGTCTATATTCCTCTGCAGAAGGTATACCAGCCAAACCAGGTACAATAATAGAATAGGGATTTTCGATATCCTGTAGCTTTTCTCCTAGCTCCTTACCTTCTAGTGCAGTTGCTATATTCCTATTCTTTCCTTTTCTGATGCTAACTGTAGAACTTGAATCAGCATTAAACGTCACCTTAATCGCGTGTTCCAACTTAGTCTGAAGGTGCCCTGAAGGTGCAAGCGCTTCTATATCTCTTAGAGGTGAATATATTAAGGATTCACTTGATAGTGATGAGGGGCAACGATCCCCATTCCAACGGGCATTTTGTTGTGCTGTCGACTGGGCAATTGAAACTGAAAACTGAATGGCTTGCTGAATACTACTTTTCCCGGCATTGTTTGATCCAATAAGCAAATTAATTCCTTCAAGAGGAACTTCAATTTCATCAATGTTCTTGAATCTTTCAATTTTAATGCTTTGTAACAAAATGATTTTCCTTGCTAATATCTGTTAGTCGGATCAGAGTTGCATAACAATTAAATAGATCCCAAACTGGGGCTATAAAATCGACCAATTTGTCCCATTTTATCTTTAACCCGATACTAACTTTAATTGTAAGTGCTTATCAAGCTTTAGTTTTTCAGATTAACTTAAGGTTTAAATAAGCGGAAAATTACCCAAACGGTATTAGGGAGAATATGGGACAATAGGGTGTTTTTTGCGATTTATATTAGGAATTAAATTTAAATAGCTGTGATACAGAGCGCAAAAAATGGCTGAATCAAAACAATGGTTGGGGCTTTCTGTGCTTGAACCATTGTTGGGATTCGCTGCGCTCGGCCCAACCTACCCCAACCGCTTAAAAATTGTCGGGTGCGCCTGCGGCTTACCAAGGCCTACGATAAGCCAATGTTTGTCGGGGCGCTTTTGGCTTGCCCGACCAATAAAATATACAGCTTAGAGGGTCACGCCGTTTTTCCAGATGGCGACTTCGCGAAATTCGTTAATTTCATTTTTAACCGGTTCACCATTACAGGCGCGAACTAAAAGCTCAATAAATTCGTTGAGTAAATCCGGCATCGAAGTCTCTTCAACCAGTTTTCCGGCATTAAAGTCTATCCAGTGTTTCTTTTTATGGGCCAGTTCTGAGTTGGTCGCAATTTTTAAGGTAGGAACAAAACCGCCATAAGGCGTGCCGCGGCCTGTGGTAAAGAGCACCATGTGGCAACCACTTGAGGCTAATGCACTGGTCGCAATTGCGTCATTGCCCGGTGCTTTTAATAAATTAAGCCCGGGAGTGGTTAATCTGTCACCATAATCTAATACGGCCTGTACCGGGCTTAATCCGGCTTTTTGGGTACAGCCTAAGGATTTATCTTCTAATGTGGTGATGCCGCCACTTTTATTACCCGGTGATGGGTTTTCATAAATGGGTTGATTATGCGCTTTATAATAACGTTTAAAGCCATTGACCATCTCAACCAAATCATCAAAGGTTGCTTCATCTTTACAGCGCGACATTAAAATAGTTTCGGCGCCGAACATTTCAGGTACTTCGGTTAATACTGTGGTGCCGCCGCGTGCAATTAAATAATCTGAAAACTGACCTAATAACGGGTTGGCGGTAATACCGGATAAACCATCACTGCCGCCACATTCTAAACCAAATTTCACTTCAGACAATTTACCCGGTTCACGTTTATCGGTTTTCATTGTCTGATAAATTTGCTCTATCAGTTCAAGTCCGGCTTCTACTTCATCATCCACCTGCTGGCTGATTAAAAATTTCACTCTGTTTTGATCATAGTCGCCTAAGCCGCGCGCAAATGCCGAGGCCTGATTGTTTTCACAACCCAGTCCGACTACAAGCACGCCACCGGCATTGGGGTGACGCGCCATATTTTGCAATAAAATTCGGGTAGTATCTAAATCATCGCCTAATTGAGAGCAGCCAAATTGGTGGGTAAAAACATGAATACCGTCTATTTCCAACTCAGGGTTATTGCGTAAAAATTCGCGTACCATTTGATTGGCCATACCATTTACACAGCCCACGGTGGGAATAATCCAAAGCTCATTGCGAATACCCACTTCACCGTTCGCACGGCGATATATTTGCACTTGCGGCGAATTATCTTCTACTGTCTGTGCAGTATTGTTTTCAGGTAAATATTGATACTCGAGTTCATCGTGCAGATTGGTTTTTAAATTGTCCACGTGCACCCAGTCGCCCGCCTGAATATCGGTGAGCGTATGGCCAATTGCAGCGCCGTATTTAATCACATTGTCACCTTGGGCAAGGTTGACCAGTGCGATTTTATGGCCTTTATCAATATCCTGATTCGGGGTGACTGTTAATCCGTCAAACTGATAACTTTGCCCTTTAACTAAAGGCTTTAACGCAATAGCGACATTATCTTGTTCATGTAAACGGATGACTTGTTTCATTACAGCAACTCCAACAAATATTAATTCTCAGCACGCTCTCAGCATTTTGTGCCAGCGGTGGCAAAACAGTATACATCAAAATAAATGTTACAACTAACTAACCTGACATTGCAGCTTTATGGATAAATCCCTAGCAGCCCAAATCATTGGATATGTTATTTCAGGTTTCCAATAATAATGGTTAGGGTTACACTAAAACTTATTATGGAATTCCCCCAGTTAAGGAAATTAAGAATGAAAAGTGTATATAAAAAATTGTGCTTACTGATATTGTGTCCCTTACTTGTTTTAACCGGTTGTGCAACCCGACAGGTACACAATAAAAGCAGTGTAATAGAATATCTGTATCCCGCATCTGCAGAGACAAAAGTGAGCCCTTCAACACCTCACCTTGAACTCCCGTTAACTGTGGGCATCGCATTTGTACCTCAGAATAATACAAGCTCAAAAGGTCATGATTTCTGGACGGGTGTGAGTCACAGTAGTTCGATTAGCGAAGCACAAAAATCGGGTTTACTTGAAAAGGTTGCAGATAACTTCAGAGCATTAGAATTTGTCGATAAAATTGAAGTTATCCCGAGTGCTTATTTAACCCCGGGTGGCAGCTTTACCAACCTCAAGCAAATTCAAACCATGTATGGTATCGATGTAATTGCTTTAGTTTCCTATGATCAGGTTCAGTTTACCGATGAAGGCGCTTTATCACTCAGTTACTGGACTATCGTTGGCGCTTATATTATCTCGGGTGAAAAAAATGATACCAATACGCTGATGGATACAGTTGTATATGATATTGCCAGTCAAAAAATGTTGTTCAGAGCACCCGGAACCAGCTCGGTTAAAGGAAAAGCAACCCCGGTGAACCTGAGTGAAGCACTCAGAAAAGATAGTTTAACCGGGTTTGAGCAAGCAGCGGACAATATGGTGGTTAACCTGAAAACTCAACTCGATAAATTTCAGCAATCGTTAAAAGCCGATCCGACTCAGGCAAAAATCACTCATAAAGCCGGATATTCTGGCGGCGGCGCTTTAGGTACAATGCCTATATTAATACTATTGCTGGTCTCATTGTTCTGCTTGGCCCGAAAGTTTAAAAAAGCCATTTAATCGATGAGTTGATATTTATCCCGAATGTTTTTGATTAACTCATTAGCCGGGTAACTATCCAGGTTTTCAGGGCGTATACCTTTGCCCATGTTAATTTCAATAATACTGTGAATCTCCCGGCTTTCATCACCAAAATGAAGGCCGATGCCTACCCGGGTCGACGGGCGAGACCGACAGCCAAACACACCGCAGGAACGATAAATGTCCTGACCTACACCAACACTGGATTTAGGATAAACGGATTTTTGATCAATCAAGGTATCCCGTGAAACCACAACAAACCAGTCAAAACCCTGCTGTTGAGTTAATTCTGCAGCTCTGAGCAGCGCAAAGTCCATCACCATGAGTTTATCATCACCGCGGGTTTTAAAAGAAACTCTGTATTGATTGTCAGTTAATTTACTTTCGCTAAAGCCATATCCACTGCCCTGCGCAGCTTTATATGCAGGACCTGAAGCACAGCCGGATAAAAAAGCAGATAAAATCAATGCCCAGAATACGGATTTAAAATTAAGTTGTTTCATTTTAATGCTCCCCACTGTTGATTGCCTGCCAGTGATTATTGATAGCCACCTGCTCTTGCTGTTTATTTAAAAACGGGCCCTGAGCCATTGCATCAACCGTTTGTCTGACAGCGCCGGTTGCTGTGGCGGTTTGGTATTCTGCTACATCCGTTTTATTCTGATAAAAACTGGCGGCAAGCTGCCATTGCCCTGCGACTTTACAGGCAATATTGTTTTGTACCTGAGTTTGACTGACCAGCTCAAACTGACGGCAGAAATGCCCTGCTTTGTCGGTAAAACTCAATTTAGCCTGAAGCTGATATGTATTTAGACTCAGTGTTTTACTACTGGGTTCAGTATTTAAAAAGTCACTCACCTGTGACCAATTCTGCTCCGCCAGATTTGTCGTTTCATTATTTCCGGTCAGAGAAAATAACTGAGTCAGCCCGATTCCGGCAACCAATGCGACACTGGCGACCATGGCTAAATGTTGCTTAAACGGTGCCCGCTTTTTTTCGCTATCGGGAAAAGTCACCACCTGAGCAGCTTGCTCCGGTAATTCATTATCCGGCAACTGATCGAGCATGTTTTGTAGCTCAGTTGGTAAAGGCTGGTGATTAATTTTTGAATATTGCTCAGTCAATAATTCATCTACCAGACTTAACTCTGCGACCCGGTTGGCAATGGATTCATCTTCAGCGATGCATTGTCTGATTTGCTCCATTTGGGTTTCATCTAATTCCGCATCTAAAAAAGCAGATAATAGCTCGTCTGAAATCTCGACTCGGGGCATATTTTTATTTTCGCTCATGAGCATTTCTCCTGCGCTGAATCAAAATAAATAAACTTATGTAAACTTGCTCTGGCTCTGGCCAGACGGCTCATTACTGTGCCTATCGGCACGGAGAGAATTTCAGCGACTTCTTTATAAGATAAGCCCTGTAGTGCCACTAAAGATAAAATGGAGCGCTGATCATCCGGTAAAATATCCATTGCCTGATTCAGTTCTTCAAGGCTAACCTGATTGGTTTGTGCTTTTTCACCTTCAACAATTTGATGTTCTGTGAGTTCTGGTGCATGGGCTGCATTTTGACGCACCTTACGTGAACGGTATTCATCTATCCATAAATTGCGGCAAACTTTAAACATCCACTTTTCCAGTAGTATGTCTTCAGGTACGCCTTTACTTAATACGCGCTCAACTGTATTTTGCAATAAATCGTCCGCATCGGCCTGATTACCGGTCAGGGAATAGGCAAACCGACGAATCATTGGAATCAGCCGGACTAATTCTTTTTTCATTTTGCTATGCTTACCCTTATTTATTTACATTTATAAATATAAAGTTAACGGCCCAAAATTGAATTTATTCCCAATCATAAAAAATAATTTTAATGTTAGGCCATAGGCGGAATAATTTTGGATAAAATTCGTTATTAATAAAAGGTGTTAGCCATTGGAGCAGTCCATGTATTTTAATAAAAAACGAATGCAGTTTATTTTAGGCGCTTTTATTAGTTTCAGTTTAGTTGATATGGCACATGCTGACTTACTCAGCTCAGGTACAACTGATTTAAACGCGATTACCGACTCTGTGACAGATATCACAGATGATATTGAACAAGATATTTTTTCCCCGCTTGAACCGGCATTAAACCAGATCGATAAAAAAATAGATAAAAGAAAGGTCGATTTAACTCAAATTCAACTCAACCCGGTAACAAAATTAAGTCAGGCTCTGCTGGACCCTTTAGCCGGTTTACCCGCTCAATTAAAGATAACCGATAAACAAGGCAAACTTGTGTACACTGAAGTAGAAGTAGAAAATGGCTGGCGTGCAATCCAGTTTGAATGGCTATTAATGCTGGAACCTCAGGAGTTGGCAATATTCTATCAGCTCAGCCAAAAAGCGGATTTTATGATTTTGGAACATCAGTCATTTGATGCGCTGGGCATGACATTGCTTCGCTTTAAAGTAAAACAAAGCCAGGATAGCTACGAAAAACTTCGCCGAATATTACCACAGTCAATTGCAGACAAGCTGGATCGTAATCATATTTATCAGGTGCAAAAATCCCCCAATGAGACACAGCCAGATATGACATCAACCAGCAGTGTCGGCGTTTGCCAGCACAGTCTCAAGATTGGAATGCTGGATACAGCAATTGAGCTCGAGCACTTGGCGTTTAAACATGCAAATATCCGGCAGCAGGGGTTTATTGCCGATACGCTGAATGCACCAAAATCACATGGCACTGCGGTTGCAGCTTTATTGGTGAGTCAAAACCCGAAATTGCCCGCATTATTGCCTCACGCGCAGCTGTATGCTGCTGCAGTTTTTCATCGCCAAAATGAGTATTCACAAGGGGCGAGTTTATTTAACCTAATTAAGGGGATGAACTGGTTGTTAAAAAAACAGGTCAGTGTCATTAATATGAGTTTGGCTGGACCGGATAATCCGCTTTTAGCGAAAACAATAAAGCAGGTCATAAAAAAGCAGGTTGCAATTGTTGCCGCAGCCGGAAATGAAGGGCCAACATCCAACCCACTTTATCCGGCGGCATACCCGGACGTGATTGCAGTTACCGCAGTCGATAAGCAAAAACAAGTTTATCGCTGGGCAAATCAGGGAGGCTATATTGATTTTGCAGCCCCCGGTGTCTCTGTCACAACCGCCAGAGTAGATGCCAGCCAGGATCAGTTTGGCGTTGAAACCGGCACGTCAATTGCTGCGCCGGTTGTGACCGCTTTTGTTGCCTGTTTTAAACAAAATTCAGCGAACTATTTTAAACAGCTCACTGAAATGGCAGAAGATTTAGGAAACACCGGCAAAGATAGCGTTTTTGGATATGGTTTATTAAACCAGAATTAAAATGTAGCGATTAAATGAACTGAAGCCAGTTGCTCATTATAATCCGCGCTGGCTAAATTAGACTGGTAACTAGCTTGTTCAAGCTGAGTTTTCAGCCCCAAATAGTCATTAAAATTAATTTTCCAGCTGGCTTTGAGTATTCTGCGACTGTCATTTCGCGTTTCACCAATTAACGGCGTGACATATTGATAGTCGCGGGTTAAATAGTGAATACCCAGTTGTAGGTTTTGTTCGAATCCTACTGCCGAAAACCCATGAGAAAACGCCCCTTTGAGCCCATTTTCCTGATAGTCAAATTCATTTAGTTGAGCATCCTGCTCATCCTTCCACACACCGGCTGACCAGTAACTTTTTGCCTGATTCAAAAACAAAAAATAGTCCAATGAATAACCTGTGCCATCAGAGTTTCGGCCTGCAAAATCATCCAATTCTTTTTCACTAAAATTCACAGCGGCGCGCAAATAATGGCGGTTATTAATCAGTTTGCTCGCAAATACACTGGTTTGTTCAAGTGATAAAAAAGATTTATCTGCCAGTTCGGCATCGGCCAAAACATAATAAGCGCCCAGCTTGGCAACTGAAAAATCATACCCTAACTCGCCCGATAACTGCTGAATGCTTAAATCAAACTCGTCATAGGTTTGATAGGCTTTATCCGAATAGCTGTATGAGACTTTACCGGCAAGCTTATCAGTAGGCTGCCAGTTTAATTTGGCTTTGGCCGCGAGTTTAACGGCGGTATCTGACTCATCTTTTAGCTGATCCAGTTCAACTATGGTTAATTTGCTGTCGTATTCCAACCCGGTCTCAAGTGAAAACTCAGTTTGAATTTGATGATTATGTTCAGCGGCGCTGGCAGAAAATGGTACATAAATTAACACGGGTAAAGTAATAACGGATAAAGCCTGCTTAATTTGATAATAAATAGGACTGTAGAGCTTCATAACGCGCCTCCAATATAGATAAGAATGGACATTGTGATTTGAGGATTAACAATAAAGGCAGCGCTATCACTGCCTTTATTGGCTGGGGCAAGGCTTATAAAAGACCAGAGTTTGCAATTGTGCTGTCAATTGTATTATCCAGCGAATTTTCAACACTGCTTTCTATGCTGCTGTTAACTGTATCTTCAACCGCAGAATCCAACTGACCGGTTACACTTTGCTCAACATTCTGCTGCGCCGATAAATCAACAGCTTGCGTCACACTTTCAGAAACCACATCCGCAACAATTTCAGCGCCGGTCTGAGCTGCAATTTCCGCTTCTGAGGTCACAGCAACAGCCTGCTCTATACTGTCACTGGCCAGACTTTCAACCTGACTTTGTGCAGTTTGGCTAGCTTCAATACCAATATCTAATGTTTGTTCCACTTGTCCGGATACTGTATTTTGCACAGACCCCATGATTTCAGTGCCGGTATCAAGGGCCGCACCTGCCTGATTGACAATCGACGATTCAATGCCTGACTGAAGATCCGCCGTTTGCTGGTTTGCCTGCTCTGTGCCCGCTTCCATTTCCGGTTCAGCTTCTGAAGCTGACTCATTTGAACCTGTAAATAAAGCTGACAAACCGGAATTGGATTCAGCTTGCGTATCCGCCTCAGTTGATCCGGATTGACTCGTCAATATATCCAATGACCCATTGTCTGAATTCGTTTGGTTATTGGCTGACGGTTCCATTTCCGTATCCATTACCTCGGAAGCCGTCTCAGCCTGATTATCGGCATCAGCTGGCATTGATTCAGATTCAGTTTGAAATTGCGCTTGTTGACTGGCACTCAGGTTAACCTGTGCATTAGCATTAATACTCGCATCCGCTAAAGCAGTAAATGAAGCGAGAGAACAAACAGTAAATAATAATGATGTTTTAGTTAGCTTGTTAGTTAAGTTTTTCATTTTGATACCCTCATAGGTTTTGCGTTAATGTCACTTGGTTAACGGGAGGGCGTGCAGGTTTATTCCATCAAAATTGAATCACCGCAAGAAAGTTTGAACGGGTTCACAAAATAGCCTAACCAGTGATATATTTAGAGGTGACTAACACAACAAAGCTTACCAGCTAATAAAAAAATAATAATGTTGAGGTTCAAGTGCAATTAACTGTGTTTTTCCCACTCATCTTAATCTTTGCATTACAATGGCTGGCGCCTGAATTCAGCCAGCTATTAGCTCAGGCTTTTCCGGCGGCCGTTTACAGTTTGCTGGCTCTTGCAGCCTGCATGACAGTTATTATGCGCCAGTGGCTCTGGCTATATGGCATCAGCCTGCTGACCAGCCATTATATTGTGGTGCAAAATACTTTGCAGCAATCGTTAAATGTCCCCGAAGCGGCAGCGATTTATTTATGTCTACCCATTATCTTCAGTGTATTAATGCTTACCCTGCAACTGATTAAAGTGCCTCAACTCCCCACAGCAAAAGGTTTTGCCTTTTTAGCCGCACTCTTTTTTATCCCTTTAAGTATGCAAGGACTTGGTCTGGAACAATTAATCACTCAGCAACTGTTGCCGGGATTTTTTATTGAACCTTTCAGTACCGAATCCAGATTCTCATGGTTTTTGTTATTAACCGTAATTGTTGCCAGCATCACTTGCCTGGCTTTGCTTTATTATTATCAGGCAGACAGTCAGGCTTACAGTAAGTTTGCAGCCTGGTTTTCTATCATGCTGTTTTATTTAAATATCGAACAAGCCCACATTTCAGGCTGGATGACATTAGCTGCCACTTTTTGTTTATTGGTCAGTTTGGCGAGTCAAATGCTTAAACTGGCTTATGTTGATGAACTCACCCAGCTCCCCCAGCGCCGCGCTTTGTTAAGCCATTTAAACCGGCTTGGTAAAAATAGCGCCGTGACTATGCTGGATGTTGACCATTTTAAAAAATTTAATGATACCTGGGGACATGATGTAGGCGATCAAGTGCTTAAACTGATTGCTTCTATTTTATCAAAAACGAAAGGGGTTAAGGCCTATCGCTATGGTGGAGAGGAATTTACTCTGGTCTTTAACCACAACGATCCGAAAATCATCGCGGAGCGTCTTGAATATATTCGGGCAAGGGTAGCCAACTACCCGTTAGTTTTCAGAAGAGCAAACCGCCCGGATGACCATCAGGCAGGAAAACAAGCCAGAAATGAAAAATCTGAATATCAGCATGCAGGCAAAATATTGCATGTCAGCATCAGTTTAGGCTGTGCGATTCGTCGCCAAAGTGAAAAAATTGAGCCTTTGTTAAAACGGGCCGACCAAGCCTTGTATCAGGCTAAAGACGCGGGTCGAAACCGGGTTGCTTTTGCTGACCGTATTCAAACCGGGCCCTCACCCACAGAACCGACTTTTAAAGCTAGTTAAGCCCTTACATTAGTTTGGTCTGGCTTGCAGGCTTTGTTTCGCTTTATCGCAAGCTAACAATAAATGGGCGTTACTTAGAACCGGATGAAATGGCTTAGCTTCTCGGCAATAATTCTGAACAAATTGCTCAAAATTACTCTGAGATTCAGTGACCTGCTTAATATATTCTTTTTCTTGATCATCAAAGTTTTCCATCCAGTATTTAATTCGACTGGCAAATTCGCTGACTTGGGTCAGCTCTTTTTTATGCGACTTTTCCGAAGCCAAATCCCAAACACCGGCAATGGTTTCATCTTTAAACTGTTGAAAATCTGGCATTTTCCATACCTGAACAGCAAGTACTAAAAATAATGCCCACATGGTTAGTTTTTTAAGCATGGCTACCTCTTATAAACCTTACTCATATATTTTACCACCAAATATCTATAATTATCATTTAGACACGGATCTTGATCTAGCGCATTGTAACCCAAATTAGTGAAAATTAGACTTGGCAACCACATCTGTCTTCACGTTATACTAAAGCCCTCTTTTCTAGTGTGGTGAACTTAGAGCGCTCTAATGAATGACAAAATTGATATAAAGTCAGACACTTCTCCTGTTAAAATTCAACCTGCAAAGACTAACCCGGACAGAGCCGGTCAATCAAGAAATCGTATCTATGTTCGCGCCGTTTCCGGCCTCTACCAAAAAGTTCGTAAACGTATGGGCATGGTTTTCATGGCCGCCTTTATGTTATTACCCTGGATCCAGTATCAGGGTCAGCAAGCCGTTTTATTCGACTTAGCTAACCAAAAATTCAGAATATTTTCGGTCACTTTCTGGCCTCAGGACCTTTTGCTGCTCGCATGGATATTTATTATTGCTGCGATGGCATTATTTCTGGTGACAACCTTCATTGGCCGGGTGTGGTGCGGGTATATGTGTCCGCAAACCGTCTGGACCTTTATTTTTATCTGGTTTGAAGAAAAAATTGAAGGCTCCCGTCACCAAAGAATGAAACTCGACCAACAAGCAATGAGCCGCTCTAAAGCTCTCAAAAAAATAGCCAAACATGCCTGTTGGATTGCATTCAGTTTATATACCAGCTTAAGTTTTATAGGCTATTTTGTCGATATAAGCGACTTAATGATTGAATTTTTTACTTTTTCGGCCGGCTGGCTGGTCAGTTTCTGGGTCATATTTTTTACATTTTGCACTTATGGTAATGCAGGCTGGATGCGTGAAATTATGTGTACCCATATTTGCCCATATGCACGTTTTCAATCCGCCATGTTTGATAAAGATACCTTTACCGTGGCTTATAACAAGAAACGCGGAGAAAACCGAGGCCCACGATCTCGTAAAGCCGATCCAAAAGCTTTGGGTCTGGGCGACTGTATAGACTGTAATTTATGTGTACAGGTGTGTCCGACCGGGATAGATATTCGTAATGGCTTGCAATACGAATGTATTAACTGTGGCGCCTGTATTGATGCCTGTGATGGTGTAATGGATAAAATGGGTTATCAGAAAGGACTTATCAGCTATACCACTGAGCGGCAATTAGCGGGTGGTTTTACCAAACTGTTTCGCAGTAAACTGCTTTCTTATTCGGTTTTACTCTTTATTATGATTGGGCTATTTATCTCTACATTAATGGCCCGAGTTCCATTTGATTTAGATATTATCCGAGACAGAAACCAACTCTTCAGAGAAAATTTTAACGGTGAAATCGAAAATACCTATACACTAAAAGTGATGAATCAGGCACAAGAGGCTGTCACTTATCACTTATCAATCAGTGAACTGGCTGATGATTATAAATGGATAGGCGAAAAAGAGTTGACCGTACCGGCAGGCAAAGTAGAGAGTGTGCCTGTTACTCTGGCAGTTGACCCGAGTTTATTAAATGAAGCCAGAAACGATTTTTATTTTGTCATTACAACAAAATCTGCTGGCGCTAAACCTGTCACCCTGTATGAGGAAAGCCGTTTCTTCAAAGGTCGCTAAGTTGTTGAGCGAAAGCATTCGCGGTGTGTCACAACACCGCGAACTATTCGCTTTATTTTTTGGCTTGTGTATCATTGCGGCTAATACTTATTAGCAAGGTCATTGTATGCAATCCGATTCTCTCGAAAACTTTTCTTTTGCATCACTCACTCCGGACTCAATATTAGACGCCATTGAATCTATCGGGGTTCGTCCCGAATCCGGTTTAATCGCCCTGAACAGCTATGAAAACCGGGTCTATCAGTTTATTGCAGACGACCAAAAAAGATATGTCGTAAAATTCTATCGCCCGGCTCGCTGGACTGAATCACAAATAGCCGAAGAGCACGAATTTGCGCTCCAGCTTGATGAAGCAGAAGTACCTGTGGTTGCGCCTTTAAGTATTAACGGAAAAACGCTACACCAGCATCAAGGCTATCTGTTTTGTTTATATCCAAGTGTTGGCGGACGCTCATTTGAAAATGACAATCTTGACCACCTTGAGTGGATGGGGCGCTTTATCGGCCGAATTCATCTGGTTGCCAAAAAACAAAAATTTAAGTTCAGGCCAACAATAAGCTGTGCAGAATATCTTGATTTAGCAAAACAGCATATTGCTGATAGCCAGATGGTTCCGGTAACAATAGAAACCGCGTTTAATACGATATTAGAGCAACTCATTCATGAAACTAAATCGCGCTATCAACTGGCCGGTATAGAGCAAATCAGACTGCATGGTGATTGCCATGCCGGTAATATTTTATGGCGAGACGGTCCACAATTTGTCGATTTAGATGATGCCCGAACCGGTCCGGCGATTCAGGATTTATGGATGATGTTATCCGGCGACAGACAACAACAAATTCTGCAACTGGATACTATGCTTGAAGGCTATCAGGAGTTTAGTGATTTTAATCCTAAAGAACTACAACTGATAGAACCGCTTAGAGCAATGCGTATGGTGCACTATATGGGCTGGATAGCCAAACGATGGTGTGACCCTGCATTTGTTCACAGTTTTGCCTGGTTTGCCGAAGATAAATACTGGGAACAACAGATTCTGTCTTTAAAAGAGCAACTTGCGCAGCTTTATGAGGAACCTTTAAGCTTGATGTCCGGTCTATGATACGGTAACTTAACTGCAAATTAACTCATCCAATCATCACTTATATACTCTTGGATAACATTATGAAAAAATTCTTAAGCTTTATTTTTGTTTTATTAGCCTTTCCATTAACGGCTTGCGCCGATGCCAAATTTGAAGAAGGCAAGCATTACGAAGTACTGAATACACCGGCCAGCAAGAATCCGGAAATTAAAGAGTTTTTCTCTTTTTATTGCCCGCATTGTTTTGCCTTTGAGCCTGTAGCGGCTGATATTAAAAAGCAATTACCTGCGGGTGTTGAATTTACCCGAAGCCATGTTGATTTTATGCCTAGAAATAATCGAGACGTCGCGACAGGTCTGGCAAAAAGCTTGGCTGCAGTACGCTTATTAAAGCAGGAAGAAGAAGGCGTATCTGCTATTTTTAATCATATCCATAAAGACAGAAAGCAGTTCAGATCTATGAATGATGTACGCGCGACTCTTATCTCAGGCGGAATCGACCCTGAAAAATATGACGGTGCCTATAACAGCTTTATCGCAGCTGGTCAGGCAGGCAAAATGAGTTCAGACCAAAAACTTTACAACATTCGCAGCGTGCCAACTTTAATTGTAAACGGTAAATACAAAGTGCTTTCTCGTGGTTTAAAAAGCGAAAAAGACTATGCCGATTTGATTAAATTCTTATTAGAAAAGAAATAATAACCCGCTTTTATTATTGATTATTAAAAGCCCCGGTTTGCAAAAACCGGGGCTTTTTTGTGTCAGCTTTTTTTACAGAAAAAAGAAAAGTGGAAGACAAATGATCTTTGGTCATTTTTAGTGCATTGAAAAGGTTAACTTTAAACTTTTAGGGTACGTATTATGCTTAAATTTTAAGCGTCACAATATATCGTGAGGTGGACTATGAATACTAGTATACCCGTGACGCTTTATAGGATATTTTTTGCGTTAATCTTATTTACTACCAGCAGTAGTTTTGCTGCTTTTATACCTAACCCTGCAACCTGCTCTACAGACAAAGCAACTCTTGAATATATTTACTATACAGATGGCTTCCCGCCTGTACCAGGTTCACCGAATGACCCAGATCACGGGTTGCTCTCTAAATCTTATGATGCAACATCCTGCGTGGGTGTCTATGGTGTTAATGATGACACCGGAGGGTTAAATAATCCAAGTCCAAATATAGGTCAATATCAGGATGGCTTATTAAATGGTGAAGATTATTTATCCGGCATGGAATTTATAACCCCAGATGATTTACAAGCGCTTGATCCGGACGGCATAAAAGATGACCCAGGTTGGATCCATTTAGCCAGCTTTAACGGAGATGACGGCAGTGTTAACTATAGTACCACTGGACCGGTTCCAGGTGGTTCTTTGGTACTGGATATAGGTGATTTATTAACACTGGATTTTACCTGTACAGCAGGCGGACCGGGTAACTGTTCTGCGCTCGACTGGACGTTAACGACTAAACTCGACATTATCGATCAGGTTCAGGAGTTATTAGGCGAAGCGACCTTTGACCATTTAGCTTTTTCAGTTAAAGCTGGTTCAGAGAGTTCAGATGGTGGTTTTACCGTTTATGATTTCAACTTTAAAACCATTTTTGCTGAAGAAAACAGCCCATATCTGAATTTTCTCACCCCTTATAAACTGGCCGGTACGCTAGATACAGGGGATTTTGGCGATAAAGGCATCTCTCACCTGAATGTTTGGGCAAGAGACCCTTCTGATACCACGGACGTGCCAGAGCCCGCCAGTATGGCTGTATTTGGTACCGGGTTATTAGCAATCTTTTATTTTAGCCGACGCAATCGGCTGAAATTTAAAGCCACTTAACCCGAAATAAGCGTAAGCCATTAAAAAGGGCGGTCAATGACCGCCCTTTTATAGCTAAACCAAAGTATTCCAGTGTCATTAAAATCCCGGAATATTATCCAGCAATGATGTTTTAGGGGTTGGTCTAATCCAAACCTGAGGTTCTGATTCATCGCTAAAATCAATGAAAAAGTCATACTCTCCGGTTTCTTCAGGGACAAATTTAAAAGGCTCAAATTTAGCACTACAATTTGCGGTTACCATATTATTGGTTGTGACCAGCTGATCACTGGCTTGATAATAACCGCAATTAGCCCCTAGCGACCAGTTCACATCAGCAAATTTAAATTCGTATGGCTGACCATCCGCAATCAATTCAACTGTCGCTTTATATAACTGGCCTTCAACTCGCTCAACCTTGGCATGCTCTTCCGTATCCCACCAGGTAAAGTTACCTCTTAAATACAAAAAGTCAGCTCGGTTAACTGCCAGCGCTTCATTTTGAATAGGTGTTACCGAACAACCCGAGGCCAGAATACTGGCGCATAGCAGCAAGCTTAATTTAAATGATTTCATAAACATTCCTTTCTCTTAAAGTGAGTCAAATCACATATTGACTCACTTCAGAATCATTAGGCTTTTATTTTTGCAATACAGAGATATCTGCAATTTGTAAAAACAGATCTCTTAATTGAGACAATAATAATAACCTATTGTTGCGCACACTTTCGTTTTCGTCCATTACCATGACATTATCAAAGAAAGCATCAACCGCTTCACGCAAAGTCGCCAGCTCAGCCAGCGCTTGCTGGTAAGCTTTTTCGGCAAAGATAGGGGCCAGTTCAGTTTGTTTTGCTGATACCAACTGATACAAGGCTTTTTCTTCGTTTTGCTGTAATAGGCTTTGATCAACGTTAGTGGCTAATTCTGCCGGGTTTTTAGCTAAAATATTGCTAACCCGCTTGTTTGCCGCAGCCAAGGCTTCTGCTGCATCTAACTCTTTAAAAGCAGATACCGCTTTTACACGTTTATCAAAATCAACCGGCTCAGTTGGACGCTGTGCCAGTACAGCTAAAATAATTTCAACCGGATAACCCAGATCCTGATACCAAGTTCGGAAACGGCCAAAGATAAATTCAACTACATCATGCTCAACACTGTCATTTGTCAGCTTATCACCGAATAAACTAACCGCTTTAGCGGTCAGATCAGCAATATCCAGATCCAACTCATTTTCAACAATGATTCTTAATGCACCAATGGCTGCACGACGCAATGCAAACGGATCTTTATCGCCTTTTGGTAACATGCCAATACCAAATATACCAGCAAGCGTATCAAATTTATCGGCCAGGGCGACTGCACAGCTCACCGGATTTTGCGGTAAGTTATCACCGGCAAAACGTGGCATATATTGTTCATTAAGCGCATTAGCAACCGCTTCTGATTCGCCGTCATGACGCGCGTAATGCATGCCCATGACACCCTGAACATCGGTAAATTCCATGACCATTTCAGTCATCAAATCGGTTTTTGATAATAAACCGGCACGCTTTGCGTCTGCCGCATTACCATTCATTTTTTCAGCAATATAAGCCGCTAGTTCAGAAATACGCTCAGACTTTTCATACAGAGAGCCCAGTTTTTGTTGGAATAAAACCGTTTTTAAACTTTCCAAACGACTCTCAAGCGTTTTCTTTTTATCTGTTTTAAAGAAGAATTCAGCGTCAGATAAACGGGGACGAATGACTTTCTCGTTGCCTTTAATTACCTGAGACGGGTCTTTACTTTCAATGTTTGAAATAAAGATAAATTTGTTAGTTAGTTTGCCGCTTTTATCTAACACTGGAAAATATTTCTGATCGCCTTTCATTGTGTAGATTAAAGCTTCATCCGGGACTTCAAGAAACTTCTCTTCAAATGATGCAACTAATAAAACCGGCCATTCAACTAAACCTGTTACTTCTTCAAGCAGGTCTTCATCCATATCCGCAATACAGTCAAACTCAGCCGCTTTTGCTTCAACCTGAGCTTTGATCTGTGTTTTTCGCGCTTCAAAGTCAGCAATAACATAAGCTTGTTTTAAAACGGCTTCGTATTCATCTGCATGATTTAGTTCAACCATACCTTTGCTGTGGAATCTGTGCCCCTGCAGTTGAGTTGCAGTCTGAATACCCAATAGCTCACCCGCTATCGACTGGGCACCATATAATACAGTCGCTGTATGTACCGGACGAATAAACTGAGTATCAGAATCACCCCAGCGCATCGGCTTAGGAATGGGCAACTTGGCTAAAGCGCGAGCCGCCATATCTATGACTAAATCTTCAACTTTTTTACCCGCAACTTCAGCTTTATGTAATAGCCAGGCACCTTTATCGGTTTCTAATTGCTCGGCTTCTGATACCTCTATGCCACAGCTACGAGCCCAGCCCAGTGCAGCTTTAGTTGGATTGCCATCCTGATCAAATGCAGCTTTTACTGCCGGACCACGTTTTTCAACGATTTTGTCAGCTTGCTTGGCCGCCAGTTCGCTGACTTTAATCGCCAGACGACGTGGTGAGGCAAACCAGTTCACCTTGGCAAACGCTAAATCAGCAGCTTTTAATTCTGACTCAAAGTTTTCAGCAAAGGCTTCTGCCAGTTTACGCAATGACTTTGGTGGTAACTCTTCAGTACCCAGCTCAATTAATAAATTTTCAGTTGTCATTATTTACCTGCCTGCTGATTTTCTTTGTTTAACAGAGGGAAACCCAGTTCTTCACGTGCTGCGAAATAAGCTTCAGCACAGGCTTTAGCTAAAGCCCGAACACGTAAAATATAGCGCTGGCGCTCAGTTACAGAGATTGCATGACGAGCATCTAACAGATTGAATGCATGAGACGCCTTCATCACCTGCTCATAGGCAGGTAGAGGTAAATTATTTTCAATCAGCTTTTGGCTTTCTTTTTCGCACTGATCAAATTGAGCAAATAAAGCATCGACATCGGCGAATTCAAAATTATAAGTTGACTGCTCGACTTCATTTTGATGGAAAACATCACCATAGGTCACTTTACCCATAGGTCCGTCGGCCCAAACTAAATCATAAATACTATCAACGCCCTGAATATACATAGCCAGGCGCTCTAAACCATAGGTGATCTCACCAGAAACCGGTTTACATTCTAAACCACCAACCTGTTGGAAGTATGTGAACTGGGTCACTTCCATACCGTTTAACCAAACTTCCCAGCCTAATCCCCACGCGCCCAAAGTCGGAGATTCCCAGTTGTCTTCTACAAAACGGATATCGTGAGTTTGTGTATCAAACCCTAATAGTTCTAATGATCCTAAATACAGTTCCTGAATATTGCTCGGAGACGGTTTTAAAATAACCTGAAACTGATAATAATGTTGAAGTCGGTTTGGGTTTTCACCATAACGGCCATCGGCTGGTCGGCGGCATGGCTGCACATAGGCACAGTTATGTGGCTCAGGGCCTAAAGAACGCAAAAATGTCATTGGGTGAAAAGTACCTGCACCCACTTCCATATCAAGCGGTTGAACAATGACACAACCTTGCTGTGCCCAATAATCCTGCAATGCAAGGATAAGACCTTGGAATGTTTTAATATCGTACTTAGCCATAACGGATGTGAGTACCTTGTTTTTTGTCTAATATGTTGACGGTTATTCGGTTTTTCGCAATGCGAAAATGTGCCTGATTATACCTAACAGACTAATGCGCAACCAGAGTAAATTAGACCTGATTTCAACAAAATTGTGATAATTAACCGCTTTAACTGCTTTTTTTGTACAAACCTGCTAATTTAGCCGGTTTTGATAAGCTGAAATACCCCTTTATGTTGACGATAAAACCTCTCGATTTAAACTGCTTGCAAGATACGCAAGCCCTGATTAATTTATTATCTGATTATGCCCTTGACCCTATGGGCGGTGGCCAAGCTTTGGCTGAATCGAGCAAACAAAACCTGGTTGCACAGTTAAAAAAACGCACTGATTATGTTGGCTGGCTGGCACTGGATAATACAAAAGCCGTCGGTTTATTAAATGCATTTGAAGGCTTTTCTACGTTTTATGCTAAACCCTTGCTCAATATCCATGATCTGACTGTGCAAACTGCCTACAGAGGCAAAGGGATCGCGTTGAAACTAATGCAAACTGCTGAAGCATATGCACGAACGCAAGGATACTGTAAGCTCACATTGGAAGTGCTGGATGAAAATATTGTCGCTAAAAACCTATATCAAAAAATGGGGTTTGAAGCCTATCAATTAGCCGAAACTGCCGGGGTTGCTAAGTTTTGGGAAAAGCCGCTTTAGTTTTTCAGACGGCGCTCTAATTGTTCACGCATGGTTTCAAGATTGGCCGGTAAATTATCCATAATTTGCTGTTTAACATCGCCGTCTCGACTAATCCAATAGCGGTAAGTATTCACATAATAGTTCAGTGCAACCTTATCATTTTGCTGATAATTTTGATTGATAAACCGAATTTCCTGAGACAGGTTACTATTGCTGCTTTGACGAAGGGAATGAATCACTGAAAATCCGGCACGGCGCCTGGCATTTTCAGATTCTATTTTCGCCAGCCAGGTCTGAGCTTGGCTTAAATCATCTTTTGCAGCTATGCCAGCCGCCATTTGGGCTAGATTATCTTTTAGTTTAGGATCGTCTACCTGTCGATAAAACGCATTAATTTCATCATAAGCATGATTATCCGCCAGTGCGGTCAAAACCTTTCTTAAATTTCGGCCGTCTGCCATATCCGAATGTTCCAACAAAGTATCCACCGCACTTTTCGGATCTGTATTAGCAAGACTTTCCAGTGCGTGAGTAAATAACAGATGATCGGCTTGCTCACCCTCAAAAGCCATCCGAAGCGCTTTGTAGGGATCTAACCGGGCAATCTGAGCCGCCACCAGACTTTGCCCATTATGGCCACGATTCGGTAAATTTTTTCCCTGCTGGGTATATTGATAAATTTCTTGTTGTAACTCAGGAGCGCTGGCAGCGCTTTTCAGCACTTCAGAAATAACCCACATAGATTGATTATGTGCTAAAAATTCGCCAAATTCGACCGGATCCGCCTGTTTAATCCACCGCCAGGCAAGCTCTGGCTGATAGTTTGAAAGCGCCAGAAGTACCTGATTGCCATATTCTAACTTTTGTTGCTGCGACATTAATACCAGCATATCTAATGCCTGCTGCGGATTTTGTTCAGATAAATAATCCAGTAAAAGCGCACCCACCTGTTTAACCCGGGCATCACTTTCAGCCGTTAAACCGGTTAAGATAAAATCTTGTTGAATATCAACCGGTGCCTGAGCCAGTTCCAGCGCCAGTTTTAATAAATCCAGATAACCCGAATTCCCTTGCTCAAAATCAGCCAGTTTGGTTTTCCAGTTAACAATCAGATTACCGCTAAAATCAGGTTTCACCCTGCTGGTTTGCTCTGTTTGAATGGCAATTTCCAAAGATGACCTTGTGGCATCATTCTCGGGCTTGTCATTAGCCGAGCGCTGAGGTGCGGTTTTCTGACTCGTCAGATCAACCCTATCGGTTGTTCCCGAATTATCAATAAATTGATAAGCGCCTAATCCATATCCAATCAATAGCGCTAATATGGACATTATAATGGCTCGCATTTGAATATTCCTTTTTCAATATCAGCTTCTATGACTTTGGTTTAGCTAACTAAACCAAAGTTCAACATCTTCGATGATTTTATTGCCATTAAAAACGGGATGATCTTTTAAGCTTTTTTCTATTTCAAAAAAGCTTTTTTCACTGTCCGGCAAAGCATCGTATTCTCCAATGACTTGATATAGCCAAACTTCTTTATCAAATTCAAGCTGAGCACACTGATGATATTCAAGCGCAGACTGGCGCTCACCCGAATCTATAATTTGACAAAAATACGCTTCAACTTCTTGTTTTACCAAATTTTCATCCAGTTCAACCTCAGCCATAGATTCTACCTGAATGGCCTGAGTCGCGCTGGCAGCAGGCTGAGATTTAAGATGATAAATGGCTTTTAAACGGCCAACAATCTGACTTAAATCCAGTTCATGTTCTGGGTTGTTAACATCAACTGAAGCCGGTTTAATAATATTATCAGCCAGATTAAATAACTCAGGTACCAGGCTATGTTTGGCATACGCTGCCGGTTGATAATCCGGTTGTTGCTCAAGATGCAAAACAAAGCCTTTTAACAGACGGGTTTTACCCTGGAACTCCCTGAAGCGACCTAATAACTCAGTTAATCTGGATTGAGCTAAACTGAGCTCCTGCGTAATCGATGAAAAGTTAGATTGCATAGTCACAACCAGTAAACGCCTTAAATCCCGATTGCCGCCAGCCAGTTGAGCCAGTTTATCAAATTCAAATAATTCAAGCTGAGCTAACATTTCACTGACCTGACTTTGCGCCAGTTGGTTTTCACGAATTTTGGCATCGATGGAAGCTACATAACCAAACTCTTTATGGATGCGGGCCCAAAGCGCACGAACGCCTTGTTTGAGTGAATCTATCATCGCATATGTCAATTCGGTTAAATCCGCTAAATGAGCACCGGCTTCAGCAAATCTGTGTTTATCACAAGCTTCTTTATAATGCGCAACCAAAGTGGTTACCTTTTTCAAAGCGCCGCCAATATTGGCATCAACCTGACGATTACGCTCATCGCTTAAGCCTTCTTCTAACAAGGCTCTGACAACACGTCGTAAGCGCAGATCGGATTCAGGATCCGGACGCCATAAGATACCCAGATTCTGTAAATTATCTAACACCTGCGCTGAATAAGCACCTTCGTCTACCGTGCCCGACAAATAGGCCTGCATGATCAAATCGCTGTGGCGGCTCAGAGCTCTTAAAAATTTTCCGCCAGCCTGAGTAAAATTGTCCCTCACAGTAAACTTCCCTGCTGCATTGCAGCTTCTGCCTGCTCAGTCAGAGATAAACTTTCCGTTTCATCAATAAAGCGGATGACTTCGTAGATGTAATCGAGTTTACCGGTTGCAATATAGATCAGCTTTTCAGGGTTTGGTTTTTGCAGATAACCTAATTCCGTCAAGCGCTTAAATACTTGTTTAATCTGACCATCCGCAGTTTTACTGGTCGAATTGAACAGCGGATAAGCTGATATCTTAGCCAGCTGTTCAGCTAAAGCCGGGGTATCTTCAATCGTTGTTTGCAACTCATTTAAACGGATTGCTGATCCCTGGGTTAACGGGATATCTTTACCACTACTTTCCTGAACCAATAACAGCCATTCGGTCAATGGCAATAAATTGCTCGTGATTTCTTTAAATTGTCTTTCTAGAACTTTACGCTCTTTATCCGCCAGCGCTAAATAACCGGCAAAATAAACTTCACCTTCAACCGCCGTTGACAAAGTACGGTTTAATAAATTCAACTGTGCTTCTATCTGCGCGGCATTCTGGCTGTCCTGTAAAAAACGAAAACCGTCTTCATAACTGACTCGACAAATAAATTCACCGGATAATAATCGCTCCAGCACTAAACCTTTTTGACTGATCATGCTTCTTCTCCTTGCTCAACCGGCTGATTTAGGGCAGCTTGCCTGGCTTTAATTCGAGCGCTGACAGGATTAATTCTCGGCTGTACAATTTGCAGTTTTTTACTCTTTTTATCAATTAAGTATCGGTTATCAAACAAACTCAGCACCTCAGATTCCGGGTTAGGAAAAGCCCCCACAACAGAAATATTATTATGTTCGCACGCACTGAAGATTTTTTTCACGTTGCTTTGATGGAGTGTACCCAGCTCATCAATTGGCCAGTGAATAATCGCTTTAGACTGACCACGTAATAAACGGGTAAATGCTAATAAAAACTTACATAAAATTAAGTAGGCCATGCCATGGCTGGAGGATTCATTTAGCTGGCGGTCAGTACGAATAACCAGCACACTATTACCCTCTTTAATTTTTAGTTCTATATCCAGTAGCTTAGAAATACCACCGGCCAAAGCGGAACGGCCGATAATGTCCAGAGCCCGTTTAATGCTCTGCGCATAGTCCTGACCAGGTAACTCATGGGCGCCTTGCTCCAGCCAGTCCAAATACAACTGATGAAATTGTTTAAGCTCAGGCCAGAATTCAAGTTCACTGATTTTTGAACGAATTTTAACTTCGGAATCAGATACACCTTCCAGATAAAGCTCTTCATCTACTTCTTTGCTGATACGACTGCTCTGACTGGCAATGCGCTTATCAATGTCAGCCAGTACCTGATAATAACTGGATAAATCTTTACCAAAAATTTTGCCCTGATCACGCAGTCCCTGCAGACGCTGAGGAACAAATACATGAATCAGCTCAGATAATTTTTCGACAAGTTTTCTATGGTCTAGTACCAACACACCCTGTGCATTAGTATGGATGCATTCCTCTCGAGATTTTTCCCAAATTTCGGCTAAACCTGAACCGGACTGAGAAGCAATTAAACTGTCAAAACGCTCTAGCTGTAATTTAATCTCTGCCTGCAATTGTTCGCGTTCATTTAACAGGTCCTGACCCTGAGTAATGCGCTGGTTTAAATTGCCCGACTCTTTAACTGCGTTTTCAAGCGGTAATTTTAATTTACTTAACTGACGGTTAATCAATTGAAGATCATTTTCCTGCTGCTTGGCAGTGCGCACAACGTCTTCAATTTGAGCTTGCTGTAGTTGCTTTTGCTCACGCTCGCTTTGGTAAAGTTGGCCTTGTTTAGTCAACATCCGCTCAGCCTGATTTAAATCCTGTCTGGCTTGATTTAAATCCGCCTGCCAGTTTAGCTTATGGCCGTTAAAAATCGTGTTATACCAATGCAGATAGTCATTCACCAAATTTCTATTTTTTTCAGCTGACTGAATGTCCTGAGTGAAAGCCTGAATCGCTTTTTTCAACTTAGCAATTTCATCAACATCCACATCCCGGTTTGCCAATTCATCTTCAAGCCAGTTGTTAGCCTGTTTTTTCTCCACTTTTAGCGCATTTTGAGTTTGTGAAATTCTCAGATCCGTTTGACTGATTTGCTGCTGCAAATCAGCTAATAACTGCTGCCAGTGCGCTTTGTGCTCAAGTTCAGCTTCTGCTTTTTGCTCTTCCACTTCCTGAATACAGGCTTCCAGTTCAGACTTTTGCGCCTGTTTGGCCTGTTTAATTTTGGCTAATTGCTTTTCTATGACCAGTTTTCTTTCAACCAGCGCATTCTGATACTGGCTGATCAATGCATCTTTATCTTGTTGAAGCCGTTTTCTGCTTTGAGTTTTATCGGCCAAATCCACTTTTAGCTGGCTTAAACTTCGTTCAGTTTGGCCAACTTGTTCATTGATTCTGGCTAATTCAACCTCAGCATTTTCCTGCTCTGCTTGTGCACTTTCTAACGCGGTTTGCGCGTTTTCCAGACGCTTTTTTAAGGCTTGTTCAGAGACGGCATAATCCGGTGTTTCAACTGCCTTTAAATCCAGTAACAGATTATAAATTGAGTTTGCTTCAGCCGAGTCTAACTGAGTAACAACCTGGGGGGATAAATCTGTTCGTTTTAATAAATCCGGATGTATAATTTTACCTAAATCTAGCTCCCATTCAGGGCGCTGTTTTCGTAAGAATTCTAAAAGGGTATGCTCGCCCGGATACAATAAAGCTTCAACCGCTTCAACTTGCTGCTCCTGTTTCAAACAGGCTTGTCGCGTTTTTGCCAGTTGATCATCCGCTTTGCGCCTGAACTGTTCGTTTTTTCTCATGTTTTGTTCGAGCATTTGCAGTTCATCACGCGAACTGTCTTCAATTGCTCCGGCTTCTTTAATTTGTGCATCAAACAAATCAAGCTCGGCTTGCTCGC
This sequence comes from uncultured Alteromonadaceae bacterium, assembly GCA_913056495.1. Taxonomy (GTDB): domain Bacteria; phylum Pseudomonadota; class Gammaproteobacteria; order Enterobacterales; family Alteromonadaceae; genus Catenovulum. The sequence goes on along the minus strand of CAJXMO010000002.1, from coordinate 172,934 downwards.
TCGAAGTGAACCCGACATGCCTAAGCTCAACTTCCAGCTCAGTTTGTTGCTTTTCAAGTTCATGCAAGGATTCACTGTACTCGGATTTAATTGACTGAATCTGAGTATTAAAGTCTTGCTTCAACTGTTGCAATTTTTGCTCGGCCGTATATTTTTGCTCCGCAAGCAAAGCGGATGTTTCATCTTTTTCACTACGGTAAGCTTCTATTTCCTGACTGTGCTTTTCTGCCAGTTCGGCGAGCCGCTTATTAAATGCAGACTCTATGTCTAAATGTTTTTCTGTGAGCAATTGATATCTTGATTGTGCTGACTGCAGTTCACTTTTCCATCTGGGTAATTCAGTCAATTTTTGTTGAAGTGTCTCAACGTCTTTATCTTGCCAATCCAGATAATCCTGCTCAACCTGATCTAAATCCTGCTCATACTTTTGCACATCGGCTTTGGCTCTGGAGATAGTTTGATTAAGTTGGTCTCTTTGATGAGTCCATTTATTTTCTAACTGACGTAAGTCGAGCAAAGTTTCTTCGAGTGAGACTTGATTTTCAGTGATGGTTTTAGCCAGTTTGCTCAAGTCTAACGCATAATGATGCTTTAATTCAGCCAGCCTTTTTTCATTTTTAAGCAGTTGACGATGACTTTGTTCGAGTTGATTAAATTCAGGTTTTATTGCATCAAATCCCTGAATAAGCTGACACTCTTTAATCCATTCATCCACCTTACCTATGTTCAGTTTAGAGCTCGGAGGCTGAACCCCATCTTCTTCTAGGATAGCTGAAACCATAGCTTTGATGGTTTCCATTTTCCCTTCTTTTGAATGCACAGCTTTGGCTAGTTTTTCGATATGGCGCAGGCTGGCATCACTCTCACATAAACTGTACAAACGGGCATAACCAAGTAGCTCCCGACTATTGCTACTGGCATTGAGCTGGCTACGGTCATTTTGAATAATGGCTCTAAACTGGGAAGTATTTAATAAACTAGTCTGGTTGACCCCGGCACGTTTTAAATTTCGTCCCAACTCAACCATAGTAATAGGTTTATGCTCCCCGTTTGCTTGCAGTTGCAAATAATCGTCTAATTCAAATGCTTTGCCAATTAAACGGTAATTGACGCCAGAGCCTGAAGAAGATAATACGGCCTGACAAACCTGCTCGGCATTTCTTTTATATTCATAAATAATAAAGCTGGATTCACGAGGTAAGTACCAACGCTCAAAACTATCCCGAGTCGCAGGCACTACCCGGCTCGGAAATTCCCCATAGAACACAGGAATTAACCTTTGTAAGGTCGTTTTGCCCGACGCATTAGTACCACATATATTGGTGTGTCCATCGAGTTTTAACTCAACGACGCCCGGCAAGTGGGTATCAATTAATATAATCCGTTGCAAACTTGGCATACTGTCTCTTCTTGTCGTTTTATCAACTGTAGATATAAGGGCACCATTGTAAATCCCAATTAGGTTAAATGAAAATCTTAGCGCCATTTTTGTGATTTCTATTGTTAATACCGGGTAAATAATATATAAGATAAAAGTGACAATTGATTCAGGCTATTTTCGATGAAAAAGCTTTCTGTTCGATGTTAAAGAGAGAGGTTGAAGGTGTTAATTGCAGTATTGTTTGCCATCTTGGTTGTCTTGGTATTTTTTTTATTTTATCGCTCAGAAACGCTAAAACGTGAGCTCAATGTGTATAAAGCACGGCTATCCAATGCGCAAAACTTTGAAAAACATCAGGCCGAAGTTGTACTTTTATTGGCTCAGCATCAAGCTGAACTATTAAAACAAAAACTCAGTCAGACCAGACAACAGTCATCAGAAGATTCAGAATCCGTTAAACTAATGTCGGCTATTTTATCTCAATACCCAAATATTGTAGGTGATATCGCTTTTAAAAATGAAAGTGTCAGTAAAGCGGTTGAACGTTATTTAGAAAAAAGTGCCCAGCTCTCTTCAGAGAACCTTAAAAAAATCATATCCAAACAAAGCAACGACATAAAATATTCCTGGCAATTAGATACACTTGCTGGTTTTAACCGCTTTTGCGAATTATTGCTGGAACCAGCCGGTTAACCTTGTAGCCCCCAAATAAATACAGTTCTGCTTAAGCAAAAACGCACTATCTGTGTATACTAGAATAAACAAAAAGCTTAGGTATAAAGGTATTTAAATGGGGATCAGTGAATTAGATCTTTTACTCTATATTATCGGAATTTGTGTTTTTTTAATGCCAATCGCCTTGGTAGCCGGCAATAAAAGAGTATCAGGCCAAGAAAAGAATGCTTGGTTGCTGGCAACCATACTACTGTCTTGGCTAGGATGGCTGGTATTTATTTCAACAATCAAGCCTAAACAGGCTAATCATCACAGTAAGAACCCGAAACAGGCAAGAAAAAAGCGATAAACAACCCTGCTGTTTATCGCCTCTACTCTATATAAGAGATAAGCTAATCCGTTTAACTCGCTTTTCTTTGATTGGACTCTTCGTTTAAATCCCGCCTCAAAACAATATTTGGATTTGTATCGAGTTCGCCATCTTCTGTGATAGCAGCAATATGGTTGTTCTCACGTATCAATACAGCCAGTTTTCCGTTATCTGTACTGCGTATAAACGCAAGGTGGTAACCAAATTGAAATAATGAATTAGCCGAAAATTTCTGTGCTAAACTCAATAAATCCCACCATTGATTTGGCGTAAGAGAAATTTTCCTCTCGTGCTTTGCCATACAATGTACCCCTTTCGTATTATTGAACTGCCTCTTTGAATTTAAATATACGTAACTTGCTCAATTTTCGTTCAAAGACTATCTGATAATGACACGATTTAATTAAAAATAAAACTTTTTTTAAACAAAACAACTAAAAACCGGCATTAAGTCTAACTTATTAAACGCAATAGTTTTTTAAGCTGATGATTACAAAAAAAAAGCACCCTAAGGTGCTTTTTTAACTTTTATCAGAGTGACTCATTGTCATTAATCTTTGCTTCGAGATGCGCGTTTTCTTTCGTTTTCTGTCAAGAATTTCTTACGAATACGAATGCTTTTAGGTGTTACTTCAACCAGTTCATCATCATCGATAAATTCTAAAGCTTGCTCAAGCGTATAAATAATAGGTGGTGTTAAGGTTTGTGCTTCATCAGTACCTGCAGCACGAATATTATTTAACTGCTTTCCTTTTAACGGATTTACCGTTAAATCATTGTCACGGCTATGAATACCAATAACCATGCCTTCGTATACTTCTATACCATGACCAATAAATAAACGACCACGCTCTTGTAATGTAAATAAAGCATTGGTTAATGATTTACCCTGGCCATTTGAAATCAGCACACCATTTTTACGCTGACCGATTGTGCCACCTTTATAAGGACCATAATGATCAAATGAATGGTACATGAGTCCGGAACCTGAAGTCATCGTCATGAATTCAGTTTGAAAACCAATTAAACCACGGCTTGGTACAGTAAAATCGATACGGATACGACCTTTACCATCCGGAACCATGTCAGTCATTTCAGCTTTACGTAAACCTAAAGCTTCCATCACTGAGCCTTGATTAACTTCTTCGATATCGACAGTCAAAGTTTCAATCGGTTCGCTTTTCTCACCATTTTCATCTTCTTTGATTATGACTTCAGGACGAGATACGGCTAACTCAAAACCTTCACGACGCATATTTTCAATTAATACGCCTAAGTGCAATTCACCACGGCCAGATACACGGAATTTATCCGGATCATCCGTTTCTTCTACACGTAATGCGACATTGTGTACCAATTCATTTTGAAGGCGCTCTAGAATTTGACGAGACGTCACAAACTTACCTTCTTTACCGCAGAAAGGAGAGTTATTAACCTGGAATGTCATAGTAACAGTTGGTTCATCAACCGTTAGTGGCGGTAAAGCTTCAACAAGGTTTGGATCACACAAAGTATCAGAGATCTTCAACTCGCCCGCACCGGTAATCGCAATAATATCACCGGCACTTGCCGTTTCACGCTCATATCTGTCCAAGCCTAAATAACCTAAAACCTGACCTACTTTTGCATTACGTGTTTTGCCGTCTGCACCCACCACGGTTACTTGCTGATTCACTTTAACTGAACCACGCTTAACCCGGCCAATACCAATTACACCCACATAGTTAGAATAATCTAACTGTGATATTTGCATTTGGAAGGCGCCTTCAGGATCGGCTGCTGGTGGCGCAACTTTATCTAAAATCGTTTCAAATAAAGGTGTCATATCCGTTCCGGTTTCACCTTCGTCTAAAGAAGCCCAACCGTTTATTGCCGATGCATAAACAACAGAAAAGTCTAATTGCTCATCTGTCGCACCTAAGTTATCAAATAAATCAAATACCTGGTCCATAACCCAGTCAGGACGAGCTGCTGGCTTATCAATTTTATTAATAACAACAATTGGCTTTAGACCATGAGCAAACGCCTTTTGTGTCACAAAACGAGTTTGAGGCATAGGCCCTTCCTGCGCATCAACTAATAATAATACGCTGTCCGCCATTGATAATACACGCTCCACTTCACCACCGAAATCGGCGTGTCCCGGTGTATCAAGAATATTAATTCGGTAGTCTTGGTAATCAATTGCTGTGTTTTTAGCAAGTATGGTAATACCACGTTCTTTCTCCAAATCGTTGGAGTCCATCACACGTTCGTCACTATCACCGCGAGACTCTAGCGTACCAGATTGCTCTAACAATTTATCAACCAGAGTCGTTTTACCATGGTCAACGTGTGCGATGATCGCAATATTTCTTAATTTATCTAACACAGGGCTTTTTCCAATAGAAATAATATAAAATACACAGTATCAGGTCTGAAATGCGGGCTAATGACTCATTAGCTGAATCACAGCTGCACCTAAAACCTTGATGAAATTGCGCGCATTGTACACAGTCCAATCGTTTTATAGTAGTTATAATGTCGAAAAACTTTGTAGATTAAATAAAAAGATATTTGACTATTGCTCTTATATCTTGAAATACTGTATTTTATGCGTGCTATTTTTGGTGAAGTTGCGCGCTGACACTGAGTGCATAATGCACCACGAAAAAGCAAGATGCACCATATTAATGCAGTTTATATCCGCTTTGCAGTTCAAAAGTGACTAAAACCCCGTATAATGCACCATTTGCGTGTTGGCATATTAGTTGCTTATTAAGTCGCAAGGCGTAGTTCATGATGTGCGCTAGTTAAATTATAATTTTCGGAGAAATGCAATGTCTGCAGAAATTCTAGATATGTTGAAAGACGGCGAAGTAAAATTCGTTGACTTACGATTCACTGACACTAAAGGTAAAGAGCAACACGTTTCTATTCCTGCTCATCAGGTAAATGCTGACTTCTTTACAGAAGGTAAAATGTTCGATGGTTCTTCAATCTCAGGTTGGAAAGGCATCAACGAATCTGACATGATTTTAATGCCAGATGCAGCAACTGCTATCTTAGACCCATTCGCAGAAGAAGCGACTTTAAACGTACGTTGTGACATCATTGAACCTGCAACTATGCAAGGTTACGAGCGTGATCCACGTTCTACAGCAAAACGTGCAATGGAATTCTTAAAATCAACTGGTATCGGTGACGACGCTTTCTTTGGTCCAGAGCCAGAATTCTTCTTATTTGACGACGTTAAATTTGACCAACAAATGGGCGGCGGTTTCTACAGTGTAGATTCTGAAGAAGCAGCTTGGAACACAGCTAAAGATTACGAAGGTGGTAACTTAGGTCACCGTCCTGGCGTTAAAGGTGGTTACTTCCCGGTTCCTCCAGTCGATTCAGCAAACGATATCCGTGCTGCAATGTGCTTAATCCTTGAAGAAATGGGTCAAGTTGTTGAAGCGCATCACCACGAAGTTGCTACTTGTGGTCAGAACGAAATCGCAACTCAGTTCAACTCTTTAGTTGAAAAAGCGGATGAAGTTCAGGTTAAAAAATATGTAATTCATAACGTTGCACACGCATACGGCAAAACAGCGACTTTCATGCCTAAGCCAATCTTAGGTGACAACGGTTCTGGTATGCACGTTCACCAATCAATTTCTAAAGATGGCAAAAACATCTTTGCTGGTGACAAATATGCGGGCTTATCTCAAGAAGCTTTATGGTACATTGGTGGTATCATCAAACATGCTAAAGCAATCAACGCTTTCACAAACGCTTCAACTAACTCATACAAGCGTTTAGTACCACACTATGAAGCGCCAATCATGTTAGCTTACTCAGCGCGTAACCGTTCTGCTTCAATTCGTATTCCTTATGTAACTAGCGATAAAGCACGTCGTATCGAGTGTCGTTTCCCTGATCCAACTCAAAACCCATACTTAGGTTTCACAGCTATGCTTATGGCGGGTCTTGACGGTATCATCAACAAGATCGATCCAGGCGCTTCTATGGATAAGGATTTATATAACTTACCACCAGAAGAAGAAGCTGAGATTCCAAAAGTTGCACGTTCATTAGAAGAAGCATTAGCAGCATTAGATGCTGACCGTGAATTCTTAAAAGCTGGCGGCGTAATGAGCGACGATATGATCGACGCTTACATTGAACTTAAAACTGAAGAAGCACAACAAGTTAGCGTTGCGCCACACCCAGTTGAGTTCCAATTATACTACAGCTGCTAATTAACAGTTTTTAGACTGTTTAAGTTAAAAAGTCCGCTTAGGCGGACTTTTTTTATGGCGAAACCAAACAACAAGGTTTAGAGTTATACTGGTGTATTAATAAAACGGAAATCAGGCCAGTTGAAAGCACAATACTCAGTTATGAGATTTATGAACGGAATATCGAAAAATCTACTCTATGTTTTATTTGTTGCCAGTGTTTCATCTCAGTGCATTGGACAAGAAGTTTATATGTACAGAAATGAGCAAGGTATTTTGGTTTTTACCGATAAGCCCCATCCTGATGCTGAAGTTATTTCCGCAAAAAGTAAAATTGATTCAATACCGGCCACACAAATTCCCCAACCTCCAAAAAAAGCACCAGAAAAGACCATCATTGACTATCAAATCAATATACTGCAACCTCAGGCACATCAAACTTTTCGCAATAATCAAAACCAAATTCATCTCTCAATTAATATCAAACCTAACCCTGCCGCCGAACAAAAAATAGCCGTTTTTCTTGACGGAAATCTTGTAAAAACAACCGCTTACAAATCAGTAATCACACTTAATCAAGTCTATCGCGGCGAGCACACATTAAAAGTTGAACTACTTGATGTAAACGGCAAGCTTATTGCATCGTCTAAGCCAGTAATTTTTTATATGCACCAAGCCTCAATACTGCACGCAAAATAGCACTAGTTGGGCTTGAATAATGCAAAGCGAATGCTGCATTATTGTGAATTGCACACATATAGTGCACTACTCTATGAGCAATGGGGCCATCGTGTTTAGTGAATTTATCGTAAATAACATTAGCAGCTGCATCTTAATCACAAATGCAGAGTTAAAAATTGTATATGCTAATCCTGCCGCGGAAGATTTCTTCAAGCTCAGTGAACGCCGCTTACAAGAACTCAACTTTGCACAATTATTCAGATACAGCTCATATGACTTAGAGCGAGTTCAGCAAGCCGTACCAACACAGCAAAGCTTTACCGAAACTGAAGTGTCTCTGGTCACTATGGACGAACATCATACAATGGCAGAGATGACCTTTACACCTATCAGAACACATGAAGGTGCTCAGTTATTAATTGAAATCCATACCATTGACCAAATTAAAAAAGTCAGTCAGGAAAGCTTTGTACAATCACAGATGCTGGCTTCCCGAGATTTAATCCGAGGGTTAGCGCACGAAATTAAAAACCCGTTAGGCGGTATTCGCGGTGCTGCTCAGCTATTAGACAAAATGTTAGATGATCAAGGCTTAAAAGAATGTACTCAGGTCATTATCAGCCAGTCTGATCGCTTACGAAATTTAGTCGACAGATTGTTGGGTCCTAACAAGTTGCCGCAAAGAGGCATGGGAAATATCCATAAAATACTGGAACAGATCCGGCGTTTAATTGAACTCGAAGATGAAGAACAAAAAATTGAGTTTGTCCGCGATTATGATCCCAGTATTCCTGATTTTAATATGGATGAAGAGCAGGTTTACCAAGCTCTGCTAAATGTTGTGCGAAATGCTTATCAGGCATTGCAAACTCAAGAGCATGGCAAAATCATCTTTAAAACCCGAATCGCGAATCAGGAAACAATTCATGGTCAACGGCATAAACTGACTGCCATCATAAAAATTATAGATAATGGTCCGGGTATTCCTGAAAACATCAGAGATACCCTGTTTTATCCGATGATCACAACGAAATCAGACGGTACTGGGCTTGGATTATCCATTTCACAGACCCTAATCAACCAACATAGAGGAAGAATCCACTGTGAGAGCTGGCCAGGACGCACAGAGTTTACAGTTTACCTTCCAATAGATTTGAGGAATTGATTTGTTATGAGTGCAACGAAAGTTTGGATTGTTGATGACGACAGTTCAATTCGCTGGGTAATAGAAAAAGCACTAGACGCTGCAGGTATCAGTAATACCTGTTTTGAGTCACCACTGGACTTATTAAAAGCATTTAAAAATGAGAGTCCGGAAGTGATTATTTCAGATATCAGAATGCCTGAAATGGACGGGATGGATTTATTGAACCAAATAAATCAACAAGACCCGGATATTCCTGTCATTATTATGACAGCACATTCTGATCTGGATTCTGCGGTTAATGCTTATCAAAGTGGCGCATTCGAATATTTACCAAAGCCATTTGATATTGACGATGCGGTTAGCTTAACTCAACGTGCACTGACCCATGTGATTGAAAACAGCAAAAAGAAACGGGCTCGTCCGGAAGTTGAAAGCTTATCAACAGATATTATAGGTGAAGCCCCTTCTATGCAGGAAGTGTTTCGCGCAATCGGCCGTTTATCTCGTTCAAGTATCAGTGTATTAATCAACGGTGAGTCGGGTACAGGTAAAGAGCTGGTTGCAAGAGCGTTACATAAGCATAGTCCGCGCCGCGACAATACCTTTATTGCATTAAATATGGCCGCGATTCCGAACGATTTGATAGAGTCTGAATTATTTGGCCACGAGAAAGGCGCATTTACCGGTGCCAATGCGATCCGAGAAGGTCGATTCGAGCAGGCGAATGGCGGTACGCTATTTTTAGATGAAATCGGTGACATGCCACTGCAAGTTCAAACCCGGCTATTGCGTGTTTTAGCAGATGGTCAGTTTTATCGAGTCGGTGGCCGTCAGCCACAAAGTGCCGATGTCAGAATTATAGCGGCAACCCACCAGAACCTGGAAAAACTGGTTGCCGAAGGTAAATTCCGTGAAGATTTATTCCATCGTTTAAATGTTATCCGGGTTCATCTGCCACCTCTAAAAGAACGTCAGCAGGATATTCCTAAATTAGCGGCCCAATTTTTAACCCGGGCAGCAAAAGAAATGAAAGTGGAAGAAAAACGCTTATCAAAAGAAGCCTCTGATTTTCTGAGCAAACTGCCTTGGCCGGGTAATGTCCGTCAGTTAGAAAATACCTGTCGTTGGCTGACCGTCATGGCTAGCGGTCAGGAAATTTTAATTTCAGACTTACCACCTGAGTTACTCGAAAATCAACCCCATAAAGTCGCTGTGAGCTCTACACCTGTTGAAGGCGACTGGCAAACATTGCTAACTCAGTGGGTTGATGAGCAACTTGCCAGTGGTAAAGACAATATTCTGGATGATGCTATGGCGACGTTTGAAACCATTATGCTAAAACGAGCCCTGCATCATACTTTAGGCCATAAACAGGAAGCGGCAAAACGTTTGGGCTGGGGCCGAAATACCATCACCAGAAAAATGAAAGAACTCAATATTTAATTCAGGTAAATCTGCGCCAAAATTAGGTTTTGGTGCAGATTAAAGCTAGTCTATAATTCATAATCAAAATACTGCTTAACCTGAATGAATACAATACACTTGGCCGAACCACGCGAACAAAACTGGGAACAGTTTTTAAATCAGACACTCACACCTTTCTGGCAACAGAATTGCCAAGCCAATCAATTCCAGACTCAAGATGGTTTAACTTTGCATTATGCTTATATCAAAGCGCCTGATGCTAAAGGTTTGGTCATCCTGCTGCCCGGTCGAGTCGAGACTTACCCAAAGTATCAGGAAGTCATTTATGATTTGTTTCAGGCGGGCTTGAGTGTATTAACACTTGATCACCGTGGTCAGGGCATGTCTTCCAGAATGCTTTCCAATCCGGAAAAAGGTTATGTCAGGCAGTTTGCTGATTACGCTGATGATTTACAGGCGATTATCGAACACAGCCAACTGTTAAAAAAACACGACAAAGTGCATTGTCTGGCACACTCCATGGGCGCAGCTATCGCTTTAACCTGGATATCCAAATATCAACCAAATCTGAGTTCACTCATACTCAATGCGCCTATGCTGGGGATTAATGCCGGTCCACTTAGCCAAAAATCTGCTTATTATGTCGCTAAAATTGCCGATGATATTTGCAAACTATTCTGCAAAGAACCACCTTATTTTATCGGTCAGCATGGTTATCAAAAACAAGCATTTGTCGGTAATCAGCTTTGTTCGAGTGAAAAACGCTTTGATTTAACACACAGCCTGCAAGCCAGATATAAGCTTGGCGGCGTCACGACACGTTGGCTTGAGCAAGCGTTAATTATCATTAATCAGGCTCCTGATATAGCTCAATACATTCAGTACCCCACTTTGATGTTACAAGCAGAAAACGAGCAAATCGTCAGTGTTCAAGCTCAGAATAATTGGATAGCTGCAGCCAAAAATCAGGGCGTGCAAGTAGAAACGTTAAATTTAAAAAATGCCCGCCACGAAATATTAATGGAAACCGATGACATTCGTCAGCAGGCAATGGCACGCATTATTGAATTTATCTATCAATCAAATTAAACCGGTTTAGCCCGGTTGGAACTCAGCCTGAGTTTGTGCCTGAGCTGCTCTATATAACCCATAAATTGTATTTAAATTAACACAAATCACAAAGGTTTCTAAAAACATTCCACCAATCGAGCCGACAATAATATTATTTAACAACCAGCAGCATGAGCCGGTTAACAGCGCCAGTCGCATTTTTATCCCGGTTAAACAAAATAAGCCAAAGGTACCACAACAAGCTCCAGCGACTGCCAGCCAGTCATACCAGTGAACTGCCCACTGAGCACTTAAAATCACCAGAGCGATAACAAAAATCATCGCCACCCAGCCAGATTTTGTTTTCATAGACGCACCGGTTCTGAATGCACTTAACCCAGCCGAAATGGCAGATGTCACTGCGCCTATCAATAAAAAATGAATGCTGTGGTTAATGTTCATAACCAACATTAACTGCTTTAAACGCTTGTCGTCTTTTTGCATAAAACACAACAAACCCAATGCAAAACTAACAAAGCCTAATATTTGGCCAATTAGCATCATATCCATAGTGGATTAAACCCCGGCTAGTGAAAATTTAATGATTTGAGAATTTGGATTACTGAACAGTAATTAAGCGATATTATCTCACTCAAACTCTACAAAAGCCACCGGTAGCAAAGCAATTTAAGTAAATTTAGTCATCATTTAACTGGTTGATTTATATATGTATTGAAATTGTTAATTCAAGATTTATTTATGTTTGCCACCATGATAATAAACTTGAGTTTTTTACACTTTGTCTTGTTAAAATATATGAGCTCAGAACATGTTAAGCTTTGACCAAGTTGCTTAGGCTCGCTAAAATAGCAAGAAAAAGTAGCTAGCAATCCAGCTTCTTCACTCTGTTTATCTTCAATCAGTAATAAATGGGAATAAAATCAATGGGGAAACCTGCGGTTACCACCAAACAACAAGAAGTCCAGCGCATTATGGACACGATTTCTAGAGCGATCGCCCAGCACAGATTAAAGCCCGGACAAAGATTAGTTGAAGCTCAAATAGTTGAATCTCTTGTGGCTAACCGAAACCATGTGCAAACAGCTCTGCAACGTCTGGCACTGAGAAGAATTGTTACGATAGAACCGAATAAAGGGGCCGCTGTAGCCAAACCCAGTGCTCAGGAAGCAAAAGAAATATTTGCAACCCGCCGGGTAATCGAACGTGGCGTGGTTGAAAGTATTACGCCAGAAATCATCGCTAAGAACAAAAAACGGATCGACGCTCAGATGAAAGCTGAGCGCAAAGCGACCAGTGGCAGCGATAGGCGCGCAATCGTTCATGAACTCAGTACTTACCATAAAATGCTGTCCGAGATCTGCGAAAACTCAGTGATGCACGATATATTCGAAAACCTCATGGTGCGCAGTTCACTAATTGTTGCCTTATATCAGCGTAATGATGTGCCCTCTTGTGCCTCTGATGAACATCAGCAAGTATTAGATGCGCTCGAGCAGGGTGATACCGAAAAAGCCGTTGCGGTTATGCTTGCGCATTTAGATGAGCTCGAATCTCAGTTGGTATTGGATGAACCGGAAGAAGAAGATATAGATTTAAATCAAATATTTGAAGGATTATAAAAACAAACCGGAATGAATTTATACATTCCGGCAATACGTAATACAGATTAAAACTCAGGCCGTAAAAACCAATCCGGTTTTCCGGCCTGTAAGTTAGCTGCGGACCAGCCTGGCTTCACTTCGTTCAAACGTCTTAATACCTCGCTTAAAGCCAGTTAAAGGCGCTTTTAATTCAGCTATTATCTGACTGGCAGATTCAGCATTGATCACGATAAAATCAGCATAACAACCCGGTTCGGTGCCATATTGTGCCAGGCCCAGTAGCTTAGCTGATTGTTTAGATACCCAAGACAGACATTTTGCCAACTCATCAGCCGTGGCCAGTTGCTGAATATTGGCATACAAATTAGCTTGCCGGATCAATGAAGCATCGCCATAAGGCGTAAACGGGTTGCTTAAATTGTTGGTTGAAATGGAGCACAGCACACCTTTTATATCTAACGGTAATAATGGTGCTACCCCTCTGGGTTTGCTGTAATCAAAATTACGTCCCATTAAAAACAAATCAGTACTGGGTAAACTGGTGACATTAACGCCAACTTCGGCCAGTTGCTCTGCGATTGCATCAAGTTTATCTAACGGCAGACAGGATAACTTGGTTACATGACCGACAGTGACGCGTTGATGCCAACCCGAATGCTGCGTGCATTCAATGACTTTATTCAGCAGCATTTTTTCCGGATTTAAATCAAAATCAAGATGAAAATCGAGATCCAGATTATACTCTTGAGCCATTTCAAATAAGCGCTCTATTTGCCGCTCGGGCTCTGAGTCTGTATACGGGCAACCACCTAAACTATCCGCCCCTTTTTCGATAGCTTCAAGCAACAAGGTTTCCGTACCTGGGTTATTAAACATGCCTTCTTGCGGGAAAACACAAATCTCAAGCGTAATCGCCCAAGCGTAATCCTGCTTAAGTTGCATAATAGCTTCAAAGCTGGTCAGTCCAACCTGAGGATCAATTTCAACATGAGTGCGCATATAAGTGGTGCCTTGTTTTATCGCTTTTTCGATAACACTGGCACCTCTTTGATAAACATCATCAAAATTAAATCCGGCTTTGGCTTGAGAAGTCTGCTCAATGGCTTCAGCCAAGGTTCCCTGTTTTAACTGGCAACGATTTAAAATACAGGCTTTGTCTAAATGAATATGGGTTTCTATTAACCCAGGTAAAACTAATTTCCCCTGCAAATCAATTACTTCAGCTAGATCATCCTCGTGAATAAAGTGTTCGACAAATAAGCCGTCTTCAATATACAAATCATGTTCATCTAACTTATCTAACGTTTTTGCATTTTTCAGGATCAATCGACTCATGCGGTTTCTCCTAAATAAGCGGCTTCTAATTCAGGGTCCGCTTGCAACTGAGCCGCTGTTCCCTGTTTAACAATATCACCTGTCTCTAACACATAAGCTCGGTCTGCAACCTGCAATGCAAGATTCGCCATTTGGTCTACCAGTAAAATAGTGACGCCTTCATCGCGCAAAGCTGCCAGTGCATCATAAAGCTCACCTATCATTGCGGGTGCTAAACCCAGTGATGGTTCATCCAATAATAAGATACTGGGTTTTGCCATTAAACCTCGCCCGACGGCAACCATTTGCTGCTCACCACCGGATAATAACCCAGCCTGACCATCAATACGGTCTCGTAAACGCGGGAAGCGGTTTAAGATAGCTTCAATTTCAGCATCCGCATCAAATTCGTCAGTGCGACTGTATGCACCTAATAATAAATTATCCCTGACAGATAATTCACCAAATAACTGGCGACCTTCTGGCACCAAAGCCAAACCCAGTTTTGCAATTTCACTCGCGGGTAAATCTTCAATACTCTGATTATTTAATACAATTTCACCAGATGATGGCTGATGCAAACCGGCAAGCGCATTTAAAATACTGCTTTTACCGGCACCGTTTGCCCCTAACACAGCAACTAGCTCACCGGGGTTAACTACAAATTCAACCGCATTTAAAACCGGAGCAGCGCCATAATCCAGCGTTAAACCTTTAACAAATAAAGTTGCATCACGACTACCATTCCATGGATTCGCGCGCGGAGTTGCCTGATAATCAGTTCCCCCTAAATATGCCGCAATGACTTCAGGCTGGCTTCTGACATAATCTGGCTGACCCAAAGCGATAGGCTTGCCTGCATCTAATACCAGAATTTTATCTGAGACTGACATCACCAGTGGCATATCGTGTTCAACTAAAATGACCGCAATACCAAAACTTGCAATGGTTTTTAACAATACAGACATAGAGTCTGTATCCTGCCGGCTTAAACCGGCTGCGGGTTCATCTAATAACAAGACTGAGGGCTGAGTTGCCAACGCTCGAGCAATTTCAACCAAGCGACGGTCAACATGTGGTAGTTGCTCAGCTTTGATATTCACCGAGCCCTGATAACCTACCAGAGCCAACAAGTTCATCGCCAAATCAATATTATTTTGATCATTGGCTAAAATAGGGTTACCGATATGACCGTTTTGCATTGCCGTTAGCAGGTTTTCCAGTACCGACATTTCACCAAATAATTGGGTAGTTTGATAAGTTCTGGCGATCCCGCACCGGGCGATCTGCCAGGCGTTTTTATTTTCCAATGCTTCGGCCAGTGTTATGGACCCTGAATCCGGGGTGTAAAAACCACTAATCATATTTAAGACCGTCGTTTTACCCGCCCCATTTGGCCCGATAATGCTAGTTACCTGACCAAATTCAGCATCAAAACTTACATTCTGAGCAGCTTGAACACCACCAAAACGAATACCAATTTTATCTACTTTAAGCCCGTTTAAATCGCCCTGAGCTTTGTCATAAAACTTAGCCAATAAATGGCGGTTAACAGATTTAGGGGGCATCAATTTATCCGGTTTATTAAACCGGCTTTGAATTGCACCTAAAATACCTTTTGGCGCCAGCCATAATATTGCCAATAAAAGTACAGCAAAAATCAGCAATCTATATTCAGCCAACGGTGATAATAACTCAGGCATTAATACAACAATACCCGCACCCAATACGGGTCCGAATAAAGTCCCGGTTCCACCTACAATAACCGCCAATACAAATAAAATAGATTGAAAAAATGGGAAAGTACTCGGGCTGATGAACATCATCAAAGGTGGTATAACGGCACCGGCTAAACCAGTTAACAAGGCCGATAGCGAAAACGCCAGGGTTTTAGTTTGTACCGGGTTAAAACCTAAAGATTTAGCCGCAATTTCAGATGCTTTAACCGCTCGTATGGCTTTACCCCAACCGCTTGAGTGCAGTAAGTGATAAAAAACCAAGCTGGCGATAAGCAAACCGGTTGATAATAAAGCCAAAATGATTTCTGCATCAAAGGATTCGCTTTCTGGCATAGGGATCCCCATTAATCCATTTGCACCGCCAGTTAAATCTCTCCACTCCATTAAGCCGTGATGAACAACAAACGCAAAAGCAATGGTAATCATCGCCAGATAAGGGCCACTCACCCGAATGGCCGGAATTGCCAACAATGCGCCAATCAGGGCACAAATCACCCCCGCCAGAATGAGTGATAACGACAAAGGCACGCCAGCGATCAATAATAACGCTGAGGCATATGCGCCAATCGCATAAAAGGCAATATGACCAAACGACATCTGTCCGCTTAATCCCATCAGGATATTAAGACCAACACCAACAATGGCGCTTGATACACACAAGGTAAACACTAATAAAGAATAGCTGTCGAGCACAAAAGACAATACACAGCCTAATAATGCAACAGCACTAATAAATAAATAAACTAAAGAATTGTTTCGCATATTACACCTTCACCAATGTTGCTTTATCGAATAACCCATTTGGTTTGATTGCCAAGGCAACAATGACCAAAGCGAAAGTAATAATCTGAGTAAATGCAGAGCCAAAATAAACGGTTACCAGAGCTTCAGTTAAGCCAAATAACAGACCGGCCATAAAGACACCACTGGCACTGCCAATCCCACCTAAGATTGCGACAGCAAAAGCTTTTAAACCAAACAAGGTCCCCATATCCGAATGCACACTGAATAAAGGCGCAATTAACATACCGGCAATACAGGCCAAAACAGCAGAAATGGCATAAGCAGCCGCAACAACTTTAACAACCGGGATCCCCATCAAACGAGCTGAATCCGGGTTTTGCACGGTCGCCTGCAATACTTTGCCTAGGCGGGTATATTTACGAATCAAAACCAGCGCTAGTGCAATCGCAAACCCCACTACCGGAATAATTAATTGCTGGGCATAAACGCCACTACCAAAAAAATCGAGTGTTTGAGTTGCTAACTCAGAGTTAAATTGACGCGGCTCTTTACCGAAGGTAAATAACACTATGTTATCAACTAAAATGCCACCGGCTACCGTTGCCATTAACCAGGCATCCGAACCTTTTTGATGAAAAGGTCTGACTAAAAATCGCTCTATTAATAACCCATAAACAGCACACAATAAGATACTGATAAAGGCGGCGATGAACCAGGGAAACCCCAGTGTAATTGAAAAGGTGTAGGCTAAAACAGCGCCTAACATCATTGCACTGCCCTGTGCAAAATTAACGGTTTTTGAAACCGTATAAGTAATTTGAAAACCGAGCGCAAGCAAGGCATACATGCTGCCTAGACCTAACCCGGTAATGATTGCGGCTGTAATCATAATACTGACTCCTAAGCTGACCTGCTGTGGCCGGCAAAGATATTGAAAGCTGTATAAATCTGAACTTTGTAATTGGATGGCTCAGCCGGTTTACCGCTGAGCCTGAGTGTGAAATAAAGATTCACTGGCCGCCGAGGTTTTATACTATTATCCGGTATAACCCTGCCATGCCAGCCAGTGTACTGAAATCTCAGTTGAGGCAGCCTGTCTAGGCTGTTTTCCCTAATTTAATCAATATTTCAACGACTGGTTTAATGTTTGATTGGTACAATTTTGTTATCAACAAAATGCGTGAATACATAGTCATCCGGTCCTAATGCATCATGCTCATCTTTTGTAAACGGAAATTGATAATCTTTAATTAAGCCGTCGTATTGTTCAATCTGATAAAAGGCATCACGTACTTTTTTACCTTTGGTGGTACCTGCTTTCTCAATCGCCAGCGCAGTTAAATGCATCGCATCATATGCATTTGAAATACCAACAGCAGGGGTAACATCTGCCACCGTTTTAATTTCGGGGTATTTCTTTTTAAGCGCTGTCCAAACCTGCTCACCTTTTGCCGAGTTTTCATCAGTGAAGGTATAAGTTTGAACAAAATGAACATTTGATGCATTCGGTCCGGCTAGCTCACCAAAACGGCCGCCTGCAGGTCCCCAGTGAGAAACAATTGGAACATCCCAGCCCATGCGATCAAGTGATTTAACCACCTGAGCCGAAGGCGCTACATTAGCCACCATAAGGAGCACATCTGTGCCTTCTTTTTTAAGCCGGGTTAATTGAGGTACCACATCTAAATCACTGGCTTCAATGCGCTCAATACCCGTATAAGAAATATCGCGTTTAGCTAAAGCTTTTTTAAAGCCTTTTTCGTTTGATTCACCCCAAGGATTATTAATTAAAATCATCCCGGGTTTTTTCATATCGTAATGTTTGATCGCATATTTAACCAAAGCCTCATCAACCAGCTCATCTACCGCAGAGACACGAAATACATAATTATCTTTCGCGCCATTACGCGTGATAGGTGTACCCGCCGCCCAAGCGCCCACAAAAGGAACTTTTAATGAATTGACCAAAGGTACGATTGCCAGCGAAACCGGCGTATCTAACCCGCCAAATAAAGCAGCTACTTTTTCTTTTTGAATCAATTCACGTGCAGCGAGCAAACCTTTAGACGGGTTACTTTCATCATCACGGCGAACCAATTCCAACGGGCGTCCCAAGACACCACCATTTTCATTGATTTCATCAATCGCAATTGATAAACCACGCGTTATCGCTTCACCCGATTTAGCCGATTGACCGGATAGCGCCGCAACCAAACCGATTTTAATCGGCTCTTCAGCGTGGCTGACAAAACTGGCAAGACCTAAAGTCACTGCAGTTGCAGCCACTTTTAATGTTTTAGATTTAGCTTTCAAAAAGTTCAGCATAGGATTCTCCATTTGCTAGCAATTATTTAAAATACTGTTAGCTTAGCAAGCACTATAGTTTGATACTCACTAAGCGGTAAATACGTAGATCAACTTATAAAAATTAGAAGTGCCACTTCACTAATAAACCGGGGTTGCGCTCATTCATATCTTTAATCCCGAATTTATTAGTCCAGTAAGCATATTCAATACCCAGATACAGCTGACTTTCCAGACCCAATAACGGGCTTACATTCCATTTGATTTGAGAGGTGAAGTTCATTTCAGATTCACGACCTTCTGATGAAGTGGAATAATCTAAAAAGCCGTCCCATAAAAATTCCTGGCCACCTAGATTAGCTGGTAAACCCCAAGTCAGCGTTAACTGCTCATCGTTTTGCCACAAGTCATTGTTTGCTTTATATAAATTAACATTAAAATATTTAAACCCTGGAACGTCTAAGCCGACACCAACACCCATTAAAAAGTTGTCAAAACTATCGCCACCTTCCCAGGTAGAGGCAAGATAAACATCTTTAATTGCCCCAGCGGATAATTCAGAACCGGTTAAATAAGACAAGCTCAGTCTCGGAGATAACTCAAAGTAGTTGCTGACTGTGCCATCTTCGAACATCAGATGATCAGTAAAGAAAAAATTATCACCCCAGTCATGGCCACTGGCATGCTCTACAGTCAATACCTCACGACTTTCGTCTCCTACTTTATAATTGTCGGCATTAATATAACTCAGCCGATAGCTGCTCCATTTCATTTCCGCTTGTGCGTTTGCAGTAAATAAAAGTGCCCCGCCTAAAACTGCTGCTAAATACTTCATTTTCATTTTTATTCTCCAAACTTAGAGTGTGTTGATATTTCGTTTATTGTTTTAATAGATGAATCACACAGTGTTGGAATCCGCCGTTGCATTCCGAATGCGTCGATATCAGATGTATTGCTAACCGTCATTTGAATCTTGGGAGATAACTCAAAAAATATTGCTAGCAATACAAAAATATATGCTAGCATTAGTTGTGCCATTTTTAATCATATTAAAAATAATGGCATGCTTTAAGCTAAAAACGGCTTAAGACTCATCCATTAAATTAACGGCTAAGTCTGTTACTTATGAAATTGATAACCGGAGTATTCCCTTATGAACAGAATTGAAAAAGCAGTTGGTATTGTCAGTGATTTTTTAGAGGCCTCAATGAAACCAGACCCTGTTTTAGCCGCAACTTACATGAGTGATGATGTACAAATCACTTTTACCGGCAAACGGAAAATGGAGAACGCCAGTGTCATTACCGCATTTAACTCAGGTCGCTACAACTGGGTTAAAAAATCAATAGAATCATATGACTGCGCAGAAAAAGAAGATAGTGTTGTAGTGTACTCAAATGGTACTTTATATGGCGAATGGCCTGATGGTCGTAGCTTTTCGGGTAACCGGTATTTAGACAGATTTGAAGTGAAAGACGGAAAGATTATCAAGATGGATGTTTGGAATGACAGCGCAGAATGGATCTTAGAGCCAGATATAAACCAAGCCTAGTTCTCCCCTATTTAATTCCCCCAAAGCCAAACCAAGCCATTATTAAATTTTAATAATGGCTTGTTTTTTTGCTAGCAAAAAAAGTAATTAATTTAATTCAAGATAAAATCAGAATGCTCAAAGATGGTGAAAATGCATTAAAATAAAACCCCAAAACAGTGCTAGCAAGATAGCTAGCTAAAATTTAGGGTTAAATTGATTAAATAGATTCCCTTATTTATACCCGTGCTGCCTCAATATGCTTGATTTCAGCCGGAGAAAAAAAGGCATGAGACAAGACAAATTGCTGAAGGTATAGTCGTTCTACATCAAAGCAATTTAACGCCGTATCAGGCATTTTTAGCCCGGCCCTCTGGGAGCTTCACAGCGCTTCCACTACTGCGTTATATTGGTTCGAAAGGTGCCTACATTCCTTTACCAATATGCCTTGTATTGAAAGCGCTGTGATAGCTCTGAAACATGCATCTTGAAGTAGCACGGGTATAGATCATATATAAAGTTGGAACAAAAAGTGCTTTGTTTGCTAGCAATATAAAAAAGAGGTTATTCAAATGAAATCAGTTTTTAAAAAATTAGCAATCGGTCTTTTAGTTAGCACCAGTTTTACGGCTCAATCTCAAACTTTAGTTAAGATGCATCATGATATGTCAATAGACAGTGCCCAGCATGATGGCGCTGTCTATTTTAAAGAGCTTGTTGAAAAAAATAGTCAAAATAAAATCAAAGTAGAAATTTATCCAAATAATGCATTAGGCAATGATGTAGAGGTTGCTCAGCAGATGCAATTTGGTGCCGTTCACGCTGCGCCTATTCCAACAGCAAAGTTAAGCGGATTTAACCCAAAACTGCAATTTGTAGACCTACCCTTTTTATTTCCTAACCGGAAAGTTGCTTATGAGTTTATGGATGGCGAAGTTGGACAGTCTATTCTTGCTGGGTTACGCAAGTCCGGATTTGAGCCAGCCATGTTTTGGGAAAGCGGATTTAAGCAGTTTACCTGTAACCACTCAGTAAATTCACCCGATGACTTTTCAGGTCGTAAAGTCCGGGTTATGGAGAGCCCTATGTTAATTGCTCAGTTTGAAGCAATGAATGCTCGCCCTATTCCGATTTCATTTACTGAAACTTATACCTCACTCCAGCAAGGTGTTGTTGAATGTCAGGAAAATCCTCTGGTTTCTATTACCAATATGAAATTTTATGAAGTGCAGGACTATTTGATGCTGTCGAATCATGGCTATTTAGGTACGGCTTTTATCTTCAGCAAAATGTGGTTTGACGGTTTATCTAAAGAGCAGCAGTCTATTTTAAAACAAGCGGCCGTTGAAGCTGGTCATTATCAACGTCAACAATCTGAAAAGCGGGAAATGGCTTATCTTGAAAAAATTGCACAGGCCGGTGGTACTCAATTGGTTGAACTGGATGCAGAACAAATGGCTGAATTTAAGTTAGCAATGCAACCTGTTTATCAAAAATTTGGCAAACAACTGGGTCAAAAAACCATGGATACTGTGTTATCCGAGATTGACGCCCTAAACGCCCAATAAAACAGAGTTAAATCATGTTAAACAAGCTATATAAAGGCTTAGGCTGGTTTGAAAATGCGTTACTGGCTGTGCTGATGATCAGCGCAGCCAGTATGATAGTCACTCAAATTCTGGCACGAAGCCTGTTTGATTATTCTTTTGTTTGGGCAGAAGAATTTGTCCGTTATGCCATTATCTGGATGGTCTTTATTGGTTCAGGTGTTGCAGTGCGAACTAACCGCCATATCAGTATTGATATTGTTAAAAACTTACTGCCACGAAAGCTGGCTGCCGCACTCAACATCTGTTTGGCACTGCTGAGCATGGCTGCTGCCGGACTGATGTTTTTTTACGGCGGACAGTTAGTTAAAACGATGCAAAGCTTTGGGCAACTCTCTCCGGCGCTTGAAGCGCCTATGTATTGGTTTTATTTGTCTATTCCAATCAGTGGCGGCTTAATGTTTATCCATTTAAGTATTCATTTAGCGATTGAAGTGAAAGCTTTATTCAGTAAACAATCGATTGATAATTGCAAGGGTGAAATCAAACATGCTGTTTAGTTTTTTCAGCGGTCTGGCCGCTTTATTGTCAATCGGTGTTCCTATATTTGTTGCGCTCGTATTGGCCGTTTTTATCGGCTTTGAAATTCAAGGCAGCACATCCCCTATGTTGGTAATACAAAGGATGTTTTCCGGTATCGACAGCTTCCCGTTAATGGCCATTCCACTCTTTATTTTTGCCGGTAATATCATGACTCAAGGTGGTTTATCTGAGCGGATATTAAATTTAGCTAAGTTGTTGGTCGGCACTATGCGTGGCGGTTTATCAATGACAGCGGTTTCCGGCTCAATGTTTTTTGGTGCCATTTCAGGTTCGAGCCCGGCTACTGTGGTCTCAATGGGTAAACTCTTATTACCGTCTATGCAAAAGGAAGGTTACAGCAAACCTTTTAGTGTTGGGCTGTTAATGGCTTCAGGTGCGCTTGGCATTATCATTCCGCCCAGTATTTTTATGATTGTTTATGGTGCCATTGCCGGTGTTTCTATTGGTGCCTTATTTATGGCTGGAATTGGTGCCGGACTGGTTTATGGCGGCGTTCTGCTTGCTTACTGCTATTACCGTGCCTGCAAAGAGAATTTACCCAGCCAGCCTCTTCCACCTGCAAAGGCGATTTTTGATGCGTTTAAAAAAGCGTCTTGGGGTTTAGCGATCCCGGTGATCATTTTAGGTGGAATCTATGGTGGTATTTTTACGCCTACTGAATCGGCAGCGATTGCAGTCGTATACGCAGCTATAGTTGGTTTATTTATCTATAAAGAAATCACACTGAAAGATTTATGGAAGCAAGCAATTGATAGTGCCATAGTCGCAACTCAGGTGATGATCATTTTATCTGCCGCGTCTGCCTTTTCATGGTTTTTAACCACGGCAGGGCTGAGCCAGCAAATAGCGCAATCTCTGCAGCTTATCAGCGATAATCCAATCATGCTGTTATTGGTGATCAATATCCTGATTCTGGTCGCTGGTATGTTTTTAGATCCTAACTCTATCATCATCATTATAGTGCCTATCCTGATCGGGATTGCACAAGCAGCAGGCATAGATCCAATCCACCTGGGTGTTATTTTGTGCGTAAATGCTGCTATCGGAATGTTTACTCCACCTTTTGGTATGAATTTATTTGTCGCCAGTAGTTTAGACAAAGTCAGTTACGGTGATGCGATTAAAGGCTCTCTGCCATTGGTTGCGCTCGCACTGGTTGCACTGGTCATAGTTAACGCATTCCCGGCGATTAGCTTATGGCTGCCGTCAGTATTGTTACAGTAAAAAACATAACCATTTGGACAATTTTTATATATTTAAAATTAGATAAGCCTAAGTTAGATATTTAAGACAATAAAATATCGACTTATGGTATTAAGATTGCTTAAACTAAAAAACAAACCAATTGGTCAGGTTTATTTTTATTATTTTGGAGATCAAATGATTCAGTTTGCAACGCCTGATTTATTCGATGATAACCGTGAAATCGTACGAGTTACCAGCAGCGGGTTACATCATTTTGGCGGTATTAAAAAATTTAGTGGTCAGGCAATCACCGTAAATTGCCCTTTGGATAACTCTGCAGCTGTCGAAGCATTAAAACAAAATGGTCAGGGCAAAGTGCTTATTGTAAATGGCTTTGCTAGTAAACAATTTGCTTTTTTGGGCGACCAGATGGCTGAAAACGCGGTTAAAAACGGCTGGCAAGGCATCATAGTGAATGCTTGCGTACGCGATATTGAACTATTAAAAGAGATGTCAGTTGGCGTCATGGCACTTGGCAGTGTACCGGCCAGCACGGTTAAAAAAGGTATAGGTGAAACCAATATCAGCATTTCAATGTTAGATACAGTGATTCATCCGAATGACTGGATATACGCCGATGAAAACGGTGTTGTCATTAGCGAGAGTGCATTAATTTAATAATGGAAATACGGGAGATTAATTACGTAAAAACCCAGCAAGTACATCCATGTATGCTTGGATTTTTCATCCGTGAAAATACATTTTGCTTAAATTAATTTCCCTCATTTTTAAATTCGCATTTTGGCAGTAATAAAACTAAACAGAGAGTCAAACTATGTCATCTCCTGATTTAACCGGCATTTTTTGTCAGCACGGCCCCAAAAATTGGCAGCCGGCGCTAAGCGGTTCACTTGCCGGAAAAACACTAGCAGTAAAAGATTTATTTAATTTAAAAGGCTATAAAAATACCGCGGGTAATCCAGACTGGTTTAATAGCCATGAAGCAGCGCAACACACAGCTGAATCACTTTCAAAACTAATGCAAACTGGCTGTGTATTTTCAGGCTTTACCCATACCGATGAAATTGCTTACAGTTTAGAAGGCAATAATATTCATTATGGCGCGGCACAAAACCCAAAATATCCGGGTCATGCCTGTGGCGGCTCATCAATGGGTAGCGCAGCTGCAGTAGCAGCCAATCTGGCGGATATAGGTTTAGGTACAGACACAGGTGGCTCAGTACGTATTCCGGCCAGTTATTGTGGCTTATTTGGGATCAGAACGACACACAACGCCGTTTCACGTGCGGGGTTAATTGGTCTGGCTGATGAGTTTGATACCGTTGGCTGGTTTAGCCGGGAAGCTGGTTTATTAAAAACGGTCGGCGAAGTATTATTGCCGGCGAAGCCTATCCAAAAAGTTGATACTTTGCTGGTTTGTGATGCCTTGTTAGATCTGGTGGAAGCTGAATTTAAGCCTTATTTAACCGAAAATCTAAATCAGTTAAAGCCTGAATTTAAACAGATTAAATCGCTCGAACTGCCCGCTGAGTTATTAGCGCAATTGCCGGATACTTTCCGTGTTTTACAAGGCCGGGGCATCGCACATGAACATAGAGCCTGGATTGAAAGCCATCACCCTAAATTTGCACCAGCCATTGCGACCCGCTTTGATATGGCGCTCAAATTAACGGCTGAAGAAGAAGCTGAAGCCAGAAAAGTTCAGCAGCAGTTACAACAACTGATTAGCGACCAGCTAGATGAAACAAGCTGTTTATTTATGCCAACCACGCCAACAGCTGCACCAGAAATAGGCGCTGATGTCAGTAATTTACGGATGCAGATTATAAATTTAAGTGCCATTGCAGGGTTAACATCGAGCTGTCAGGTGCATTTACCACTTAATGTGAGTCAGCCAGTCAGTCAAAACCAGAAACTGCCTTATGGTTTTTCACTGATGATGTTACCGGATCAGGATTTAAGTTTATTAAATCTGGTTGAATCCTTAAGCCAGAAGCTGACTTGGGAGACTTATTAATGAAATCAGATATCGCATTTACTGCTCCTCACTGGGCGGCCAGTGAAGCCGGATTAGAAATTTTAGACGCCGGAGGCAGCGCCGTTGAAGCTATGGTTGCTGCCGCGGCTGTTATTTCGGTTGTGTATCCGCATATGAATTCTATTGCCGGTGATGGTTTTTGGTTAATTGATAATCCGGGGTCACAAGCTCCAATTGCTATTGATGCTTGCGGCCGTAGCGGCTCAGATATTTCCAGTATACTTGATTTAACCGAGATTCCAGCTCGCGGCGGCGCCAGTGCGATTACCCAAGCTGGTACCATCAAAGGTTGGGAACTGGCTCTTAAACAAGACAAAACAGCTCATTTACCACTTTCACAAATATTAGCTCGCGCAATAGACTGGGCTCAAAACGGATTTGAAGTTAGCCAGAGTTTACATCATGCATCGGTTAAACTATCCACAGTTGATGAGCGCAATCAGGCTTTTAAAGATTTATACGAACCGGGCAATCAGCTTTTAAAACCCGGGACTCAGTTTAAAAATCCTAAACTGGCTGAAACTTTTAAATGCCTGGCCAAAAACGGACTCAATGCTTTTTATCAGGGTGAACTGGCGCAAAGTTTTGTAGACGATTTGAATCAGGCAGGCAGTCCGCTTAACCTGACCGATTTAAACCAAACACAGGCTATGCTGGTTGAACCATTAACAGTCGCGCTTGATGGCATTAAACTGTTTAATTTGCCAGCTCCGACACAGGGCATTCATTCATTGCAAATTTTAGCTATGGTTGACCGGCTTAAATCTCAATTGAATACCGAAGCAGACTGGTTACATGCGATTGTTGAAGCCAGCAAACAAAGCTTTAATATGCGTGATACAATCTGGGCCGATCCAAATCAGCTGAATCAGACTTATTATCAGGCTTTATCACCTAATACTATATCTGAACTGGCCGGTCAGATTGATTTAAAGCAAGCCCAGTGCTGGCCATTTGACGCCCAGCCGGGTGATACTGTCTGGATGGGTGCGAAAGATAAAAATGGCCAGATGGTAAGCTTTATCCAGAGCACCTACTGGGAGTTTGGTAGTGGCGTGGTCATGCGTGATGGCGGATTTGTCTGGAATAACCGGGGGGTAAGCTTTAGTTTAGATCCTCAGCATATCAACTATCTGGCTGCCAATAAAAAGCCGGCGCATACCCTGAATCCGGCATTTGCCAAATTTGCTGACGGTCGGCGCATGGTTTATGGCACTATGGGCGGTGAAGGTCAGCCGCAAACTCAAGCCGCGTTATTCAGCCGTTATGCCTGGCGTGATTTTAATCTGCAAGAGGCGATTGCTAAAGACCGTTGGTTATTAGGCCGAACCTGGGGAGATTCCAGCACAAATTTAAAAGTCGAGGCCGACCTTGCAAACATGATTGGCAGCGAACTGGATAAACGTAATCACGACTGGCAAAGCGTGCCGGCCAATAACGAAATGATGGGACATGCTGGTGCCATTGTTGCTTTTGAACAGGAAAAAGATTCAATCGCAGCAAGTGATCCCAGAAGCGATGGTTTAGCGGTCGTTAAATAATCACATTAATATAACAACCTGATTTATAAGTATAAATCAGGTTATCAAAATCAATTTAGGTCTAATTTTATCCCGAATCAAGCTTGCATAGGCATTCGGGTTAAAACCCGGCCAACACAAGAAAATTAAATCATTTAGGAAACAATAGTGAACGAACTTTTACAATCCTGGCCAATTTTGGTGGCGCTTGTCGTAACCGGTGTTTTTGCTGGCCTGTTAGCCGGTTTATTTGGCGTTGGCGGAGGTATAGTCATAGTGCCAGTGCTTTATTTTTTATTGCAAAGTTTTGGCGTCAGTCCGGAATCAGCCATGATAATCGCAACGGCAACCTCACTGGCAACCATAGTACCTACCTCAATTTCATCGATTAAAGCCCATCATAAAAAAGGCAATATAGATACCGCTTTATTAAAGTACTGGGCAGGTTTTATTTTAGTATTTGCCGTATTAGGCAGCTTATTAGCGCATAATGTAAAAGGCGGCGTATTAACTCTGATGTTTGCCATTATTGCCTTATTAGTTGCGCTTAATATGCTGTTTCGTGCGGGAGCAGAAGCGCCCTTTAAACAATTACCCGGCAAATTTGGCCAGTCTATTATGGCGAGTTTAGTTGGCGGATTATCTGTGATGATAGGCATAGGTGGCGGAACAATAGGTGTACCTTTATTAACCTCGTTTAATGTAAAAGCGCATAAAGCCGTCGGTACAGCTGCCGTATTTGGTTTTTTAATTGCACTGCCCGGCGTATTAACTTTATTAAGCATAGGCAGTACACCGGCTGACGCACCTGTGGGCACTTTTGGTTTGGTTAATTTACCTGCGTTTTTATTGATTATTCCACTGACGATTTTATTTGCACCCGTTGGGGCTTCAGTGGGCGCAAAACTCAATCCCAAACAGCTCAAACGAGCCTTTGCAGTGGTGTTAATGATCACCAGTTTGCGTATGCTCTATCAGGTATTAGCCGGGTAAATGACTTGATTAAAGCCTGTTTACGCAGGCTTTAATATGATGTCAGGTCTTAAACTTTTTAACTATGGCTGTCAGTTGGGTAGAGAGTTTCGCTAAAGTACCGGAATTATTATCTGCGTCAGCGGCAATTCCACTAATATCATCGGCTTCGGTTTTGATGTCCACAACATTGCGGTTAATTTCTTCTGCGACTTGTTGTTGCTCTTCAGCTGCAGCTGCAATTTGAGTTGTCATATCACTAATCAGCTCTACCGACTCTGTAATCGCATCAAATGAAACTTGTGCTTCTTTTGTATAGTCTACGGCCTGCTCTGATTGCGCTAAACTTTCTGTCATTTCATGGGAAATGCTCTGCGTCATATTTCTCAACTTACTGAGTTGTTGCGCAATTTCTTCGGTAGATTCGGATGTTCGCTGAGCTAAGGCTCTAACTTCATCCGCAACAACAGAGAATCCACGCCCTTGATCGCCTGCCCTAGCCGCTTCTATCGCTGCATTCAGCGCCAGTAAGTTGGTTTGCTCAGCAATACTGCGAATCACATCTAAAATAGACATTATGCTTTCACTTTCGCTGTCTAGCTGACGCAATCTTTGTTCAGACTGTTCAATAGTACTACCTAAACCACTGACACTATTCACTGTTTTATAAATAAGATCACGCCCTTCGCTGGCAGACACTTTAGTATTATTCGCAGAGTCAGCAGCAGAAGCGCAACTTGAAGCTACATCATTTGCAGTCGTCGCCATTTGATTAATTGCAGTTGCTGCCTGCTCCAGCGCAATTTGTTGCGAATTGATCGCTTTATTAATTGAGGCCACCAGAGCCGAACTTTTTCCAGATGATTCACTCACACTGGTTGAAGCAATATTAATTTCATTGACTAAACTGGCAATTGAACTTAAAAAGCGATTGAAACTCTCGGCCAGTTTACCGGTTTCATCTTGGGTGCGAACTTTAAGTTTTTTTGTAAGATCGCCTTCCCCTTTTGAGATATCTTCAAGGCCAATAGAAACTTCATTAATTGGGTTTGAAATCAGCCTCGCAAAATAAAAAGAAAGGCCAGAAAAAACAGCAATGATAATCAAACTAACAAAGCCAATTAAAAAAATCATTTCATTCGCTTTTTCCATCACTTCAACACGTTTTAACAAACCAATAAACTTCCAGTTTAAATCTTCAGACGTGAAAATACTTGCGTAATAACTATCGCCATCAATCTCTATTTCCGCTAAACCATGCGAAGACATAGCTAAAGTTCGATAAAGACCATTGTTTACTTCTTCGAAAGGCTTAAAGTTATTTTCTGGATGACGCGAATCTACTAATATTTTCCCACTGTCTTCAACGGCAATTAAGAAACCCGATTTCCCCAACCGAATGCTTTGCAGCATATCTGTCAGCCCCTTTAATGACACATCCATGCCGGTCACACCTACTTTATTCCCTAGATCATCTGTAATCAGTTTTACGGTAGAAACCAAAACTGCATCATCTTCTTCCCAATAGTATGCATGTGTTCTTATCGGATTTATGTTTGCTTGATAGCCAGTCCTGTACCAGGGACGTTTCCTAGGATCATAATTTGCGCTGACAGACCCTTCCGGCCACTGTGTATAACCGCCTTGAGCATTTCCCATGTATATATAAGCAATGCCTGGGTGAGAGCCGCCAAATAGTGTAAATAACTGGTCCACGTTTTTCTCAATCTGAGTTTTATCTTGCACTGTCGACAAAATCGGGCGACTGAGTTGCATATAAGTATTCAGCCCGGATTGACCTTGCTTTACATCCGGATGCTCTGCCAGATAAGTTACATTTTTTCCAATCTCGTTAAAAAATAGAGAAAAAGATTTATTAATCTGTCGCACTTCACGATTTGTTGAACTCTCAAAATTTTCGAGTGCCATCACTTGAGCCTGACGAACCATGATGACGGCGATGACAATAATCGGTGCGGAAACAGCGACTAAAAAGGCCAAAACAAGCTTCTTTGAAATAGACATGATTAAAATTCGAACAATAAGTAGATTTATAAAATATGGATAGGGACTTTTCAGCTGTCAAGTTTAGGTAAAGGTAATTAATCCTGTTTCAGTTTATTTAAGTCGATACGCAGATGCAGATAAGACAAGCTAGCAGCAACTTGCTGAAGACGTTTTAGGAAACCTCAGCAACCACCCCAGTAAAATGGCGTTGGCAGGCCAAAGATTAACCAATAGTTCAATGGGTCTGGTAAAAATGCCAAGCAAAGCAATACAAAAAATCAAGACAGCCCAGCAGCATAGGAATTAAAAAAATACTCTATACACGCGTTCCCTGAAACGTTAACGCTTTTAGTTAAAAGCAATGGGTATATTCCATGAACATTAAGATTTCAATATTAAATCGTGCTATACAACCATAGTAATGACCAACTAACAAAAATGAATACATAAAATAATCGACACAATCCACAAGCAAAAATTTTATATTTAGTGATCCCAATTCACTCTGATACAAAACGCTTGCTAGAGTCATAACCTTGTTTTGAATTATCAGAATTTACATCCGCTAACTGAGTTTTTACAGAATTTCTTTGATCTAAATTAATTAAATATTGAACAGTTAACTTTCTTTGATATAATCCGTTCGAAACTTTCAGTAAATATTGAAAGTTTAATAACCACATAATTCACATTTAACAGTGACGATTTCAATCAGGAACAAGCATCATTTTGAATACATGGCTTAAACTTAACACAAACTCTTTGCTGGCCTTGGTGCAGCAAAAGTGTTGTGCTCGCCTGAATCAGGCAGAGCAAAGTTTATGTATCATACTCAAACTATTTGCGTTAACTTCTATTCTGACTTTTACCGGCGCAACCGTTGAAGAGCTGGCAAGTTTAGAGGCCTTATCTGCGGAAGGTTTTTCGCTCGATCCTGTATTTTATGGTTTTTCTGAATTATTGGCCGATCCCACATTCGCAAATCAGCTTATCTTAAGTCTGTGTTCACTGGTTTTTATTTTAATACCGAATAAACGAACCGGGCTGTTTTTAAATAAAGCCGCTTTTGCATTTCGCCAGAATTTAACGGTTCACCCTGTTCATGACGCTCATGGTTGCCGTGCGCCACCTGCAATATCCGGTTGTTTGTAACAGACAATAAATCGGTAAACTGCTAAGCAACAAACTTCACTAGCGCATTTGTTTCTTTACGTCTGCCCTGTTTAGCTCTGACTATACTCAACCATTTCTCCGCCCCAAGCTCTCTTGTACGCTTTGTTCGGGCAAATTTCAGTTATCTTAAAAGCAGCTGAATAAACCGTATTCGTTACCTTGGGGATTCTCCGGCACAGCCGAAAATACCTTGCTTTGTTGTACTGTCTGATTCAAGTCTGACTGAACAGGATACTCTGTATTCTATTGTTGAGATTGATAAAAGCAGAAGCTCAAAGCGTTAATTTCAACGTTAGGTTTTAGGATAATCTTTTGTTAATTCGTAACCTTTGCAATATTGCCCTCGCCGGCATCGCTTTACTATTGTCAGGCTGCAGCGGCGGCGTACTCGACCCTAAAGGTCAAATTGGTATCGATGAGAAAAACTTAATCATCATTGCCACCATTCTAATGCTACTGGTTGTTGTACCTGTGATTGTGATGACTTTATATTTTGCCTGGAAATACAGAGACAGCCGAACGCATGAGGTATATGCCCCTAAATGGGCGCACTCAACCAAAATAGAAGCCACTGTCTGGACCATTCCAATTATTATTGTTGCCATTTTAGGCGTAATTACCTGGCAATCCACTCAAGATCTAGACCCATACAAACCACTTGAAGATAAAGGTGAGCATTTAGTGGTAGAAGTAGTTTCGTTAAATTGGAAATGGCTGTTTATTTATCCTGAGCAAGGTATCGCAAGTGTAAATGAGCTGGTCTTTCCGGCAAATAAGCCTGTGCAATTTAAAATCACCTCTGAAAGCACAATGAATTCATTTTTTATTCCCCAATTGGGTAGCCAGATTTATTCAATGGCCGGGATGGAAACCAAGCTGCATCTGATTGCCAACGAACCCGGTACTTTTGATGGTTACTCAGCCAACTATAGCGGTGCAGGTTTTACCGGCATGCAATTTGACGCCATAGCAACTCCGGATGAATCCAGTTTTAACACCTGGGTTAATCAAGTTAAGGCACAGGATGAAGTGCTGGATCCGGCAAGCTATCAAACACTGGCGTTACCTAGTGAGTACCACCCGGTCACTTATTATGGTCAGGTTACACCCGGCTTATTCCACTCCATTGTAATGAAGTATATGCAGGCACATGACGATATGGCGCACAGCAAACATGCCATGGTCTCGCATTCAGCCGCTCAACAACACAGCGCACACGAGGAATAATCATGTCTTTATTCGGAAAATTATCCATTAACGCAATCCCGTTTCATGAGCCTATTTTAGTTGGCACATTTGCGGTGGTTGTTTTAGCTGGCTTGCTGATTGCTGGCCTGGTTACTAAATATCAAAAATGGGGCGTCATCTGGCATGACTGGGTGACTTCGGTCGACCATAAACGCTTAGGTGTAATGTACATCATACTTGCCCTGATTATGCTCATCCGCGGTTTTTCCGATGCGATTATGATGCGCACCCAGTTAGCCATGGCAACCAATGGCGCTGCCGGTTATTTGCCACCTGAGCATTATGATCAAATATTCACCGCACACGGCGTCATCATGATTATCTTTATGGCGATGCCATTTATGATAGGTCTGATGAATATAATACTGCCGCTGCAAATTGGCGCGCGGGATGTGGCTTTTCCTTTTTTAAATAACCTGAGTTTCTGGCTGACAGCCGGCGGCGCAATTTTAATTAATATTTCATTATTTGTGGGGGAATTTGCCAAAACCGGCTGGGTGGCTTATCCGCCGCTATCGGAGCTGACATACAGTCCCGGGGTCGGTGCCGATTATTATATCTGGGCACTGCAAATATCCGGCTTGGGCACACTATTAACCGGCGTTAACTTTTTAGTGACGGTTTTTAAAATGCGTGCGCCTGGCATGAGTTTAATGAAAATGCCTATTTTTACCTGGACTTGTACCTGGGCAAATATCTTAATTGCCGCTTCTTTCCCAATTTTAACCGCTGTACTGGCAATGTTAACGCTAGACAGATACTTAGGTTTTCATTTCTTTACCAATGATGCTGGCGGTAACGCCATGATGTATATCAATCTATTCTGGGCCTGGGGTCATCCTGAAGTTTATATATTGATATTACCGGCATTCGGAATATTCTCCGAAGTGGTTTCAACATTTACCGGTAAACGCCTGTTCGGTTATAAATCTATGGTCTACGCCAGCGGAGCTATCTCTGTTCTGGGTTTCATCGTTTGGCTTCATCACTTCTTTACTATGGGTTCGAGTGCCAACGTTAATGCGTTTTTTGGGGTTATGACCATGGTTATCGCGGTACCAACCGGGGTTAAATTGTTTAACTGGTTATTCACCATTTATCGTGGCCGCTTGCGCATCAGTGTACCCATCTTATGGGCGCTGGGTTTTATGGTGACTTTCACCATTGGTGGGATGACAGGCGTATTATTAGCGATTCCGGGTGCAGATTATGTGCTGCACAACAGCTTATTTTTAATAGCGCATTTCCATAATACGATTATTGGTGGGGCTGTATTTGGCTATTTAGCTGGTTTTGCCTTCTGGTTCCCCAAAGCAATGGGCTTTAAATTGCACGAAGGCTGGGGGAAAAGTGCATTCTGGTGCTGGCTAATCGGCTTTATTTTTGCATTTGTGCCTTTATACGTTTTAGGTTTCTTAGGTATGACTCGTCGCTTAAACCATACCAATAACCCGGACTGGAATATCTGGTTATATATCGCTTGCGGTGGTGCTTTTATTATTATGTTTGGGATAATATCTCAGATTATCCAGCTGTATGTTAGCTTTAAAAATCGAGAAGCATTAGCCGATACGACAGGCGATCCCTGGAATGGCCACACACTGGAATGGTCAACGGCATCTCCTCCCCAATACTACAACTTTGCCAAAATACCTCAGGTGCGTGATATAGATACCTGGACTGACTTTAAAGAGCAAGGCAAAGCTTATCAGCCTCAACTGGCCTACAACCCAATTCATATGCCTAAAAATACTTCTGCCGGGGTACTCATCAGTATGAGCTTAACTGCATTTTGTTTTGCCATGATCTGGCATATCTGGTGGCTCGCCGCTTTTGGTTTTATTTCTGCAATCACAGTATTTATCAAGCGCTGTTACACCTCTGATGTTGATTATTATGTTCAACCCGAAGAAATTGTTGAAATTGAACACGCGCATATTCACAGTGCAACAAATAATCAGGAGGCAAAAGCATGAGTTCATTGACTGCAAACGCAAATTCAGCCGAGTTTGATTCAAATGAATTAAATGCGCTGGTACATGAACATCATGACACAGGTGGTAATACTGTATTTGGTTTCTGGCTGTATTTAATGACCGACTGTTTATTATTTGCGTCTTTTTTTGCAACCTACGCTGTGCTTTATATGAATACAGCGGGCGGTGTATCCGGCAAAGACATTTTTGAGCTTGGCTTTGTCGGGGTTGAAACCGCTGCACTGTTATTAAGTAGTATCACTTTTGGTTTTGCCATGATAAGTGCTCATGCTCAGAAAAAAGCATATACCCTGGCCTGGCTGATGGTGACATTTGCCTTAGGTGCAATCTTTATCGGCATGGAAGTTTATGAATTCCATCACCTGATTGAACATGGCAACGGCCCGCAACAAAGCGCATTTTTAACTTCATTCTTTTCATTGGTGGGGCTGCATGGTTTGCATGTAACTGCCGGTTTAGTCTGGATGACAGTAATGATGATTGAAGTGATGCGCCGGGGGTTAACTAGCCAAACTACCACACGTTTAAGTTGCCTGAGTTTGTTCTGGCACTTTTTAGATGTCGTCTGGATTTGCGTATTTACGGTTGTTTATTTAATGGGAGCTATGTAATGAGTCACAGCGAATCACAAATTATTGAACAATTCGCCCACCAACAAGATACAGAAGCTGAGCATGGCAGTGTTAAATCTTATTTAATCGGATTTTTATTGTCAGTCGTGTTAACCCTAATCCCGTTTGCAATGGTGATAAGTGGTGATTATTCCAAAACCATTACCATATGGACCATAGTCACTATGGCGATCATTCAGATTTGGGTGCACTTAAAGTATTTTCTCCACCTGAATTTTGTCACCGAAGAAGGCAAAGCCAGTACGCTGTCATTTTTATTCAGTGCTCTGGTTATTGTGATGGTGGTGGGTTTATCGGTTTGGATTATCTACGAATCCAACGCCATGATGATGTACTAACCCTGTTCAGTTTGTCGTTTTAGGAGCTAACCAGATGATTCTTCGTTATTTATCTGTGACCAAACCCGGCATTATTATGGGTAATTTAATTTCTGTCGCGGGAGGTTTTTTACTCGCCTCACGTGGTGAAATTAACTTGACTTTAATGCTGGCGACCTTGGTGGGTTTATCTCTAATCGTCGCCTCTGGCTGCGCTATTAATAACTTGATAGACAGAGACATTGACGCCGCAATGCAAAGAACCCAAAAACGGGTCACAGTCACGGGTGAATTATCTGGTTTAGCTACTTTTTTACATGGCTGCGTATTGGGCATTGCAGGCTTTACCCTACTTGCAATTTATACCAACACCACAGCATTAATCTTTGCCGGGTTTGGCTATTGTATTTATGTCGGTATTTATAGCCTGTATATGAAACGAAATTCAGTTTATGGCACTTTTGTTGGCAGCTTTTCCGGCGCGGTCCCACCTGTTGTTGGTTATTGTGCTGTGACCGGCCAATTTGATTCAGGCG
Source organism: uncultured Alteromonadaceae bacterium (assembly GCA_913056495.1). Taxonomy (GTDB): domain Bacteria; phylum Pseudomonadota; class Gammaproteobacteria; order Enterobacterales; family Alteromonadaceae; genus Catenovulum. The sequence goes on along the minus strand of CAJXMO010000002.1, from coordinate 136,950 downwards.
CGTTAATCCTGCTGGTGATGTTTAGCCTGTGGCAAATGCCACACTCTTATGCTATCGCTATTTTTCGCTATCGGGACTACAAAGCGGCCAATATTCCGGTATTGCCGGTTGTCAAAGGTATCGAAAAAGCCAAACACAAAATTATTTTGTATATCGCGGTTTATACTTTGGTTGTGATGTTACTGCCGCTCAGCGGTTATACCGGTGCTGCTTTTATGGCAGTGGCCTGTACTATCAGCTTGTGGTGGCTATTGATGGCCCTTAAAGGCTATCAAAAAGATATTGAAATCAACAGCTGGGCACGCCGCGTTTTTGCGTTTTCAATTTTAAATATTACTGCGCTTTGCATCGCGATGGCTGTGGACTATAGCGCAGGTGCGCCAGTCTTAATGGCTAGCGCATAATCAATTCAACCAACCATAAGGAGGTCGCAACAGCAAAAACATTTCAACAAGTTTAGAAAAGTTATAAGCCAATTAAAGTTAAAGAAAAGCAAAATCCGGTGTCTGCCAACACCGGATTTTTTTATCGGGTTTATTTTTAATGCTTGATATCGTAAATCAGAATTTTGGCTAATACCGGCTTGACCTGAGTTTTAACAAATTCAATATGAACCGGATTTTGTTCAAATTGACGAAGCGTCTGTTTATCTTTAAACCTGAATACCACACCAATATCAAAGCTGTCATCCACAATAGGTCTGTCGCTTTGCAGCGGCTCACCCGCTTCAACAGATTTAACTTCAGGCAGTTGTGCAAGCGCCAGTGATTGCTGAATAATTTGCTGTTTAACCTGCTCGTTTGCATCAGGCTTTAGCCATAAAAAAACCAGATGCTCTATGTCGGCCAGCACTGGATGACAAAACAGGCATCCCAATAAACAAATTAAATTTTTCACGCGCATGGCGTATCCTTTTAGTTTTATATGGTTTCAGGCTATTTTTTTAATGAAAAATCCAATCTTAACGTATAAGTATCCGTTTTTACTGCCGCTCCATCAATCACTTTTGGAAAGTAGCGCCAACGTTTCAGCGCTTTTTTTGCTTCACGATTAAAAATAATGTGGGAAGACTCAATAACTTCAATATTTTCAGTACGCCCTCTCTCATTAACGTTGAAACTCAACTCCACCCAACCTTCCAGCTTGTCTCTGGCAGCATTAGCCGGGTAAAGTGGCTGCACTCGAAAAACAGCTTCCGCTTCTTCTGACCAAGGTTTCAGTTTTGTAACCACAGCTAAATGCTTGTCGGCTTTTTTTCTTTTTCCATCCCATTCATATTCAGTATATAAAAACCTTCTGGTTTCTATTTCAATATCTTTGTATGACTGACTGCCAACCTTATCCAATATCTGAATAAGCTCCTCACTGAGCTCTAGTGACTTATCCCTTTCTCCTTTGCGCAAGTAATATTTGGCAGCTAAGGCTTGGCTTCTAATCAAAATAGGTTCGCTACTTTCAATTCTGTTCACCAGCAAATTATAACCTTTGGCCATAACTATATCGTTGTAAACTTTATCAACTATAGCTTCTGCAGTAAGCACATATAGGGTTCCCGCTGATATGGGATCTGACTCAACAATTGCTTTTGCTACCTTATTGACTTGTTTGTAAGCAAATAAAAACAATGAGTATACTTTTCCATCAACTCTTGGTGAATTTAAAATAGAAATAGCAAAGCTAGCCACCGGAACCGAATATTCACCGTACTCCTTAACCATGGTATCGAGCGCTTCTAGATATAAACCTTCCATCAGCTTCATCGAAGCAGCTACCATCGCGTAATTTGTCGTTAACGTAATACAGTTATCACTGGCTTTATCAAATAACTGACAACCCAACTCATAGCTTTTTTTAGCATTAGCTTCTATCAGTTTAAGATCATCGCCAGCCAGCGCTTTTTGGTAAGCAGAATAAGTCTGTTTAAAATCTTGTTTAAGCTGAGACCGGTCAGCTGAACTAGCAAATAAATGAAAAGTGGGCACAACGAACAATACAATCGAGAGTATTACTTTTTTAAATCTAGAAATGTTCATAGTCTTCTATTTATTTTCCAATCGCAAAAGAAATAGATGTAGATAATCCCGTTGCCGGAACAGGTTTTCCATCTTCAAATTTAGGAATGAAGCGCCACTCCCTAAGAGCTTTAATGGCAGCTCGTTTGAAAGTATTTCCATGATCCGCTTCTATCACTTTAATATTCACAGGCCTGCCTTTGTCGTCAAGGTCAAAACTTAACTTAACCCTTCCTTCCTGATTATTATTCCAGGCAAAATCAGGATATTTCGCCCAAGTTCTGTAAATAGGATCAGCAAATACACTCCATTCTGAAATTTTACTCAAACCAACTAAATGCGACTGAGCTTTATTGCTCAGGCCTTCTTTTTGATAGGCTGCAACCAAGAGGCCGCGAGTTTCTATTTCCAGATCGTTTAATGACTCTACAGCTAAACTTACCATAGCTTTTACATTTTCTTCATGTAATTCAATCGCTTTATCTGAATCTCCCTTATGAAAGTAATACTTAGCAGCCAGATATCTGGCGTTAATAAGTTTTTCATTTTCTGCTGGACTATTTTCTTTTAAGAAGCGGTAGGCTTTTTTAATCTCTTTTCGATATCTATAGCCAGCCGAATCCAATGTTTCAACGGCTTCTAACCAAAATTCACCAGCGAGCTGAGGGTTTAAACGTTCAAGTTCTCCGGCTACATCTTCTATTCGATAAATTAAAAAGCCGGTAATAAAGTCAAAAACATCCTGATTCTCATTCGTCGGAAAGTTTTTAATTACAGACAAGGCCAATACACCTATCTGCAAGCTATCTTCTCCGTACGCCTCAGCTACATCTTCAAACAGTTGGCGTAGAATTTTTTCCGCAACCTCAAAATCCGGAGTAAATTTGCTATACCTTATCGTTAAAGCAATGCAGTTATCACTCGCTTTTTCATACAACTCACAACCCAATTTAAAGCTAGTTTCCGCATGTACTTTAGCCTGAGCTCTGTCATATCGATTTATGGCAGTTTGATATGCTGCATGGGCCCGCTTAAAGTTCCTTTCGAGTTGAGACGGCTCACCAGCAAAACCCATTTGCCCGACTAAAAGACCGGAAAGTATTAAAATTTTTTTTATCATTTAAGAGGCGCTCTTTATTTAGCTAAAGCAAATGAAACGGACGTTTCTAAGCCTTTTGCCTTAACGGGTTTACCATTTTCGAGTTTGGGTAAAAATCGCCATTTTCTTAAAGACTTGATTGCTGAACGTTTAAATGTATTGCCATGATCCGCACTGACCACTTTAATATTTTTGGGTCTGCCGCTTTTATCCAAATCAAATCTTAGAATAACAGTACCTTCCATATTATTATGCCAAGCATATTCGGGATATTCGGCGCCAGTACGATAAATAGGTTCTGCATTTTTACTCCAGGGGGTTATTTTCGCTAGCCCCACTAGGTGTTGTTGCTCTTTTTTACGGTTACCTTCTCTTTGATAACTGGTAATTAATAAACCACGAGTTTGAATTTCCAGCCTTTTTAACTGGGGGTCATTCAGTTGCTCCATCGCCTGGATATTTTTTTCGTGCAGCTCAATACCATCATCGATATCTCGTTTATGAAAATAATATTTTGCCGCCATAAAACGACATACAACCAGTGCCTGATTCTCTGTTTTGGAATGTTCATCCATTAATTGATAGGCTTTAAGAATTTCTTTTTTATTTCTGTAGCCGTGTCTATTGTATGCCTGAATAGCTTTAAACCAGAATTCACCTGCGGCTAAGGGATCTTGCCGCTCAAGCTCATCTGCAGCATCGTCAATTCGATAGCTTAAAAACCGAACAATAAAATCATTTACATCATGATTAGTCCCAACAGATAAACTTTGAAGAATATTTAGCGCCAACTCACCGACTTCAATACTATTGTCGCCATATTCTATTGCCATTTTAGCCAATGCGTCACGATAAACGATTTCTGCTTCATCAAAATCAGCCAGTTCATCCATTATCTCGGCATAATTGTCGGTTAGCTCAAAGCAACGCTCGCTGGTTCGCCCGTAAAAATCACATCCCAGTTCATAGCTTTTTTTCGCGGATAGTTTTGTTTGCTCAGCATCATTATTAGAGAGAGCGGTTTTTAACGCAGCGTAGGCCTGATTGAATGCCTGTTCTTTTGCTGTATTCTCGTCGGCATGCGCACTCTGTAGCACTGTCAAAGCCGCAAAAGAGATCCCTAATAAATTTTTCATCATGATTTCCCTATTCGAATATTTTGTTTATGAAATTAAATTGTTTAAATATTGTTATACTTGATTAAAAAAAGATATTCAACGACTGAAGGTGCTCTATTTTTTTTGTTTTTGATTGATGTTGCGAAGGGCGAGTACAAAAAATTAATTAAGCCAATACTCATTTCGGCAAGACTTGTTTTGCTGAATATTAAAAACAGAATATTTTTCATTGACTTATATTCAGTTAACTTGAAAAAACTGAAGAAAACCAGGCCAGATCAAATTTTAACCTTAAACAGGAGTTGATTAATTGGCCTAATTACCACTAAACTCTTCGAATAATAAAAAATAAAACGGCCTGTCTGAGGTTAGCTTTTGATCATACTAATAATTTTAAAAGATGAAATAGCTAGAAAACAAACCCAAACGCTATTAGAACAAGCAAATCACAAAGTCATCTCCACTTGCTCAAGTGAAGACGGGATCTCAGTTTTAAAATCTCGCTGTGTTGATTTTGTCATTACTGAAGTTGAAATTGGCAACGTCGATGGCTGGCGGTTGTCGAGGTTTATCCGGACCGGAATTCTCTCGACTGATGCGAATGTTCCTATCCTGCTGGTGACTGAAAATCATTGTGGCCGTCTAGCTGAAACCACTGCGCGTATGTTCGACATCAACAAAGTGATTTCATTCCAAGAGTTGAATTTGCTTGAATCGGTTATCACTCAAGTTTCCGGTAATAAAGAAAACTTATCTGTATTGCCAAACCTTTTAGTCATTGAAGATACCGAAGATACGGCTAATCTGGTCAAAAGAATCCTCCAACCTAAATTTAATATCGATATTGCAGCAGATGGCATCAAAGGCTTAAATGCATTTAAACAAAAACAATACGATATTGTTTTGTTAGATATTCAGTTGCCCGGTATGTCAGGCGATCACGTCTTGGATGCAATCATTAAAATCAATCCTAAGCAGGTTGTCATTGCCATGACAGCTCACGGTACAGCCGATATTGCTGAACTCATGCTGGTTAAAGGTGCCGCTGATTATTTACAAAAACCATTTAAAGCCGACCAGTTACGTAAAGTCTGTGATATTGCCTCGAAACGCGAAGACTTTATTATATCGAATCAGCAATACTCAGCAAATACCAGCGCATTGCTGGCCGAGCAGCAAAAATATGACTCTCTTGCTAAAACACATTACAGAGTGCTGGATAGCCTGAACAGCATAGTGATAGAGTTAACCCCATCCGGCCGAATTACCTTTTTGAACCAGGCCTGGCAAAGTGCAACCGGCTATATGGTGTCTGAATCGATTGGAAAGTTATTTACCGATTTTATCCATGTCAGCCATAATCATATTGTCACTTATATTGAGCAGACCATTCAGTCATTGCTCGACAAAACCTCTATTAATAATCAGATTGAATTAAAACTAAACAGCAAACATAACGGATATGTCTGGTGTGCGATTAATCTCTCCCCTTATTTTAACGAACAGTCAGAATTAGCCGGGATAGCTGGAACCATTGACGATATCAGCATTCGTAAAAAGGCCGAAGATAATTTAAAGCACCTCGCATTGCATGATACGCTCACAGGTCTGCATAATCGTTATTATTTTGATAATGAGCTCAAAAATGTAACCAATATTGCCAGCCAAACTCAAAAAACCTTTGCCTTGATTTATTTGGACTTAGACCACTTTAAAGTGATCAATGATACTCAGGGGCATAATCAAGGCGATTTGGTTTTAAAAGAAGTCTCAGCGCTGCTTTCTGAACTAACCAACCCGAGTGATATATTATGCCGGATTGGGGGGGATGAGTTTGCGTTAATTCTGCCCGAAAGCCAGCTCGAAAGAGCCGTTTCCTTAGCAGAACAAATCTGCGATAAGATAGCAAATACCAGTTTCACATTTGCACAAAAGACTTATAAGGTGAGTTGCAGTGTCGGTATTACTGAAATCAGTGGCCGCTCTCAAAATAGTGATTTGCACTTGCAACGAGCTGATATTGCAATGTTTGCAGCCAAAGAAAAAGGCCGCAATCGCGTCCATGTTTTTCAGGATGATGACCAGATAACCGGCGCTTTAAAGCTAAGTTTTGACTGGATTCAAAAAATACAGTCCGCTCTAATCGCTGATCAAATTACGATGCATTTTCAACCTGTCATTAATACTCAAAGCAAACAAATTGCTTATTACGAAGCTCTGGTCAGGCTCATCGTGGATGAGCAAATTATTTACCCGAATGATTTTATTCCTTCGCTGGAAAAAGCAGAGGATATGGAATTGCTCGACCGTCATGTGGTCGGCAAAACCTTTCATATGATGAACCAGTATCCTGAATTAAGCTGTGTCGCTATAAACCTTTCAGCACAGGCATTTACCGATGAAAAGTTCATAGAATATATTGAAGAAAAGCTCATTCAGTACCACATTGAACCTTCACGCGTGATATTTGAACTGACTGAAAGTGCAAGCTTATCCAATATCAGCGGCACTCAGCGTATGGTGAATAAGCTAAACCAGTTAGGCTGTAGCTTTTCAATAGATGACTTTGGCACAGGATTCAGCACCTTTACTTACCTTAAGCAAATTCCGGCACAAAGCGTGAAAATTGATGGCTCTTTTGTTAAAGACATGGTCAAAGATCCGATTGATGTTGCTTTGGTTAAAGCGATTCATGAAACCGCAATTACTTTAAATAAAAAGACAGTTGCTGAATTCGTCGAAAATGAAATTATATTAAATAAGCTGGTAGATATAGGCGTGCATTATGCACAGGGCTACCATATTGCCAAACCCATGGATATTGAAACCCTGGTTAAAATGCATCAGCAAAAGGAACCGCAGGCCTTTAACCCGTTTTATCGATTTTGCCAACTAAACTAAAATTTAAATAAAGGGTAAAGCCGTGACTGAAGCAGTAAATCACCACGCAGAACAAGCAATCAATATCATTGATTATGCAGATTTAATTTTAGAGTACCTGCGCCAACTGAAAGTTGAATACGTCTTTGGTGTTCCAGGTGGTGCCATTGAACCTTTATTTAATGCCCTAGCCCGATCTGAACGTCGCGGTGGTCCAAAAGTAATCATTGCCCGCCATGAATGTGGTGCTGCATTTATGGCTGACGGATACACTCGAGAAACCGGTCGTTTAGGTGTAGTTTGCTCAACAACCGGGCCCGGTGCGACTAACCTGATTACCGGTGTTGCCTCTGCATCTGTTGATAAAGTACCTATGCTGGTGATTACAGCCCAAACAGCCCTGCCCAAATTTGGCAAACGCGCACTACAGGATTCAAGTGAAACCGCAATAGATACGGTCGGCATTTTCCGTAACTGTACCAAGTTTAATGCATTAGTTTCACATGAGCAGCAACTAGAAAGTAAACTGATTTCAGCTTTAATGAATGCGACTCAGTCACCCAAAGGGCCGGTCCATCTCAGCATTCCATCAGATATTTTGCGGGCGCCTTACGGACACGAAAACCCGAATGTTCAGGTTAATTACCTGATGCAACGCCCCTCTCTTGAAGACTTGTCAGCCGTTGAAAACCTGATGGAACTTATTCTGGCAGTTGATAAAGTCGTTATTTTTGTTGGCCATGGCTGTGGCCGAGCCTATCGGCAAATTGAGGAGTTGGCAGAAACGATCAATGCGCCATTTGTTTCCGGACCTATGGGTAAACGCTGGGTCAATGAAAAACACCCTTTGTATCGAGGTGTATTCGGTTACGCGGGTCATGAGACAGCTAAAGAATTATTTAATAACCCTGATATTGAGCTCATTCTAGTGTTTGGCGCCAGTATTACCGAAATGGGTATAGGCAGTCTACCCGGCCATGTATTAAATGAAAAACTGGTTCATATAGATTCCTCCGTTGAAAGCTTCAGCCGCTCACCTATGGCTAAACTTCACGTCTGCGGACATTTAGACGGGGTCGTAAACCGACTCTTAGCTAAAATTAACCAACAAAGCTGGAGACGAACCTGGCAGGGTCTGGAAATAGACTGTCACAAAAACAGTCTGGGTGGATATACAGAAATCAAAGAAGAAGAAAAGTGTACGTCTGATGCGACACCGGTTAAACCACAAAGGCTGATGGCTTACCTATCTAACTATTTACCTCTGGATACCCGGATTTTTGTTGATACGGGCAATATCTGGGCCTGGGCAACACATTATCTGGCATTTGCAGCAAACAGCGGTTTATACAGAGTTTCCATGGGATTTGGCAGCATGGCATGGTCTATCGGTGCGGTAATTGGTTCAGCTTTTGCTTCGCCTGATAAACCACATATTTGCCTGGCGGGTGATGGCGCTTGGTTAATGAGTTCACATGAAATTGGCGTTGCTGTACTACACAAATTACCGATAGTATTTGTTGTTTTAAACGACTCAGCTTACGGCATGATCCGCTTCGGTCAACAATTAAGCCATGCAGAATCGATTGGCTGGCAACTCAATAAAGTAGATTTTGCGGCACTCGCAAAAGCACAGGGTGCTAAAGGAATCATTATTGAAGCACCGGGGCAACTTGATGAACTGGATTTAAGTGCACTTTTTAAATCAGATGGCCCGACATTACTGGATGTCAGAATCGATCCTGAAGAAATACCGCCTATGATGGCTAGAGTAAAAAATTTACAGGCTGATTTGACTTCAGATGTAGATAATCAATCGACTCTCGGGTATAAATAAACAATAAAAATAATATGTTAACTGTTTTGAGCAAACAGTTACATAAAGGTTATATCTAATTATAACCCATTGGGAGCAGTACCTTGCTATGGAGAGTATCGCAACATAAGCGAGCTCAACAAACAGTTGACTAACAAATATCTTTATAAAAGATAGAGTTAGATCAGGTATTTACATTAAAGCAACCCATAATAATTAAAAACAGGAAGCTAGATGAAATTTAAACTGCTCACCTCTGCAATATTGTTTACTTTATTGACTCAACAAGCTCATTCTGATTTTTATGAGCCTATGGCCGATGATTCTGCTGATTTTTTCGATGACTTTTATGGTAGCGAAGAAATGATCGAAATTGCCACAGGCACTAAAACTCAAATTTATAAAGCGCCCGCGGTCGCCAGTGTATTCAGCGCCGAACAAATCAAAAAAATGGGCGCGACCGACATAGATGATGTATTAGAAACCGTACCCGGATTACATATTGCCAGAAACAGCAATGGCTATTTACCCATTTATAGCTTTCGTGGTGCTTTTACGCAATATAACCCTCAGGTCTTAATGTTGATTAACGGCATTCCGATAACCAATAATTTTCAGGGTAACCGAAACCAGACATGGGGTGGTATGCCGGTTGAGGCCATTTCCAGAATTGAAGTCATTCGGGGACCAGGTTCAGCATTATACGGAGCCGATGCATTTTCAGGTGTAATTAATATTATTACAAAAAACGCAGATGATATTAAACAAAACGAAGTTGCGATACGAGGCGGTGGTCAAAATACAACTGATGCTTGGTTAATACTCGGCGATAATCAAAATGATATAAAATATTCTGCAATTCTTGAGTATCATAAAACAGATGGCTCAGACCGAATAATTGAAGCCGATCGTCAAACCATTTTAGACGAAACATTCGGTACCAAAGTCAGCCATGCGCCCGGAAAAGTAAGCACGGGCACCGAGAATCTGGATTTCAGAGGTGAAATCAACTATCAGGATTTTACGCTCAGACTAGGCTATCAGCTAAGAGATGATAATGGCGTTGGCATAGGTTTGGCCGAAGCACTGGATCCAACTGCCAGAAAAAAAAGTGCACGCAGTAATATTGATCTGACCTATCAGGCTCAGCTAAGCAGCAATATTGAACTGACTACTCAAGCGGCGTACTTTCACACCACACAGGAAATTAAAAATAATTATTATATTTACCCAAAAGGGGCAGATCTCGGTCACGGCAGTCCCTACACAGACGGTTTTATTGGCAACCCTGAAGTGTGGGAGCAACATTATCGATTTAATATGACTGGGCATTACACAGGTCTGGACAAACATGCCATACGCTTTGGTGTGGGTTATCATTTAGGTGATTTATACAAAACCAAAGAATCAAAAAACTTCGGCTTGGATGCAAATGGTAATTTAATTGCACCGGGCGATCCGGTTCAGGATGTGTCAGATTCATCTTATATATTTCTACGTGAAACAGAAAGAACCAACCATTATTTATTTATTCAGGATGTCTGGAATATTGCCAGTGACTGGGATTTAACAGCTGGTATTCGCCACGATAACTACTCTGATTTTGGTAATACCACCAACCCCAGACTGGCTCTGGTTTGGTCTACCAGTTTAAATCTGTCGACTAAATTACTTTATGGTAAAGCATTTCGGGCTCCATCTTTTGCCGAAACCGGCAATATTAATAACCCGGTTGCTCTGGGTAATCCGGACTTACGCCCAGAGAAAATGGAAACTCTGGAACTCGTTTTTGATTTTCACCCCAGCGACAACTGGAATGCAATCGTTAACTTTTATCAATATGTGTGGGAAGATATTATACAGTATGTGCCGGAAGAAATTGGCAATGTTGCTCAAAACTTTGGCCAACAGACCGCCTATGGGGTCGAAATTGAAGTAAATAAACAACTGAGTCAAAATGTTTCCCTAGCTGCCAACTATGCCTGGTCGGAAGCCAGAAATGATACGAATGATACAGATGTGGCTTATGTTCCAAAACATTTGTGGTATCTGCAACTGGACTGGAATTTATCAGAAAATTTAAACCTGAATGTTCAAAATCATTATGTGATGGACAGAGAAAGAGATATCGGTGATTTGAGAGACAGGATCGATAATTACTGGCTAACGAATTTAACTTTAAGATGGCAACCTGAAACACATAATTACGAAGCAGCTTTACTTGTAAAGAACCTATTTGATGAAGATGCCAGAGAGCCGTCAATGAATAACGGTGCCAATGTTAATTTACCAAATGATCTACCATTGCCAGGACGCATGGTCATGGGTGAAATCAGGTATCACTTTTAATGGCTAAGACGGCTAGAGACTTTGTTTATGCAGGCAAAACGCAAACCCGGATTCTGCTGGAAGAAGCATCCGCAGAAACCCCTTATATCGCCAAAAAAAACTATCTGCATGGCTATGATCTGAATCAGCTGATTGCAAAAAAAAGCTTTACCGACACCTTACTGATGCTATTTATTGGTGAGTTACCCAAACAGGTGGACAGTCAGCTATTAGAGCGCTTAATGATAGCGCTCATCAATTTAGGGCCAAGACATCCTGCGGTTAAAGCTGCTATGGTTGCCGGGGTTAGTAAAACGAATACTGAACACTTATTACCACTGGGTTTATCTGTATTAGGCGGCTCAGAAAATGGGGCACTCGAAGTATCAGCTGCTGTCGAGTTTATTAATCAGCATATTATGCTGCCGCCCCGCCAAGTCTTAGACACGTTATTAACTCAGGCTAAACCTGCAGCAAATGAAGGTGAGTTTCATATTTGTCCCGGTTTTGGCAACCAATATGGCGCAGTTGATAAGCTATGCCTGTCTTTAGCAGACTCTGTATTTGAACCTTATATCCAGGCCTCTGATGTCAGTGCGGATATTCTAAACTGGGTCATACAATTTAATCAGTTATTAAATCAGCATAATCTCGGTTTATTAAAAACCGGTTTGGCTGCTGCGGTATTTTGCCAGTTAGGTATACCATCCCGAGAAAGCATTGGCCTGTTTCAACTGATCTGCGCACCGGGCATTTTTGCCCAAGGCGTTGAACAAACACATAAGCCCATTACAGCTATGCCCATGTTATCCGATGAGCAACATATCTATCAGACTAAAAATAAAGAGTAAAAACAATGAATAATATGGCTTATTGGGATAAACGCAACCAAACCATCTTTAATTCAATCGGACACTGGCAAGGTGGCGTAGACGTTACCATAGAAGGCTACTCGCTGATGAATGAGTTAATGGGCCATATTTCTTATATGCAGTTACATATTTTAAATGCGACCGGAAAGCTCGTTGAGCGAAATGTAGCCGATTGGATTGAGATTTGTTTTATGGGGCTTAGCTATCCTGATAGTCGCATCTGGTGCAATCAAATCTCGGCTTATGCCGGTGATACTCATGCAAGTGTTGTTGCTGCAGCGGCTGCATCAATTCTGGCAGCAGATTCCCGAGGGTATGGTGGCAGTCATGCCAGAAAAATCAGTATGGCATTTCAGCAAAAAGCATTTGAACAATATCTGTCTGGTTTATCATTAGAAAACATTGTAGCCAAAGCTAGGTTTAAAAATGCTAAACCTATTATTGTGGGTTTTGCCCGCCCGATAGACAGAGAAGACGAAAGATTAAAGCCCTTTTCGACTATCCAGCAAACATTGAACATAACCGAAGGAAAATATTTAGCGTTCGCCAAACAATTAAGTGACTACTTACTGGAACACTATAATTTATCTATAAACTGCGGCGGATACGCTTCAGCGTTTTTATTAGATCAGGGCTTTAGCCCGGATGAAGGCTATAAAATTAATTCATTCTCCGTTATCAGCGGCGCTATTGCCTGCTATCGAAATCAAGTCAGCCAGCCAGCAAATTCATTTTTACCGATGAAGTGCTCAGATATTGAATATACAGGTCAAATAAAACGAGATATTCCGCAAGACTAGTTTAACGACTTGTTTATCGGCAGAATAACAGTAAAAACCGCTCCCTGCCCCAGTTCACTCTTTATTTCAATTCGACCACCGAGAAGCTCAACAAATTTTTGTGAGATAGCCAGCCCCAAACCGGTTCCGCTGAACTTTCGGTTCTGGCCACTATCGACCTGTCTAAATTCTTCGAAGATAAATTTTTGCTGCGCTTGACTCAAGCCGATACCGGTATCTTTAACTGAAAATTTCAGATGCTGACTGGTTTTACGGATAGCCAAACTGACTTGTCCATTTTCAGTAAATTTACAGGCATTACCCAATAGATTAATCAGTGTCTGCTCTAATTTATCTTTGTCGGTGACAAAAATAAAATCATCCACTGAGCTTTCAATTTGGAATTGGTTGTTATTCTTGCTCGCTAACGGGGGGATCACATCGTATAAATCCGAAACCACTTTTTCCATATTGATCTCGACTAAATTTATATCGTGTTTACCTGCTTCAATCTTGGCTAAATCCAATAAGTTATTAATCATAATTAATAACCGCTCAGCATTTTTAGTGATTTTATCCATGTCATCGAGCAGCTCAAAGTTATCTTCCAGCATTAAAGATTCATTGATGAGCTCGCCGTAGCCTAAAATAGACTGAATCGGGGTTCTGAGTTCATGACTCATATTCGCCATAAATTCTGATTTATGGCGACTCGCCGTTAACGCTGAATCTCTCGCCTGAACCAGTTCCCGAGTGCGAATCTGGACTTCTTTTTCAAGAACATCACGATGTAAAGTTAATTTATCTTCATGCTGCTCCAGTACGCGCATCATATTATTATATGAATATGCCATTTCCCTGAGCTCTTTTGCACCGACCTCTTCGGCATAAGTATGCTCTGTGGTTTCCTGCGCCAATGCCATTGTCTGGGCCAAATTATCCAATGGCCGGAATAGTTTAACTAACGCAATATAAAGCAGCAGTGACAATGTACAAACCGAGATAATGCCAATTAAGCTGATCGTAAAATTAATACGCGTTTGTGCCTGAACCAAATTTTGTTTGCTGTAGAGCACCTGAGCATAACCGAGCAGTTTTTCTCCTTGTGTATAACTGCTCACCCCCAGTTCAAATTCATCGTCGTCGCTCACGTCCGATTCGAGTATAACGGGAGCCGTGACCAACCAATACGCTGGACTTTCAGCAATCACCTCCGCCTGCTCGGTTTTCCGGTGAACATTGGCATTCGGAAACTCAGCATGACCTCCGCGGATAAATTCAGATTGCTCATCCTCTAGCAGCAGACGTGCAGCCATTACAGACTGAAAGCCAATGACTTGCTCCATTGCAGACTGAGCATTTTGATTGGACCCAGATAAAATCGGAAAAACGCTCTGTTTGGCTAAGCCTTGAGTGATTTGAAAAGCGTTTTTTAACATCAACTGTCGGGATTGCTGGTTCACCGCCTGGGTAGTCACTAAACTCAGAATCACCATCATTAAGATAATACCAGTAATCACTATCGCAATTGCCTGGCTTTTTATGCTTAGTTTAGAGGTAATTAAGTGAGTTGAAAGTTTCATGTCATCTAGTCTGGAAATGTCAGAGCAAACTCAGCTTTTAAGTGTTTACTGTAATTAAACCCTAAGTGCGCTGCGGTTCTTAAATTAACAGCAAGCTTTATCGTATCTAACGGCGTTACTATTGATTCAGGTTGATTGCTGACTTTATCCAGTAGTCGAATCAGTTGCTGACCTAGTTGCTTATTGTCGGGAACGGCTGAAAAAAGCGCGCCTCGCTGAGCATGTGTGGGTTTGCTTGAAAATACAACCATTTTTTTGGCCCAGGCTTTTTCTAAAATTGCCGGCACTATGACTTTATCATTCGCGGTTACCGGATCAAGCGGTAACCAGATCGCCTGATTAGATAAATTATTGCCTTCAAACAGGTTTTCATAAGCTTGTACCGCTTGCTGTATATTATTAACCTGAATGCTTTTTAATTCATATCCTAGTTTAGCGGCATCGTTTACAGCATCCCGGATATTCCAGATAGAAGCAGGCGTATATACAACCGTAATGGTTTTCACCTGAGGCGCAAGGTCCTGCAGCGGCTCAAATAAGCTGCCGGGAGACGCGACCAAGCTGACCCCAGAAATACCATTTGGTTTAATTGGCAATGCCCCGACCACAACAGGCTGATGTTGATAAATTTGTTTGGCGACTATCCAGCCACCTTTACCGAGTGCAATTACCTTTTGAGTTTTTATTTCATCGACAACTTGAGCGGCTAAGAACTGACCGGGTAATCTGATTTCATTAATATCGCCGTTAAATTCGGCTGAAATACCGTCTCGAATCTGATTGAAAATTTGGTCGTAAGGTGCCTTAACGACCGGATAAATAACAGTCAGTTCATCAGCTTTAGATTGCACGCTCTCAAACAGGATACAACAAGCAATCACAAATTGAACTCGCTTTAAAAAAGCCATACGAGTATTTCCTTTATACTGACATGCTAATTTAACTGCTAAAAGTAGCTGAATTCGAAACATAAAGACATTAAAAAGCCGTTTTATATTTAGTTTTATTAAGTATCAGCGGCTCACAGGGCATCAAAATAAATATGGTGTTAATTTACACTTCAGATGTAGATTAATATTGACTCTAAATTATCCCTTTGAAAGCCTAAATTATCAAGCACATTATAGCTAACTAATTAAATAGTTAGTAAAAATTGGGAAATAGAAAAGATAAATTCGATGTAAGCTACAATTGAAAATCAGGTGTAGTTCAAACCTCATATTATTTTAAATCATACAAATTACCGATTTCAGATAAAGCGCTATTGTCTGATGGTATTAAAGATTTGGAAATAGACAAGGAAGAGAGAAATGGCGCGCCCGGAGAGATTCGAACTCCCGACCAAGTGGTTCGAAGCCACCTACTCTATCCAGCTGAGCTACGGGCGCACTATGTATGTTAATCAGAATAACTAACAGTGGATGATTCTATCGATTATCCACTAAGATTCCAGCTTTTTTTGGTATTTTTGTTCTAACCGATTAAAAAAAAAGCGATTAACCTGATTTAGGTAATCGCTTTTTTTATGCTAACTGATAGCAGGCTACTTTTGACGTCTCATTGCATCAAAAAATTCATCATTGGTTTTTGTCATCGACAATTTATCAATTAAAAATTCCATCGCATCCGTTTCGGTCATTTCGTGAACAATCTTACGTAAGATCCACATTTTCTGTAGCTCTTCCTGACTGGTCAGAAGTTCTTCACGGCGTGTACCTGAACGGTTAAAGTCGATAGCTGGGAATACACGTTTTTCCGCAATCTTACGGTTTAAGTGAATTTCCATGTTACCTGTACCTTTAAACTCTTCGTAGATAACTTCATCCATTTTAGAACCGGTATCGATAAGCGCGGTTGCTATGATAGTTAAGCTACCCCCTTCTTCAACATTACGAGCTGCGCCGAAGAAGCGTTTTGGTTTATGCAATGCGTGCGCATCCACACCACCCGTTAATACCTTACCTGATGACGGGATAACCGTATTATATGCACGTGCTAAACGCGTAATTGAATCCAGTAGTATCACGACATCTTTTTTGTGTTCAACTAAACGTTTGGCTTTTTCAATCACCATTTCAGCAACTTGAACGTGACGGCTGGCTGGTTCGTCAAAGGTTGAGGCAACAACTTCCCCTTTAACCAAACGCTGCATCTCGGTTACTTCTTCCGGACGCTCATCAATCAACAAGACCATTAACTGACATTCTGGGTGGTTTGCTGAGATAGCCTGTGCAATATTTTGCAATAGCATGGTCTTACCCGCTTTAGGCGGTGCAACCACTAAACCACGTTGACCTTTACCAATAGGTGAAGCCAAATCTAAAACACGTGCAGTAATGTCTTCAGTACTGCCGTTACCACGCTCCATGCGTAACCTGTCGTTAGCATGCAACGGAGTTAAGTTTTCAAATAAAATCTTATTGCGCGAATTTTCAGGCTTATCAAAGTTTACCTGATTAATTTTTAATAACGCAAAATAACGTTCGCCTTCTTTAGGTGGACGAATTTTACCTGCTAGCGAATCACCTGTTCGTAAGTTGAAACGACGAATTTGTGAAGGTGATACATAGATATCATCCGGACCCGCCAAAAACGACGAATCAGCAGATCGTAAGAAACCAAATCCATCTTGCAAAATTTCCAAGACACCATCTCCGAAGATGTCTTCACCGCTTTTTGCGTGCCTTTTCAAAATTGCAAAAATAATATCTTGTTTACGTAAACGTGCCATATTGTCGAGTCCCATAGACTCTGCAAGCTGAACAAGTTCGTTAATGGGTTTGTTTTTGAGTTCCGTTAAATTCATATTGGTGGGTTCTTATCTCAGAGACTGGCTGAAACAGTACAAGTACATTAAATGATTTGATTAAAATAAAAGGAGTTTACGGGAAGTTGGGAAAGTTCCCAAAACAACTGAATGATAAGTTAGCACTTAACAGCAAATAGATCCAGAAAAAGAAGCTCTTTTTTTGAGCTTCTTTAAAAATAAGGTTAACTAAGACTTATAAGCTTTCGTCTAACCATTGTTTTAATTGGGTTTTAGATAAAGCACCTACTTTAGTTGCAGCGACGCTGCCACCTTTAAATAATAATAAAGTTGGGATACCACGCACACCGTATTTCGCAGGTGATGCATTGTTTTGGTCAATATTTAATTTACCAACTACAACTTTATCTTGATATTCAGTTGCAACTTCATCAAGAATAGGGGCTATCATTTTACAAGGGCCACACCACTCTGCCCAAAAATCGACTAAAACTGGCTTTTCAGAGTTAATAACATCTGTTTCAAAGCTTGCATCTGATAAAGTTAAAATAGCTTCTGAGCTCATTGAGTTCTCCAGAATATTGACGGCATTTGCCGATAGAAATAAAACAAAGTGTTTTTTTAATCGATTCAGATTCTTTTTGCAAGCTTAAACTGATATGCTTGAGGCACTATGACAATACAAACACACTTATCTGAAGTTGAATTTGCGTCCCTTCCGATGCACCCTAAAGTTCAACAAGCGTTAGCTGAAGCTAACTATAAACAATGCACACCAATACAGGCTCAAAGTTTACCTTTGGCTTTAAATGGTCAAGATGTAGCCGGTCAAGCTCAAACGGGTACAGGTAAAACCATGGCTTTTTTGGTCGCAGTCTTTAATCAACTATTAAAGCGAGAAGCCCCAGCAGACAGGCCTGCCAGCCATGTTCGCTCAATTATTCTTGCCCCAACCCGAGAACTGGTTGTTCAAATTCATAAAGATGCGGCATTGCTTGCAAAACATACAGGCCTAAAACTCGCATTAATTTATGGTGGTGATGGTTATGATGCCCAAACCAAGCAATTAGAAGCGGGTGCAGACATCGTCATTGGCACAACAGGACGTATTATAGATTACTATAAGCAAGGTCTAATTAATCTAAGCAATATTGAAGCTGTGGTCTTAGATGAAGCTGATCGTATGTTTGATTTAGGTTTTATCAAAGACATACGTTTTTTATTCCGACGCATGCCTCAACCGTCTGACAGACTCAACTTATTATTCTCTGCAACGCTTTCAATGCGTGTTCAGGAATTAGCTTACGAGCATATGAACAGCCCAACTCATGTTCATATTGCACCGGAAGAAATTTCCAATAAACGGATCAGCGAAGAATTATTCTATCCGGCCAACGAACATAAAATGCTTCTATTATTAACCTTAATGGAAGAAGAGTGGCCAGATAAAGCGATTGTATTTTCAAATACAAAGCATGACTGTGACAAAGTATACCAATGGTTAAAAGCCGACAGTCACAGAGTCGGATTATTAACCGGTGATGTGCCTCAGAAAAAACGTTTGAGCATTTTAGATAACTTTACTAAAGGCAATCTGGATATTTTAGTTGCAACCGATGTTGCAGCCCGTGGTTTACATATTCCACAAGTTACCCACGTATTTAACTATGATCTGCCGGACGACTGTGAAGATTATGTTCACCGTATCGGTCGAACCGGGCGCGCTGGCGCAACGGGCCATGCAATTAGTTTTGCTTGTGAAAAGTATGTTTACAATTTACCGGCAATTGAAGAATATATAACTCATAGCATTCCGGTCACAAATTATGACTCAACTGCTTTATTAGACGATGTAACCCCACCCAAATCATCGCCTAAACGAAAAATGCAACGAGGCCGCCAGCAGGTGAATCGCAAACCTCGCCATAATAAAGGGCCTCGTTGATAAAAGACAGCTAAAATAAGAAGGAAGCCAAACCTAAATGCCAGAGCAAAATTATCCGGTATATGCCGCCATTGATTTAGGTTCAAATAGTTTTCACATGTTAATTGTGCGCTCTGTAGAAGGGAGTGTGCAAACAATAGGAAAAATTAAGCGTAAGGTGCGCTTGGCTTCCGGCTTAAAAGAAAATGGTGAACTCGACCAGGCAGCCATGTTGCGTGGTTGGGATTGCCTTTCTTTATTTGCTGAGCGATTGCAGGATTTGCCGCCTCAAAATGTCAGAATTGTCGGTACTGCAGCCTTACGCCTTGCCCGTAATAAAGCGGAATTTCTCGAAACTGCCGAAAATATTCTGGGTCACAGAATTGAAATCATCAGTGGTGAAGAAGAAGCCAAACTAATTTATGTCGGGGTCGCCCATACATCGGGTACTTCAAAAACGAAACTCGTCATTGATATTGGCGGAGCCAGCACTGAAATTGTAGCCGGTGAGCGTTTTGAACCCAAAATTGTCAACAGCCTAAATATCGGCTGCGTCACGTTTCGTAACCAGTTTTTTAGTGACGGTTCTATTACTCTCAGAGGATTTGAGCTAGCCAGTGCTGCAGCTCAGGCCGAACTAAGCGGAAAAATTCAGCCATATATGGCATTTGGCTGGCAAGCTTGTTTAGGGGCATCCGGCACGCCCCAGGCGATTCAGGAAATCTTAATTGCGCAGGGTGAGAACGAAATGATCACGCTGGATAAATTAGAAGCCCTGCGCCAGGCCAGCATTGATTGCGGCCATATAGATAATTTAAATTTACCCGGCTTGTTGGAAGAGAGACGTCCCGTATTTGTTAGTGGGTTGGCCATATTAATCGCATTATTTAAAACCTTTCATATTGATTATATGGTGGTCGCAGGTGGTGCACTCAGAGAAGGGATTGTATATGGCATGATCCCTTGTTTGCAAAATCAAAATATTCGCCAAAGAACGCTGACGAGCTTTATTGAAAGGTATCGACTGGACAAAGAGCAAGCATTCCGTGTGCGGGATATGGCGCTCAATTTGTACGATCAATTACAAATACCTTGGGCACTGGAGCAACATGACAGCAAAGCCATTTTAGAAGCCGCAGCCGTTTTACATGAAGTTGGGCTAACGGTAGACTTTAAATTTGCCAGCAAACACGGTGCTTACATATTATCTAACACAGCGATTCCAGGATTTAGCTTGGCCCAACGTAAATTATTAATTTCACTAGTTAAAAACTACCGTGAAGATATTATTATCAGTGAAATTAATAAACAAACGATGACAAGCCCGATACTGGCAGGTCAACTGGCGAGAATCTTACGTCTTGCGGTTATTTTAACCATGCGCCGTAAAGACGAAGTGCTTCCCAGAGTTAAAGCCGTCAGTCATCACATTGATGAGTTGGAAATTCAGTTCGAAGAAAACTGGCTGGCCAACCATCCCCTAATGGACAGTGAACTAAAACAAGAACAAACCTATCAGCAAAAAGCCCACTGGCATTTAAGTTATCGCTAGAGCCTGTTTAGGTTTAACCTCAACTCAGCAGTGACCGGTTGAGGTTATCCACAAACGCTTTTTCCGATAAGCCCAATCGAATCAATCTGATTTCCAATATAAATGATAATGACTATTATTAACACATCGAGATTAATCAATCGCTCATTCATCTATTTGGAGATCAGTACCATGATTAAAACAATGACTTTTGCAGCAATGCACTTCTCTGTCGCTTTTGCGGTTGCCTGGTTATTAACAGGTGATATAGTAGTGGGTGGTGCGGTTGCTATGGTTGAACCTGCAGTCAACACAGTGGCTTATTATTTCCACGAAAAAATCTGGAATAGAATCAAAGCAAAGGTAGTTAATGCAAAGACTGAGGAGGTTGTATGTATATAACTAAATTTGAGACCATGGACATCAATTTACTGTTATCCATGGTCAATATGAAACTCAGAAATGATTATGCCAGCTTGGATGAATTGTGTATTCAAAATGAAATTGATAAAACAAAGATTTGTCAGCGACTTGCCAGTGCAGACTTTCAGTATGATGTTAATACCAATCAATTTAAGCTGCAAATAACATCACACTAGCCAGCCCGAATAAGCTGGTATAACTGGCACCTGCCACCAGACACAACCAGTTAAACCCGGTAAATTTATGATTAGCCCACCCGGTTGGATCATGTTCAAGCTGATTGATTACTTTCTGCATTTTTATAAGTGGCAACAATCCACAAATTCCCGCAAGCAAACCAAACGCACTTAAATATAAAGTCTCTGAGCACAATAATATGATTGCGATGATTGACGATAAATTACAAACAAGCGCCAGTTGCCACCCATGAAACGACATTCTTACGCCTTCTTTTTTTGCACTTGATTCTATACAGGTAAATAATGACGGCAAAAAGATGACAGAAAGCAACGAACGGCAAAGCGGGCTGCAGTTTGAATACTGAATGTTCTGTTGCTTTATAACCCTCCAGTTACGATAAAACCAATAAAATGTATAAAGCCCAAGCGTCAGAGCCAATAATGCAATTAACTTTTTTATCGATACAACATAAAAGCCATGTTGGGCATGACATTTTTTAAAGTGAATATCACTCACTGAGGGTAAAAAAAGATTCTGTTGAGCCATAAATTCAACCTTGCAATCAATGCAGAAAAAAGATTAACAAAAGAAACATTTTATTAACACCCAAGCAGTATAAGCACAACACAGAATTAACTCAATATAAATTTAATCGGCGAGCTGAATACTTAAATTTAATTTTGTTCAAAAAACAATCAAGTTAACTTGCAATACCCTATTAAATCTGTATAGTGCGCACTCCCAGCCAATGGCTTTTCCAATACGGCAGATAAACTGCCCATCCATGAAGCACAACTTAAGTTGCCTGCACATGAGCTAAGTAAAAGTCGCGCTGGTTCGTCGAGGTAGTAACGCTGCCCGTGTAACTGGTTATTCTGCGTCTGTTTAAACCTGAATTACCAATAGTAGTTTGAATTTGAAAAGCTCGATATTGAGAGCTCAAACATACAACCACATAATGAAGACTGAGAGATGTTTCTCTGTTAATGGGATCCTTCAAAGGGGATGTCTTCGTACGCGTTTACCTCAATCATAATCTGGTGCTATAAGCACCTACTGATAGAGAATATATATGCAAAATAATGAGTCTACAGTTCATTTTAACGAACTGGGTTTACCTGCACCAATTTTACAATCAATCGAAGCTATGGGTTTCACTCAACCTACTCCAATCCAGGCTCAGTCAATTCCTGCTTTATTAGAAGGTAATGACATTCTTGGTGAAGCTCAAACCGGTACAGGTAAAACTGCAGCTTTTGGTTTACCTTTGTTAGCCAAGCTAGACGCAAACATACGCGAAACTCAAATGTTAGTGGTTTGTCCAACACGCGAATTAGCCATTCAGGTTGCAGACGCCATCACTGAATTTGCCAGCAAAATGAAAGGCATGAAAGTCGCAACTGTTTATGGTGGTCAATCATATACACCTCAGATTCGTGACTTAAGAGCCGGCCCACAGGTTATTGTGGGTACACCCGGTCGTTTAATGGACCATATTGACAAAGGTCGATTAAAGCTGGATAACTTAAGAGCTTGTGTATTGGATGAAGCCGATGAAATGTTAAACATGGGCTTTTTAGAAGATATCGAATGGATCTTAAAACATGTTCCGGCTGAAACTCAGATGGCGTTTTTCTCGGCAACTATGCCGCCAGCAATTCGTAAAGTGACTCAGCAATTCTTAAAATCGCCGGTTCATGTGAAAATTGCAGCTGTCAAAGCCGCCAAAGCGAACATCAGCCAACGTGCATGGCGCGTAAACCGTATTGGTAAAACAACGGGTCTTGAACGCTTAGCTGAAACTTTAGATTATGATGCCATGATAGTATTTGTGCGTACTCGTAACGATACTCTTATTCTGGCAGAACACTTATTAAGCAAAGGTTTTCCTGCAGCAGCACTTAATGGTGACATGAACCAAGGTGACCGTGAGCGCATTGTAGACCAGTTAAAAAATGGCAAGGTTTCTATACTGATTGCAACAGATGTAGTTGCACGTGGTTTAGACGTACCAAGAATCAGCCACGTCATTAATTATGACTTACCGACTGATGCTGAATCTTATGTTCACCGAATTGGTCGTACAGGCCGTGCCGGACGTAGCGGTGAAGCTATTTTATTTGCAAATGGCCGTGAAATGCGCAGCCTTTTCCGTTTAGAGCGTGCAACTGAAGGTAAAATTGAAACCTTCGAAATGCCAAATGCTAAACAGTTGGGTGAAGTCCGTATGGGTCGCATGCAAGCACAGTTAGCTGAAACGCTTGAAAATCAGGATCTGGAAAAATTCCGTGAAGTGGTTGCCAGCTTTACCAGCGAAAACGACTGGTCAGCTGAAGATTTAGCCGTTGCTTTATTATTCCAACAGCAGCTTAAGCAGCCGTTATTCCCGAAAGCCGATCCGGTTGATAATGGTCGTGATCGTCGTGAACGCCAAAATACTCGTGGTCGTCGTGACGACAGAATGTCTGACAGAGGTGGTCGCCGTAATGACCGTGCAGACCGGGGCGAACGTGGCAATCGAGCAGATCGTGGTCAACGCAGAAACCCAGGTGATTTTGATACCTTCCGTTTTGAAGTCGGTCGTGAACATGGTGTAGGTCCGGGTGATATCGTGGGTGCTGTTGCAAACGAAATTAACATTGATAGCAGCAATATTGGTCACATTAAATTATTTGACCAACACGCTTACGTTGATTTACCAAAAGGTATGCCGAAACCTTTATTCCAAAAATTACAGCAAGTGGCGATCCGTGGTCGTAAAACATCACCTTCAATTGCATCTGCCAAAGAAGTATCAATGGCAGCGGGTGCAGAACGTCGTGCACCAAGAGGCGAACGAGGTGCTCAAAACCGTCGTGAGCGTCGTCCTTTCAACTAAGTTGTTGATGCTATAAATTTGATAAAAGGCCTTCACGTGTGAAGGCCTTTTTTGTTTATACCCTAAATTTAGTTACCCCACTAAACCATTTCCTATTAATTTAACTTTACATACGAAATTTCATATATAAAATATTCATCATATATGAAAAATCACATATTTAAATGAATCCAGTTACCCTATATAAATGTCTGGCCGATGAAACCCGGCTTAAGTCTGTTTTGCTGATTGATATCTATAACGAGCTTTGTGTCTGTGACCTAACCGATGCGTTAGCGCTCAGCCAGCCAAAAATTTCGCGCCATCTGGCCGAACTCAGAAAATGCGAAATACTAACGGATGAACGTCGAGGTAAATGGGTCTACTACCGAATCAATCCGAATATACCTGATTGGGCAAAACAGGTTATTACCTGCACAGTTGAGCAAAATTCAGATTACCTAGATGCCAATATCAAACAATTAAACCGCTGTCGTGACTGCTGTTAAATCCAATAAAGAGCCAATATTTTTATGAAAATTTTATATATTTGTACACACAACCGTTGTCGCAGTATTTTATCTGAGGCCATTACCAACCATTATGCGCAAGGCAAAATCATAGCTAAAAGCGCAGGCAGCCAACCTGTTGGACAAGTCCATCCACTTTCAATCAAGTATTTAGAAGAAGCGGGTGTTAGCACAGAAGGATTAACCAGTCAGTCGTGGGATGAATTCGAAGATTTTGGCGCTGATATTGTTGTAACTGTTTGTGACTCTGCCGCCGGTGAAAGCTGCCCAGTCTGGTTTGGCAATAGTTTAAAAGTTCACTGGGGATTAAAAGACCCGTCGAAATTAGAAGGCTCAGAAGAAGAAATTGCCGATGCATTCCGAGCGACCATAGCTGAGATTAAAAACCGAGTTGAACAGTTGGCCGCAATCCATGTAGATATCAATGATAAATCGGCATTAAAAGCAGAGCTTGCTAAATTAGGCGCTCAATAAAGGAGTCTTTATGTCATCAGAAGATTTAACCTTACCCAATATTGAAGAATCAGAATTTAAAATCCCTCATAACAAAGATTTTAAAACACCTGAATCGACTCATAAGCCGAGAATCTTATTATTGTATGGCTCACTCAGAAAGCGTTCCTTTTCCCGTTTAGCAGTGGAAGAAGCAGCCCGTATTCTGACAAAAATGGGTGCAGAAACTAAAATTTTTAACCCTCAGGGTTTACCACTGCCAGATGCTGAAGAGCCAACCCATCCAAAAGTTGCAGAACTAAGAGAACTGATGATGTGGTCAGAAGGCCAGGTCTGGTGTTCACCTGAACGCCATGGCTCTATGACGGGTATTATTAAAAGCCAGATTGACTGGGTGCCGCTAAATTTAGGCGGCGTGCGTCCGACTCAAGGGAAAACTCTGGCGGTTATGCAGGTTTGTGGCGGCTCGCAATCATTTAACGCAGTTAATCAAATGCGTATTCTGGGCCGTTGGATGCGGATGATCACAATTCCAAATCAGTCATCAGTTGCCAAAGCTTTTGCCGAATTTGATGACAATGACAGAATGAAACCATCGCCATACTACAACCGCATCGTCGATGTCATGGAAGAGCTGATGCGCTTTACTCTGATGACTCGAGATAATGCAGATTATCTGGTAGACAGGTATTCCGAGCGAGTTGAAACCGCTGAACAAGTCAGTCAACGCGTTAATCAAAGATCAATTTAAGAGGTAACAATGGGATTTTTTGAACGTTATTTATCGGTTTGGGTTGGCCTTTGCATTGCCGCGGGCGTCATACTCGGGCTCTATATTCCACAGTTTTTTGCACTGGTTGCGACCTATGAATACGCCCATGTAAATTTAGTCATTGCCGTTTTAATCTGGTTGATGATCTATCCTATGATGATCCAGGTCGATTTTGGCGCGATTAAAGATGTCGGCAAAAAGCCAAAAGGTTTAGTACTCACATTAATTATCAACTGGTTGATTAAACCTTTTACTATGGCGCTGTTAGGCTGGCTATTTTTTAAAGGCATTTTTGCCGACTGGGTTAATCCGCAAACGGCCAATGAATATATTGCCGGCATGATATTACTTGGGGTTGCGCCCTGCACCGCTATGGTGTTTGTCTGGAGCCAACTGACTAAAGGGGACGCTAATTACACATTGGTACAGGTATCGGTTAATGATGTCATTATGATTTTTGCTTTTGCACCTATTGCTGCTTTTTTATTAGGTGTCAGTGATATTCAGGTGCCGTGGGAAACCTTGCTTTTATCGGTTGTTTTGTATGTGCTGCTACCTTTAATTGCCGGAGCAATAACGCGTAAAAAGCTGGATAAAAAAACGGATCACAGTCAGTTAAATCAATTTGTGAATCGTCTTAAACCCTGGTCAATTGTCGGATTACTGGCCACAGTCACCTTGTTGTTTGGTTTTCAGGCTGAGACCATAATCGAGAAACCACAGGCCATTGTATTAATTGCAATACCGCTTTTAATTCAAACCTATGGTATTTTTGCAATTGCTTATTTTTTCGCAAAAAAATTAAAATTGCCTCACAATGTGGCCGCCCCTGCATGCATGATAGGTACGTCAAACTTTTTTGAACTGGCTGTTGCTGTTGCCATCTCTTTATTTGGGTTACATTCAGGTGCCGCATTAGCGACTGTCGTCGGCGTATTGGTTGAAGTCCCGGTAATGCTATCTCTGGTTTATTTTGCCAATAAAACACGCCACTGGTTTGAATAATTCATTTTAAAGCGAATATTGGGCAGATATTCGCTTTTTCATTCATTTTCAATTCAGCAAATCAGGTTATACTGACGATTAGTGTATTTAAATTTTTAAATGGAATAAAAATGACTGCTCGAATTATTCAATTATTTGTACTTTCAGCCAGCTTATTTTTAGCGGTTGGCTGCTCATCGGTTACCACTGCAGTAAAAAAACAAGAGTTAGAAATCAACAGCCGACTAACCCAAACCATATTTTTAGATCCGGTAGCGCCGGATTTAATGACCATTTTTTTGCAGGTTCGTAATAACTCAGACAGTGAAAATTTTTATCTAACGCCCGGGATTAGACAAAGATTGGAAAACAATGGTTTTCGTATTGTAAATGATCCTACTCAGGCGACTTATTGGCTACAAGCCAATATTCGTTATGTCGGACGACCGGAAGGCAATGAGTTTGAAGATGCCATTGGCAATTATAAAGGCGCCGTGGAAGCCGCCGGTGCAGCGATTACCATCTCAGAACTGAGTGGGGGCTCGGGTAGTGACAATGTTAAAGCCGCCGCGATTGGTGCTTTGGTTGGTTACATCGCGGATGCTGCCATCAGCGATGATTATTATACAGCAATAACCGATGTGCAAATTGCGAAAAAAGTAGATGAAGGGCAAGTGATTAGTGATGAAGAACATAGGTTAAATCAAGGAGAAAGTGGTCAGGCGGTTCAAACCAGTCAAACCACATCCGATCGACAAAAGTACCAGACCAAGGTTCTTATCACCGCCAATCAGGCGAATATGGATATCAGCAATGCAGAGCAGGAAATAGCTAAAAAATTAACCCGTGTATTATCTGGCCTATTTTAAAATCAGGTTAACTCGAAATCGACTTAACCTGCCTCAGAGGAGGCTTCAATAAAATTCAGTAAATCGTGCACGGCATTCAAATTATTGGCTCTCAGCTCTGCTGAGCGCGTCAGAGTCGCTATTCCTAACATAACAGCAAGTAAACTCCGGGCAAAACTATTTGCCCGGGCTGTATCAAACAGAACAGATAAATTATCTCTTAAACCTGCTTCAAGACCTTGTATTGACTGATTGATCATTTCAAGTGACCTCTCTGAAATACAGGCAGACTCATTTAAACTTAGGGTTAATAAACAGCCTTTATCCGCAAAGCGATTGTCTAAATAACTGAAAAAATCACGAATATTTTTCAAGCCTAACGGCTGTCGGGTAAATATAGGTTGAATACCAGCACGTTGGCCTGCAATAAAATCAGCCAGTATAATTTCAAACATAGCTTCTTTATTGCCGAACTCATTGTACAAACTCTTCTTATTAAGTCCGGTTTTATCCATTAAATCAGCCATTGAAGTTGATTCGTAACCTTTTTCAATAAATACCTGAGTTATAACTTTAATAATATCAGCCCGGTTATAGTTTTTTGTTCGTGCCATAGCGTTTTCAGTTTCCGTTATATTCCATACTTATTTTACACCAATCGGTGAAATAAAACTTGATCTAGTCTTAATTTCAATCTAACCTTTTTTACACCGAACGGTTACTTATCAGAAAAGGAGATTGAAATGAAACTATATCATTTACTGGAATACGATAGATCAATAAAAGTACGTTGGCTTGCACATGAGTTAGGAATCGATTTTGAGCAAATCACACTGAATGTCAGTCAGATGGCACATTTAACCACACCGTTTTCTGAGCTCAACCCTTATGGCCTAATCCCAACCATTGAAAAAGAAAACGGCGAGACGCTATTTGAAGCAGCAGCTATCTGTCTGGATATCTGCCGAACAGAAGGAAAGCACCTGATCAATGAAGCGGATATCAAGTTTATGCAGTGGCTTTTCTTTTTTGCCAGTTCGCTTGATACCCTAAGCGGGTTACTGATTTCATTAAAAGTGTTTGGGGAAGATGAATCAATCAGAGCATTTGCACAGCGTCGTCTGCCGCATAAACTCAAAGCGATGGAAAAACACTTAGCCGGACAGGATTACTGGTATAAAAATGAATTTAGTTTATTAGATATTTTCGCCTGGCAAAATCTGGCTTATTTATATATTGACGGTCAGTTGAATGACTACCCGAACCTTTCTGCTTATGTAGAAAAGCTAGCTAAAAGGCCAGCACTGGAAAAGCTAAACCCCAGAGGGCTGCTGTACAGTTAAGAGATTCTAAGCCGTGCTTTAGCTATTGCTGCACGGCTCTGTTAACGTTAAAAGTTATAGTAATAGTAGACACCCAAATGATTGCCGGAAACAGACACATCAGCCCAACCAACATCCATGCCATTTAATTCAGAAATATCATAATCAATTGAAACAAAACGCACACCCACAGTACTTTGATCCCAGCTATAACCATATTCGGCAACAATACCGACTGCTGAGTCAAACTCAATTGTCGATTTATCAAAGTCAAAGTCGGATTCGAGTTCCGGTGACATATGATAAGTCAAACCTAAGCCAACTCTGTGTTTATCATCAATATTATAAAATGGTAGCAATTCCAGAGACCAGCGAGAGAAACTCACATCACCGTTATCCGCATCGGCACTGTCAAAATGATAAGCCAAAGTGGTTTGTATAGAATATTGGTTAAAGTGAGTAATCAAACCAGCGCCAACTGAAATCAGCCCACCGGCTTTTAACTCAGTATCTGAACCATCTTCATATTCAACCTGATATAAATCATCACCGCCATAGGTTAAACCCGCTAATACCAAGAAGTCTGTTTCTATCGTTTGGGGAGAAGGGGCCTCGGCAAGAGCAGGCATAGTCAGCACACATAAAGCACTTGCTAAAGGGAATAGTTTTAAATTCATTGAGGTTAATCCGTTAATTATTATTTTTAATCCAATACAACTCAATTTGGAAATGAAGAAATAGAGAAGTGGAAAGACGGCCGGTAAGCCGGGTTCTGTTACTTTGCATTTATTGCTAAATACAAAGCGGCAATCATTCGTCTAGGCCCTGGTTCGCACCAGGGCTCAAGCAATCTACCCGGTTCCAACGCGGGCCGCGCCAAAGGAACCCTATTTGATCTTGCTCCGAGTGGAGTTTACCGTGCCACAAACTGTTGCCAGCTGTGCGGTGCGCTCTTACCGCACCCTTTCACCCTTACCTGTGCCCTAAGGCCATCGGCGGTATACTCTCTGCTGCACTGGTCGTCGGCTTTCGCCGCCCAGACGTTATCTGGCACTCTGCCCTATGGAGCCCGGACTTTCCTCCCCTTCATAAATGAAGCAGCGATTGCCCAGCCATCTTTCCGCGACGGAGTTTACCTGTTAAATAATGCTTGTCAAAAATTATTAATCTGATTGCTACTGAATTCATCTTATATTAATATTTTTTATGCATACTTATGCGAAGGAATTCTCTAATAATCAATAAATTGGAATCAACATGAAAAAATTATTATTAACTGCTGTATCTGCAGCTGCGTTATTTAGTGCAAATATCACGACAGCTCAAGCCGATAATCAAATTAACCCTTGGAGAGATTGCGGTATAGGTGCAATGATATTCTCATCTGTGCCAGTTGGCGCAGTGATTTCTAATGTCATCTGGGATTTAGGTACAACTGCTGTTACATCTAACCAGAGTTCACCTGAAACTTGTGAAGGTGAAACCGTAAAGGTTGCACAATTCATCCAGCAAACTTTTAAACCACTTGAAGAAGAAACCGCTAATGGTCAAGGTGAGCACGTTACAGCAATGCTAAATATCATTGGCTGTTCGGAATCAACTCATGCTGCTATCATGCAAGATGTACGCAAAGATTATGCTGCAAGTTTAGATTCAGTTGCTGAATCAGACAAACCACAAGCTTTATACAACGCGGTTATGACAAATGCAGGTAGCCAGTGTTCTGCTAGCTAATTGCAAAAACCTTTTGAATAAGGCAACCACCCCGTTGCCTTTTTATTGCCTAAGAATCCAGTCTTGTCGTGAAAATAATAATTATATTCTTTCAGCTATTTGCTTTTATTTCTTTTTCTTGCAGCGCAAGCTCTTCAGATGAAGCTTGGCAAGCCGCTCAGACGCTCAAGCTTTACAACAACCCGTACTGGTTAAAATTAGTACATTATTCTCCATCTTTACTGACAGATAGCAAATACAAGAGTGAAGTTATTTCTGAAGAATTTTTTCTTTCAGAAAAAGGCAAAGACAGCCCTAAAGATGAGCTTTCAGCTACAATCAAAGCCCTCTACTTACCGGTTACAGAGCAGAATAAACACGCACAATGTAAATTTATTGCCAGATACCACTGGTTAAAACACCATCTTAATTTGACTAATATACCTAAGGCCAATTGCACTGATTTTAATGAATGGCTTGAACTAGACAACATTGAGTCTGTCAGCCTGTTATTTGCTTCTGGATACCTGAAAAATCCGGCCTCTTTTTATGGTCATTTATTACTGAAGTTTAATACATCTAATAAAAGTGCTTTACTTGATAAATCAATTAACTATGGCGCTTTAATGACAGATAACAATCCTATTCTTTATATTCTGAATGGCGTATTTGGAGGGTATCAGGCTGGATTTACGGACAGCACTTTTTATCGCCAAAATCACAATTATGGACAAAATGATCTCAGGGATCTTTGGTCTTATGAGCTCAGTTTAGACAAAACACAAATCGCTCAGTTGGCGTATCACCTATGGGAGCTGATGGGAACAAAATTTACTTATTACTTCTTAGATGAGAATTGCGCCTACCACTTTGCTAAATTATTATCACTGGTGATTGATAAACCTCTTTTAGATAATCGAACCCCTTGGGTAATGCCACTCACAGTATTTCAAAATTTAATGCGCGATGAAGAAGATGTCGCCAAAATCAAGCTGATTGCTTCTCGGCAAAGTGAGTTCTATCAAAAATACACTTTCCTCTCCGAGTATCAGAGAAAGGCAATTAAACAAATTATTGAGACTGAAAACTGGGCTGATAACGCCATATTCAATGAGTTAACTGACCAAAGTAAAATTCAGATAATCAATGTTCTATTTGATTATATAGAGTATCAGCTCACGCTCGAAAATGATCCGTCAACACAAACGTCAGCGGAGCTCAAATTACAGAAAAAATCATTGGTTAAAGCTCGGTTTTTTTTGCCCATAGCCCAATCACGTGTAAATAATTATCAAAGTTTAGGATTATCCCCGCCTCATCTGGGTCAATACCCGAAACTTTTTAGAACCAGCTTAGGGACAACTGAGGGTGAAACAGCACTCACATTTCAGTTCAGACCCGTCTACTACGATATATTAGGGAATGAAACCGGACGCATGCCTAACTCAGCATTAAGTATGCTGGATTTGACATTACGTTATCAACAACAAAGCTTGGTTATACAGCGCCTGGATATTGTTTCCATACTATCCTATAACCTTGCCAGAACCGATTTGGCAGGTGACCAAAAATATGCCTGGTTGGTGAACTTTGGTATCGACTCAAAAAGCCCCTACTGTATCAACTGTAACCGGGTTCAAATTACCGGCGGAGTTGGTAAAAGCTACGAACTTAAACAAGACATTATTTTAAATTTAATGAGTTCAGCTTCACTTCACAGCCAAGCAGAATCTGAGGGGGTTATTACGGGTCAGCTAACCGCTAACCTGCTGACTAAATTGAGCCCGCAATGGCACAGTTTATTAAAAGTCTCAGCAGCAATAGATGGGCAACAAGTACATGAACGCATTCGTTGGGAAAATAGCTTTTTCAATCAAAAATCGTTTGACGTACGACTGAAGTTTGATCTTTACAACCAGCAAACTTCAGCACAATTAGGATACTCTTATTATTTTTAATCCAACTCAATGCCTGCCTGATAAAGCGCTTTTTTATTCACACCATAGGTTTCTGAAACAATTCCGGCTGCCGCTTTAAGCGGCATATAGGCTTTGAGCTTAATTAATAAATCCATGCTTTTCTGATCGATTTCCTGACTTTGCTCAACCCCTTCAATAATCAATACAAATTCACCTTTTTGCTGATTATGATCAGCCTGGATCCAGTCCAGCGTTTGTGTAACTGTACCGGCAAAAAAGGTTTCAAAGGTTTTTGTCAGTTCGCGACCGATTACAATATTTTGTTCATCACCCATACTGATCTGTAAATCTTTTAAACTGGCGATAATACGATGAGTCGATTCGTAAAATACAGAGGTAAAAGTTTGCTCTGTCAGTTTTTGAAATAAAGCTTGTCTGGCTTGTTTTTTAGGTGGGACAAATCCACCAAAATAAAACTGATCCGTTGCAACCCCTGCGGCACACAGCGCGGTAATCACTGCGCAGGCGCCGGGAATCGGTACAACTTGAATGCCTTTTTCACGACATTGTTTAACCAGATGATAGCCGGGATCATTAATTAAAGGCGTACCTGCATCAGAAATCAGTGCAATGTTTTGACCGTTGGATAATAAGTCTATTAACTTGCCACTTTGACTGTTCTCGTTATGGTCATGATAAGCCATGCATTTTTGTTTAATTGAGAAATGGGTCAATAAACGCATCGCATTTCGGGTATCTTCTGCTGCAATTAAATCTACTTGTTGTAAAGTAGCCAGAGCGCGTTGTGTAATGTCGTCTAAATTACCAATTGGCGTGGCGACCACATAAAGTTTGCCCGCTTGCGTCATAACCGTTAACCTTAATTTTGTTGATAAATTCACTGATTTTGCATTAAGGGCGTAATATACTAGGGTCTGTATATCTTTCAAAGTGATTACTGTTGATAGATGAATTCGCCTTGCAACTTAGATAGTTATTCAGGATAGAATGATTAAACATATAAAGATTTACCAGATTAGTTTGTTGTTGAGCAGCCTAGGTTTATTGGCAAGCTGTGGCACGACACCGACTCAGCCCGAAACTCAGCCTAAACTGAATACACAAGCCCCTGCCGCTGAACAAAATCAAACAACTTCAGCAGCAGAATATATTGAACGCGCTCGTCAGGCCGATTCATTAGAGCAAGCGGTGGTCTGGTATGTTCGTTCGGCAGATGCCTACCTGCAACAGCAAAACCCGGAAAAAGCCATCGCCATACTGTCTCAACTTAAGCCTGAGTTGATGAGTGACTTTATTCAAAAGCAATATCATTTATTTTATGCTGAAAGCTATCTTGCATTTGAGCAATATCAGAATGCGTATCTTCAGTTAGAAAACATTAATCTTATTCAAAGCTTTGAACCCCGTTTTTTAGCCGCTAAAAGTACAGCCGCCAGCAAAACCGGAAATTACCTAATTGCCGCCAGAAACCGTATTGAGCTGAAAAAACATCTGCTTGATGATACCCAAATTCAATTACAAAACGATTTAATCTGGCAAGATTTAATTTATTTAAAACCAACCGCTTACCGTCATTTTCAAGAGCCTAGTCAAGTTGAATTATCCGGCTGGTTAGAGCTATTGCAAATCACTCAGACCTATGCGGATTCACCCGCCAATATGCTGCTTAAAATAAAAAGCTGGCAGGCGTTGTTTCCAAGTCATCCAGCCGCTCAGCAGTTACCTATGGGCTTACAATTAGCCATTAAAACTCAGCCATATAATCCTCAAAAGATTGCTGTAATTTTACCGCTTAGTGGTAAATTTATTCGTCAGGGACAGGCTATTCAGCAAGGGATTACGGCAAGCTTTTTTGAGCAGAAATTATCGCGCGCTCCGGCCATTACCTTTTTAGATAGTGAAGCTATGGATTGGCAAACCTTTGCTCAAACCGAATACGATTTTATTATCGGCCCTTTGCTCAAATCCAATATCGAAAAGCTATCGGCTCTTAAGTTAGCAATACCGACTTTATACCTAAATGATGCTGAATCTGGGGCAGGCAATAACGAGATAACAGGTGAGACTCAAACTGAAGAGGCACAAGTTAACTCAACAGAAGCAGAATCCAAACAAAATGTAGCGGTTGAGCAACAGCTAAACCAATCTGCTACAGGTTATTACAGTTTTACACTCAACCCTGAAATGGAAGCCCGTCAAGCTGCACTGAAAATGCTTGAGCTGGGTCATAAAAAGCCGATTGTATTTGCGGCTAATAATAGTTTTGGCAAACGCATGAGCAGCGCATTTGTAGATGCTTTTAAAGCAGAAAGTGATCAACAAATTAATGTCGCTTTTTATTCCAATACGAAAGAAATGGAAACCAGTGTCACCCGGTTAATGGAAACAGTGCAATCAGAAGAGCGCATCAAAACAATTCGTTCACTGGTTGGGCGTGGTTATAAGTTTGAATCAGATCCCAGAAACCGACAGGATATAGACGCGATTTATATCATAGGCGATCCAACACAAACCCGGATTTTAAAACCATATATTGATGTCAACACATCGCCGTTTGCGCCTATTATTCCGATTTACGCGAGTTCACTCAGCTATAGTAGCAATCTAAATAATGCAGATATGCGTGATTTAAACCAGATCATTTTCAGTGACATGCCATGGATTTTACCCGGCCGCGCCAAACAAAATAAACTTGCTCATCAAATGCAGTTGGCGTGGGGAAATACCAATGATCAATTATCTCGTTTGTTTGCATTTGGGTTTGATGCTTACCAACTCATTCCGCATTTAGCGCAAATGCAGGTTTTTCCAAACTACCAGATTAGTGGAATGACAGGGGAGCTGCAGTTAAACGATGCACAGCAAGTTGAACGCTCAATGAGATGGGCAAAATTTGATCACGGCCGAGTTATTAACCTTGCGCTTAAAAAATCTGATCAATAAACGCCTGATTGGGCAGGACTACGAAAAAGCGGCCGAACAGTTTTTAGCGACTCAGGGGCTGAAAACACTGGCTCGCAATTTTAACTGTAAACTCGGTGAAATTGATTTAATATGCCAGCAAAATGAATACCTGGTCTTTGTCGAGGTTAGATACCGAAAAAGCAGCCAATACGGCGGAGCTGGCGGCAGTATCAGCCAATCAAAACAAAATAAAGTGAAAAAGGCCGCACAGTATTACCTCCAACAAAAGAATATTAACTTAAATCATTGTGCCATCCGCTTCGATGTCGTTACAATAGACGGGAAAATAGACAATCTGAATTGGATCAAAAACGCATTCTAAACTTCATCTAAAAAAGCTAAATCATGCAAGAATTAATCAAACAAAGTTTCACTGAAAGTATTCATACCAAAATCGCAGCGCTTGATGTACTTGCGCCTATTGTTGAAAATGCAGCTCAAATCATGCTCAATGCGCTACTTGCCGAGAAAAAAATTCTCTGCTGCGGTGATGGATTCTCTCATTCGGTCGCCAGTACTTTGGCAAATGCGTTAAATTATCGCCTGGAGCACGAACGTCCGAGTTTACCGGCCATGGCGCTTTCTGCCGATCCTGTATTAATGTCTATGCTCAGTGACGAAGAACAGGCAACACAGCAGTTTTCAACTCAGCTCAGAGCCATAGCCCAGGCTGGTGATGTGTTAGTCATTGCCAGTGCTCACCCTAACTCTCAAACTTCAATGCGAACGATAGAAGCCGCCTTATCAAAAGATATGCTGGTTGTGGCTTTAACCGGTAGTGACGGTGGTGAAATATCCGGTCTGTTGGGGCCAAACGATGTGGAAATCCGCGTGCCTTCTGATAAAGCGATTCGTATTAATGAAGTACACCAACTTGTTGCGCACAGCATTTGTGATGCAATTGAACAAACTTTATTCCCGGGAATGTAACATGAAATTGTTTAAGCTTATTATATTATTGGTTTGTACAACACAAATATCAGCCTGCGCAGTTGCCGTCTTTGCCGGAGCTGCAGGAACAACAGCCGTAGTCGCGAGTGACAGACGGGATGTTGATACTCAGGTAGCCGATCATGAGCTTGAAAAAACAATTCAAAATCAAATTAACCATGACCCCAGCATTGCCAAACATGCCAATGTGACTGTGGTCAGTTACAAACGAAATATATTACTGGTTGGTCAGGCACCGACTGACTACATCCGAGATAAAGTCGTCAAAATGGCGCTGAACAATCCAGATTTGGTTGATTTATATAACGAGATTCGCATTGCAGACAAATCATCAACTGCACAAAAAACTCAAGATACCTGGCTCACGACCAAACTCAAAGCCCGCATGGTTGCGGACAAAGAACTGGATGGCCATCAGGTGAAAATCACCACTGAAAATGGCGAAGTCTTTTTAATGGGCATGCTCACTGAACGCGAGAAAAAAATAGCCGTCACTATCGCTCGAAATATGGAGGGTGTCGATCGCGTAATCGAAATCTTCGAGCCTTTCCAAAAGGTAAATGAAGAATAAAGACTTAACTCAGTAAGCAGGCGGCGCTCAATGCCGTTCTGCTTTATTTAACCCGCAAGATTCTGCCTGATCAGGCAACAAATAATACGTGCTCCGCTCAGATAGCAAACAACGGCGGGCATCTTAGATAAGTACAATGGCCTAAATCCCTTTAGTGCTTTGATTCAAAAATACGCAGAATTTAGCGTCAATTGCCAAACGCAAATATGATTCTTTTATATCATTGAATCTAAATCATCTATAAAATCGGTTTTATGATTTTTATAACCTGTTAGAGTTAGCCCTATAACTAAAACTGACCAATAGCCAATAGTTTAACTGAAACCCTATGACTGAATCTCTGTTATCACTAGAAGCAAAAGAAACCCCCGCCCGAGTTGCAGAACAAATAGAAGAAAACGAGCATACTATCGCCAAACTCGGCTCTCATTTAAAAATTATGCAGCCCAGATTTATTTATATGGTGGGGCGTGGTTCATCAGATCATGCCAGTGGTTTTGCAAAATATTTATTTGAAACTGAAACGGGTGTCCCTGTAGTAGGTGCGGCGCCTTCAGTAACCAGTATTTATCAGAAAAAAATGCTGTTGGAAAAGTCTCTGGTATTGGTTGTGTCTCAATCAGGGCGCAGTCCGGATGTCATCCAGCAGGCTCAAATGGCACGTGAAGCGGGTGCTTTTGTAGTCGCTATTGTCAACGATGAAGATTCTCCTTTAGCCGATATTATCGATGTTATTTTGCCCTTGAAAGCTGGAGAGCAAAAAGCGATTGGCGCCACCAAAACCCATTTAACCACATTATCAGCCCTACTCCAGTTAGCTGCAACCTGGTCTCATAATAAAGACCTTAAAAAAGCCATTATGCAATTACCTGAATATTTAACTCAGGCAATTGAAAGTCCGTCACTGTTAACGCCAGCGGATTTAGCCGGCACTGAGCACTGTGCAGTCCTAGGAAGAGGTTTTGGTTATTCCGTTGCCAAAGAGATAGCGATGAAGTTAACGGGCCTGTGTGGCATTCACGCAGAGCCGTTCAGCACTGCTGAATTTTTACATGGCGGCGTTGGTTTATTAGAGCATCAGCTAAAAATCTTTAATACGATTTTAGATGATGAGTCTTACCCGTCTCATATGAAACAAATTAAGCAATTTGAGCAAAATCAAATTGAAATTACTCATATCAAACAGGCGTTAAAAGGGATCCCTGCCCGTCTGCAACCCCTTACCTTATTGCAAAGATTTTATCTGGATTTAACCCCGATAGCCGAATCCAGAGGAATAGATGTCAATAATCCACCGGGCCTGCAAAAAATTACCCGAACGGTTTGAGTTATAAAAACAACTGGCCGGGATTGGCTTCCGGCAGCTCAAACCAGGCTTGTGGTGTTTTCACAAAAACTTTGCCGGACTGCTCAAACCATTGCACAACAAATCCCTGAGTTTGACCGGCAAACCAGAATACAGCCACACGATTGGGTTCATTCAGTTGCCATTGCGATAATGCTTCAGGGTTAAGTCGTAATCCAATTAATCCCTGCCAGGCATGGATAATCTGCTGAAGCTGTTCAGCCGAGACTTTTTGTTCCGGTTGAGTGCGCCAGCTACGCCCTATTCGCTCAACAGAAACGCCGGGTAAATCCAGCGTTAAAATGAGTTCGGTTGGAGGGATAATATTTTGCTGAATCTCAGGTTCATCATCCAGTTTATTGAATAACTTTTGATGCAGCCCATTAAATAAAAATATCATTAACAATGTGGAAAAAATCAACACATTGTTCCAGCCTTTTCGACTTAATCGTATCATCAAATTCAACTCTAAACAGAAGACAATTCAATAATGTAACCTCAACTCTGGATAACAAATTGCTTTCTAGTGGCTATTTTTCCTGATAACTGCGTTGAATTCGCTAGTAATAGCCAGCTATTACGTACGCAAATTCGCCTTGTTCTAAGAAAATATATCTCACTAGAAAACGAAATTAGACTAAAAGCCAATAAATTTAAGGCCTTAGCTAACTTCTTATCCAGAGTTAAGGTTAATGTAGCAAATTTCAGGCATAAAAAAACCCAGCTAGGCTGGGTTTTTCAAAACACTTTAACTTAAAAAAGCTTACTTAATTTTAGCTTCTTTGAAGATAACGTGCTTACGAACTACTGGATCAAATTTTTTAATTTCAAATTTGCCAGGCATGTTCTTTTTGTTTTTGTCGGTAGTGTAGAAAAATCCAGTACCGGCACTAGAAACCAATCGGATCTTATCGCGCATAGTCAGGCTTCCTTATATTTTGATACCGTTTGCACGGATATCTGCTAATACTGCATCAATACCTTTTTTGTCAATGATACGCATACCTTTAGTCGATACACGCAATTTAACAAAACGGTTCTCACTCGCTACCCAAAAACGGTGCGATTGTAAGTTTGGTAAAAAACGACGCTTAGTTGCGTTGTTTGCGTGTGAACGGTGGTTACCGACTACAGGCTTTTTACCAGTTACTTGGCATACTCTAGACATTGCTGTGTCTCCAAATACTTAATCCCGAGCTTGCTGACTCAAGAAAAAATTGTTTGCGTACCCTGATTCAAGAGGGCGCATTTTATACATGACACAGGCTATTGAGTCAATCTTTTTATTAGTTTTGGTTAAAAAAATAGCGATTTTATATCAATCCGTGCTCCGCAAAGGATAAAACGGCCTGATCGCCTACAATAAAGTGGTCCAAGACCCGGATATCGACCAGAGCCAAAGCCTGCGTTAATCGACGGGTAATTTGCTTATCCGCTTCACTCGGTTCAGCAATACCGGACGGATGATTATGAGCAAAAATAATCGCCGCGGCCTGCTTACTAAGCGCCTTTTCAACCACGACTCGGGGATAAACTGAAGCCCCATCGATTGTGCCATAAAACAAAGGGGAAAACTCAATCACTCTGTGCTGATTGTCTAAAAACAGGCAGGCAAAAACTTCATGGGGTTCATCGCGTAATTGCGCTTTTAAAAAGTTGCGGCAGGCATCGACCGAAGTTAACACATCACCTTTTTTCAAAACCTCGGCTAAATAACGTTTACTCATTTCAAGGCAGGCCTGTAACTGAGCATATTTAGCTTCACCTAAGCCTTTAGCAGAGCAAAATTTGGATAAATCGGCAGCCAGCAACAGACGCAAACTACCAAATTCTGCCAGTAGCTGCTGCGCCAGTTCAACCGCACTGAATCCGGATACACCAGTGCGTAAAAATATCGCCAATAATTCAGCATCGGTTAAACTGTTTGCGCCCTTATTTAACAGCTTTTCACGCGGACGTTCGCTCGCTGGCCAATCCTTGATACTCATAATGATTCTTCCCTAAATTAAACCCGAGTCTAGGTTAAATTAAATTTGTGATCCCAAGCACATTTAACAAAAGTATAGTAAACTGCTGTTTTATCGCAAACGACTTATATTGAAGCTAAGGTTATGAGCTTACTGCAAAATAAAAAAATAATACTGGGTATCTCCGGTGGTATAGCAGCCTACAAATGCGCTGAACTCACCCGCAGATTAACCGAGCAAGGGGCTCAGGTCAGAGTTGTGATGACAAGTGCTGCCAAAGCTTTTATTACGCCTTTAACCATGCAGGCCGTTTCCGGTAATCCGGTGAGTGACGATTTACTTGATCCGGCAGCGGAAGCCGCAATGGGTCATATTGAACTGGCAAAATGGGCCGATTTAATATTAATCACGCCGGCCAGTGCCGATTTAATGGCTCGCCTGGCCCAAGGCATGGCCAATGATTTATTAACCACACTCTGCTTGGCCAGCGCAGCGCCAACCGTTATTTCACCCGCGATGAATCAACAAATGTGGGCTGCTCCTGCCACTCAGCGCAATCTAGAGCAACTCAAAAAGGACGGTCGTTTTATTATTGGTCCGGGTGTGGGCGAACAGGCTTGCGGCGATGTCGGTGCCGGAAGAATGCTGGAGCCCGCGCAAATTATTGAATACTTACCGGCTTTTTTCTTGCCTCAGGTATTACAAGGAACAAAAGTAGTGATAACCGCAGGTCCGACTCAGGAAGCCATCGACCCGGTTCGCTATATTTCAAATCACAGTTCAGGAAAGATGGGCTATGCACTGGCGCAAGCTGCCAGTTGGCTGGGCGCTCAGGTTACGCTGGTCAGCGGCCCGACAAATCTGGTGCCACCACAAAATTGTGAATGCATAGCAATCAAGAGTACAGAGCAAATGCTTTCAGCCTGTCAGCAAGTCAGTCAACAAGCTAATATATTTATTGCCTGCGCTGCGGTTGCCGATTATAAAGCGGCTAGTATTGAATCACACAAAATAAAAAAGACACAGCACCAGCTTAATCTACAATTAACTAAGAATCCGGATATTCTGGCGACTATCGCCCAGCAAGTTGATAAGCCTTTCAGTGTTGGCTTTGCTGCAGAAACTCAGGACGTTGCCAGATATGCCAAAGATAAAATGCAGCGAAAAAACCTGGATATGATCATTGCAAATGATGTATCCAACCAGCAAATAGGGTTTAACAGTGAGCAAAATGCCGTGACTGTATACTGGCCGGATGGCGAACTGGATTTTGCGGCAGAAGACAAATCGACGCTGGCGATAAAACTGCTCCAGTTAATCGCTAAACAATATACTCAGCAAACTCAATAATAACGATAACAAATAATTAAGTACGCTTATGACAATGCAAAAACGTGGTAACAGAAAACAAGAAATATTAGAAGCTTTAGCCAATATGCTGGAGAACAACCCGGGTGAGCGGATTACAACCGCTAAACTCGCTCAGGCTGTTGGTGTAACCGAAGCGGCGCTTTACCGTCATTTCCCGAGTAAAGCCAGAATGTTTGAGGGCTTATTAGACTTTGTCGAAGATACGCTGTTTAGTCGAATCAATAAAATTTTGGAAGATGATAAACAATCTGCCAGCCGCTGTTTAAAAATTTCACAACTGGTGCTTTTATTTGCAGAAAAAAATCCGGGGATTTCCCGTTTATTAAGCGGAGAAGCCTTAATGGGCGAACAAATCCGTTTAAGAACCCGGGTTAATAGTTTATTTGATCGAGTAGAAACACAACTAAAACAGGTTTTACGTGAACGGCCTATGCGTGAAGGCAAAGATTTGCCGTTTGCAGAAGTTGTGGTTGCCAATCAAATTACCAGTTGGTTAGAAGGGCAAATCAGACAATATGTGCGCTCTGATTTTAAACATCTACCATCAACTCATTTGGCTCAACAATGGCAAATATTCCAGCTTGCAATATTCCATTAATTAGCAGAATAGCAGCCCTATCGCTATTTTTGCTGCTGGGTGCTTGTTCAGACAAGCCGCCTGCTGAAATTCTGCATCAGATACACACAGATAATGGAGCCTATGCGGCCGACTTATCTCAAAATGGCCTGTACGCTGCGGTAAGCTCAAATCAGGGCATCCGGCTTTGGAATACTCAACTGGGTTTGCCAAAATATTTATGGCAACAACAGCCGGGACAGGAAAATCAGGTTCATAT
Source organism: uncultured Alteromonadaceae bacterium (assembly GCA_913056495.1). Lineage (GTDB taxonomy): Bacteria > Pseudomonadota > Gammaproteobacteria > Enterobacterales > Alteromonadaceae > Catenovulum. The sequence goes on along the minus strand of CAJXMO010000002.1, from coordinate 94,214 downwards.
CGTAAAAATCAGCCAGGACAATCAGGCTGTACTGACATCCGATAAACAAAGTTTTGCGGTCTGGAGTGTAAATACAGGTGCAAATAAAGGTTATTATAAAATCAATGATGCTAACATTGCCGTTGCCGATATCAGTGATCAAGGCCAGTTTGTTGTACTGGGTCTGCTGACAGGTAAAGTCATTCATATTAATCTGGAAACAGGCCGGCGCATTGAGTTTCTGGCCCATCAGGAGCGAATCAGCGCTTTAGACATGTCAGCCAATGGTCAGTATGTTTTATCTGGCGATTACGCCGGGCAAGCCATCTTATGGGATAGTCAAACCGCTCAGCCAGTTCATCAATTCAGCCATCAAGGCCGGGTCAGCCAATTAAGCCTGGATAATAAAGCCAGATTTGCCTTTACGGCCAACAGTACAAACGAATCCTGGATTTGGGATTTAAAAACCGGACACAAACACAGCGCATTGCAATATCCCGCGCGCCAGCAAATTTTTACCACAGTAAAGTTTTCTCATCATGGACACATACTGGCAACCGGCGCCCCCAATCAAAAAATAAAATTATGGTCGGTTTATTCAGGGGAATTAATCGCACAGTGGCAATTTGAAGCCGATAATTTTGCTGCAACAGTACTGGATTTTGCTTTCAGTCCGGATGATCGCCAGCTCAGTGCCGAAACCAGTTTTGGTGTATTACAACGCTGGGATATCAGCCCTTATTCATTTTAACTAAGCGTCAATTCGAGTGTATCAATTATTGGTTTTGAATTAAAAAATCAACCGAAGGTGCAAAAAATGCGGCACCGGTTTCAGCGCGGGTAAAGTTCAGAAGCTGATCAAAATACTCAGATTCCACACCTAACCGACTGGCTAAAACCTGCTCAAAAGCAATCGGAGTATGGCAACAAGCGATATAAAACAAACCTTCACTTTTCATTGTGCCATAAGGCATGCTTTGATTAAGCACCTGAATAAGTTCATTATTTTCATCTAACACATGTGTCGTTTGATAATGCGAAAAGGGATCTTGCTGAGCCAATATCCGGTTGCTTAACTTTTCGCGGCCAATCACGTTTTCCTGTTCAGTTTCAGATAACGCCTGCCAAAGACTCAACAAATGTCGGTATCTTTGAATGTGTATATAACTGCCACCGGCAAAAAGAGGATCTTCCTTTTCGTTGACCAAAGCAACCTGCTGGCGTTTTAAGCCGTGAGGGTTATCGCCAGCTTCAATAAATCCGGTGAAATCTCGCCCATCCAGATATCTGAAACCTTTAACTTGTTCCTGTAAATAGACGCATTCAGCCAACTGATGACAAATATAAGTTCCAACCAAATGATTCACATCCACCCGATCCGAACGGATATGAATAAATAGATCGTATGGTGTGGAAGGCGCAAAATGATGACCGGCCTTAAAATTGGGAAATTCACACAATTGTATCGGGGTTTTATTGGGATAAAGCTGCGGCCAGTATTCAGAGCCAATTGCAACAAAGCCACTCAGTTCGGCTTCCGAATAATCTTCCGAGTATGTCTCAATAATCGATTGAAAGCCTGCCAGAATGGTCCGGATTTCAGCTTCATTGCCAGCTCGCGCTTTAAACATTAAATATAAACTATGTAAATTCGCTTCAGCTGTTACACCGCGCTGAAATTTCGCCATAAAACAGTACCTTAATTCCCAATAATAACTTCAATAATATACCGGAAAGCGATAAATAAGCCAGAATCAAAACAAAGTCTCCAATCTGCAATTTATTTTCACACCTCGCACTCGAATTACAAACCAGCCCAAAAACCAAACAAAACAGCGTAAACATATAAGTACAATACTAATGACCAGCACTCAATCGTTTCAATATTTTAACAACTTGTTAATAGAGCTAAAAAGAAAAGTATGTATAATTCGCTTAACGTTTGATTATTTGACGACTTCCGAGGCCACCCTATCTATGCTGTTAAACCGAATTTATTCAGGCTTATTGATTACCGGGTTAAACCTTTATTGTATTTCACACGCAAACGCCTTTGGCTGGCATCATGGTATCGGAGTCGGTGTTAATCATATTTCCAGTGACGCAGATATAGAATTTTATGACAAAAACAGCCAGCAAACCCAGCAGCTTAATGAGCACTTTAAAGCAGATTCATTTAGTCAGCAGATAGATAATGCAGCAGCAATAGAAGGGTATTCGACTAACCACGAATGGCTGTTTAATTATTCACTGGCACAATACAATACCCAGGCGAATGCAAACGAGCAGGCCAGTTATAAATTAACCGGTACTCATGTATCGGCTGCACTGGGACACAGATTGTTTGAAGCGAATCAGAATATACGGTTATACGGACTGCTGGGCGGCCAGTACCGTAAACAAAAATTCACCCACAGATTAAAGGGTATCAGCCAAAATAAATTTTCTGAATCTGAATTTACTCCGATTGCCGGCCTGCAATTGGATGTACCGCTGAGCAAAAACGTTGTGGCCCATTTAAAAACTCAGGTTGCTCTGAATTCAGACCATAGCGATACCAGCAGCAGCTTAGGGATTAACCTGAGAGTCAACTCAAGCATGAGCCTGCTGGCAGAGTACGAAATCAGCCAGTTTGAATTAGAAAGCGGGCAAAAAAACCAGCCCGGTTATTATCATTTTGATGGTGATGTCAGCCAAATTTCACTCAAAGCCGTTTTTATTTGGTAATTCAAATAGCCAAAATAGAGTCAACAAATTTGCACTCACTTCAGGAACTGATTATATTAATCGGCTAGATAATTATAAAATTCCGGTGTAAGGATTTACGCCCTGAGATAATCAATGCTGCTTGATAATAATTCCAATCAAATCAAAAAAACCAAGCTACTGTCAGGACAAAGCTTAACCAGCATCCCGCCAATGGCCAGCGCCATTTCAAAACGCATTGCCAGATTTCGGCAAGATTATATAAAACAGGTTGATGCTGCAAAAACGTTTTTTTGTGAGTATCAGGAACAACTGAATACCCGAGCCAAATTTAAAAAAAGCATACAGGCTTATCAGGATCAAATAGACCTGATAGAAAACTACCGGAAAGAGAAAGGCAAATATCCAAAAATTAAAGACCAGCCTTCCACTGAACGCTACTTAACACGCCTTTATCGGCTTCAGGACAATGCCAAGAAAGAAAGCCGGGAATTTGAGCGCAAACTGATAGCATTGCAGTCTGAACGGTATCAAAGGCTTGACCATCTGGTCGATCAAATATTAGATTTATTAGACGGGCAAAAAATATTCAGTCAGTTTTTGGGGACTATCGCACTGTCCGTGCCCTCTCCTGAAGAAAAAGTTCGCCATGTTCGTAATGAAAAAAACAAACCTATTTTTATTACCGCATTAGCCATTGCATTATTTGAAGAAGTTAGAACAAAATTGGATGCAAGCAATATTCATCCATATTTAACAAAAAAAATGGGCCAGATTTTCCATGACAGTCATCAGTATAATCTGATGATCGACAAATCTGAAGAAAACGACAAGCAGCATATCATGCCACTTGAGGTTAAAATTGCCTACCGCGAAGAAATTCTAAAACCACTTGCAAAAGCCTGCCTACTGCAATCGATTGGCAGCCACAGTCCTGAAGTGGATGAATTGTTTGGCCGTGACAGATACCGAATGTTGTCACAGGATGAAAGAGCCGAGCTACTCAGACTGAACTTTGAAAAAACCACTGATTTCATAAAAATCGGTATTGGCATTCCAGCAACTCGATTTGATACACGCGAAGAAAGAGCTGAGTTTATCCAGCAAGAAGCTGAAAAAATCCAGTTTATTCTGGATATTCAAAAACGACTCAGTCAGACACAAGATAACCTGGGCGATTTATTACGTATACCTATGGTGTACACCTCAATTATCTTATCAACCAAACCTGAGTTTGATTACAATCAAATCTATACTGCCTATGATACTCTGGCTCAGGGCGCTGAAAATAATGTTTACCACCCGGATTACACACAAGTTTTTAATCAAATGGTGGGGCGATTTCCGTTAGGTTCCGGCATCTATTTTATTCAACAGGAAACCGGACAGATTGAAAAAAGCATTGTCAGCTCTTTATATCCGCAGTCGCCGAATGAACCCATCTGCAAACAAATTACCCGTCGCCAGCTTATTTTTTTAAGTCAGACAGAAGTTGTGATCAGTCAGTCAAGTAACCTATACTTTGATACTTCGCGCAGTTTCAGTCATTATTCAGATAGCTATTTTCAGACAAAATTTGCCAACGGATATGTCTGGAATGCGAGTGAATTGTGGGAAGTTCAAATCCCCGCAGTCAACTTCTGGAAAAAAGACGGTACCATAAAATATAACGGCCAGTATGAGCCTCATGATGATGAATATGACATTTAATCCTGAGGCGGGTTCATTACGTCAGGGAGCAGATTCATGTCATTACCTCAACCGGTAGCAGATAGTTTAAAACAAGTATTCGGATTTGAGCAGTTAAGAAATGGTCAGCAGCAAGTGATTGAAAACCTGTTGTCTGGTCATTCTTCACTGGCTATCTTTCCCACCGGCTCTGGCAAATCGCTCTGTTATCAGCTTACCGCGCTACATTTACCCAACTTAACTCTGGTCGTTTCACCTTTATTGGCTTTAATGAAAGATCAGCTCGATTTTTTAAGCCAAAAAGGCATAGCTGCTGCCAGTCTGGATTCAACATTATCGGCTGAACAATACCAGCAGGTTATTTCAAACGTCAAAGCCAATAAAATAAAAATTCTTATGATTTCAGTCGAGCGCTTTAAAAACGAGCGCTTTCGCCGGTTTATCGAGTCTGTTCCAATTTCTATGCTGGTTGTCGACGAAGCCCACTGTATTTCGGAGTGGGGGCATAATTTCAGACCCGATTATTTAAAACTCCCCCACTACAAAGCACAGCTGAATATTCCATTAACTTTATTATTAACCGCAACAGCCACCAATAAAGTCAAACTGGATATGGCGAATAAATTTTCAATCGCGACCGAGCATATAGTGCAAACCGGGTTTTATCGTTCTAATTTAAACCTGAGTGTTGAAGCGGTTAAAGAAGTAGATAAAAAGCAGGCATTACTTGAGCATATCAGTGCAAAAACCGGGCAACATGAATCCGGCATTGTTTATGTAACTTTGCAGCAGAGCGCAGAAGATATTGCCGGATATTTGATGCAAAACAATATTAATGCACAGGCCTATCACGCGGGAATGGATAACGACAAACGCGCGCAAATTCAGCTGGATTTTATGGCCAATAAAATCGATGTTGTGGTAGCGACAATCGCCTTTGGTATGGGTGTGGACAAAGCCAATATTCGTTTTGTAATTCATTACGATTTGCCTAAATCAATTGAAAACTATAGTCAGGAAATTGGCCGGGCCGGGCGTGACGGACAAGGCTCAGACTGCATAACTTTAGCCAATTTAGACAGTCTGAATACACTTGAAAACTTTGTCTACGGCGACACGCCTGAACTGTCCGGCATTCAGGCCTTGCTCACACAGATTAAAACGCACTGTTATTCCACCCATAATGGCGACAACTGGGAATTTCAGTTGTATGATTTATCCAATCAAACCAATATTCGTCAGTTGCCATTAAAAACCTTACTGGTTCAGCTCGAACTACAAGGGTTACTCAAGCCTTTGTACAGTTATTTCGCTGAATATAAAATTAAGTTACTGGTAGAACAACAAACACTCCTGTCGCGCTTTAATCCACAGCGGCAAGCTTTTTTAAGCCAGATATTTGCCCATACAGATTTTAAACGAATCTGGGGCGTTATTAATTTTGACAGCTTACTAGAGGCCATGCCCAATGAAAGAAACCGGATTATCGCGGCGCTAGAATACCTTGCCGAACATGAATTAATTGAGCTGCAAACCCGGATGATGACAGAGGTGTATCAACTGGATTTAGCCAGATTAAACCAGCCTGATTTGGCCGAACAACTGCATCAGTATTTTGTTGATAAAGAACAAAAAGAAATAGCCCGAATCGCCAGTTTAATTCGCTTTTTTGAACTGGATAAATGTTTAAGCTTTAATTTAGCCGCTTATTTTGGTGATAAACAAGCCCCGACACACTGTGGTCATTGCTCTGTCTGCGAAGGAAAAGTGGCAAAACTTAACTACTCCACCACGCCGCAATGGCCTCAGGATACGGTACTGAAAGAAACGCTCAATGCACTGACAAATTATTTAGCCGGTAAAGAGGAAACCGTCAGCCAGGAAACCTACTGCCACTTTTTAACCGGTATCAGCACCCCTTTATTTGCAAAAAACCGGGTAAAAGCTAATGTGGAAGGGTTTGGCCTATGCGAAACGTTAAGATACGAAGCGGTTTTAAGTAAAATTAAAGCTCTGAATGTGTAATTCAGTAGATACCCAACCAGCAAAGAATCAATGAGTTTCTGCTTTTTCAAGTGCTTTAATTTGGCTCAAAATAGCCTCAGCTTCAGCCGTGAGCATAGAATAACCGCGAATATCTCCATTACGTTGCGCATGCATTGCCTGCTCCAATTTGGCTTCATATTGCTTATTAAGTTTTTTTACCGGGTTCTTTTTTAAAAATGAAAACATGCTTACACCTGATTTGTAAAAATTAATAGCTTTTACGCAACCAAATGACGTTTAGTTTTATTACACATAAATAACGCCTAGCAAGCCTATAATGAACTGGGATCAGGGTTCGTTAATCTCCGTTATTACAGGAAAGTACCAAAGCGGTACTTTCCATTAGTCAAAGCACTATCTATTTTGAGCCTGAATAGCAGTTAAGGCTATGGTATAAACAATGTCTTCAACCAAAGCGCCCCGGCTTAAGTCGTTAACAGGTTTACGCAAACCTTGCAGCATAGGACCAATACTAACCACGTTTGCGGAACGTTGTACGGCTTTGTAAGTGGTATTACCTGTATTTAAATCCGGGAATACAAATACAGTAGCTTGCCCAGCTACCGGACTGTTCGGTGCTTTTTTCGCAGCAACACTGGCAACCGAAGCCGCATCATACTGAAGCGGGCCATCGATTAATAAATCAGGTCGTTTTTCTTGCGCAATTTTAGTTGCGGCACGAACTTTATCCACATCACTACCAATACCACTTTCACCCGTACTGTAACTAATCATGGCTATTTTTGGTGTAATGCCGAATGCTTTTGCTGAATCACCGGACTGGATCGCAATATCGGCGAGATCTTCAGCACTCGGATCCGGATTAACCGCACAATCGCCATAAACCAGAACCTGCTCGGGTAAACACATAAAGAAAATTGAAGAGACCAGTTTACTCTCAGGCGCTGTTTTAATCAGTTGCAGTGCAGGGCGGATTGTATTGGCCGTTGTATTGACGGCTCCCGAAACCAGACCATCGACTTTATCCAGCGCCAACATCATAGTCCCGAGTACAACCCTGTCTTCGAGCATTTCACGTGCTGTTTCTTCCGTGATGCCTTTATGTTTTCTCAGCTCCATTAAAGGTGCAACATACTCGTCCACAATACTGCTGGGGGCAACCGCGAGTACATTTTCAGGCAACTCCAATGTTAAACTTTCAGCCGTGCGCGCAATCGCATCCGGATCGCCTAATAAAATACACTTGGCAATTCGTTTTTGGGCACATAAAACTGCGGCCTGAATAGTCCTGGGTTCATCCCCTTCCGGCAAGACTATGGTTTTCGGATTAGAGCGAGCCGATTCCACCAAATGATGACGGAAAGCCGCAGGTGATAATCTTGGCGTGCGTTTTACTTTGACATGTTCGGCCAACCAGGCCAAGTCTAAAGATTCAGCCACGGCATTCATCACCTGCTCCATTCTGATATTATCGTCAGCCGGCACATCACTGTTCAGCTCATCCAGATACTGAGCCGTGCGGTAGGTATTGCTGTTAACCAGCATGACGGGTACACCTGTATCAAATGCTGCCTGACACAAATTCATTAATGCTGCGTCCGGCATATAACCACCCGTCAATAAAATACCGGCCAGTGGTACACCATTTAACACAGCCATACACGCAGTTAATAAAATATCATCCCTGTCGCCCGGGGTAACAACCAGAGTCCCGGCTTTAAGGGTATGCAGCATATTGGTAAGTTTACGTGCGCAAATACTGACGCCAAGCACGCGGCGGTTTAAGTCGGCTTTTTCGTTTAGAATCTGGCAATCCAGATGCTGATGAATATCAATAGTGCGCGGCGCAAGTAACTGAGGATTGTAGCGTACCTGACCCAAACACCTGAAACTGGCTGATTTGAATACTGCCAGTTCGGATAAATCCCTGCCTGGCTCAATTGGAGAAACTTCGCCGTCATCCAGAGCCATCAGAGCCTGAACCCGTCCCGCGGGGGCACCTACCTTGTTTAAAATACAGCCCAGTACCTTTTTGCTACGAGTACCACCATAAAAGTTAGACGACATGCTAATTTGCTGATTTAGCTCAACGTCACTTAGTTCGTTTTTAGCCGACACTAAAATGACATCACTATCTAGTGTATTGGCAATTTGAGTATTGATTCTGACAATAAACGGTAGATTCTTTTGTGGCACCAGACCTTCGATAATGAGCACATCAGCATCTTTGGCACTTTCTTCACAAATGGTCACTACTTCTTCCATTAATTGCTCAATTTCGCCATTTGCCAACATGCGCTGTGCTTTCTCCAATGGAATCGGATCAGGCGGAGTTAGCCCCTGCATAGCGTTAACAAATAGCAGGGAAGGGTCAATCTGTTGTGCCAGGCCGCCGTGCTGAGCGATAGGCTTGCAAAAAGCCACCCGAATACCCAGTTGATCTAATGCTCTAACCAGACCTAAACAAATCGAGGTTAATCCCGCACCATAACCTGTCGGGGTTAAAAATAAACTATGATTCAAAATATACTCCTGTTAATTCAGCATTAGGCCGGTTGGGTTAAGCGAATGGTATCCTGTGCAATGACCCATTCTTCCTGAGTTTGCACAATTATCGCTTTACGTGACGCCTGGGTCGTTACCAGCCCAAGTTCATCGCCCCCTTTATTATTCAGTTTTTCATCCAGCTCAAAACCCAAAACGGCTAAATGATTTAATACTTTGCCACGCACCAAAAATGAATTTTCACCTATACCCCCCGTAAAGACTAACGCATCAAAACGAGATAAACCGGCCAGCATACTGGCAATGCTTTTTGCCAGACGGTATGCAAAAACCTCTATCGCCAGTTCAGCCTGTTTATCGCCGTTTGCGGCCTGAGCAGACAAGGTACGCATATCATTACTTGAACCAGAGATGCCCAGCAAACCACTGCGTTTATTCAATAGGTCAGTAATTTCAGTAAGTGATAACTTTAATTTATTCGCTAAAAACTGATGAATACTGGGATCAATATCACCGCTGCGCGTACCCATCATCACGCCTTCAAGCGGCGTAAACCCCATGCTGGTATCTACAGACAATCCATTTTGTACGGCACTGATGCTACAGCCATTGCCTAGATGCGCTGTAATCACCCCTGAATCCGCTTTGTCCAAGCCGAGAATTTCAACCGCTTTATTAGCTACATACTGATGGCTGGTCCCATGAAATCCATATTTTCGAATACCTTGTGACTGGTAAAGTTCATAAGGCAGACCATATAAATAGGCATGTGCAGGCATGGTCTGATGGAAAGCCGTATCAAATACAGCCACTTGCGGAATATCCGGCAATTGTTCGGTTACCGCTTTAATCCCGGTAATGGCCGCCGGATTATGCAAAGGCGCCAGCGCACTGCAGGCTTCAATTTTATTCAAAACGTTTGGGGTAATCAGCGCTGATTCTTTGAAGTATTCACCGCCATGCACCACTCTGTGGCCGATCGCAGTTAACGAGTCAAACAAATTGAGTTCAGATAAAACAGCAAATAGTTTTTTTAATACCTGAGCGTGATCAGCATCTGCCAATTTAACTTCTGATTTTTGCCCCTGATACTTCCAGCTGATTTCAGCCTGTTCGGTTGCAAGCCGCTCTGCAATACCGGTTAAATCAGCTTCTGAATTATCACCAATAAATAGCGAAAATTTCAGTGAAGAACTGCCAGAATTAATAATAAGGTAACTATTGTTATTCAATCTAAACTCCTTGGATGCACGCATTGCAAATAATTGTCCATAGTATAGGACAAATAGCCGCGCCGGAATTCAATTTAGATCAATAAACCAGGTTAAACCTATAATATTAAAAATAAAAAAGATGAATTTATTTAAAAGTTATTAAATTTGTAACGGCGACTGAAAACTAAGGTAAGCAGATAGCTGAATTGAATGACAAGATAAGCATTCAAACGGTTACGCTCATGCCATTCAAAGCTCAAATCAGACCCAGTTGCTTATCTGACTGCTTGGTTGAATATTTCTTTTTATCCGGCCAGGGACGACTTTGCCAAGGTGGGTTAAAGCTGAATGAAGAGACAGTTCTTCCCGGTAGTAAACGGCCATTGCCGGCTCCTTGTGCATAATCGTAATAGAGTTTAATAATTTCTTCCCGCGTTACCTGTTGAGCATCCGGATGTTGTGTGCAAGCGGATTGCCAGCGGGCAACTCGCGCAAATTCATTGCCGACCGGCAATGAAAAATCATCATAATACTCAAGAAACCAAAAACGCATAAACAGAGGTGTAAAAACGACTTCAGCCCAGCCAAACTCATCAAATAGCCATTCATCGGATGTTGCATACAATTCCAGAAAGTTATTTATCCGACGGTAAATCTCTAAAAGCTTTTTTTCATATTCAGGGGCGTGTTTCGGATCCTGATTCAGCACCATAGAATAGCCGGCATCAGCAAATGGCCCCGCCAAGGTGACCAGCATGTTTTCAATCGCTCTTTGCAAAGGGTCCGCCTGAGCAACAGGTTTGTCAGGTGTAATATCTTCAATATACTGCTGAATCACTAAACTCTCTTTTAAAATAGAGCCATCCTCAGTTTCCAGTACAGGTAATGCCGTTGTGCCCTGCGTTTTATCAAGCAACCATTGAGGACGGGGTTTAGTAATATCAATCAGCTTAAATTCTGCCAATTTCTGGCGACCTTTTAGCGACAATAAAATTTCCAACCGCTGTGAAAACGGGCAAACCGGAATATGATATATAGATAACAAAACGAGCCCTCCTGTTTATATACCCGTGCTGCCTTAAAATCACCTGTTTAAAACAGCGGTTTTGGTTATTCTTCAATTTTAAAATCAACGGTTAAATCAGCCTGATAGTTAACCTCATCAAATGAGTCTGAACGGCTTGGTTTAGGCTCAGATGAATAGCTACCTTTTGCTCTGATGCTATTCACAACTATCATTTCCTGAAGTACATCTGCCCCTCGAGTTGCTCTTTGCCTGACATCAGATTTTCTGATACCAATGGGTTTAAGTTTGATATTCAAAGATTTTTCATAAAATGCTTTCTGTTCAAGCACCTTTTCTAGTGCTTTAGCTTTAACTTTACGATTAAACTCATCTTTTTTCGTGTGCTCAAAAGCCGTATCCGTTAGTTCAACCTCTGTATGCTGATCAGCAACCACCGCAATTTGTTCTAAATGTGCTTCACTGGTAATGGTTACGGCAACCCGATTAACCACTTTATAGCTTTTGGGTGTATCACCAAACCATCCAAACTGAGGAGACGAAGAAAATTTAGAACTATTAACATCCTGCGCATTTATCCCAAAAGAAATAAAAGACTGGGTTATTTGCTCACGTAACCGACTATTCTGAGAGATAGCCGAAGACAGTAGCTTGTCTTCTGTTGTCACAATCAAGCTAATAATGGCTTTATCTGAATAAGCTTTTTCTTCAGCTTCAGCTCGAATGGTTACAATATTGTCTTGTGGATGCAAAAAACCTCTTAATTCTTCAGGGCTGCCTTTGATCTCAGGTTGCGCTTTTAATAAGCCAGATACCAGTGTTAAAGTGAACAATAATATTATCCGTAACATATTTTTTCTCTCTTATTTTTAAATAACAAAAGGTTAAATAAACAAACCTGACCAGTTTAGCTTATTTGAGACTAAAAATAATACAAAGTAAAATACGCTATAATTTCCATTCGCCTGCAGACCCGCTAAAATACCGCTTTTATTTTCTATGAATGATTTGTATTTATGAGTGATAAAAATCTGATTTACCGGGTACAGTTTGTCAATAATGGCGAAAAATATGAGCTTTATGTCCGCAAACTGATGCCAAGCAGTTTATTTGGCTTTATTGAAATTGGCGACTTTGTTTGGAATAGCCACAGTACACTTGTCGTTGATACCAGTGAAGAAAAACTCAAATCAGAGTTCGAATCGGTCGAAACCAGCTATATTCCCATGCATAATATCTTGCGAATTGATCAGGTTAAAAAGCAAGGCACGGCTAAAATTTCGAGTTTAGGCGACAAGGTAACTGCCTTTCCAAATCCAATTTATACGCCGAACCCCAAAAAGTAAGCAACAACTGATAACAAGGACATACTTTGCGCATACTGCATACATCTGACTGGCATCTAGGGCAAAACTTTTATGGCAAATCAAGGGCGACTGAACACAAACAGTTTTTAAGCTGGCTGCTCAAGTTAATTCAAGAAAAACAAGCCGATGCCCTGATTGTTGCAGGCGATCTGTTTGATACAGGTTCACCACCAAGTTATGCACGTGAAATGCTGAATCAGTTTGTGGTGGATTTGCAAACGCTAAACTGCCAGCTAATCCTGTTAGGCGGCAATCATGATTCGGTTGCCATGCTCAATGAATCAAGAAAATTATTTTCCTGTTTAAACAGTGAATTAATTGCCAATGTTCAAACTGAGCCTGAAAATCAGGTGATTACATTAACGGATAAACAGGGTAAACCAACTGTACAATGTTGCGCGATTCCGTTTATCCGGCCAAGAGATGTCCTCAACAGCCAAAGCAATAAAGATGAGCAAGCCGAAAAGCCCGATTTATTAACTGCGATAAAAAAACATTATTTAGCTATTTATCAGGCTGCTGAAGACAAAAATAAAAGCCTGAATCAAGACCTGCCGATAATCGGCACAGGTCATTTAACGGTCGTTAATGCCAGTACAACAGAGTCAGTACGTGAAATTTATATCGGCACACTCGAAGCCTTTCCGGCAAATCAATTTCCGCCATTTGACTATTTAGCGCTGGGACATATCCACCAGCCACAAAACATAGCTGGCAATGAAAACTGGCGCTACAGTGGCTCACCCATAGCCATGAGCTTTGATGAAGCCAGCCGGGAAAAATCACTGGTCTTCATTGAAATTGAATCTGGCAATGTCAATGCTCAACTGATTAGTATCCCGGTTTTTCAACCACTTTATTGTATTTCCGGTAATTTAGAACAGATAAAAAACCGATTATCTGAGCTTTTTGACTCAGATAATGAACAACAAATCGCCTGGCTTGATCTGGAAATTGACAGTTCAAATTTTCACTCTGATGTACAAAAGCAGGCTGAGCAAATTTGCGAAGACTACCCGGTAGAAATTCTGCTGGTCAGGCGCAAACGTAAAAGCCCGCAAATAAAGGGGTTTAGTGCTGCCGACAAACTCAGTCTGGATGAAATAGATCCGACTCAAGTATTTGAACAAAAGCTGACCGAGCAGGAACTCACTTTGGAGCAAAACAAAAAATTAACCAGCTTGTTTGCGCAAACACTGGCGCAAATCCAATCAGGCGATCCAAACTAACAGGCTCAACGTATAAGCGCCTTTAGTTACTCAACTTCAAGAGCGTACTTTTTATGTTTATCAATATGAAGCAAGTGTTTCAGCTATTATTAGCCTTATTCCTACTCAATGCCTGCACCGGCGTGCCACAGAATATCCAGCCGGTAAATGATTTTGAGTTAGAACCTTATTTGGGTAGGTGGTATGAAGTTGCGCGCCTGCCACACAGTTTTGAAGAGGGCATGAATCAGGTCACGGCCGAATACAGCTTGAACCCGGATGGCTCAGTAAAGGTTATTAATCAGGGGTTCGATTTATGTGAACAAACCTGGGATAACGCCATTGGCAAAGCTAAATTTGTTGAAGCAAAAAACACAGGCCATTTAAAAGTTTCATTTTTTGGCCCTTTTTATGGTTCATATATCGTATTCAAGTTAGGACCAATTGAAAATAATCAATACCAATATGCTTTTGTCTCGGGCCCGGATACCGATTATTTATGGTTATTAGCCCGCAAACCTCAAGTTTCGGAGTCGGTTAAACAAAACTTTATCGAACAAGCGAACAATGCAGGTTTTAACACCCATAAATTGGTTTGGGTCAATGCACTTAAAACCTGTCTTGAATAACAAAATAAGTTAACCCGGAATTATTTCATCCAGCGACTGGCCAGCGTTGAGGCACCAATTACAATGCCGATGGCCAGCCCCAACTGCAGGGTTTCAAGTGTACCGCCGGATTCAACAGCTCGTTCTAAAAATAAAATAACTAAAATGACAGTCGCAACCTGAATTAAAGTCACTTTTAAGTCATGAAAGTTTTTAATATTAAGAGCGCTCAACAATAAACTTTCTTTGACTTCAATTGTGGCAATAAAAAAGCGATATAAACTTACCGCGATAACTTGCAGTGTAATACCAATTAACAGTAAATCGAGCAATTTTAACAGCTTCACTGCCAGCGTTTTACCTTCTTCGGTGGATTCAGGTAAATTAAAAATAACCTCCTTTACCATATGAAATACAATATTAATGCAAGATACATAAATTAAAATAGCAGAGATAGCCGTTGTAAACACCGCGATAAAAACTAACCAACGGCTACTTTTCAATACTCTTTCTATCATCCTATTGCAACCATGACTTGAATTTATCAATTAGGCTTTTAGATTCAGGTGTAGCGGGAACATCAGAAACAAATAACCGCAATGATGCTGGTGCTCCTGGTCCCCAAGGCCACCAGGCAGCCATAACATCAACTTCGGTTGACGGGCCGAAATCAGAAAATAGCAACTGGTTATTTTCCATTTGAGCAAATAGGCCTGCACCACGCCGAACCGTTTGAGGGGCTTTTCGAATTGACTTTTTATCCCAGTGATTCGAAAACGCCTCCGACAATTGCGCCTTAACCTGATCTAACAGAGGTTTTGGAATCTCTGCCACCATAGCATCAAATCTCGGGTCCGGTTGCCAAATAAGCTTTTCGGTCAGCACCTGTATAACAGGATGAGCCGCTTGCTTTAACCTTTCCAGTTGCAATTCATTCATCTCTTTTCCTTTATAAACACAAAATTAGACCAATCTCTGTATTCTATAAATTTAATACAAATTGACTGCATTGCATTGAATTTACATTAAGAGTTAATGAATTTGATTGACCTGCATTAATTCAGATTCCAACTGTTGTTGCTCATGTCCTCTGGGTTTATGGAATTTAGCGGTTGCCAGATAAACGATAGGCGTCAGGTATAAGGTAAATAAAGCAGCCAGACCCAAGCCACCAAACATAACCCAGCCAATTGCATTTCGGGCTTCGGCGCCGGCACCTGTACTTAAAATGAGCGGCAAGCCCCCCAACACAGTTGAAACCATAGTAAGTGCAATCGGACGCAAGCGCACATTCGCAGCCTGTTCAATCGCCTGTCGGATAGACAACCCTTTATCTCTAAGCTGATCAGCAAACTCAACCATGAGTATACCGTTTTTAGCCATTAAACCAATTAACATCACAAGACCGATTTGCGAATAAATATTCACACTGGTATCAGTTAACCAAAGCGCATAAATGGCGGCAGCTAAACCAAATGGCACAACTGTCATAACATTAATTGCGCTGGCAATGCCCTCAAACTGAGCACATAAGACCAAAAACACAACCAGTAACGCAATCGCATAAGTGAATATCACTTCATTGGAAGTTTCTTCCAAGGTTTCTGCTTCACCTAAAAATATCATTTGCACATTGTCCGGTAGCACTTGATCGGCAATCGCCTGCATTTCAGCCATAGCATCGGCAAGCGGATAACCTTCCGTAATATTAGCGCTCAGTTCTATGGCTCTTCGCTGAGCGTGACGGTCTAATTCAGCTGCCACACTGTTTTCTTTCATTACCACGACGCTGGATAACGGCAGTTGACGCCCTGATGCACTGGATACATATAAATTAGCCAAATCCTGCGGTGAAGATACCCGGGTAGATGAAGTTTCGAGAATAATCGGGATAGATTCATCTGCGATACTCAAATCGACCAAGTCCCAGCCATCCACCACAGCTCTTAAAGTATTCGCAATTTCGCTGAGAGAAATTCCTAAATCAGCAGCTCTGCGTCTGTCTATTTCAAGTGAGAGCTGGGGCTGAGTTGGCCTGTACGAAATATCCGGCTGCGTAATATGCTGACTTTGTCGATTTATCGCATCCGCCATATCTAGGGTAGCCTGATAAATTTCAAGATAATCATTGCCTAATAAAGCCACTTCGATACCGCCTACATTACCGCGGATAGCCAGACTGTTCGGACTACTGCTTCGGACTCTGGCACCGGGAATTTGACTGAGCTCTTTATCCATTTCAGCCATAACCTGCTGCTGGCTGATACTTCTTTGCTCCCAGGGCACAAAGGGCAGCATGACTCTGGCCCGATTAGGATCCCACTGTCCGACCGTTGTAAACACATCCGTAATAATGCCCGCTTTAACATAAGGTTCAACAATGGCTTCAATTTGCTCGGCCTGACGACCAATATAATTCAAACCGACCCCGTCCGGTCCGGTTGCATTGATATAAATTACCCCTCTGTCTTCGCTGGGCAAAAGTTCATTGGCCAGCTTGGGATAAATCCAACCTGCAGCAACCGCTAAGCTAAGTGCCAGCGCAAAAAACCGAAATGGCCGTTCAAGCACATAATGAATTGATCCGGCGTAGATATTAGCCAGCACACGGCCCAGTTTAGCAAGTGGTCCAGGTGATTTATCCTTTTTAGGTTTAGCCAATGGAAAGCGCGCAGCCATTGCCGGGACAATAGACAAAGCAACAAAGGATGAAATAATCACAGCACAAGCCAGAACAAAGCCAAACTCGCGGAACATTTTGCCGGCAGAACCAGGAATTAACGCAATAGGTACAAATACACTGACCAATACGGCCGTCGTTGCGATCACCGCAAAAATAACCTGGCGAGTCCCTAATACAGCCGCGGCTCTGGGTTTTAATCCGGTTAAGCTCAAACGTTGTACGTTTTCAAGCACAACGATAGCATCATCCACCACCAGACCTGTCGCCAGAACAATCGCCAGCAAAGTTGTGATATTAATGGAAAAACCCATCAGCCAGATACCGGCCAAGGTACCAATTAATGCGAGAGGAATCGCGGTACTCGGGATAAGGGTAGCTCTTAAACTGCCCAAGAACAGCCATAAAGAGGCAACCACTATCATGACAGTCAAGGCTAAACTGGTTAACACCTCAGTCACAGAACTTTTAATAAAAATAGCACTGTCTTCAGTGATAGTTAGCTGAATATTGTCGTATTTCTGATTCAGCCGCTCAACAATACGATTCACCTTATCTGAAATTTCAATGGTATTAGAATGCGCCTGCCGGATAACACCTAAACCAATAACTGGTTCTTTATTTAAATAGACTAAAGAGGCAACATCTTCCGGGCCGAAATAAACCTGAGCAACATCGCCAATTCGGGTTGTGCCTTTGATAATAATATCTTTAACTTGCTCTTCGGTCACAGTTGTTGCATTCGCTCTTACCAGTAGCTCCTGATCTTCGGCTCTGAAACTACCGGTTGGCACATCTAATGGTGCGTCATATAAAACAGCCGCTAAATCATTTACGGTCAACCCGAAGCTGGATAATCTGAGTGGGTTTAATACAACATGTAATACACGTTTGCGATCGCCAAACAAAGGTACATCAGCGACCCCATTAATACCGATAATTTCGGGCACTATATCTTTTTCGATAATCCGGGTGAGCTCTTCCTGTTTTAGGTTTTGACCTGTAATTGCGATATTCATAATGGGTCTGGCATCATCCTGAGCCTTAACCACACTGATTTGTTCAACATCATCGGGCAGTTCACGCTGAACCTGATTAACCGCTTCTCGAACGTCTGATGCGGCAGTCATTAAATCAGTTTCAGCGGTAAATTCAGCATGAATTCGAAAGTTATTTTCTTCACTGGAGGAGCGAATATTTTTAATTCCGGATACCCGGGCAACAGCACCTTCAATAATGCTGGTCACTTCGGCATCCATAGTTTCGGGTGTGGCACCCGGCAAGACACCGCGTACAGAGACGACCGGTCTGTCGACATCCGGTAGTTCCCTGACTTCAACATGATTTAAAGCCGCTAAACCGGCCAACGCGATTAATAAATTGATGACCAGAATTAAAAATGGTCGGCGTACACTTAATGACGCTAAATCATCCCTAATATGTTCACTCATGGCCTAATAACCTTTGTTGTACCTGAGCTGAGACATCTTTAATTTTCATGCCCTCGCGCATTCTCTGAATGCCCTCTTTTACCACCAGATCACCTTCGGCCAAATCCGCTTCAACTAAAATATCGCCTTTGAGCCTTTGCACGACAACCACAGGCAAGCGTTTAGCCTGCTGGTTTTCAATCTGCCAGACATACGCGCCGTCCCCACCCCACTGCAGAGCCGTTTCAGGCACTAAAGGATAGCGGCCAGAGCTTAAATTCAGTTTCACTTTAAAACTCATCCCGGGTCTGTATTGATCATTTAGATTGTCCAGCTTGGCTTGCACAGTAAAAGTCCGGCTTTGAGGATCGACACGGCTGTCTATATCTACGACTTCGGCAGCAACATACTGAGCAGTATGTTGCCAGGGTGCCACCTGAATTGACGCCCCTATTTCGAGTTGTCCATAAAAAGCTTCAGCGACTTCGAACATTATGAGTAGAGCACTTCGGTTATCTAAACTAACAAGTGGCGTTTGGGTATCAATATAAGCGCCGGGATCAAGCTGAGTTAAACCTAAATGGCCTTCAAACGGTGCCTTTATCTGATGATAATCGAGTAATACCTGAGCGCGATTAAATGCCACCTGAGCACTGGCCAGATTAGTATTGGCTTCATCCAGTAACGACTGAGTGACCCCCCCACTAGTGATTGCAGTCTGATAACGCTTATAGGTTCTTTTGGCATCAGCCAATGCTATTTCAGCCTGCTTGAGCAACAAAGTCTGCTCACTGACATCAAGCTGAATCAAAGTTTTACCGGCTTGAACGTGCCGACCTGTTTCAATATTGACGGATTCAATAATACCGCTGATTCTGGGGTATAAAACAACAGATTTTAATGCTCTGGATGTCCCAACAGCTTCAATGACGACAGATTGCTTTTCAAACCTGACCGCCTGAGTTAATACAGATTCAGGTTTAATTTCAGGTTTAGCTGATGATGTTTGTTCGGTTTCAGAACAGGCTGACACGAATAACCAGGTTAAACAAACCAAGCTAAATGAGGAAAAAGTGCTACGCATATTAAAGTATCCTACTAATTTCTGTTTGTCCTTCTGCCTTTCCGGATAAACGAGTAAAGTCTTGCCAAGTGCGAATAGCAACACTTAGAGATAATAAAACTATAAGTCATTTAAAATAAAAATTTAATCTGTTCAGTGTAAATTCCCTGTAAAGCTATACCCGAAATCAGAAATCTCTTTTATATGTTCAAATTTAACTAAAAAGCCAAACCTTTTGCGAAAAGTTAAGTAACTGGTATCAGGCCATAACTTAGTTATAAAATACAGACCCGATAATTAAACTGGCGTAACCTTATATGCAAAATACCCTGCTTAACCGCTTTTTCAACTCCGGGTTTATGCTGGCCTTTTTCGCTGTAGCGTTATTTTCAAGCAAATCTATTTTTATCAAATGGGCTTACCAGTTTAATGTCGATACAACCACACTGCTGACACTGCGTATGTTAATCGCTTTACCTTTTTATACATTTATTCTGCTGATAACTTTAAAAACAGCAGATAAAAGGATGCCTGCAATAACATTGAACAGTTTTGTCAGCATCACCATACTGGGCATACTCGGCTATTACGCTGCTAGTTGGCTGGATTTAGAAGCCTTACATTACATCAGTGCTCATTATGAGCGCCTGGTTCTTTATACTTACCCTGCGTTTGTTCTGATCATTAATTTACTCTGGCAAAAACGAAAAATCACTCTGCCCGAGGTCAGCGCGTTAAGCATTGCTTATTTGGGTTTATTGCTAATTTTTACGCATGATTTAAATTTATATGGCGATACCATAGTGCTCGGAACTCTGTTAGTTCTCGCCAGTAGCTTCAGTTTTTCTTTTTATGTGGTTGGCAGTCAAAAGTATAGTCGTAAATACGGTAGTAAATTATTTACCTGTATTGCTATGCTGGCGGCAACTTTGGTTATCTTAATTCAGTTTATTTTAACTAAATCACTGTCAGATTTAGTTCAACCCTGGCAAGTTATTGCGCTGGCATTTGCCATCGCGATTATTGCCACTGTAATCCCTTCGTTTTTAATGAATTACGCGATTTCACAAATCGGCGCGAATAAAGCGGCTATTTCAGGTAGCTTAGGGCCGGTTCTAACAACCGGTTTTGCAATCGTCTTATTAGATGAAACTTTTACACTCTGGCATGCCAGCGGTATGCTGCTCGTTTTAATAGGCATTTATTCGCTTTCCAGACAAAAAAGATAAAAATTTTTAAAACAAATTAAATCGTTTCAATGCTACAATCGTATCAAAGGCACGATTTAAATTTACATCAACTATCAGATAAAGATTATGATTAACGCTAAAAAACTTGAAGACATCGCAAAACAAATTTCAGATGCCCTACCTCCCGGTGTAAAGCAATTTGCCGATGACATGGAAGGCAAAACCAAACAAGTTATTCAAAATAAGTTAGCTCAATTAGATTTAGTGACCCGAGAAGAGTTTGATGTTCAAACCCGGGTATTGATGCGCACACGTGAGAAACTGGCAGACTTAGAACAAGTCGTTGCCAGATTAGAAGCTCAGTTAGATGAGCAACATCAAGATAAAAGTTCAGATACAGGATCTGACTAAACTCACCACAAAACTTACAGTCAAGTTATGACGCTGATGCTTGTCAGCGTCACGCCTTCTCAGTTAATTCTGCCAGCACCTAACCCACCAACCAGCCTCCATAATAAACCAAAAAATTCAAACACTTAAAAACAAACCAATAAAATAAAAATAGAATACCTGCTTATTTTTTGTAAAAAGTATGATAAAAAGTGTTGGCATTTTTTGACATTTGCTGCTTTAATGGAGCTTGACATAATATGTCTTAACTATCAATGAGGATGGAAACATGGATTTAGTGTTTGAATATATTTTAACCGTACCCTTTGCATTATTTGTATTTGTACTGGTTACGCTCAAATCATCAATTAAGTTTGTCCCGCAAAACCGAGCCTGGATCATTGAACGTTTTGGTAAATACCAATCGACTAAAGAAGCCGGTATCAATTTTATTATCCCGTTTGTAGATAAAGTATCAGCCGATCGTTCTCTTAAAGAACAAGCCTATGATGTTCCTAGCCAGGCTGCGATTACTAAAGATAATATTTCTTTGACCGTTGACGGCGTTTTGTACTTTCGCGTACTGGACCCGTATAAAGCGACTTATGGTGTAGAAGATTATGTATTTGCCGTCACTCAGTTAGCTCAGACTACAATGCGTTCCGAAATCGGTAAAATCGATTTGGATAAAACATTTGAAGAGCGCGATATGCTCAACGCAAAAATAGTCACGTCAATTAATGAAGCTGCTGAATCCTGGGGGGTGGCCGTACTCAGATACGAAATAAAAGATATCACACCGCCGGGAACCATTATGGAAGCAATGGAATCTCAGATGAAAGCTGAGCGGGAAAGACGCGCCAAAATTCTGGAATCCGATGGTGAAAAACAAGCAGCCATCAATATTGCTGAAGGTGAAAAAAGAGCTCGGGTATTACAAGCTGAAGCAGAAAAGCAAGAACAGGTTTTAAGAGCTGAAGGTGAAGCAAAAGCGATTCTTGCGGTCGCAGATGCACAAGCTGAAGCGCTCAAAGTGGTCGGTGAAGCAGCAGCAACAGATGAAGGTCAAAAAGCAATACAGTTAGACTTAGCCACTAAAGCCATTGAAGCTAAACAAGCCATTGCCAAAGAGTCCAGCGTGGTATTATTACCGGATGGCAGCACAGATATTGGCAATGTAGTTGCCCAAGCAACTACCATCTTAAATACGCTTAATAAAAACTAGAGGTCTTAGTGATGAACCTAATCAGTGAACATTTTTCAGAGTTTCTAATTGCTATTGGCATTATCCTGCTTGCAATAGAAGTTGCCGTTTTAGGCTTCGCCACTTTTATTCTATTTTTTATCGGCGTATCACTGATAATGACAGGTGTGCTCACCTGGATAGGTTTAATTCCACAAACCTGGCTGTCAGTATTATTATCCGTCGCCATATTAAGTAGCATACTGGCTGCTTTTTTATGGAAACCGATGAAAAAATTACAAAACAAAACCGAAGTCAGTACAGCAAAAAATGACTTTATTGGCGTACGTTTTGTCAGCGATTATCCTATTTCAAAATCAGGCCAATGCCAGCACAAATATTCAGGTATCACTTGGAAAGTAAAGAGTGAATCTGAAATTCCGGCCGGCACAGAAGTTGAAGTAGTTAAAGCGGAAGTTGGAACTTTATGGGTTAAGGCCGTAACAACCCCTTAAGCGCCCTTTCATTTTTCTGGCTTTAAAAGCCACAATACAAAAGGAAATGTACCTATGTTAAAAACCATTCGTTTAGCCAGCTTAATGGCTGTTTTATTGCCGGGTCTGGCGTTTGCATCGGCAGAAAAATCGCAGTTAATTGATGAAATCATTGATAAATCCGGTATGGAAGCCTCTTTAGAATCATTGCCCGCTCAGTTTCAGGCTCAGGCGATGCAGCAAAAACCTTATACTAAAGAACCTGAAGCTGTTGAAGAACTCATGCAGATTTTGAGCAATAGCGCTGATATGCAAACCATGCAGGCCACTATGGCGCAAACCTTTAATAACAAGATGAGTCTGGCAGAACTTAAAGAAGTCAAAACCTGGTTAGATTCAGATTTAGGTAGTCAAATTGCAAAAGCAGAAGCTGAAGCGTCTAACCCTGCCAATATGCAGGACATTCAGATGTTTGCTGCCAGCTTTCAAACTCAACCGCCTTCACAGGAAAAAATTGCCGCTGTGCAAAACTTTGTCGAAAAAAGTAAATTGGTTGAATCTGCAATGAATATGGTTGAGCAAATCATTGGCTCTACGGTGAACAGCCTTGAGCAATTTAATGAACAGCCGGATCCTAACAAAGCTGAGCAAGTAGTGACTCAAGCGAAAGCCATGATGGAGCCTATGTTATGGCAACAAATGATTTTGATGTCTCATTACACATATCAAAATTTTTCAGTTGAAGAAATTAACCAATATACTCAGTATCTGACCACCAATACTGGTAAAAAATACCTGGAAACCGGGATTGAAGGCATTACCGCAGTTATCACTCAAATCATGGAAACTGCATCACCTCAAATAAAACAAGCGGCTGAAGCACACAAAAAAGGCTAAGTCGTATTTAAACTTCAATCAATGGCAGTTAAACTCCTCGTTTTGACTGCCATTTTTTATGGAGTAATCCGTGTTAGATCTGTTAAATTTTCTCCCTGCTGAGGGCCATGCCTTTTATTTATCCCGTCTTGGCGTCATTGCGCTGAGTGTTTTAATTCTAACCTTATTAGCGTTTAAACTGGTTCTGCCTGTGCTACGTAAAGCTATTACTAAAACTCGCCATACTTGGGATGATTTATTAATCAAAAATAAATTTATTAGTCGGGTTTTATTGATTGTTCCTGTCATAGCTGCCGACAAACTCACACATTTATTATTTGAATTGCCCGATACCGTTGAGCAAAATGTCGGGCACTTAATTAGTATTGCGATTACTCTGGTTATCGCTGCTGTCGTACTCAGTGTGATTAATACTATTCGCGATATTTTTGATGAAATAGAATCACTGCGAACACTCCCTATCGATAACATCCGACAGCTAGCAGTCCTGCTGGTGTATCTGATAACCGTCATTTTTATCGTATCTATTATTTTTAATAAATCACCACTGACTTTGCTGACCGGTATTTCAGCAGCCATGGCATTGGTTTTATTAATTTTTAAAGACGTTATTCTCGGCTTTGTGGCCGGAGTGCAGCTTTCATTGAACCGATTGGTTCGGGTGGGCGATTGGATTGTTTTTGAAAAAGGCAAAGCGGATGGTGATGTTATCTCAGTTGGATTAACCGTTGTCAAAGTCAGAAATTTTGACAAAACCATTACTTCAATTCCGGTTTATGATTTAGTTTCAAACAGCTTTACTAACTGGCGAGGCATGCAGGAAACCGGTGCCCGGCGCATCAAACGTGCAATTTATCTGGATCAGAATTCAGTCGGTTACCTGACTCAGGAAAACTACGAAAAGCTAAAAGATCATCATCTTTTAAAACAGTATTTGGCTGATAAACTGGCTGACGGGGCTAATATTGCGACGAAAGATGAGCTACCTAACGCTCGCTGTTTATCCAATTTAGGGACTTTCAGAGCTTACATTGAAGCTTACCTGACTGAGAAAAAAGAAGTTCGCAATGATATTTTAATGATGTGTCGACAGCTAGCGCCGACAGAGCATGGTTTACCGCTGGAGATTTATTGTTTCACGGAAACCGAGTGGCTAACATATGAAAAAATCCAGTCCGATATTTTCGATCACCTCTACTGTGTTTCGAAATATTTTGGATTAAGAGTTTTTCAATTCGGTGAGTTTAAAACGCCCTCAACATCATAGCTTTGATACATAAACGAATCTAACAGGGTTAGTAAATTGCACTAACCCTGTCTATCACCAGCTATGTGAGGCTGTCTGTGACTGACTACTGATCAAAGTCGGCCATTTTATAAGGTGTATTTTGCTGGCGAGTTTGTGTCCTGATCGTTTTAATAAATTCAGCACTGACTTCACTGCCGGTATCTGCAGTATTGCCCCAGCTATTTCGGATATAAGTCGCAATAGCGGCTAAATCCTGATCCGAGATATCCGCACGAGTTGCAAAACCCGGCATCACAGCACTTGTATCCCATGTTTGCCAACCAACCTGGATCGGCCCTTGTAGGCCATGCAGTAATACTTTAGCCAGTTTTTGTTTTGAATCAATCACCCATTCACTGTTCCAGAAAGTCGGGCCTAATCCGGGTACGCCCGATCCATCCTGAGCATGACAACCGGCACAACTGGCTCTGCCACTAAATAAAACTTTACCCTGTTCATATAGCGCTTTACCTTGCTCGGATAACTGGTCTTTATTAGTGCGCTCTGCCGGCTTTTTGCCCAGATTATGAATAATGTACATAAATTCAGCATCCGGATATTGACCACCGATTCCAGCCATAAATTGTCCGGCGCGATCAGCCAAACCACTGCTGACGGCTTCCCTGATAAAAGGTTTCTCGATATGACGATCTAAAATACGTTTTAGTAAATCAAATACATTTTCTGAACTAAAAAACGCGCTACTGGTTGCCGCTTGTAAAGCAAACGGATATTGCTTGATCAAGGGGTATAGCTGTTTAATAAAGTCTGAATCTTGATTTTCAGGTAATTTTTTTGCAACCGCAATGGCTGCCAGTTTTACTTTTTGATTCAGCGCTGAACTTGATAGCACTTGAGTTAATGTAGCTGAACTGACCGCGTCCAAACCATACAAAGTCCAAAGCGCATTAATTGCGCCAATCTGGTTATCTGTATTCGCTAATAAAGCTTCTATCGGCTTAACCGCATTCAGGTTATTACGCTCGACAATTAACCTGCGCGCTGTATCCCGCCACCAGCCGTTTGCATGCATCAGATAAGGCACAAGTTCAGTTGCCGATAAACGGCTCAGATCCGGTTGTTTTCCGGCCGGATTATCGCGCCAGCGCAAACGGTAAATGCGCCCCATAGTTCGATTGTTTTTATCCAGATCCCGCATTTTAATCTGTCTGGCGAGGTAACTGGTTAAAAACTCTTTGTGCTGTAATACACCATGGTACATATCCACCATATAGAGTGTGCCGTCAGGTGCAGTATATAAGTTAACGGGCCGGAATCTTTCATCGGTTGAAGTTAATAACTCACTATTTGGAAAAATCAGCTCGCCTGAAAGTGTACCTTGCTGCTCCTCAATCGTGCGCGCACTAATCAATTGCCCTGCAGGTTCAGGGGTAATCCCCATACCATAATAATGCTCCGGGAAATTATCACCTCGATAAATCACACTGCCACTGGCCGCCGTAAATTTAACGAGCTTACCAAAATTATCTTCATCAGTATGTAGTACGCCATCAAGATATCCACGGTTTACACCTGGATTCATTCTGGCCGGATATACATTTGCCGGGCCAATAGAAAATGCTTGCTGTTTCGGCCAGTACCCAGGGTTATGCAAAAGTGCACCTGGCAATAAATATTCACCATGTAAAGGTGAGCTATTACCATTATGGTAAAGGCGTCCGTAATCATCCATGGTTAATCCCCACTGACCACGGTAATCCGTTGTGGCTTTGACCAGCTTCCAGTATTTGTTGCGATATATTTCACTGGCTCCGGCTGGCACATCAGCATCTAAAGGTAAAGTCCGGTATTTTTTATCGCTCTTAGCGTTGTAGTACCAGGCATCCATACCATAGAGCATGGTATTGGGTTTATGCTCGACACTGCCACCTTCAGCATAGACAGGGTCAACCACTTCACGAATGCCTAGACTCAGTTGGCTATCTTTTTCGATCACTTCCGCAAAATAGAGCTGCTGTTGATCAGCATAAAACAGGCCACCTTCAACCATAGCAATGGTGCGAGGTAAAATAATATCGTTTAAAAACACCTGGCGATCATCCACTTTTCCATCGCCGTCAATATCCTGCAGTACAGATATAGTGCCATCCGGTGTCATTTCAGTACTGCCTTGTAAATCCTGCATATAACGTGTCATTTCAGCGACCCAAATGCGGCCTTTAGCGTCAAAGCTCAGAGCGACCGGGCTAAAAACATAAGGTTCGGCCGCAACATTTTCAATCACAAAACCATCCTGAACCTGAAATGTTTTCAGCGCTTTTTCAACGGTTAAAACAGGCGCAGATGGTATAGATTCAGGCGGTACAAGATCATTCATTTTATGACCTTCACGGTCGCCTTTAAATCCGCTGCCTGAATCTTCTTCAGCCAGACCGGGATATGCAAGACAGGCTAGAAACAGCAGGCTCAGTCTAATAACAGATTTTTTATTAATCATTATTATCTACCGTTTATTGCTCAGTTATTTGAATATTACGGAATAAAACCCGATTTTGTTTATTACCGGTTTTTTTATAAAGCTCACTGCCATGATGCTGGATGCCAATAAATCCGGTCGACGATTTAGTATCAATCACATGCGTAGTCAATACACCGTTCAGCCAGATTTTAATTTCTGGGCCTATTGCTGAAATTTTATAGTGGTTCCACTGCAAATGTTTATATGCATTTGCTTTTTCGCTACTCCACTGAGGTGACAGATTTTTTTTAAAATCTTCATCCGGTGCTGAGCGGGTATCATGTAACGGATGTAACCACTGACGCTCAGTACCTTGTTCATAAAGACCGCCACTCCATTTTCTGTCACTTGGATCGACTTCGGCTTGATATCCGTAGGCATACTGACCTTTGCCATCTTCAAAAGGTTTGGTTTGTGCTCTAAAAATAATACCTGAATTTGAATATTCATCCGCGTCCGGCATTTTTACATCCAGTTCCAAGACAAAATCACTGTATTTTTTTTTGGTTAGATAAAACCAGTTCTCAGTCGAGATAAGTTCGATATTATTCTTTTCAAACTGAGCCTCACCATACGGATAAACATTCTGCCAGAGTTGCTGTTCATGGCTCAAAGAATCAGTTTGCGTCAGTGCACAAGCAGATGTGACTGCAGTAGCCAATACCAAGGGAACATACCGGGTCAATAAACGTTTCATATTTTTCCTTTTATATTCGAGAGATAGAAGCCCCATCTCGCTTACAACATAATACAAAAATAAAAACTTTAATTAAAGAAACCATATTTTAAGAAACAAACAGTAAAAAGTTGGTAAACCGAAAAATACTCATTTATTGAAATCTAGCTTCAGGCAGGCAGAAATAACGAATTTTAACCCTAAATGCATGACTACTGGCTTAGAAAAGCAATCAAGAAGTCCTTAAGGCTTTTTAATAATGCGCACTTAGATAAAGTCAGAGAATAGAGGGACTTAAGTATACAGCAAGCTTCAAGCGCTAAAGCGCTTGAGGCGATGACTGATAAAGCGGTAACTCAGCGATTCTCAAATCGATTAAACCCGCAACTTTTTGGTAAGCCTCGGACTCAGTTGAACCAAAGTCCTGATGAAACTCGGCTTCAGAAAGCCCTTCAATCATGCCTTTGATCGTAGGGAAAAATAGCTTTTCAGAGTGACTACCAGCCAGTATTTGCTGTGCAAAGTCTGGCCGGTTAATAACGGTTTCAGCAAAAGCTAAACCTGATTTATCGGCGGTTAAATCAGCAAAACTAAAACCAGAACCACCTTGATTTGTATCCAGTAGCTCTTTGAGTTCACCCACTTTTAAACCCATTTGCACTTTAACAAGGCGTTCCAGAATTGCCGAATATAAAAAGTGAAGCGCCAGATCATCACGATTAGCCAATTGCACAGCCGGTCTTTTGAGCTGATTTAAGATATCACGGTCTACACCCACAAAATGGCCAAATCTCTTGTTGCCAAACGTGGTTGCCAACGCCCATAACGCGGCCTGGTTTTCAGTTGAAGCGTCACTAGCCGGTGTTCGTAATTGCGCCAGATAAAACATTTTACCAATATAAAAAGATAAGCTTCTCATACCAGCCCGGTTTTCATGATGACTGATTAAGGTTTGTAGCTCGTCTAGGTAAACAGCAACCATCTGAGGTGTGACATTCGCTGAAATGGCATTTGAGGCCAGATTCTGACTCGCTGCATTTTTGTGCAGTGCCGTTAATACCTCTTGTTTCATACCTTCTTTAATAAATAGTTTAAGCCTTAGCGAGCTATCGGTTAATTTGGCCTGCTGAACCATGTTAAGCACATTATTCGTTAACTGATCTTCAAATATTACCAGCAAAGCCCTTTTAAAGCCCCAGCTAACCAACCAATCCGGCAATTTAAGCTGCCCCAGTAAACAGCTGTCTACTTTCAGTTTTTGCTGACTCGGCAGTAGGGTACATTGCAGGTTGATATATTGAGTAAAATAGGGGGTTTTAAGTTCAGTGGTGGCAGCCATTTCAATACCCAGTGATGATAGATTGGTTTTAAAACGGGTTTGCGGAACTGCATAAGAGGCAACGGCCATAATGGCGTCTACCTGTGGCTGATTAAAATAAAATTCGACTTCACCTACGCTATTATTGAGTTGATGCGCAATATTGTGCAAAGACCGTTTTGCCTGCTCGACTCTGGATGCGGATACTTTTTGCTGATGCTGAATCAGACCTTCATTAGAACGAATCAAATAAACCAATAGAACCAACAAAGCTGTGCAAATAATTGCAAGCCAGATTAGTTTACGTACTGTTGAAAAGATTATCTTCATTCTAAATATCCGAAAGCGGTACCAAGTATTTTGAATTAATTTAAGACATCTTAATGTTGTAGCCGATTGATTACCAGACAGATAAGTTAATTTCGTCTATTTGCTTTGTTTATTAAGCTAAGGCTCGTTGGTGAGTTCACCAAAACGGGCAACAGTGCTAACGCGGCTAAAACATGTTTTAAACTATGACCACTAATCATTTCTGATATCAAAAATATCTCAGCATCATAAACTTCAGATAATTTAGCCAATCCATATAAAACTATTGCCAGAATAAATGCATTTTTCTGTCGATCCGATAATTTATACAGATTCAGTATCATATAGATGATGCCTCCAAACTGAACGATAACGTATAGCCTGAGATCGCCCTGCCCTTGTAACTCAGAAAAATGCCAGTAAGCCACACTATATATAGCAAACAGACTGAGGAAAAATAATAATAACCCATATTCGGTCAGCCGCTGAGTCAGACAAATAAAATAAGTTATTAATGCAGAAAAACATAAAGCCATTGCCATTCGGTCTATGACCAGAGTTTGATTCTCCGGGTTTAGATGATAATAGGTCGACCCTAAACCAACCAGAATTAGGGTGTAGGCAAGGTACTTTTTCAGCGGTAGTAGCGGATCCGGCGCATTTTTAGAGTCGTAACCTTTAAAACGATTTATATGAAAAAAACACAGTGAAAAAACAGCAACCAAAATAAAGGCTAAATTAGAAAAGACATTTGCACAATGGGTTATGCCAAGGCAGGTCCGGCTGTCGGCAAACGAGTGATAATTGGCATCCTGAGCGATTTGCGGCACCAGTACTAAAAATAGCACTATCATCAGCAAAAAGAGGCCTTTACGCCATTTATGAATCAATTTTTATTTTCCTCATAATACAAATAATGCGAATACCTGAAATCAGAATAAGCAGTGCAAGTCCCCCAGCGAATAATAACCCTATCTTCATAATAGCCTCTATTCAACATTTTGAATTTGATGCTCAAATACCATACCCAATAAATTTAAAACGTCGTTTTATTTATTATAATGAACAATGTTTTTTATTTATCAAGCTATTTTGAACTGCGTTTTATTTTTAATTGCATAAATATGTAAATTTAACTGAACACAAATTCATATCTGAGTCACCCGGATCGAACTATATTTAGTTTATTAACTATTTGAAATTAAATATGAAAACATACAGAATGACTTAGGTAAAAACGAGCCTGGTGGGTAAAGCAGTGAAAGGAACATTTAAGCAATATTTTGAATTATTTTTTTGTTTTTTACGATTAGGGTGCACCGCATTTGGTGGACCAGTAGCCCATATTGCTTTTTTTCGCGACGAATTTGT
This sequence comes from uncultured Alteromonadaceae bacterium, assembly GCA_913056495.1. Taxonomy (GTDB): domain Bacteria; phylum Pseudomonadota; class Gammaproteobacteria; order Enterobacterales; family Alteromonadaceae; genus Catenovulum. The sequence continues at coordinate 63,139 of CAJXMO010000002.1, read as the reverse complement.
AGAAAAACAGAAGTTGTTAACCGACGGTCAGTTTACAACTTTAGTGGCTATTTGCCAGTTTTTACCCGGGCCAGCCAGCAGTCAGCTGGGCATTGCGTTAGGACAGAAAAAAGCCGGCCAGCTAGGTGGTATCATTGCCTGGTTTGCTTTTACTATGCCCTCAGCTATTTTATTAATTTTATTTGCAATGAGCCTCAACTCACTGGAAAATTCCGCTCTGTTCAACATAGCTCATGGCCTTAAACTCGCAGCGATTGCTGTGATTATTCATGCCTTGTGGCAAATGATGAATAATTTCTGTAAAGACAAGACCAGTATCTTTCTAATGCTAGCGGTTACCCTGCTTATGAGCAGTTTTACTGCTATCTGGTTACAGTTTGTCGCCATTCTAATAGCGGCTTGTATCGGCATCTGGGTTTACCAGCATAAACCGGCCAAAACAGAGTCAGAACTATCCTTACCGATAAATCAAACAACAGCCAATATCAGTTTGGTTTTATTAGCCACTGGCTTATTTGGCCTACCTATTTTAGCTTATCAGTCTGAATTACTGAGTCTGGACTTATTCGACAGTTTTTTCAGAATTGGCGCAACCGTTTTTGGCGGTGGTCATGTCGTATTACCCATGCTAAAAAATGAAATAGTTGCAGCAGGTTGGGTGACTGAGCAAAACTTTTTAGCCGGATATGGTGCGACACAGGCTGTGCCCGGCCCCATATTCACATTTTCCGCTTTTTTAGGGGCGGCAAACGAATTAAGTACTTATCCGGTCAGCACAGCTTTTATTTGCTTAAGCGCAATCTTTTTGCCGTCTTTCCTATTGGTAAATATCAGCCTCTATTATTGGCAGTTTGTTCAACATAATAGTCAGTTCAAAAATGCTTTAATCGGTATAAATGCAGCGGTAGTGGGCTTGCTGTTGAGTTATCTGGTGAATCCGGTTGCCATTGATTTGTGGGCTAAACCTCAGGATTTAGCCCTGGTGAGCGTTTTGACCTTGCTGGTTTTCAGTAAAAAAATCCCAATTTGGATGATAGTGATTCTAACCGGGATTATCTCAGCTTTTGCATTTTAATACTGTTGGCGAGCCAGATTGGCAAAATTATCGCTGGCATTTTTTGCAATATACGGTTGCTCGCTGCGCGATCATTAATCCGCTCAGCTCAGAGCCACACTGTCTGCACTTTTCACCGGCGCGACCGTAAACCATCAACTCCTGCGCAAAATATCCCGGTTTGCCATCGGCCTGAGTAAAATCTTTGAGTGTAGTGCCACCCTGCTTGATAGCTTTGGCTAAAACCTGCTTGATATTCTCGACCAACAGTTGGTATTTTTTTAAACTGATTTTTCCAGCCGGTTTTTTTGGATGAATCCCGCTCATAAACAAAGATTCATTCGCATAAATGTTACCTACGCCAACCACGACTTTATTATCCATAATAAAAGTTTTAATCGCTGTTTGACGCTTTTGTGCTTTTTGGTGCAAATAAGCGGCATCAAATTCATCAGTTAAAGGTTCAGGACCTAAGTGAGCCAGAACCTGATCGGCCTCTTTAAGCTGGTGAAACCAAAGCACTGCGCCAAACCGGCGTGGATCATTTAAACGCAAACTCTGGTTAGAATCTAAAAACAATTCAAAATGATCATGCTTTTGGCGTGGTGTATGGCTTGCAACTACACAGAGTTTGCCAGACATCCCCAGATGCAAAAGAGCTATCCCGGACGAGCAATAAAGCAATAAATATTTAGCCCTTCGTTCAACCTTTTCAATTACTTGGCCGCTCAGTTCTGCGATCTCATCAGGAATTGGCCAGCGCATTTTGGCATTATAAACCGCGACCTTATTAACTTTGTGTCCAATCAAGTGCGGGCTTATTCCCATCCGGGTAACTTCAACTTCTGGTAATTCAGGCATCTTAACTTTCCTATCTCGGCGAATAGCTCAGTATATAAAAAAGCTATAAAAGGTGCACTGCACTATCAAAGATCAACTCACTTTTTTTCTCAATGCACTAAAAATAGACAGAAATAAAATATTTTTGCGAAATCACTCACAATAACGCCCCAAATTTGTGCTTGCTGCTTTTTTAATCGCACCATTTTATTGCATTTAGTTTGTGCAGCGTTTGGGGATTTACACAAATGATTGATTTTATTGAATAAATAAACATTGGCACAAGAGTTGTAAGAACAGGTTGGACTTTTACTTACAACACTTAGGAGCATATCGCTATGAAACTGGTTAGTGCGATCATCAAACCATTCAAATTAGATGACGTTCGAGAAGCCATTTCTGAAATCGGTATTGAAGGTTTAACCGTAACAGAAGTTAAAGGTTTTGGACGTCAAAAAGGTCACACCGAACTGTACCGTGGTGCAGAATATCAGGTTGATTTTTTACCAAAGGTTAAATTGGAAATTGCCACTCAGGACGAAAATGTTGAACGTTTAATCGAAGCGATTAGCGGTGCAGCAAAAACTGGCAAAATCGGTGACGGAAAAATCTTTGTTTACGACGTAGAACAGTGCATCCGTATTCGTACAGGTGAAACTGGCGACTCAGCAATTTAAACAATAACAATATTATCAACGAATTTTTTAGGAGACGATAATGGAAAATAATGTATTTCACTTGCAGTATGCAATGGATACCTTCTATTTCCTAGTGTGCGGCGCCCTGGTTATGTGGATGGCTGCAGGCTTTGCAATGTTAGAAGCTGGCCTTGTTAGAGCAAAAAACACGACTGAAATCTTAACTAAGAACGTCGCGTTATTTGCGATCGCTTGTATCATGTATATGGTTTCAGGTTATGCAATCATGTATGGCGGTGAATACTTCTTATCAGGTATTCAAAATGTAGATGTTGACGCTACTTTAGCGAGCTTTGCTGAGCAAGGTGACTTTACTGGTGGTTCAATTTACTCAGGTGCTTCTGACTTCTTCTTCCAAGTCGTATTCGTAGCAACTGCAATGTCAATTGTTTCAGGTGCTGTTGCTGAGCGTATGAAATTATGGGCATTCTTAGCGTTTGCTGTTGTTATGACTGGTTTCATCTACCCAATGGAAGGTAGCTGGACTTGGAACGGTGCAGACGTATTCGGTATGTACAACCTTGGTGACTTAGGATTCTCTGACTTCGCGGGTTCTGGTATCGTACACATGGCAGGTGCTGCTGCAGCGCTAGCTGGTGTTTTATTACTAGGTGCTCGTAAAGGTAAATACACAGCTGACGGTCGTGCACATGCGATCCCGGGTTGTAACATGCCTTTAGCGACTTTAGGTACTTTCATCTTATGGATGGGTTGGTTCGGCTTTAACGGCGGTTCTGTATTAAAATTAGGTGATATCGCAAACGCTAACTCAGTTGCAATGGTATTTTTAAATACAAACGCAGCAGCAGCTGGCGGTGTAGTTGCCGCATTAATTACAGCTCGTATCTTATTCAAGAAAGCGGACTTAACAATGGCATTAAACGGTGCATTAGCTGGTTTAGTCGCGATTACTGCAGAACCTTCTGCACCAAGTGCTTTTGAAGCGACTATCTTCGGTGCTTTAGGTGGCATCTTAGTTGTCTTCTCAATCATTACTTTAGACAAGTTAAAAATCGACGATCCAGTTGGTGCTATCTCTGTTCACGGTGTGGTTGGTTTATTAGGTTTATTATTAGTACCAGTTACAAACGACGGCTCATCTTTCAGCGGTCAAATCATTGGTGCTTTAACTATCTTCGTATGGGTGTTCGTAACCAGCTTAATCGTTTGGGGTATCATCAAAGCGGTTATCGGTTTACGTGTAACCGAAGAAGAAGAGTATGAAGGTGTTGACCAATCTGAGTGTGGTATTGAAGCATACCCAGAATTCACCAAAACTGCTAAATAATTTGAATACGGATTATTCAAATCTTAACCATGACAAAACCGCGCTTTAAGCGCGGTTTTTTTTATGAGAAAAATTCATACGAACTCCCCATCCAACCCTGCTGATGAACACCCACACTAAAATATTTAATCCTATTTTTTTAATACGCTGAATTAAATAAGATAGAGATTGGATAAACGGACCTTAGTAGTCGCCAGATCTAGGTTGTTTTATTTAACATCGGCTAACTAAAATGAAATGACCACCTGAAAGCAGCAGGTGGCTTAATTTTTTGGGAATTGGCGTTGGGAATCATTTTTTACGTAAAAACGGGCTGTTTTTAATCATAAATAAATAGTTATCAACAATGCATTCGGCCATCATATCTAAATCAAAACAACCAGGTTGGAATAACCAGTTATTTAACATGCCGGCAAAATAGCCATGTTTAATCAAAGCCGCCTTTTTGGTATCTAAATCTTCCGGGAGCTGGCCTTTTTTCACCGCATTTTGCAAGCCCCGCTCTATCCGGTCGGTACAATCACAAAATGCAATTCTTTGACTTTCTTCAAGCTCTGCTACTTCACCATTAATTTCAAAGCGGTGAAATAAAATCGTAAAGACCCGACGTTTTTGTTCATCATGAATAACATCTTTTAATAGCTTAATTGAGAAATCACGCATTTTGTTCAGCGGATCCGGCTCATTTTCATCGGCGGGTTCTTCTGCCAGAGCATCAATAGGCGTGCGGACTCTATCAACCATAGCTTCAAATAAATCCACTTTATTTTTAAAGTGCCAATATACTGCCCCGCGCGTCATGCCAATATGTTTAGCGACGTCCATTAATGTTGTGTGCGCATATCCTTTCTTATAAAAAACAGCTTCAGCGGCATCCAGCAGATGATTGCGAGTTGCCAAAGTTTCTTCTTTAGTTTTTCTTACCATAACAGATACACCAATAATTCGTTGGTTGTAAGCAAAACCCGGTTAAAGTCAACCTGATTATTATTACTCTAACGACAAAATACTTGTTGAAAGTGTAACCAAATTTATTCTAGAATACAAACATACATGCATGAATGTTTAATCCATAAAGATAACATGGTTATTTTTTCAACATGCATCTGTAATGAATCTTTAGTATGGTATTTGAAATATACATTTCCCCACCATGCTCACTAGCAAAATTATTAACCTCGAGGTTTTTATGAAATTGAAATTCAGTACCTTAATACTGGCTTCCAGCTTGACATTGACTTTAGCAGCTTGTCAGTCAGGAGAAGCGGAAGAAGCCTCTCAAGCTCCGGCTGCCAGACCGGCTCAGCAAGTTGATGCATTGGAACTTGTAGGACATACGGTTCAGATGACAGACCACTTACCCGCTCGCGCAGTGGCCTCTAAAGTTGCAGAGGTCAGACCCCAGGTCAGTGGCATTATTTTAAAACGTAATTTTACTGAGGGCGGTTATGTAGAAGCCGGCCAGACTTTGTATCAAATTGATGATGCGGTTTACCAAGCCAATTATCAAAGTGCAAAAGCCGATTTAGCCCGAACTCAGGCCAATTTGAAAACGGCTAAAACTGAATTAGAACGTTATAAAGCGTTAATCAAAGACAGAGCAGTCAGCCAGCAAACTTTAGATCAGGCGCAAGCAAACTATCAGGCATTAGAAGCTGAGTTAGCAATGAACAAAGCGGCATTGCATAAAGCAAAAGTCGATTTGTCTTATACCAAGGTATTGGCACCTATTTCAGGCCAAATCAGCAAATCTAATATCACTGAAGGTGCCTTAGTCAGCATGGGGCAAGCCAGCGCACTGGCCACCATTACCCAACTCGATCCAATTTATTTTGATATGGTGCAAGCCAGCAGCGAACTGCGCCGTATTAAAAATAAAATTGCATCCGGTGAGTTAGACGTAACTCAGGCAAAAGCCGTTGTAACACTTGCCGGTCAAGACTATGAAGGCAAGTTTTTATTTAACGAAGTGCAGGTGAACCCAAGCACAGATACTGTGACCATCAGAACTGAATTTGCTAACCCGGATCAAGTCTTAATGCCGGGTATGTTTGCCAATGTCAAACTGACTCAGGCCACCAGACCCAATTCTATTTTGGTACCACAAAAAGCGATTTCAATTGGACGCCGCGGCAATGCCAGCGCCTATGTTATCGGCCAGGATAATAAAGTTGCAGTAAAACCGGTAACTCTGGGACGTTCAGTTGATAATAACTGGTTAATTACTTCAGGTTTAACTGTCGGCGATAAAGTTATTTTGAATGGTTTACAAAAAATTGGCCCGGGTGCACCGGTAAACCCAACAATCACCAAGCAAGCAGCGGAGTAAAGCATGGCCAAAACATTTATTGAACGCCCGATTCTGGCGTGGGTAATTGCAATCTTGATTATGCTCGCAGGGGTATTATCAATATTTCAATTACCGGTCGCTCAGTATCCGGATGTAGCCCCGCCAGCCGTATCAATCTCAGCATCTTATCCGGGTGCTTCCAGTGAGGTGGTACAGGATACTGTTGTGCAGGTCATTGAGCAAAGCTTAACCGGTATTGACAATGTTCAGTACATTAGCGCAAGTTCAGATTCTTCCGGTAATGCAGGCATTACCTTAACTTTCACCGCGGGTACCGACCCTGATATTGCTCAGGTTCAGGTACAAAATAAGTTACAAAGAGCCATGCCTTTGCTACCTCAAGTGGTTCAGCAAAATGGTATCGGAGTGAGCAAATCAAGCTCAGGCTTCTTATTGGTTATCGGTTTTTATTCATCTGATGGCAAGATGGACAGAAACGATATTTCAGACTTTGTTGCGGCGAATATTCAGGATCAAATCAGCCGCGTCAGTGGTGTTGGTCAGGTTAACTTCTTTGGTTCTCAATATGCGATGCGTATTTGGATCAATCCGGAAAAAATGACCCAGCACTCTTTAACGACATCCGATATTGTTAATGCAATTCGTGCTCAGAATGCGCAAATTGCAGCCGGTGAAATTGGTGGTGCGCCAGCAGTTAAAGGTCAGCAAATTAACGCCAGTATCATAGTTGAAACCGGTCTGGAAACCCCTGAAGAATTTGGCAATATTTTTGTCAAAGTCGCGCAAGATGGCTCTACTATTCGCTTAAAAGATGTTGCCCGGGTTGAACTAGGCGGTGAAAGCTACCAGTTTTTATCTGAATATAATGATAACCCGGCCAGTGGTTTAGGGATTAGCTTAGCATCCGGTGCTAACGCTCTGGATACAGCTGCAGCTATCCGTGCACGAATGGACGATTTGCAGGAGCTTTTCCCGGCTAACTTAGAAGTGGTTTATCCATACGACACCACGCCGTTTGTAAAATTATCAATTATGGGCGTCGTCCAGACTCTGATTGAAGCCATCATTCTGGTGTTTGTGGTGATGTATCTGTTCTTACAGAACTTCCGCGCAACTTTAATTCCAACCATCGCGGTCCCGGTTGTACTATGCGGTACGTTCGCCATTATCTGGGCATTTGGTTATTCAATTAATACCCTAACCATGTTTGGTATGGTGCTGGCGATAGGCTTGTTGGTGGATGATGCCATTGTTGTCGTTGAAAACGTAGAGCGTGTGATGCACGAAGAAGGTTTATCACCTAAAGAAGCCACTAAAAAATCAATGCGTCAGATTACCAGTGCCTTAATTGGTATCGGTCTTGTACTCTCTGCGGTATTTGTGCCTATGGCCTTCTTTGGCGGATCTACCGGGGTTATTTATCGTCAGTTCTCAATTACCATAGTATCGTCAATGGCGTTATCGGTTATTGTCGCATTAATCCTGACACCCGCTTTATGTGCAACCATGCTTAAACCGGTTGAGCATGTTAAAAAGCCGGAACGCGGATTTTTCGCCTGGTTTAACCGATTAGTTGACAAGTCAACTGCAAAATATAAAAACGGTTTGCACAGAATTCTGGGTAAAACCGGCCGTTATATGCTGATTTATGTTGTGCTTGTCGGTGGTTTAGCCTTTTTATTCACCCGCATGCCAACTTCATTCTTACCGGATGAAGATCAGGGCATTATGTTCACTCAAATGACTTTGCCTCAAGGTTCAAGTCAGGAGCGTTCAGCTGAGGTGATGAACAAGGTTGAAGACTATTACCTGAATAACGAAGCGGATAATGTTGAATCTGTATTCTCGGTTATCGGCTTTAGTTTCAGCGGCCGCGGTCAAAACAGTGGTATTGCATTCGTTAAACTTAAAGACTGGGATGAAAGAACCCGTGGAGATCAACATGTTCAGGCGGTTGCCGGACGCGCAATGGGTTACTTCTCGCAGTTAAAAGAAGCCTTTGTATTTGCCTTTGTACCACCTGCGATAACTCAGTTGGGTACAGCATCCGGGTTTGACTTCCAGCTGCAGGATTTAGGCGGTGTGGGTCATGAAACCCTGATAAATGCCCGTAACCAACTGTTAGGCATGGCCGCGCAGGATCCCAGACTGGTTCAGGTACGTCCAAACGGTCAGGAAGATACCGCACAGTTTAAAATTGATATTGACCAGCAAAAAGCGATGGCACTCGGCGTTTCAATTACCGATATCAACCAGACCTTTACCACAGCCTGGGCCTCTAATTATGTTAACGACTTTGTCGATAATGGCCGGGTTAAGCGGGTTTATGTACAGGCAGATGCGCCTTACCGGATGATGCCGGAAGATTTAAAACACTGGTATGTCCGTAATAATCAAGGTGAAATGGTGCCATTTACCGCATTTAGTGAAGCGCGCTGGATCCATGGTCCAACTAAACTGGAACGTTATAACGGGGTCTCATCTGTACAGATCTTAGGTCAGGCAGCACCCGGCTTAAGTACAGGTGATGCAATGCAGGCAATGGCGGAGCATGCGGCTAAATTACCAAAAGGTATCGGCTTTGAATGGTCAGGTATGTCATTGCAGGAGAAAAAATCAGGTTCACAGGCGCCTATGTTATACGCCCTGTCTATTCTGATTGTATTCTTATGTCTGGCGGCCTTGTATGAAAGCTGGAGTGTCCCGTTTGCCGTAATGCTGGTTGTGCCTCTAGGGGTTTTAGGTGCAGTGAGTTTTGCTTTAGGTCGCGGTTTATCAAACGACGTATATTTCCAGGTTGGCTTATTAACCACAATAGGTCTGGCGTCTAAAAATGCGATTCTGATTGTTGAGTTCGCTCGCGCACTTTATGAAGAAAAAGGCTTAGGTTTAGTAGAGGCGACAATTGAAGCTGCCCGTTTACGTTTACGACCTATCTTAATGACATCAATGGCCTTCATGTTAGGTGTGACTCCGCTGGTACTGAGTACAGGTGCAGGTTCTGGTAGCCAGAATGCAATCGGTACAGGTGTATTTGGTGGTATGTTCTCAGCAACCGTGCTGGCAATCTTTTTTGTTCCTGTGTTCTTTGTTGTTGTCTTTAAGTTGTCACACAGAATCACTAAAAAGTCAGGTGAGCAAATATGAAATCAATCCAAACCTTAACTTTAGCTTTGAGCACAGCCGTTTTAGCGGCTTGCTCATTGGCACCCGACTATCAGCAACCTGAGTTAACAGTGTTAACTCAGCCATCAGAAGCGGCGCCGAGTGTACCGCTTAATTGGCAGTCTTTTTATCAAGACGAGCAATTAAAACAGCTGATCGCCCTGGCGCTAAAAAATAACAAATCACTATCCATTAATGATTTGCAGTTAAAGCAGTTGCAGGCTAATTACCAAATTGAAGCCAGTCAACAATGGCCGGATGTCAATTTATCTGCCAGCGGGCAGCGCCAGTTGAACTCACAATCATCTTCAACGGCTCAGTTTATGCCTAAATACAGTGGCAGTTATTCAGTGGGTGTTGGCTTTACCGCTTACGAGCTGGACTTTTTTGATCGTATAGGTAATCTCAAACAAAATGCGCTTGCTCAATTTAAAGCCGGTCAGTTTGCTCAGCAAACGCTTGAACAAAGCCTGGCTTCACAAGTGGCCAACCTTTACTTTGAGTATCAGGCTGGTTTATACAAAGCCGATTTACAGGCCAAAGTAGTGGCAAGTGCAAAACAAAAATTTGTTATTGCCCAGAAGCAATTTGAGCAAGGCATAATCGATAATGTCGATTACCGTCAGGCTCAATCTAATCAGCAATTGTCAGCGATTGTATTAAGCCAGTTAAAACAAACCAATGAAACTAACCTGAATGAGTTAAAACAATTGGTTGGTTATAAAGCTGCACAGAACATCAGTCAATTAGCCCCAAGTTTTTCAATTACCCAGTTGGATAACTTACCGGCTGACCTGCCTGCATCTATTTTGCTGGCGCGCCCTGATATTGCCGAAGCTGAGCAGAAGATAAAAGCCGCAAATGCAAACTTAGGTGTTGCCAGAGCTGCATTTTTTCCAAGCATTAGCCTAACCTCAAATGTAGGTTTTGCGAGTCAGGATCTATCTGATTTATTTAAGTCAGATTCAAAAACCTGGAGTTTTGCGCCTCAGTTAAACCTGCCACTGTTTAATAAAGGCCGGTTAGATGCACAGGAAACGATTGCTGAATTGCAACAGCAAGCTGAAATCACTCAATATCAGGATAGAGTGGAAACAGCATTCACTGAGCTAAATAATCGCTTAATTACGCAAAAAGCGTTAAACGAGCAGGTTAAATTGCAGCAGCAGGTTGTGGCAAACTATCAGGAACAAGTCCAACTGAGCGAACTTCGTTTACAACAAGGTCTTGAAGATCCGGCCAATTATGAACAGTTCAGACAGTCCTTATTTACTCAGCAGCAAAATCTGGCTGAGCTGGAACTGGCTTATCTAAAAAATCAGATCAGCTTGTTCAAAACTTTAGGGGGCCAGTACAACCAGGTTGAACATCAACTGGCTTTTGCTTTCAACGATTAAACATTTCACTAATATGCACTTAAACACGAGTTTAAGTGCATACCTTTCTAAACTCATAGTATAATAATTATTAACTCAGTTATTTATCAGGTGCCCACTTTGAAAGCATATAAATATTTGCACCGAGCGCCTGTTCGTGTGGTACGAATCAACCGAAAAGCCCAAAAATTAAGGCTCAGACGAGTTATGCTCTCACTAAAGATAGCCTTACATCAGGAAAAAGTTGAAACCCGCGAAATGCTGCATATCTATAAGCGACATACTCGGGGACAAGCTAGCAAAGAAGAACTCGCCATTGCGCATGCTCAGTTTTTTGATGTCTTAAGAGGCATAGGTTTAGGCGTATTTGCTATCTTACCTTTTGCACCTATTACGATTCCGATTATTGTAAAGTTAGGCCGAATGGTTGGGGTCGAAGTCATTCCCAGTGCCTTTGTTGGTAAAAAGCCGACAAAAGGCAACAGTACTGAACTCTGAGTCTGCTTTACTTGTCTATAAAACAAACAGACAATCTGTTTTCATTTGTAACCCAAGTTTGTGTTTATCAACTAAAAAGCCTAGATTAAACCTTACAGATAATAAACAAGTGCAACGAGGTAGCTATGTTTAAGACGATTAGAACTCAATTTTTAGTATTGTCAGCTTTAATACTGACATCATTGCCAGCCACAGCAGCCGAAGTAAAAGTGATCTGGCAGGAACCTGATGAATATACAGATATCAGAGAAGGCTTCGCATATACCCGCTCCGGATTTCAAAAGCATGTTTTTACTATGTTTGAGAAATTCTTGATTCACAGAGCAGCCAAATTGCCTGAGGGACAAACTCTGAAAATGACAGTGACAGATCTGGATTTAGCGGGAGAAACCCGGTTTAATTTTGACGAAATTCGAATCATTAAACCGCATTATATTCCGAGAATAAAATTCAACTACCTGCTACTGGATAAATCGGGTAAAGAGTTGATTTCAGGTGAAGAAGAACTAAAAAATATGTCAATGTCGACTCATTATTTAACCAAGCCATCTGAAGAGCAGTTCAAATATGAGTTTCATATGCTAAATGACTGGTTTAAAAAAACCTTTCCTGAGGTGAAGTTCTAATCGGTTAAAGAGGCAAAATGAGCCTGTGTTAACTGCTGCAAATCTTGAGGGCTTAATTCAATTTCCAGCCCTCTTTTTCCACCGCTGATACACATCATATCAAGTACTTGCGCAGATTCACAAATATAGGTTTTCAACCGTTTTTTCTGCCCTAATGGGCTTACCCCACCCAATAAATAACCCGTAGAGCGCTCCACATCGGCCGGCAGTGCCATTGTCGCTTTTTTAGCGCCAGCTGCTTTAGCTAAATTTTTTAAATTAAGCTGGCAGCTAACCGGTATTACAGCAACCACGAGTCCTTTTGAATCTAACTGAGCCAACAAAGTTTTAAAAACCTTGTGAGCATCAACCCCTAGCTTTTCAGCTGCTTCCAGCCCATATGAAGGAGAAGATGGATCGTGATGATATTGGTGCAAATTAAAGTGAATTTTTTGCTTTTCAGCCAGTTTAACGGCAGGTGTCATTTATTCCAGTACCTGAGTGGCGTGATTGGTTAATTCCTGCATGACACGCTTTTTAATTTCTAGCTGCTCTTCAGGCGAAATACCATAACGTTCTGATAAAAGCTGATAATCATCAGCCGACAAAGAAACGGTTAACCTGGGACGTTTTGGTCTTCTGGTGACCGGGAGTTCCAGAATACGACGAATTTGCTCAGATGGGCCAAGTCCTGCATCCAATGCCTCTTTGCGGATGACATATTGCAATTTTTCATCCATATCAAAAGCGACCTGTACAGCTTTAATCGCTTTATTACTACTCGCCCATTTTTGTTTATCACTTTTAGGGGTTGTCACTCGAGTCTCCCGGAAAAATCTCAACTATCTCAGAAATGGGTAAATGCAGGGTTAATAATACGTCTGTATCCCCGTCTTGCCAAACTTCAACTTCAACAGAAAAAGACTCATCACTGCTGGTTAGACAAAAATAATCTAAAGCTTCACTGTCATCGCCTTCCTCCAGAGGAGGCCGGTTTGGACGAAAATCTTTGTGATAAAAATAACCGCGCTCAGCAAATTTACGCTGAAAGTAAACAGGAGAAACCCAGTTGGCAAAATCATTTTGTTCATTTTTGAGTGCCAATTCGGTATTGGTATCTTCATCAAAAATATCTGAGAACTGCTCAAGATCGAATAACGCAGACACTTCGTCATGATCAATTTTAATTGATACATTTAGCCATTCTTCATCGTCTCGCATCACAGCCAAATAAACTTGTTTACTGCTTGGTCCGAGTAATACAAACTCGGTATACCCCAAATGCTCAAACTGGTAAGTATTTATTTTTTCTACTCGAAAACTTTGTTTACGCAACAATTCGGGCAATGCAAAAGAATCGGAAAAGCTGATTACATCAGCGACTTTCAGCGCTTTAGGATGAGAAACTTGCCTAACTTCGCTGTGTTTGTCTTTATTTGAAAACCAACGACTGAAAAAACCCATTAAGATGCCTATAAAACGCACTAACTATAGTAACTTAGTATACTAGAAGTGATTAAAGATGCGAGCTTATCGTTATGATAAGTAATGATAAGGCGACCTGAGTCGCCCAATCATTTAAGTTTATTTTTGTTTTGCTTTGATACGATCTAATACTGAATTAGCCGAAGAGGCCTGATCGCCTATACCAGCCGCTTTCAGTTTAGCTTCCAGCGAAGCATCCCCTGATTCAGCTTCAAGCTGCTCGGATGCTTTCAATCTGTCATCAAAGTTTTGTTGTTTAGCTTTAATCCGTTCCAGTGACTCTTTTGCATTTAATAATTTGCTGTTACCCGAAACAAAGTTATCGGTAATCGCAGCAGTTGCCTTATGAACGCTATCGGTCGTTTTTACGACACTTAACTGACGTTTATAATCAGCAACCTGACGCTCAGATTTTTTGATTAACTCTTTTAAACGAGCAACGCTGGCCGTAAAGTTTTCGAGTGCAGCTTGCTGAGCACTTAACTCTGTTTCTAAACTTGCCACTTTTTCCGCCACCTCAAGTGCCAGAGCTTCATCACCTTTTTCAAGCGCCTGAGAAGCATACCCTTCATTTGTTGCGATTTCGCGCTGAATACGTTCAACCTCACGTGATGCCTGCATTTGTTTAGCCATCACATCGGTTAAATCTCGTTTCGCTTTAGTTAAATGGTTTTCAGCATCACGAATCTCCTGTTCAAAAATTCGAGTTGAGTTAGCATCAACGATAGCTTCACCAGCTTCGGTTACACCACCGCGAATCGCTGTCATAATTTTCTTAAAAATACTCATGGTTAAAACTCTCCGCTAGTTAAACTAAATACTCACTGAAGTCATCAATAACATCAATTGCATTATCACTTAATACTGCTAATTCATGCTCGATTTCAGCAAGGCTTGAAGAAATGGCTAATGCGCCAAATACAGCATATTTATCATCAATTTTGGCAAAAGATGACAATGGCATTGGCATATTCATCTCTAACATGGTTTCCATCATCTCAGCGCGCTTGTCTGAAACGATTTCAGACTCGCCCCACAGATAGGTGATACATAAAATTTGATCATCCGTAACTGATACAAAAATAGGCAGTTCTTCACGGCCTACTATGCTAATTTGCAGCACATCCACTTCACCTGCAATGGGTTGGCAATCAAAGCTATGACCGGTAACTGATTCATCAGCCAGATCATTCAGATATTGTGCTATCTTATGAATATTCATTGTTTTCCTCTGCTAGTTTTGCTTTTCTGCAAAGACATATTATGTCTACAAGACTTACTTTAGCCGATAGACATAATATGTCAACCATTAATTGTTTATTTTTAACTCAACTATTATTCAACTTTACCCGATGTCAGGCGCCCCCGCTCGGTTTGCCAGGCATTAAAGTGATACTCAAATAGCACCTGAGAACCTAGCTTATTCACTTTTATCGCTTGATAATCATCGTAAAAATGAGCCGGAAATTCAAAGCTGGCCTGAATATTTTGTGGCGTAATCCAATTCATACCACTTGGTAACTCGGTTCTTTGTTGCAATCTGTGACGAGCAGACAAGCCTTGTTTAACCGCAATCGTCCATCCCCACTCACCAAAACTGGGTACATTCTGATGGTACTGCTCAACCGCACTAAAGCCAGCTCCGGATAAGGTTTTACCGATTGAAATAAAGGCTTTGCGTGCATGGTAAGGAGAGGTAGACTGAATCACTAAACTACCGTCAGCACTTAATAACTGATTCAGGCGTAAATAAAAATAATTTGTATAGAGTTTGTTTAAATCCGGATGATTTGGATCGGGCAAATCAACAATAATGACATCATAAAACTTGCCTTCAGCCAACAGTTTATCAACTGCGTTAAACGCATCATCAATCTTAACTATCACTTTAGGATTTAAAAATGCAGACTGGGTAATTTGAGTAACTCTATCTGCAAGCCTTGGATTTAAATATTGCTGCGGATGAGTAAATAAATCAACGACATCTTTATCTAAATCAATCAGTTCCACCGATTCAGGCTGCCATTTTAAAATTTCACGAACCGCTAAACTGTCGCCACCACCAATGACCAGTATATTGTCTTGTCTTGCTGAGGCAGCCATCGCCGGATGGACTAGCATTTCATGATAAATTTGTTCGTCGCTGGATGAAAACTGTAAGCGGCCATTTAAAAATAAACTCACCACAGACGGAATATCCGCGCCTAGGTAACGCTCAGTTAATACCACCTGCTGAAACTGAGTTTGGGTCTGATAAACGGCTTTATCCAGATATAACATATCGGTGAATTCCTGCATCCAGCGATCACCGGATTTAGCTAACATTAAAATGACACCTAATAAAAATAAGTGAAATGCAGCCAGACACTTTTTAAAACCAATCTGTTGCCAGAATACAACCAATATAATCAAACCGGCCACCCAGTTTAAACTGGCCGTTAAAATGGCCGCCTGATTGATATCCAGCGTCATCATCCAGAGCACCCAAATAGCCGCCCCTATCCCGGCACCTATGTAATCGGCACCATAAATAGTCCCCGCATTATGCGTTAAATGTCTTTGATATAGATGCTCACGCACGCGGGCAATTAAGGGGATCTCCATACCAATAAACAACCCAAGTACAGCCGCAAAAACATAAGGACTGTAACGTGAAAATTGATACAGGTTTTGCATCACCCCACCACGAGGCAAAGCATCGGCCGGAATACCATAAGTATCGGCCAATAATTGTGGCAAGCTAAAACTAAGCGCAACCATAGCGGCTATGATCAAAATCGCACTGGCTCCAATAAGCGCTATGATGCTTTCAAGCCAGGCAAATCCGGTATATGCATTTTTAACTTTTCGAGCAGTAAACGAACCCAGCCCCATAAATACAATCATCAAACCTATGGTGGTATAAATAGCATGTTCAACCGCGCCTAAAACACGGCCGGCATAATGGGATAAAAGGTATTCGTAAATCAGGCCGCACCCGGCGAGTACGGCCATAAGAGAAATGATAAGCGCGTCTAACAGAATCAGACGCGAATTAATCGCATGACTGGGCATTGAGCTGTACTGTGCCCTTATGCCATTAATGCAGTCAGAATCAGCGCAATTGAAACCACAATCGCAAATTCAGCAGCGGCGACTCCGATATTATCTTGCTGGTCAACTTCGACCGTGGTATCCACACCCATCAGAATGATATGTCTGGCTATTTTATTCAGGATAAAAATCAAAACCGTCATAATCAATGAAATACTAATCCAACCGACCAAATTAGTTACTATGCTGGTGGGTTCATAAATTAGAAAATAACTGGCCGCTTTTACCGCAAATGCTGTTGCCAGCATATGCCCGGCATGGCGAATAGCAACGGCAATCTGACCATGCTGCAGTGCTTCCTGAAATGAAGCATCCTGATTATTGGATGCATAATTTTTTTCACGAATTCGAGTTACCGCAACTAATACCGTCTGAGATACCGCAAACCCGGTTAATACGGCAACCAGCGTATAAATATTAATACCTTCAACCCATAACAGCACAGCGCGAATAATAATGGCCGTTGAAATCACAGCTGCGGCATCCACAATCGCGACCGCTACATTTTCAGCGCGAATGGCTTCAACCTTATTAATTTTGTTCAATGAAACTTTATCGTGAATGTATCGCCCGACTTTGATTAAAATCAGCCCAGCTAAACCATAAGATGCAACCCCGATAGCCTCAACCAGATAGCTGTTTGCCGCTTCACCGGTAATCGCGCCGGTTAAGACAATGCCCATCGCAATAATACTGCCAGCCATACTGATACCAAAAGCAAAGTTATCTTTGTGCGACAGTTCTTCGGTGGTATTCACTTTAGCCCATAAGCCAGATACTAAACGCATCGCAGATAACAAAATAATCGCGATTACTAAATCAATTGCAAGCAGGGCAATTAATTCAGGTTTTATATAGCTAAATACATTTAAACTATTCATCATTTCATCCATCTATTATTAAGTTATTTACCGCCAAAACCACCGCGGCTAAAGCTGTTTGAACTACTTCGAAAACTGGAGCTACCAAAACTACTGGATTTTTTGGTTGTTGAACCAAAAGCCGAGCTCGACTTTTTCTGATAATTACTTTGAAAACGTTTGGTAGCCGTTTGTGCAGTTCTACTCGCAGAAGAAACTCGGGTCGCGCCCGTTCGGTTTTTAGCATACGCGCTGGTAAACTTTTTACCTGTGAACGTTTTTTTGGCTTTTTCTTCAACCGAATATTGTTTTCTTAGCTGATTAGGAGACGAATACCGGTAACGACCATAATCATGATAATAACTATAATCACGACGACCGGCCCAATCACCATAATAGACCCGGTTGTAGCCACCTAAGTTACTAAATAATGAATACATGCCATACCATTCCCAAAATGACATACCATTGCTGCCTGTAGACCACTGGCCATAAGCGGGGTTGCCGACTAGCTGACTGCCGGCACCAAAGTCTTCCGCTTGGTTGGCCTGTATACTCGCCGCCCGACTTACTGCATTCACTCTGGGTAACTCCCCCTCACTTAAATCGGCAAGTACATTGAGCGGATCCGATAACGCATCGTTGAACAATTCAGCACTGGCAGCCTGATAAATATTTTCAAGTTCCGTCAAGCGCTCTTGTTTTGACTGAAATAGCTGAGGCTGCTGCGCAGCACTTTCAAATCTGTCTAACAAACTCGTATATAAAGGCCCGCGGGACGTCGCATCCCGCGCCATCTCATCCGCTATCGTCTGCATATTAGGCTTTTGACTTTTGATATGCGCCGCATATTGTTTGAGCAAGTTAGCATTTCTAACCTGACCTGAATCTAATCGCTCAGCCAGCTTTTGAATTTGCATTTGCGAAAATTGAATTTGATTTTCTATCTTAGCATCAAGAGGGTCACTGCAAGCTGAAATCCCTAACAACAGCAATAAGATGAAAAAGTGGCGAATCAGTTTCACGCCCATACTATCCCCTGTTTTTTTATTGAGATAATGTTATTTTTTACGTACTGTACAGAGCTAAACGCTTTAGTCAATACACTCGAATACCGCAACAATAAGCATTAACAAACAAAAAGGTGCAAGCTTATGGCTTCAAATGTTACCAATTTATTTTCTCCTTGTGCCACACAGCTATCAGAAATGCCGGCAGAATTACAACAAGCTGCAGAGCAAGCCTGGCAAAAAATTATATATCGACATAACCAGTTTGAACAGTTAACACCTGATTTACAAGAAAAAATAAAATGGCATTGTGCTTTCAGTGATTTTATTTGCGAATCTATTTTAGCTGAACCCGAATTCATTTTAAGCAAATTAGATGACCAACAATCACCTGAGCAACATTTTAGTCAGGCAAAACAAGAATTTGTTCAACAATGCAGTGAAATCCAAGATGAAAAAGCCCTCCACCAATTATTGCGTCGCTATCGCAAACAGCAAATGATGTGGATTGCCTGGCAGGATTTTAATGGCAGCATCAATCTGGATCAGGCTTTCAATTTTATTTCAGGGCTGGCTGACCAGCTTATCAGTGAAGCGCTGGAATGGCTGTATCAGAATTTAACTATCACTTTCGGAACGCCTACCAGCTACCCGATTGATGATAATACGCCCGGTCAGGAGCAGCCTTTTTTTGTGCTTGGGATGGGTAAACTGGGTGGAGGTGAACTCAACTTCTCATCCGATATTGATTTGATTTTCTGTTACCCGGAATCAGGTCAGACTCAGGGGGCGAGCCGAAGTCTGAGTAATCATGAATTTTTTACCCGCTTAGGCCAGCGCCTGATAACCGCCCTACATCAAGTGACTGCTGACGGCTTTGTATACCGGGTTGATATGCGTCTACGCCCCTATGGTGACAGCGGTCCTTTGGTAATGAGTTACAATATGCTTGAAGATTATTATCAGGAGCAGGGTCGAGACTGGGAAAGATACGCCATGTTAAAAGCGCGTACTATAGTCCCAGAAAGATGGCAAAAGCACCCTGAACTCGATTACCTGAATCAGTTGATTCGCCCTTTTGTCTACCGCAGATATATAGATTTTTCAGCGATAGAAGCCCTGCGTAAAATGAAAAAGCTAATTGCTCAGGAAAACCGACGTAAAGGTCTGCATAATAATATAAAACTAGGCGAAGGCGGCATTCGCGAAGTTGAATTTGTGGTTCAGGCATTTCAGCTAATTCGTGGCGGTCGGGAGCCAGAGCTGCGCACTCGCTCAACCCGCAAAGCACTTAACCGTTTATTAGAGGCCGGTGAGTTAAATGCACATGAAATTGATCTACTGACCGATGGTTATTATTTTTTACGAAAGGCTGAGCATATATTACAGGCCATTGCTGACCGGCAGACACAAACTTTACCCGACAATGATTTAGACAAACAAAGACTCAGTATTGCAATGGGTTTTTTAGACTGGGACTCTTTTTATCAAGCGCTCAATCTTCGAATGAGCCAGATTCATCAAATTTTCAATGACATCATTCGCGACGAAAATGAAGAAGATGAAGAATCAGTTCAGTTTGATTACTGGATTAGTCAGCTCAACGGTGAAATCGCGCTTTCACACTTAAAGCAGGATTACCCTGAGCTGAATGCAGAAGCATTCTGGCAACAAATAGTAGACTGCCAGCAACATGTGGAAAAGCGCGCTGTAGGTCCACGCGGTGCAGAAATCATGAATAAACTCATGCCGCGCCTAATCGAACAATGTCTGGAAACTTCTGAACCTGAGGTAACTTTAAGTCGGGTCAGAGAGCTGATTATCGCGATATGTACCCGAACAGCTTATCTTGAACTGCTCTATGAAAATCAAGCCACTTGCAAACAGCTTTTAATCTTTTTGCAGGCCAGCCCTTGGATTGCACAACAATTAAATAAACAAGCTTTCCTGTTAGATGAGCTGCTGGATCCTCGACAGTTATATCGCGAACTCGACGGTAATCAATATAAACAGGATTTACGGGAACGTTTGTTAAGAATCGAAGAAGATGATTTAGAGCAGCAAATGGATACCCTGCGTCAGTTTAAACATGCCTATCAGCTCAGAATCGCTGCAGCCGATGTGATGGGTTATTTACCCCTAATGAAAGTCAGCGACCATTTAACCTGGCTCGCTGAAGCTATTTTGGAACAAGTTGTCAATCTAGCCTGGTGGCAGGTTGCCAGCAAACACGGTATTCCGGCTTCGCTCAGCGGCAGTGATAAAGGTTTTGCCGTATTGGCTTACGGTAAGTTGGGCGGATTAGAGTTTGGTTATGGCTCAGATATGGACTTAGTATTTATCCATAACCGTAAAAGCGACGAACAAACCAATGGCGATAAATCGATTGGCATTACCCAGTTTTATATTCGCCTGGCGCAGCGCATTATGCATATATTTTCAATGCAAACTCATGCCGGTATTTTATATGAAATGGATTTACGTCTGCGTCCGTCCGGCAACTCTGGTTTATTGGTTGCGACTGTCAACGGCTTTAAAAACTACCAGCAGGAAGAAGCCTGGACCTGGGAACATCAGGCATTAGTGCGCAGTCGAGCGGTCGTTGGTGATCCGGATTTAATTGCAGATTTTGATAAAATCCGACTGCAAATCCTGACCCAACAAAGAGATGAGCAAAAACTCAAAACCGATGTCACCGAAATGCGTCTGAAAATGTTTAATCATTTAAGTAAAGGCGATGAAACCTGTTTTGATTTAAAACAAGACAGAGGCGGGATTACCGATATTGAATTTATTACCCAATATTTAGTACTGGCATACAGTCATCAATACACTGAGTTGACAAAATGGTCAGATAACATCCGCATTTTAGGGGTCGCGGCTGAAGTAGGTGTGATTACACAAGATGAAGCCGAAATCCTGATTGAAGCCTATAAACAATTTAGAAACGAAGGCCATAAACTGGCACTCGCACAGAAAAAAGTGATCAGTGAAATTGCGCCGTATCAGGATTCAATCACACAAGTAAAAGCAATCTGGCAAAGATTATTTGAAGAGGCCTGAGTTTGATAAATTACCAATTTAACGCATTTGGCGGTGTTCATTTAACCCTGACAGAAAAAGAAGTAGATGCTGGCCGTTTTAACGACTTATTGCGTCCATTAATTAACGAGCTGAGACAAACCGGCAAAAAAATTATCTGGCTTACCTTACCGATTGAGCAGTCTGAGTATATTCCGGTGTGCACTCAGCAGGGTTTTGAATTTCATAATTGCCAGAGTGATCAGGTGACTTTAATTTACCGGCTCGAAGCAGATGCCTATGCGCCTTTTTCACCGACTCATACCGTAGGTGCTGGCGCGGTTGTCTTTAATCAAAACAATCAGGTATTACTGGTGCGGGACAATTTTGGCCATTACCGTGGATTTAAACTGCCCGGTGGCCACGTGGAGCTAGGTGAAGATATTCATATTGCTGCGGAACGAGAAGTACTGGAAGAAACAGGTATCACAGCCGAGTTTAAGCAAGTAGTGGGCTTTGTTCATAAGCACCCCTATCGCTATGGCAAATCTAATTTATATTTTATCTGTCAGCTTACCGCGCTCACAGAAAAAACCAGTATTGAAGATGAAAACGAAATTGCCGAAGTTCAGTGGTTAGATATTGACGAGTTTATTGCCGATGAAAAGCAAAGCACGTTTATTCGTCAGGTCGTTAATCAGGTCAGACATTCACAGCAAACCGGTTTAAGCCTGACAGATGCACCAGCAACAACTGAAAAAGGCATTGAAAAACGCGATTTATTTATTATCTGATGATAAAACTATGAAACAAAAAATAGTCGGTTATCATCTCGATGAAGCAGGCGATTGGGTTGTAGAACTGAGCTGCGACCATTTTCAGCATGTGCGCCATCAACCGCCTTTTATTAATCGCCCTTGGGTAGTCACTGAAGCTGGCCGTAAACAAATGTTGGGGCTTGAACTGAACTGTAAAAAGTGTGATCAAAACGCGCCTAAAGATAAAGTTTGAAAAATCTAGATTGAATATGTAAATTTATCTTAATATCGGAAAGGGATTGGCTGAATTAACTATGAAAATGATTTTTGTGGATGCTGAAAATATTGGTCTCAAAGCACTTGAGAAAGTAAAAGCAACACCATTAGACAAAGTTTTTGTTTTCTCTAAAGTAGACGCTATAAAATTAGCATGTGAAAAATCTCTATACCTTTGCCTCTCCGATTACCCCACTGCGACTAATCAAGCAGACTTTTATATAATTGCTTATCTTGCTCGAATTTTGTCGACCCTAGATAAGCAACAATTGGGCTCGGTTCAGTTTGAGTTACATAGCAATGATGAAAGCTTGCTTACAGCATTTGAATTCCAATGCAAGCAGCTTGGCGCAGGTTTTAACTGCTTAAGAACAAAAAAAAGTAACGTGGTGAATCTACCAAAACCTGAAGCTAAATCGCCTGTAGATAAAGTTCTTGCTGCATTAAAATCACCCAAAACGCTTGGTCCCGAATTGCAGAATCAATTGGGCCTATCCAAATCAGATTTCACACGAGCAATAAATGAACTGACCAAATCTAATCAGATCCAGCGTTCTCCGGAAAGCAAGCGTAAATGGATTCAGTGTTAACTCAAAATAAGCCAGTCTATTCTCGATTAATACTAATCTTGCTTTCTAGAGTCAAAAATTGCGGTTGACATTAATTTAAAATAAACTAAGTTTCTGAAATTAGTTATTTTTTATTGCTGGGTTTTCGGTTAGGAATCAATCTGGAAACTGTGAATCATGATCAATAAGCTGTTAAGCGGCAAATGGAGTTCTGCATGCCCTATAAAATTTATAATTGGTCAGATATTTCTGGAGCATTCTCGGATAGTATATTGTTGGGAAATGGGGCTTCAATTAGTATCGATCGAGACTTTACTTACAGCTCTTTAAAGCAACACGCTATTGACCATGGGTTATTGACTGAACAGGTGCAACGCTTGTTTGGCTACTTTCGTACTGATGATTTTGAACTTATACTTCGCTTAGTATGGCAAGCCAATAAAGTAAATACAGCTTTAGAAATAGTTGATCAGCAAACAAGGGTTGCCTACGAACATGTGCGTGATTGTTTAATTAGAGCGGTTCAAAGCATTCACCCTGAATACTTTGAGGTTGAACACCAGTTCCCAGATATTGCAAGTTTTTTAAGTGCGTTTAATACGATTTTTTCACTCAATTATGATTTAACTTTATATTGGGTTGTAATGTATGCAAATCGTATTAATAACGGCCATTCATTTAAAGATTGTATAATTCACGGTGAATTTAATTCGGATTGGTGGCGGTTTCGAGAATCGATTAGCCAATGGGATCGGAATATCTCATTAGTTTTCTACCCTCATGGGAGCTTAGTTCTGGCTCGTAATGTTCTAGAGCAAGAGACCAAATTAGAAGCTCGCGCTGGAAATGATTTATTAAGATCTATCTTGAATTATTGGCGGTCAAGTAACTATGTCCCTTTGTTTGTTAGCGAAGGAACCTCCTCTCAAAAAATATCAGCAATTCAAAACAGCCATTATTTGAATACTATTTATAGAGAAGTTATCCCTCAAATCGGTGACAACCTAACAATATTCGGATGGGGATTTGGGGAGCATGATATTCATATTTTAAGGAGAATAAGAGAGTCAAGGGTTAGAAGAATAGCAGTATCTGTATACAATAATGAACAAGCATATTGTAATAGAGTTGTTCAAATGATTTACGATAATGTTGGGCAAAATATTGAAGTTGTTTTCTTTAACTGTGAAAGTAGTGGGTGCTGGAACCAACCAGCCGCTTAACAAGCAATTAAACAGGGATTAAAAGCTTGCGGGCTCTTCGCTTCGCTCAATTTTAGCCCGCAATTTTTAACTCGTTAATCGAGCGTTAGCTATAAATGGAGGTTCGAATGCTAGAGTCATTAGCATCTTATTTATCAACAGATTCAGGGAAAGTAGTTATTCCTGCACTAATTGGTGCTATCACCGCCATTTTAATTATGGTGCTTAAAGACGTCATCCTTTATGGGTTCAGAGAATCTAAGAAGGAAAAAAAAGCTTTAATTGATAAGAAGCTTTCAACACTTTATGGCCCCATGTATACGGTAATAGTGTCAGCTAATCAAACGTTACCAACATTTTTTATAGATAAATCTAATTATCAAAACTTTGTTGCTCACCAACACCTACTTAGTTCCGAACTACAGAGTATGATTGACGAATGCTTGTCATTAGGTGATGGGACTTTTGAAAATCCAACAGCTAGAATGAACGATATTCCCAAGATTCTGGAAATAACTGAAAAATTTAAGGTTCAGTTAAAAAAAGAAATGAATATTCTGCGAAAAAGTTACAGCTAATCAGGTAGCCGAGGGTATCTAACGCTAAGCCCCCACAACACCCTGCATGCGGCTCCGCACAGGGCGTTTCCTGAAAATGTTTAAAATGCACCGGCCGATTAGCTCCTTTGCACCCCAATAATGGTTTCTGTTCTTTTCGCCATTATTTCTTTGTCCGGTCGGATACTAAATAATGAGCTGAGCAGGCTCCTTATTGATTTTCAGATTCAGGCCTTCACCGTATCCCAACCATTACGATGGGCGTTTGACTACTCAGCTTTGGCCTCCTGCATCCCCTACCTTCTGCATCCCCTACCTTCTGCATCCATGCAGTCGTTGTTCATCAGCTCGCAATTTTGCTAGCGGCTTGACCGCCATGGATGGCGGAAATGCTGATATTGCAGGAGCAATATATCAGTCCTCCATACAACCCCTTGCGGATTTGCACTTGCCATTCGCTAGTAGGTATCGTTAAATAACAATCAGTTATTTAAACAGTGATCTTCCTACAGAGGACTTTCATCTCATTAGTTGATGCCCATGTCGGGCGTTAACCAAGGGACGCAAAACAGCAGGCTTGCGCTCTTTCGTCGCCAATTTTAGCTTGCTATTTTGCGCCGGTTAAGCGAGGCGTTAGTGCTACAGGAGAGTATCGTTGAGTACAAATGAAAGTGTTCTAGTTTTTATGCGTTTCGTAATAGAAAAGCATAAAGATTTAATTTCATCATTAGATCAGTTAGTTCAAGCTCTTGTTGGCGAAAATGCACAGAATAAAGTAACAAAAGCTGAAGACGCGTTAAAGAAATCGAAGGATCTGCAATCTGCAATAGCAAAACAAGATACACCTGCTTGGTTACCTAGTTTAATTCAAGGCCTACATTACTTTGTGAGTAAGAGTTGGAAACAAACACAACTTATAAATCACCTGATAGAGAATATTGCAGTAATTAAGGCACATAAATGGGCATTTGAAAATTCTGATGAAAAAGCATTCGATTTCGACTCTATTTATGAACACTATAAGTCAGAAAGTAGAATTCCAGAATTATTTGATGAAATAATTAAAATTCTCGAAGATATTCAATCAAGCGGTGAAATTGATAGTAGAACAATGACTACTGCATTGGGTAAAGTTTTAGCAACTTTGAAACAGAATAGAAATGGCTCATACTTTTCCCTAAATAGCGCATGGGAGTTCTTAATTTCATTCCTCAAAAATTATATGTGGAGTGAACTATCAAAGTTACCGATGCTGGGAAGTGCAATGGAAGCTCTAGAAAAAACTATCAAAGAAACAAACGAAGAAATGTTCAGGGTACATGCTGCTATTGAAAAAGAAATGTCAAATGTAGTTGAGTCGGAAATAAAAGAATTAGAAGGAAAATCTACTTTCCCATTCATTAGTTATGATCGTTCGGGCGTGGCTATAAATAGTAACATAGAGCGACTAACTATAAATCAAAAAGCTTAGTAGCACGAATTCGGGGTCAAGAAATTCGGGGTCAGTGAAATTCGGGGTCAGGTCTTGCTTGTTGCTTTTATTGAACTAGCTTTGTTTAAATATCGCTTGGATAGGCAGAGCCAAACGAATTGAACCCCAACAATTTTTAATATGCCAAAATGTTGGGTGCGCCTAAGCTCGTATCAACCTTCCCAATATTCATCTAAAAAGTTAACCCCGCGTCAGCAAGCTTGACGCCTACCTTATGATTTATGTAGGCGCGAAGCTTGCTCGCGTGAATTATTTCCGGAGTAAACCCGCTGCTACGATTCATTGTAGGTCGCCGTTTACGGCGAAAAAAACGATATTTTTCGGCTAACGGCAATTGCGCCTGCATTGCTCTAATACTTACTTCCATGCAGGCAAAGCCGAACCTACAAATATCCAAAATTCGTTCAAAGTCCACTCTGAGGTTTTACCAAATCCCAGTGTCTGTAATTGGTACAAAGCTGCCTATCAGATTTGATTGCTCCCTTTAACCAAATTTAATAGATCAACCTATGCCTTACTCAATTAAAATTCTCTCAGTGGCTTTAAAACTGCCTAACACTCTCAACCGCTTTCAGCCACTTATTGTATAACTTATCGCTTAACGAGGACTTAATTTTAGGTTTAAAGGTACTCTGAGTTTGATATAAAGCGGTAATTTCATCGAGTGATTGATAAATACCCGCACCTAACCCAGCTAAAAATGCCGCACCCAAAGCAGATGTTTCAACTGAAGCAGGACGACTGACCTGAACTTGCAAGATATCGGCTAAACATTGTAAAAACCAAGGGTTGGTCGCCATACCACCATCCACTCTGATTGAATCAATGTGAATGCCATCACTTCTAATGCAAATTTGTAAATCCCGGGTTTGGTAAGCCACTGACTGCAATGCAGCACTGACAATTTCGCTGATCCCGCTGGATTGGGTTAACCCCAATAAAGCCCCTCTAGCATCCGGTTGCCAGTAGGGCGCCCCCAAGCCGGTAAAAGCCGGCACTAAATAAACCCCGTGCTGATAATCCAGTTCACTGGCCAGAGAATTCGTTTGCTGCGCGTTATTGATTAAATGCAATTCATTCTTTAGCCAGCTTATCGCGGCTCCGGCTATAAAAATACTGCCTTCAATGGCATAGCTTGGAATGCCTCTTAACCTGTAGCCAACAGTCGTTAATAACTGATTATTTGACCGGCAAATATTGGCTCCAGTATTGGCCATCAAAAAAGCACCTGTGCCATAAGTGCTTTTTGCCATACCCGGATAAAAACAGTTTTGACCAAACAAGGCGGCCTGCTGATCGCCTGCCACCCCGTTAATTGGGATTGATTGAGTAAAGATATCTGTCTCTGTAACTCCAAAATTATCCGCCGAATCCAGCACTTTTGGTAACATGACTTCTGGAATTTTAAAGAGTTTTAACAGCTCATCATCCCATGCCTGGGTTTTAATATTAAACAACATAGTACGTGATGCATTGGTGGCATCTGTTACATGCTGTTTGCCTTGAGTTAGTCGCCAGATTAAATAGGTGTCAATCGTGCCAAACAGCAATTCCCCCCGCTCTGCCCGCGCTTTTGCACCTTTTACATGATCTAAAATCCAGCGAATTTTGCTGGCGGAAAAATACGGATCAAGCAATAAACCGGTTTTGTCGTTAATCAGTTCACTATAACCTTGCTCGATTAATTTTTGACAATCCTGACTGGTTCGCCTGTCCTGCCAGACAATGGCATTATAAATTGCTTTACCAGTTTTTTTCTCCCAAACTAACGTCGTTTCCCTTTGATTGCATATCCCTATGCTAGAAATTTTAACCTGAGCTTTTTCAATTACCTGCTGACAAACTGCGAGCGTACTGGACCAGATATCTTCCGGGTCATGCTCAACCCAGCCATTATCAGGATAAATTTGATTAAACTCCCGCTGAGCCACTGCAATGACCTGCCCGCTTTTATCAAAAATAATGGCTCTGGAACTCGTTGTTCCCTGATCGATCGCTAAAATATAATCAGTCATTTTGATACACACATTTGAGCTTATCTGTATAACTGTAGCAGAGTTTTTCAAAAAACGGAGGACTGCAAATCCTTGGTAGTAAACGAATTTATGTTCCATAATTAAAATTATTTACTTATCCGGCCAGACTAATGCAATGTAAAACATCTCCGCCAGAAAATACCGTCTGGGATCTAGTTGTGATCGGTGGCGGGATTAATGGTGTGGGCATAGCCAACGATGCCACCGGACGCGGCCTTAAAGTATTATTGTGTGAGCAGGGCGATCTGGCCTGCGCTACCTCTTCAGCCAGTACCAAGCTGATACACGGAGGTTTACGTTATCTGGAATATTTTGAGTTCAGGTTAGTCAAAGAAGCGCTCGCTGAACGGGAAATTCTTCTCAATAAATCACCACACATTATGTGGCCGCTCAAGTTTATTTTACCTCACCAGCCCCACTTAAGACCCGCTTGGTTAATACGACTGGGTTTATTTTTATACGACCATTTAAGTAAAAGAGACAGATTGCCCGCCTCTCAGTTTGTTCGTTTTACCGACCTGAGCGTGCTTAAACCTGAGTTTAAAAAAGGGTTTGAATATGCCGATGTCTGGGTAGATGATGCCAGACTGGTCGTACTCAATGCGATGTCCGCAGCACAAAAAGGAGCCTGCATTCTAACGCGATGGCAATGTAATCGAGCTAAAATTGAAAATAGCCTGTGGCAGCTTGAGTTGCATAATCAGCGTTCACATCAACCCGATTCAATGATTCGAGTACAGGCTAAGGCTCTGGTCAATGCAACTGGCCCTTGGGTGGAACATCTGTTTAACCATGCTTTGCATCAAAGCTCACCTCATACTGTTCGTTTAGTCAAAGGCAGCCATATCATTGTGCCTAAACTCCATCAGCAGCCACAGGCATATATTTTACAAAACAAAGATAAAAGAATTGTTTTTGTAATCCCATATGAACAGGATTTTTCGTTAATTGGCACAACCGATGTGGACTATAAAGGCGATCCCGCTGACGTCAGCATTAATCAAAACGAAATAGATTATCTGTTAGCCGTCACTAATCGCTATTTTAACAGCCAGCTCAATCTGGTAGATATTGTTCATACCTATTCAGGCGTACGCCCGCTAATTGCACCTGCTCAGAACCATAATCAGGCACAGGCATTAAGCCGAGACTACCAACTGGACTTAACTCTAATGCAGGAAAAAACGCCTTTATTATCTGTATTTGGCGGTAAAATTACGACATACCGTAAGTTAGCCGAGTCAGCCGTTGATAAGTTGGCCTGCTGTTTCCCTGAGGTAGGCCCAGCAGTCACCCGTCGTGAAGTATTACCCGGTGGCGATTTTAGTCACCATGATTCACTCTTAAACCAGT
The DNA here is from genome assembly GCA_913056495.1 of uncultured Alteromonadaceae bacterium. GTDB lineage: Bacteria > Pseudomonadota > Gammaproteobacteria > Enterobacterales > Alteromonadaceae > Catenovulum. Next base: position 33,592 of record CAJXMO010000002.1, on the reverse strand, counting down.
TGCAAAAAGAGTTTAACTGGTTACCGGAAAGCTTGCTTAAACGATATGTACGTAGTTACGGCACGCTCAGTTATCAAATACTGACAAACACTCATCAAATCGACGATCTGGGTCGCCGCTTTGCAAAAGATTTTTATCAGCTTGAGTTAGATTATTTAATCCACCATGAATGGGCTGAAACGCTGGAAGATGTCATTTGGCGGCGCACAAAACTGGGCCTCAGACTAAATAATTCTGAAAAACGACAAATTCAGCAATATTTATCCGAACATATCTGATAACCGCATAGTTAAATTAAACCGGTACAAGTATCTGTTTTTTGAAACAGATGTTTATGTAATGGCGTAAACGCCGATCGACAAAGCGCAGTCGGCGATTACAAAGGGTACACCCAGGTTTTATAACAATAAACTCGCCAGACCGACCGCAATAAAAATTGCAGCGGCTATCATGCGGGTTAAATTGAGCGGAATTTTTTGCATCAGTTTGTCACCCATATAAACCACAGGCACATTAGCGATTAACATGCCGATCGTCGTCCCTATAGTGACAATAACAGTAGACTGGAATTGCGCCCCCAGTAATACTGTCGCAACTTGAGTTTTATCGCCAATTTCAGCAAGAAAAAATAAAATGGTTGAAACTAAAAAGGCGCCATATTTATCAAATCGGCTATCAGTTTCTTCATCCTTATCCGGGATTAACAGCCACAAACCAACCACAATAAAGCTGCCGCCTAACAACCAGACACCCCAGCCATCTTGTAAAAACTTAGATAACCAGACACCGAACCAGGCTGATATTGCATGATTAATAATGGTGGCGACTAAAATGCCCATAATAATGGCCAGTTTATTGCGAAATTTGGCAGCGAGTAATAAAGACAGTAATTGAGTTTTATCGCCCATTTCAGCGATAGCAACAGAAAGAGTTGAAGTAAATAAAGCTTCCATCAAATAAAATTCCAGGCGGGAAATAATCAACCAAAGACAAACATCCACCTCCCGCCTACTGGAGTGGTTATTTGTCTCAGGTCTCGCCAGTAATTTTCTGAAAACTTGAAAATCACAAACTTGCCATGAGCAATGAGGCTCAATTATGTTGACAAGCTTTCTTAAGTTATCTCCGTGGCATGTAAGATATTTAAGTTGGCTACTCCCCCAAGAGAGGCCTATATTATACCGCTAGCTGAATATAATTCAATTATCGATTTTAAAATCTAAACGCTTATTTCACAGCGTTAAATTTATATACCTGAATTTTTAACCCTTTACCTGAAACTGCTTCTTTAAAAACGAGCGGCGCTTTTATTTGTTCAACAAATTCGCACTGCGGACAATATTCCGCTACAGTTTCAGTTAAAAATGAATCATCTAAATCAGGCGAATTTAAACACAACATAACCAGTGCCTGATCCGCTGCGAACTCAGGTAAACGGCGAATGATTTTTTTATAATCCCGCTCAATATTCACACTGCCTTTTTGAAAAGCTGGCGGGTCACAAATCACTAAATCATAGGGGCCATGTTTGCGTACCCGGCCAAAGGATTTAAATAAATCAACCGCTTCAAACTGAACTATGCTGGGATCTTGCTGATTTAATAAATGATTTTCACGGCCGCGTCTAAGTGCGGCTTTGCTCATATCCAGATTAACAATTTTTCGCGCACCACCCGCATGAGCCGCCATTGAAAACCCACAGGTGTAAGCAAACAAGTTTAAAACAGATTTATTTTTACTGTGCGCTCTGACCCAGTCTCGTCCCAACGCCATATCCAAAAACAAGCCATGGTTTTGAGTCCGACCCAAAGTTGCCTGATATTTTAATCCACTTTCAGTTAATTCCAGCTCGCTGATTTCATCGCCCCATAAAACCGTGACTGGTGCTTGCGCCAAATATCTTTGCTGCAATTGGATTGATTTAGCGGGCGTTTGTGGCTGACTGAAGAACTCAACCAGATAATTAAGCAAATCTGCCGATATCGCTTTGTATGCCGTGATTAAAATAACAGGTGAAAACCAATCAATACAGATATGTTCGAAACCAGGATAAGCATGGCCGCGCCCGTGAAATAAACGCTTTGCGTCATTGTCGATTGGTAAACTCAAATGTTCTAACATAAAATAACTTCAATCTTTTTTGAAAATCTGCAATATTCTAACTGATAATATTTTGCTAATCAGAAAAATTCTTAATTCAACAGTTGTGCTCAATAACCATAAGGATAAAAAGATGACATTATTCTGGAAAAAGTTGGCATTTATCTCACTGTTAGCCACGGCGATAAGTGGGTGCAGCGATAACGAGGTTGGCGATGTATCACTTGGGTTATTTACCACCAAGGATATCAAAATAGAAGTATTGCATGATCCTATTGTTATCGGGGTAACCTGCCATATCGCTTCCGTAGAGGCAAATTTAAGCCTCGCAGACCCGAGCGATAGCGCAATTTCCTGTCGACAAACGGGTGCAATAACGCCTGCGATGATTGCCGGGATTAATAAAGGCAAATCCGGCGAGATTGTCTTTAAAAAATCAAAAAGTATCTTTTTAAAATCAATGAAAATCCGTCGTATTTATGATCCTAAAAGCCAAACCTTAATGTATGTTTCATATTCCACTAAAGAAACATCTGGTAGTTTTAAACATAGTTTATCAACTGTGCCGCTATGGGGAACAGATGCTTATCAGCAGAGTCAAAATGCAATTTAGCCAACAAATAGCTGACTACTTTAGCACTGAGCTATGATAAAATTGAGCCATAATAAACCCGGAACAATACGAGCAAAAATACATGACAAGCCAATACCCTGATGACGAAACCGGTCAGATCCTTGCTGAAATGGCAGCAGAAGGCATAGATTTAAGCCAGCCCATGCAAATAGACTTTTATGCGGCATTTGAATTTAAAGACGCCGCCGAAGCTGTGTTGCCAAAAGTAAAACAACTGGATTTATCCGGCGAACAATTTAGCCAGGTGAAAATTCAAAAACCCGAACTCGGTGGCGGTGTTGAACTGGTTGCCAGTTTAACTATATTGCCTACCCATCAAAGAATCAGTGAAATTGATGATGCATTCACCGAGTGTGTCGAGGGTAACAAAGGCTATTCTGACGGCTGGGGCGCAGAGGTTATTGCTTAAGACTAAAATTGATATGGCCAAAAAACGGGCCATATCAATTGTATTTTTGGATAACGCCAGCTCAACCTTTCTAACCCCCCTGCGAAGCTATAGTGATTTAATTCACATTAACTCTGCCACTCACCACTGCACCAAATTAATTCAATGCACCAAATCGGTCAAATTAAGCTTAATGTTTAACCAGTCTTAAAAAATACATCACAAACATCTCCTTTAAAATTTTACCATACAAATCAAACACTAAAAAATAAAACAATGCGATATTAAAAACTGGCCAGCTTTATGCTTAAGGTTATGGTGCAGGGGTTCAATCAAATTGAACCAGCATAGTGCTAAACAGATGACTAGGGTTCCGGTTTTTTTATTAAAATAATAACAAAACGTCTGGTCCGAGAGTCGTCAACCTAGCCGCATAATCATATCTACAGCGTTGTTTGTTTTGATATTTTTATGTTTGCGCAAGCAAGGGTTACACGGCGGGATAAAAGCCCGGGAGGTTAAATTTGATTAGGCCTCCTGTGCTCATAAAACCGTGTAAACTTTGGAGAACGCGACATGAAAATGATAAAAACATTCACTTTAGCCCTCGCTTTAATGACAAGTGCAAACGCATTTGCAAAAGATAAGTTTTCCATTTGCTGGTCCATTTATGTGGGTTGGATGCCATGGGAATATGGCGACAGCTCAGGCATTATCAAAAAATGGGCCGACAAATACGATATCGAAATCGATGTTGTGCAAATTAACGACTATATCGAATCTATCAACCAATACACCGCAGGCCAGTTTGACGCTTGCAGCATGACCAATATGGATGCCCTGACCATTCCGGCTGCCAGCTTTGTTGACAGTACGGCATTAATCGTTGGCGATTTCTCTAACGGTAACGATGGCGTCATCTTAAAAGACAAATCCAAACTGGCAGACATCAAAGGCCAGCAAATCAATTTAGTAGAATTGAGTGTATCTCACTACCTATTAGCTCGCGGTTTAGAATCAATCGGCTTGTCTGAAAGAGATGTTGATGTGGTGAATACCTCAGACGCTGATTTAGTGGCTGCCTATTCAACCAAAGATGTAACCTCTGTTGTGACCTGGAATCCGCTGTTATCTGAAATAGAAAAACAGCCCAGTGCAAACAAAGTATTTGACTCATCCAATATTCCGGGTGAAATCATTGACCTTATGGTGGTGAACACCCAAACCTTAAAAGCTAACCCTAAATTTGGTAAAGCACTGGTTGGCGCCTGGTATGAAATCATGGACAAGATGAAAGACGATGCCGTCCTTGAGCATATGGCAAAAGCATCAGGAACCGATTTAGCCGGTTACAAAGCCCAGCTTGCCAGCACTAAAATGTTCTTCTCAGCGAAAGAAGCTGTTGAATTTACCCAAGATAAAAAGCTGGCTCAAACCATGAAATATGTTGCTGAGTTTTCATTTGATCACGGCTTATTAGGCGACGGTGCGCCGGATGCCGGTTTTATTGGGGTAGAAACGCCAAGCGGTGTAATTGGCAACCCAGCCAATGTTCAGCTCAGATTTGACCCCAGCTTTATGCAAATGGCAGTTGACGGCAAACTATAAATAAGGCCCTCCTTATGAAAAAGTTAATGAACATAGAGCCATCGCGTTCATTAAAAGGTTTTTTAGCCTTAGTGCCCTTTGTATTGATTTTGATGCTGTACTGGACAGCATCAAATGAAAGGCTGGCTGAAAACCCTTACGATAAACTGCTGCCGAGTTTTACCCAAATCTCGGATGCAGTGGATCGCATGGCTTTTACTGAAGACAAACGCAGCGGCGAATACCTGTTCTGGCAGGATACAGGTGCCAGCTTATACCGTATTTGTATCGGTATCGGCATCAGCGCTGCGGTAGGCTTATTATTTGGAATGTTATCCGGCTTGTTACCTGTGTTTCGCTCGGGTTTCTCCCCTTTAATAACCATAGTCTCACTGATCCCGCCAATGGCGATATTACCCATTTTGTTTATTACCTTTGGTTTGGGTGAGCTGGCGAAAGTCATGCTCATTATTATTGGGACAGCACCTGTGATTATTCGTGATATTCAGTCGCATGTGCGCCAACTTCCATCGGAAATATTAATCAAAGCACAAACTTTAGGGGCTTCAACCTGGCTGGTTGCGATTAGAGTGGTATTACCACAAATTATGCCGAGACTGGTATCGGCAATGCGTTTATCGCTGGGCACCGCCTGGTTATTTTTAATTGCCGCCGAAGCCATTGCCGCACAGGAAGGCTTAGGTTATCGCATCTTTTTGGTTCGTCGTTATATGTCGATGGACGTCATTTTACCTTACGTTATGTGGATTACCGCGCTGGCATTTGCCATGGACTTTAGTCTGCGCAAATTCTCAGAGTTGTGTTTTCCCTGGTATCACCAGCAGGAGGCCGGCAAATGAGTCTGTTAAAAATTGATAATGTCTGGAAATCTTATGGTGATGTGCAGATTTTAGAGCGTCTGAAACTAACCGTAAATGAAGGCGAGTTTGTCTCTATGGTAGGGGCTTCCGGCTGCGGTAAAACCACTTTGCTTAAAATGATTTTAGGCAGTGAGACAGCAACACGAGGTCAGATTTTATTAAATGACCAGCCTATTTCACCTGAGCCGAATGAAGCGCGAGGCATCGTTTTTCAGAAATACTCAGTGTTCCCGCATTTAACCGTTCTGCAAAATGTGATGATTGCCGACGAATTTTCTGCATCGCCATTTTTAGGGCGCTGTTTTGGCCAGCAAAAGCGCAAGATAAAAGATAAAGCAATGAGCTTTATTGAAGCGGTTGGTCTGGGGCATGCGACCGGCAAATATCCGCATCAACTATCGGGCGGCATGCAGCAAAGGTTAGCCATTGCCCAGGCGTTGATGAAGTCACCCAAAATTTTATTACTGGATGAGCCTTTTGGTGCACTGGATCCGGGTATTCGTAAAGATATGCATCAGCTTATCCGTAAAGTCTGGAAAGAAAACAAGCTAACCATTTTTATGGTGACCCATGATATCCAGGAAGGCTTTGAACTAGGTTCACGGCTTTGGGTATTTGATAAGGTTCGCCATGATCCGCAAGCGCCAACTGCGTATGGCGCGCAAATCACTTATGACTTGCCTTTAACCACTGAGAAACAACAGGTGACAGGCCAGACCATAGCTGAAAAATATGTAAAAAAGGTAGTAAATTTATGATTTTATACAAAGACGCTTTACCCTCAGGTAAACACTGGTCAATGCGAATGAGGCGCGGCACCAGCCTTCGTTTAATTGATAAAACCGGTGGCGCTAATGTGGGTATTTTATTTTATAACCCGGAAAATTTACTGGAGCGTTACAACGCACCGGACAGCTTAAAATGCCAGCACACTTTTAAGCTAACCCAAGGCCATTGTTTATATTCTGATATGGGCCGTATTTTCTGCGCCATTACCGATGACAGCTTTGGCTGGCACGATACGGTAAGCGGTAATTCAAATGCGGCTTTAGTTGAAAAAAAATGGGGCAAGCGGGACTATCAAACTGAGCGCAATAACTGGAAGCAAAACGGTACAGATGCGTTTTTGGTTGAAGCAGCTAAATACGGTTTAAACAAGCAAGATTTAGCCGCCAATTTAAATGTTTTCAGCAAAATCGAGCCGGATGATGAAGGCGCATTAAATTACAGCGCACAGCAATCCAAAGCGGGTGACTTTATCGAGCTGCGTTTTGAAATGGATACTTTAGTTTTACTGCATACCTGCCCTCACCCTCTGAATCCATCTGCCACTTACCCTGAATTTGAGGTTGAGTATCAGATTCTGCAATCAGCACCTGTTAGCGATGATGATTTATGTAAAAACTTGTGCGCGGAAAACCAGAGAGGTTATGAAAATAACCGTTTATATCATTTAGGTCTGTAAGGAGGTATAGGATGATTAAAGAAAGCGAATTACAAGCAGAAAACGCATTTGATCGCGAGACAGTCGGTGCCGGTGATTATTATTTAAAAGTGGTTAAAAAAGGCCAGACAGTTCGGATTTTAGATTTAGAAGGCAATCAGGCTGCAGATACTTTATTTTATAACGCCAATGATGTCAGCGAACGCTACAGCGCCACGGATACCATTCGCGAACAGGGCAATCTTTATTTAACGGCAGGCTCTGTACTTATGTCAAACGAGTGCAACCCTATGCTTAAAATTGTTGCCGACACCTGTGGTCGTCACGATACCGTAGGCGGAGCCTGTGCAACCGAAAGCAATACAGTACGTTACGCGCTGGAAAAAAAATGTATGCATGCCTGTCGTGACAGCTGGTTATTAGCCATTGCCGAAAACGAAGAACTGGGTCTGACTAAAAAAGACATTACCCATAATATTAACTTTTTTATGAATGTTCCTGTGACTTCAGATGGCAAGCTTACTTTTGCTGATGGCATTAGCGGCGCGGGCAAATATGTTGAGCTGGAAGCCTTAATGGATGTAGTGGTATTGATTTCAAACTGTCCGCAGCTGAATAACCCTTGTAACGCATATAATCCAACGCCAATTGAAGTTTTAATCTGGAACGAGTCGGAAGTATTGTAAAACGTTTATTTACGCAAAAACGCTGTAAATACTTCTCTTTAAGCTTGGCTTTTTCATCCATGAAAAAGACATTTTGCTTAAAACAAACGCTTCACTTAAAAGAAGCGGTTTAACAAACAGCCATACGGCTTAATATTCGGGACGACCCGGATATTCAAAACAAGTTTGATGCGGGACGACCCGCTAAGACGAGTAAACCATCATGTTTAATACAGTCCTAATCGCAAACCGGGGCGCAATTGCCTGTCGAATCATTCGCACCTTAAAATCACTCGGCATTAAAAGTATTGCTGTATATTCAGAAGCCGACAAAGAATCTTTGCATGTTGCTCAAGCTGACGAAGCTTATAGCTTAGGTCAGGGTGCAGCAGCAAGCACTTACCTAAATCAGGATAAAATCATTGAAATAGCCAAACAAACCGGCGCAGAGGCGATTCATCCGGGTTATGGCTTTTTAAGTGAAAACGCGACCTTTTCTGAAAAACTAAAACAACAAAATATCAGCTTTATTGGTCCGCGTGCACATCAAATGATCGACTTTGGTTTAAAGCATCAGGCCCGTGAAATTGCCGAACAGGCTCAGGTTCCACTGGTACCCGGCAGCGGTCTGATTTCAGATTTAGACGAACTGATTCGTTTTGCCGAACAAGTAGGCTACCCGGTTATGCTGAAAAGCACAGCAGGCGGGGGTGGTATTGGCATGCAAAGGTGTGATTCAAGCGCTGAGCTTGAAAAAGCTTTTGTTAACGTTAAACATTTAGGTGCACAAAACTTTGATAATGATGGCGTGTTTGTCGAAAAATTTGTCGAAAAAGCCCGTCATATTGAAGTTCAGGTGTTAGGTAACGGTTTTGGTGAAGTTGTCACCTTAGGTGAGCGCGACTGTTCAAGCCAACGCCGAAACCAAAAAGTTATTGAAGAAACCCCGGCGCCAAACTTACCGGCCGCAACACGCAGCGCCATGTTAACCACAGCCAAAAATCTGATGCAGTCAATTGATTACCTTAACGCAGGTACAGTTGAGTTTATTTACGACCACGATCAGGACCAGTTTTACTTTTTAGAAGTGAATACCCGCTTACAGGTTGAGCACGGGGTTACTGAAATGTGTTACGGCGTGGATTTGGTTGAATGGATGCTGAGAATTGCTTATAGCGAAAGCATTCAGCAAGCCGGGCTGGATTTATCTTCACTTGAATCTATCACACCTAAAGGCCATGCGATTCAGGCGCGAATTTATGCTGAAAACCCGGCAAAAAACTTTCAGCCTTCAGCCGGTTTACTCACTCAGGTTGAATGGCCTACTCAGGATGCCAGAGTGGATCACTGGGTTGAAGCCGGATTAACCGTATCGCCGTTTTTTGACCCTATGCTGGCCAAAGTTATAGTACATGCTGACGACAGAGAAGCAGCCATCGCTAAACTGGATAAAGCGTTAACTGACTCTAAAGTTTATGGGGTCATTACCAACATAGACTATGTTCAGCAAATCCTCGCTGACCATGCGTTTACCGAAGGCAGAATATTTACCCGCAGCTTAAATGACTTTAAAGCTGAGTTTGCCGGGTTTGAAGTATTAAAAGCCGGTACTATGACAACGATTCAGGATTATCCGGCTCGTACAGGTTATTGGGATATTGGCGTGCCGCCTTCCGGCCCGTTTGATTTTTATTCATTCCGCCTGGCAAACCGTCTGTTAAATAACCCGGAAGAAGCAGCGGGTTTAGAAATCACTTTACAAGGCCCAAGCTTAAAATTTTATCAGGATTGCCAGGTCGTGATTACCGGTGCTGAAATTGAAATCAGCCTGGATGATGAGCCTCAGAAAAACCATAAGGTTATCAATATTAAAGCCGGGCAAACCTTAAAAACCGGTAAAGTATTAGCGGCTGGCGCGCGGGCTTATTTAGCGGTAAGCGGTGGTATTCAGTGCCCGGATTATTTAGGCAGTAAAAGTACCTTTACTTTAGGTCAGTTTGGTGGCCATTGTGGCCGTGCACTGCGCATGGGTGATTTTTTGTCCATTCCAAAATCTGTCAGCACCACAGCCAAAACCGGCGCAATTCCGGCAGATGTCATTGCACCTGTTACCAATGACTGGACGGTCAGAGTAGTTTATGGCCCGCATGGCGCACCGGATTTTTTCACTGAAGAGGATATAACCGCCATTTCATCTCATCAGTGGAAAATTCACTATAACTCAAGCCGGACAGGTATTCGCTTAATTGGCCCTAAACCGGAATGGGCGCGTGAAACCGGCGGCGAAGCCGGCTTGCATCCATCCAATATTCACGATAATGCCTATGCATTCGGCACGGTTGATTTTACCGGGGATATGCCGGTAATTTTAGGCCCGGATGGCCCAAGTTTAGGCGGTTTTGTTTGTCCGTTTACCGTGATCAGCGCAGACTTATGGAAACTGGGCCAGCTTAAAGCAGGCGATACCCTAAGTTTTGAGGTGGTAGATTTAGCTACGGCCAAACACATAGAAACCGCGCAAAACCGTCAGATAAGCAGCTTAAATAAACAAACCTGTGAATATACACCGGCTGAAATTATCAGCCCGATTTTAGATACGCTGGAAACTGATGATGGCGAACCGGACTTAGTATTCAGACAAGCCGGGGATAAATTTTTACTCGCCGAATACGGTGAACTGGTTTTAGATTTAACCTTACGCGCCCGCGTACAGGCTTTATTAGAAGCGCTACAGGCAAAAAATATTAAAGGTATTTTAGAGTTAACGCCGGGTATTCGCTCATTGCAGGTTCATTATGAAAACTCAGAACTGGACGTTTATCAGCTGATTGAAACCATTAAACAAATTGATTTAAGCCTGGGCGATACCCGTCAGCTCAGTTTTGAATCGCGTATTGTTCACCTGCCACTGAGCTGGAATGATAAAGCCTGCCAGCAAGCGATTGATAAATATGTGCAGTCGGTGCGTAAAGATGCGCCCTGGTGCCCTTCAAACCTCGACTTTATAAAACGTATTAACGGCCTGCAAAGCGTTGAGCAAGTTAAAGACATAGTGTTTGATGCCAATTATTTAGTATTAGGGTTAGGAGATGTGTATTTAGGCGCACCGGTTGCCACACCACTGGATAAATGCCATCGCTTGGTTACCACTAAATACAACCCGGCACGTACCTGGACGGCTGAAAATTCAGTCGGCATTGGCGGCGCTTATATGTGTATATATGGCATGGAAGGTCCGGGCGGATATCAGTTTGTTGGCCGTACCGTGCAAATGTGGAATCGCTATCGCAGTAACGAAGTGTTCAATCAACCCTGGCTTTTACGCTTTTTTGATCAGGTTAAATATTACCCGGTCAGCCATGAAGAGCTGATGCAAATTCGTGAAGATTTCCCGCTGGGTAAATGGCAGCCTAAAATTGAACAGGCGACTGTCTCTATGCCGAAGCTGATTCAACAATGGAAAGATAACGAAACTGAAATTGAAACCTTCACTAAACAACGCGAACAGGCATTTGCTGACGAAATGGCTGAGTGGAAACGCACAGGCCAGTTGAATTATTCATTTGAAGCCGATGCGGAGCAGGACAGCGAAACCATTGAACTTGGCGATAAGCAATATTTAATGGAAGCGACCGCTGCCGGTAGTGTCTGGAAAATTAATGCACAGGCTGAGCAGGCAATTGGCACAGGGGAATCCGCTATTGTGCTTGAGTCGATGAAAATGGAAATTGACCTGGCTGTCAGCGAAGCCGCCAAAGTCGTCAAAGTTTTAGTTAAAGAAGGCCAACAGGTACAAGCCGGTCAGGCATTAATGGTTTTAGAGGAAGCGTAAAAATGAATCAGACAAACTTAGCCATAAACGAATTAAATCTGGCCTATTTAACCGGTCAGCAATCACCGGAAAAATTGATTTTATCTTTAATAAAAGAAGCTAAAAGCCAGCAAGCGGTGTGGATTCATTTGCTGGATGAAGAAGCACTGAAACCTTACTTTGAAGGGTTAAAAAGTAAATCTCCGCAAACCCATCCTTTATATGGTGTGCCGTTTGCAATTAAAGACAATATTGATTTAGCCGGTGTACCCACCACCGCCGCCTGCGCGGAATTTAGTTATGTGCCGGAAAAATCAGCTTTTGTGGTTGAGCAGCTAATTGAAGCCGGTGCGATCCCTATTGGTAAAACCAACCTAGATCAGTTTGCTACCGGTTTAGTCGGCACTCGTTCGCCTTTTGGTGAAACCCCAAATGCATTTAACTCAGATTATATTTCAGGCGGCTCAAGTTCAGGCTCAGCAGTAGCCACAGCCTTAGGTACAGTGAGTTTTGCGCTGGGCACAGATACCGCAGGTTCGGGCCGGGTACCGGCCTGTTTTAACAATTTGGTCGGCTTAAAACCGAGTAAAGGTTTGCTATCGACTTCTGGTGTAGTGCCAGCTTGTCGCAGCTTAGATTGTGTCAGTATATTTGCGTTAACAGCGACCGATGCCAACAGGGTGTTTCAGGTAGCAGCACAATATGATGGCGAAGACTGTTACTCACGCGATAATCCGGTTGCCAATCAAAAACCTGTATTAGCAAAAGATTCATTTACCTTTGCTGTGCCTTTAGCTGAGCAACTTGAGTTTTTTGGTGATGATTTTTATCAGGCTGAATTTGAAAAAGCGGTAGCTCAGCTTGAAGCCATGGGCGGTGAGAAAAAAGCGCTCGATTATTCACCTATGCTGCAGGCTGCCAAACTCTTGTATGAAGGCCCCTGGGTCGCCGAGCGTTATATCGCCACTCAGGATATTATTGAAAATAAACCTGAGGCTATGCTGGATGTAACCCGAACCATAATCAGCTCAGGCAATAAACCTTTGGCAACCGATTGTTTTTCAGCGCTTTATAAATTACAGGCGTTAAAAAAACAAGCTGACTTATTGGTTGAACAGGTCGATTTTTTAGTGTCACCTACTGCGGGCCGCCATTACACCCGCAAAGAAATTAAAGACAACCCAATAGGCAACAATTCAAACCTGGGTTATTACACCAACTTTATGAACTTGTTGGATTTTTCCGCTATTGCTGTGCCTACAGGTTTTACTGCGAATAAAATGCCGTTTGGGATCACCCTGTTTAGCTTTGCGATGCAGGACCAAAGCTTATTAGCTTATGCCGATAAAATCATGCAAAACAATCAGCTGACATTAGGTGCAACTCAATGGCCTTTTAAAGCCGAGACTTTGCAAACAGATGTTAACTCAGGTTTTATTGATCTAGCCGTATGTGGCGCGCATTTATCCGGAATGGCACTTAACTGGCAGTTACAGGAAAGAGACGCGCTTTTGCTGGAAAAAACCAGGACAGCCAGAGCTTATCAAATGTATTCGGTGCCCGGCCAGGTAGAACGCCCCGCACTTATTCGCTCGGATGCGGAAAAACAGGCCTTTGAAGTAGAGGTTTGGCGCATACCGACTCAGCATTTTGCATCATTTGTTGAGGGCATTGCCGCGCCATTAGGCATAGGTAAAGTTGAGCTGGAAGATGGCCGTTTTGTTAGCGGATTTATTGCCGAAAGCACAGCACAAACCGGCAAAAACATCAGCGAATTTGGTAGCTGGCGCAAATATGTCGCGAGTAATTAATTGAATGAAGGTGGCTTGATGTAACGCACTCGGTGTATCGGCGATTCCATTTGGTGGCTTGGGCGCTACGCAATAGGTGGCTTACGGCGCTACGCGCCTAAACCACCCTACACCACCCAAACCACCTGTTATTTAAATTCATTCAAACCACAAGCCCATGACCAAACGTAGGGCGGTTTAACGACGAAGGAGTGTAAGCCGCCGTTTAAATTCATCCAAACAAAAATCTGACTCCCAAATGTAGGGCGGTTTAACGACGAAGGAGTGTAAGCCGCCGTTTTAATTCATCCAAACAAAAATCTCATGCCCAAACGTAGGGCGGTTTAACGACGAAGGAGTGTAAGCCGCCGTTTTAATTTACCCAAACCACAATCTCATACCCAAATGCAGGGCGGTTTAACGACGAATGAGTGTAAGCCGCCGTTTTAAACCTATCACGCCAATCGCCGATAATGTGCGGCAACAATTTAAAACATTTTATCCCTGGTAAAACATTCCGGCTGTCATTTTATTCGACTACACTTTTTATAAAAATAAATTGCCTGCCTTAAAAGTTTACAGGGACCTCAATGAAACAAGCTTTTGCCATATTGTCTGCTCTTTTTGCTACCACTTTAAACGCAGCGCCTTTAGTTACGTCTAATTCAACTTCGGTTGCTGATGATCAGGACTACTACACCTTTGATACTGACAAGGCGCGTATTATTTTCACCGAACAGAATAAACAGGCTGCGCAGCGGGCTGCGGCTTTGCAAAGTTATCTGGCTGATGTTTATTCACAAAGTTTTGGTTATCAAATGGATACCCGGCTAAACCTGGGGTTAATGTCATCTTATAACCAAATCGCTAATGGCTTTGCTTCACAGTTTCCACTCAACCGGCAAATTAATTATTTGGGCGGCGCACAGCGCATTGATTATTTTTCGTCAACATCCTGGCTGGATACCCTGCTGCTGCACGAAACCGCACATAACTATCAAACCAATGTAAAAGATAACCCGGTTTCACAAGACCTTTATAAACTGATTCGTAACGGCAGTTTTTTATTTCCACTGATCCCGGCAATTCATCCCAATATCTATGAATCCAGCTTTATGCTGGAGGGCAATGCTGTGCTAAATGAATCCTGGCATGGTAACGGCGGGCGGCTTTATAACGGGCGCTACCGGGCTATGACCTATGCTCATGCAAAAGCTGGCAAATTAACCCGCGAACGGCTTTATAACACCACCTTAAATTTTCCGTATGCAGAAGGCTTTTATATTTTTGGCTCGCAATATCAATATTATCTGGCTCACAAATACGGGCTGGATGAAGTTAACCGGTATTTTAAAAACCGCTCCCGTCACTGGTACTGGCCTTTTTTAACAAACCGGCCTATGCAAAATACGCTCGGTATTAATTTTAACCAGAGCTTTTCCGAGTGGGAAAAATTAATGCGCCGTCAGGCTCAGCAGATGCAAACGACCAAAGGCGAAATAATCACAACCTCCAAATTCTTTTCACAGATGAACCGGCAAAATGACGAAATTTATTTTCTCACCAACCCGGATGCGGTCAGTGCTCCGCGATTAAACCAGTTTAATACCAAATCACATACGCTTTCGTCACAAGCAAGCAGTTTATCCACAGGAAAAATATTTAATCTCGATGGCAAGGTCTATTCAGTCTCAGCTCGCAGAACCTCGGTCTGGCGCACTTATCAGGGACTCTTTGATAACAACGGCTATATCAAACCCGACACTCAGGGCAAAATCATTCAAGGTTATTTATCAGATGATAGTCCAGTTTATTTTGATGCGGCGAAATCATTTGACCAGCCTCAGCTTTATATTGGTGACAGCTTTTATGCACAGGTAAACTCATCGGTATTAGTTAAAAACGATCACCTCTACTATTTTGTACAAAACGGGGATACGCGAATTCTCTTCCGCGATAAACAAGCTATCGCCCGATTTAAAGGCTATTACGGTATCATTGCTGATGTGGATACACATGGCCGGGTGTATTTTATTGCCAACAGCGAATACGGCAGTAGTTTATACCGAGTTCAGCTCAATAAATTTGAACGGGTTTTAGCGGCCGATAATATCCTGGATGCCAAGCTAGCTGGCAATAAAATACTGGTGACAGCGGTATCAGAAGATCACTATTACATGAGCTTAGAAACACCAGAAATCAGCCATCAGTCACCTTATCAAATCCGTTTATTGTGGGATAAAAATCCACATGCGATTCCTTCTCCGCCAAGCGCAGTGGATAATCAGCCCCAACAGAAGCCGACGCCAAAAAATCACTACAGTCTGCTCAATAACCTAGGCTACAGCGCCGGACATTTTGCATTAGGAAGTGTGGTAAAAGAAAACGAAGATGGCGAGCAAGTTGCTAAAACCTTATACAGGCTCAGTGCTCAGTTTGCGGATCCACTTGACCGGACTCGTATTGCACTTTGGTCAATGCGGGATAATGAACTTAGCAATTTAGTCGGTGTGAGCATCAGTAATAATCAATCTTTTGTGCTGGCGGGTTTAAATGCTTTTTATGTCACCAAAAGTGGATTAGAACAAATTGAAGGCGTTAATACGCGGGATATAGGATTGGCAGCTCAGCTTAGATTTCCTTTTGTGCAAACCGGTTTCTGGCGCGCTGAGTTGGATGCCAATTATTATCAGGATTATAAACTGAACGAAAGAGAGCCCTTTTCGTTCGCTTTAAATGTGAATCGGACTGAACAGTTTGCAAATAGCTGGCTTGCCAACAATGCGGTCGCTTTTTCCGTATATGGGGTTGAAGATCGTAATAGCCAGATTAGCGGAGCCAGCTTCAGCCTGACAAGCGACTTTCCAGCAGAGTTTTACCTTCAAGCTTCGGCTAAATATTCGCAGTCAAACTTAAATCAGGTTGATCCTTTGAACCGAAAAGGAGTCGAGCTGCAAACCGATAATGACTTGGTTAATAATGATCCCAGTAAATTTATACTGTCGTCATTATTCAATGATGTATTTGCAAAATCGGTTAGCTATGGCGCAATATCAATCTCAAAAGTGCTTAATCTGTCCGCCTATTCATTTAAACTTCCGCTTTCGCTTAGACGCGAAAAACTTTTACTCGCATTTCGCCACTACCAAATTGAGCAGCCCAATAATGCAGGTGATGAAACAATTCAGCAAATAGTAGCCGGAATCGATATGGATTTATTGCTTCTGCATAAAGTCCCGTTTAATTTCGGACTGCATTACATTTACAGTGACAATGATGACTTAACCGAAAAAAACCAATTTCAGTTCGGCGTCAATTTACCTTTTTAAACGACCCGTTTTGAGCTTTACTTTAATTTATGATCTTATAACTCGTCAAACCAGTTATATCCGTCTACTATTTTTAACACAGATAATAAATGCACTCGGGTTAATTGAATGTCATATCCAATTACAATAAATAAAAACAAGCGCCAAACCATAAAAAAAATACTGCTTGGTAGCGCAGCTGTTGGCGTTTATAGCCAGGCACCTTACGTCTTTGCCAGACAAAAAACGCAATTACGTATTTTAGGTACACATGTCACCCTGCAAGAAGCCATTCGCCAAAAAGCAATGGAAGACTTAGGCATTGAATTAATATTTGAACCAAAAGGCAGCGCAGCCGTATTACAAAAAGCGTCTATGTTCCCTGAGCAGTTTGATTTATACGAACAATGGTCTAATAGCATCAATATTTTGTGGCGATCTGGAGCCATTCAGCCAATTGAAACCAAACGGCTTAATTATTGGGATGAAATAAACGATCTGTCAAAAACAGGGAAGGTATCTGAAAACGCTAATTTAGGCGCAGGTGATGCGCCTTTTAAAATATTAAACATTCAAAAAGACGGCCGTTTAGGACCCGATTTTACAGGCGAAATCAGCTTTTTGCCGTATGTACATAATGTTGACTCCTTTGGCTACAATACCAGTGTTATTGCAGCGGGTGAACCATATAAAACAGAGAGTTGGGGCTGGTTGCTCGATGATGCACACAGAGGAAAAGTGGGTATCGTGAACGCACCAACTATAGGTCTGTTTGATTTAGCGCTAGCAGCACAAGCCAAAGGTCTGCTTCAGTTTAATGACATTGGCGCGATTTCCAAACCTGAACTGGAAAAGCTGTTTAATATTTTAAGCCAGTACAAGCGTCAGAATCATTTTAGCGGATACTGGACCTCAGTACCTGAATCCGTGCAGTTTATGCGAAGCGGACGGGTTGTAATTGAAAGCATGTTTTCTCCGGCGGTAGCCTCTTTGAACGGGCAAAATGTCCCTGTCAGATACGCAGCTCCCAAAGAGGGTTATCGAGGCTGGCATGGTGTAATGTGTTTATCTTCAGCTACACAAGGCAGAGTCAAAGATGCGGCTTATGATTATATGAATTGGTGGCTATCCGGCTGGGCTGGTGCCTTTATCGCCAAACAGGGATATTACATATCGAACCCACAGCGGGCGCGGGCGAATTTGTCTGAAGCTGAATGGAAATACTGGTATTTAGGTCAACCCGCAGAGCTGGATTTAAAAGGTACAGACGGTCAGGTATCAGTCAAAAAAGGCAGTATCAGAACAGGTGGCAGTTATATTGAGCGGTTTAGCAATGTCGCTGTGTGGAATACAGTGATGCCAACTTATGAATACAGCTTACAAAAATGGTACGAGTTTATAAGCACTTAACGGAAAAATAATGTTTATATCAATTAAAAACCAGGTTTATATTATTCTATTTTTGCTGCTGTCTTTAACGATTGCCCAGGCTTATTTTTCAACTCTTTCGAGTCAAACTTATTCAGCCAATGTAGAAAAAACTCAAGCCACATTAAAAAATATTATTCAGGTTAAAACATTGCAAACCGAAGTGATTGACCTACAACGCAACGTGCTGATTTATAAACAAACGGGGAGTCAGTCTGCTATCGAACGCTTTAATGAGCTCTTAGCCGACCTGATTCGCAGGCTAGAGACCTTACAATCCACTCAATTCGATGAACAAAACCAGACTCAATATCTGGATTATCTGCAAAGCATGCTCGAACACCTCAAAGCCTACCGAGAAAACTTTGCACAAGTGGTAAGCAGTCGAAAAAACAGAGAATCCTTGTTTCAAACTAATGTTTTAGATGCGCTGGAAAATATCAGAAATAATATAATAAGTTTTCAAAACCCGGTTCTAATTGAGCAATCTGAAAAAATTGAACGTTTATTACTCGCAGCAGAAAATGCGGCCTTTCAATATTTAGCCAGCCCGGATTATCAGTATATTGAAGACTTTAACCAGGCCATTCTTAATCTTCAGCTCATATTAAAACCTTTTTCAGATCAGGAAACGCTTGTTGAAACCTCTGTTTCATTATCAAGCTCAATTAAAACTGATTTTTATCGTTTAACCCAGTTGACCACAGGTTATGTATTTTTAATAAATGTAGTGATGACAGGCTCAGCAAATGAGTTTTTATTTGTTTCCCGCCAGTTAGCCGAGCTGGTCGAGCAGCAGCAGGCAAATATTAACTTGCAAACTAAAACCGAAGCTAATCATATCTTATTGAAAAATCTGTTCCTGACTGCAGCTGCGATTACAATAACGCTATTCACCGCTTTGATTTTAGGATTCAGGGTATTAATGCCGATTAACTCTATGTCCAAAATATTCCGAAAACTCTCCAGCGGCGAATATGTAGAAAAACTTCCGTCTATAGAGCGCAAAGATGAAATTGGTGAACTAGCGCAAGCAGCCAGCGTATTTCAAAATAAAAACGAGCAAACCGAAAGCCTGTTAAAACAAGCTCAGAAGCAAAATGAGCGTCATCGCCAAATGAATGAAGAACTCGCCGACGCCAAAATAAAAGCTGAGCAGGCAACGGAGTCAAAAAGCATGTTTCTGGCTAACATGAGCCATGAAATCAGAACACCACTCAATGGCGTAATTGGTTTGCTCGATTTATGTTTAAAAACAGACTTAAATTTTCAGCAAAAAGAGTATTTATCAAAAGCCTTATTTTCAGGGCAGATTCTGATGAATGTTATTAATGACATTCTCGACTTTTCAAAAATTGAAGCAGGCAAGCTGGACATTGAATCCGTTAACTTTTCATTCAACCGGTTAATTGAAAGTTTATTATCCAATATGTCAGTCAGAGTAAAAGATAAGCCGGTTAAAATTAAATTACATGTGGATCCGAATTTACCGGTTCAGTTAAAAGGCGATCCCATTAGAATCAGTCAGGTCATATTAAACCTGACCAACAATGCAATAAAATTCACCGAGCGGGGATATGTTCAGCTAAGTTTTGCTGTTGAGGCTGACCTTCAGCAAGATTCAATTTTGTTCAAAGCCAGCGTTGAAGATACGGGAATCGGAATGACAGAGCAGCAGCTGAGTCGAATTTTCAATTCTTTCACTCAGGCAGACGGCGGCACCAGCCGAAAATATGGTGGAACCGGACTTGGTTTAAGCATAGTAAAACAATTGGTTGAATTAATGAATGGAGAGGTGCACGCCAGCTCAATACCGGGTCAGGGTACACGTTTTGATGTGAGTTTCAGGCTACAAGCCAATAAGGCAGAACGCTTTATCGATGTACTAGACTGCCCTGTTAATAAAATCTGGATTGCAGAAAGTCAGACTGGTTCGATTTTATCGCCAGTCACGCTAACAGAATATGGCTTAATCCCAAATATATTCAGCCATAAGTCACTGCAAACAAAGACCTTTAATCAACAAAGCTTACTTTTGATTGAACTGGCTAGCCTGCTTGAATGGCAGCAACTTAAAGACAAAATCCTGCAATTAAATCAGCAGTGCAAACTGCTGATCATAACCGATGAAAATGAAGTGGCAGTTGAGCTCCCTGCTGAGTTAAATAAGTTGTTATTGCCGGCTATACCGGGGCAACTCATCGAAAAACTAAATCAAACCTGGCATCCGGATAAAAAAGCATTGCAAGCAACGTCAAACCAAGCCACTGAGACAAAATTTAAAGGCCATGTTTTACTGGTGGACGATAATGATATTAACCGAATCGTTGCAGGTGAGATGCTGGCATCGTTCGGGGTTGAATTTGATGAAGCGCAAAATGGTCAGGAAGCCGTTGAAAAAATCATCCAAAAGCCAGACTATGATATGGTGTTTATGGATATTCAAATGCCGGTTTTAGACGGATATCAGGCAACCCAGAAGATTATTGAGCAGGGATTTACCGAGTTAAAAATTTGTGGATTATCCGCCAATGCGATGAAACAGGATTTTGACCGCGCTTTTGCAAACGGCATGGTTGATTACATGACCAAGCCGTTACAGGTTGAAGATATAAAAAACATTTTAGCTAAATACCTGACGCCGGCATGATAAGCCAGCGTCATCCGGAGCAACCTATTTAACCCCGGCTACTTTCATCTGCAATGTATAAACAGAGTCCATCGCAGTGATAAATAAGGTTTTTCTGTCTTTACCGGCAAAAGTAACATTAGCTGTCCAATGTTCATCAACCGGAATATGTTCAATCTGCTCACCTTGGGTATTAAACACTGTCACGCCTTTACCGGTTAAATATAAATTTCCCTGTTGGTCAATTGTCATTCCATCCGAGCCTAACTCAGTAAATAACTGTTTGTCAGATAAGCTGCCATCTGAATTGATTTGATAAACATAGGTTTTATTCGCGCCAATGTCGGCAACATAAAGCTTATTTTTATATCCAACAATGCCATTGGGTTTCTTAAAATCAGCATCTAGCAGAACTAACTCGCCGTTTTTATCTAACCTGTATAAGCCCTGCTCTTGCATATCCGGTTTGGTGCGAGTCCAATAATCTCTTTGATAATAAGGATCGGTAAAATAAATATCACCGGCATCCGACTGCCAGACATCGTTCGGACCGTTAAATACTTTGCCATTGGCATCGTGCGCTTTAATGGTTTTAATTTTAGTTGGGGTTAATAACCAAAGCTGATTAACGCCGTCGGCACAGGCTAAAATATTGCCTTGATCATCCACAAATAAACCATTTGAACGCCCGGCGTCATCCATAAACAATTCAATTGAGTTATCGGTTTTCCATAAATAAATTTTATTATTTGGCTGATCGGTAAAATAGACATTACCGGCGCTATCTACCGCGGGGCCTTCAGTGAAACTGAATTGGTCTGAAACCAAAGTTAACTTAGTATCTTGAGCAAGAAGCGAAGCTGACGGATCAGCAGCAAAAGCAGTTGCACACGCGAGCTGAGCCAGCACTAAAGCCTGTTTAAAAAAATTAAATTTACGCATATTTATGATTCTTTATTCAAAAACCAAACGATAACCTACGCCCGGTTCTGTTTTTATGTATTGAGGCGCAGCAGGGTTTTGCTCTAACTTTTGTCTGAGCTGACCTACATGCACCCTAACGTATTCTGGTCTGTCGATATAGTTTTTTCCCCAAACAGATTCCAGAATTTGATTGTGAGTGAGTACTTTATCTTGGTTTTTAATTAATAACAGCAAGATATTGTATTCAATTTTAGTTAAATGAACCTCATCACCTGCACAATAAACTAAACGCGCGACTGGGTCGACTTTAATCCGGCCAAGGTCAAAATTATTAACTTGAATCGCCGTATTTTGCCTAAGAGCAACTCTCACCCGAGCCATCAACTCTGCGGCACTAAAAGGTTTAGTTACATAATCATTTGCGCCATTGTCGAGCGCTTGCACTTTTTCGTCATCACTAAAACGGGCTGAAATAATAATAACCGGTAACTCAGACCAACGCCGCAAATTCACTAAAACTTGCTGACCGTCAATATCGGTTAAGCCTAAATCCAGCAATATTAAATCAACACTCTGCTCAGTTAAATATTGCAGTGCTTGCAAGCCTTGCTCAAAACAAATGACTTCATAACCATAATTTTTTAGCAATGTCGTTAAAAAACTTTGCATCGCTAAATTATCTTCAATAATTAGAATACGTTCAGACATGAGTTTCCTTGCTTTTTGGCCATTCTAATTCAGCTACCGTATTTTGTTGAATATCAGTCTTTAAATTACCTTTATGAAGCTGCATAACCAGATTGCAGATTGGAATACCTAAACCTGTACCTTTATCGCGGTCAGCTTTAAGTTCAGGGTTGAGCTGATTGCATACGGTTAGCGAATAATTCTTTTGTGTTTCTAAGAATTTAATTTGGATCTTTCCCAAACCATATCTGGCAGCGTTTTCTAATAGATTGGCCAGTGCAATTTCAAGCAAGGTTGCATCCGCCATACAGACTGCTTGAGGCGGAATATCAATATCAACCTTGCAGTCGGTCAATACAAAAGCGCGTCTGGCCGTAGCGGCTGAAATAATATCAGCAACCAATACACGATTATAATCAACCACTTCGGTAAGTTCCTGCACCCGGCTGAGTTCCATCACTTTATCGAAATGACTACTTAGAATATTACTTTGATTAAAAATATGCCTTGCCTGCTCACGAATTTGCGCATCACTTAACTTCAACTCTTCGTCAGCCAGCATACTAGACGAGCCCATAATGGTTGCCAGTGGGGTGCGTAAATCATGCGAAATAGATCTCAGCATCAATGCCCGGTTTTGTGCAAGTTCGGCTTTTACCTGTGCAATTTTAGTTTGTCTGGCAAGAAAATCTTTTTGATAAACCTGAGCTAATAAAGATTTAGCGGTATTTACTAATGTCCGGTTTTTTTCGTAAGCATTTGGCATCAGCGCAAGATAACCTATGGTTTGCGTACCAAATTTAACCGGCAAGTAGAGCTGGTTTATGTTTGCAGGCATGGGTGATACATCTGGCGTCAACCAGGTCACATTGCATGCCGTGCGTTTTGAAAGCAATTTAGTTGCATACTGAATTTGAGCATCAAGAGTCTGGCGTTTATTTAGACCACGGGCTAACATAAACATACCTCGCATTTGTGACATTATATTTTTTGCTCTTTCCAACTGATTGCTCAATACCCCGGATAGCTGGCTAATAAACAGCCCCAATACAAGCATAACTGCAAATGAAATCAGATATTCAAGATTGTTAACATGCAGAGTGTAATAAGGCTCTACATAAAACCAGTCGAATAAAAATACACTGACAAAAGTCGTATTAATAGCCCAAACTTTACTGCATTTGTGGGCAACCCAAGTTACCCACAATAACTGCAGCATAGCGACATCTGTTGTACTGATCCAACTACGGGTTGGTAACAAAAGCAGCACTATTAGCAAGGGTAAGAATACAACAAAAGCTAGCATGGTGAATTTATGCCAGAATCCGGAGAAGATCATTTTCATGTGTCCAGCCTAATCATGAATGAAAGTCTAATACTGCCAATACTTTGGCGTAAATAAAATTAATACGGTTAATACTTCCAAGCGACCGAGTATCATGCCTATCGTCAGCCAAAATTTAGCCCCATCCGGTAAAACAGAAAAGTTACCCGCAGGGCCAATTAACTCACCTAAACCCGGCCCTACATTACTAACCGCTGTCGCGGCGCCAGTTAACGATGTAACTAAATCTAAGTTATAAAAAGACAGAATCAATGCAAGCACAGCAATGCTTGCAAAATAAATAAAACAAAACGCCAGTACCGCGCCTAACAATTCATCGTTAACTTTTTTATTGCCATATTTTTGTGTCACCATAGCATTTGGATGCATTAACAAAGTCAGCTGTTTTTTGAGTAATAGCCAAGCAAGTTGAGTACGAAATATCTTTAAACCGCCGGAGGTTGAACCGGAACAACCACCGCTGAATGTCAGATAAAAAAAGACAATTAGTGCCACACTGCCCCACAAAGAATAATCTTCACTCGCGTAACCACAAGTTGTAATAACAGAAACCACATTAAACACACTGTGAGTCAAAGCTGAAAACCAGTCTCTGTGATTCTGCTCGACCTGATAAATCGTCAGTAATAAAGATGCAGCAATCACAATAAAAAGAAAAGCACGAACCTGAGAATCTAAAACCAATGCCGATTTATCTTCTCTGAACATACGAACAAACAATAAAAATGGCAAAGCTGCCAATATCATCCATAAACTGGATAACCAGATCAAAGCGGGTTTGTCGTTAAAATATCCAAAAGACGAATCATAGTTTGAAAAGCCACCCGTGGCCGCTGTTGTCATACCATGAGTAACGGCGTCAAACCCATTCATTCCGGCAACATAATAACTACTCACCGCAAGCCCGGTAAGCGTTAAATACACAATTAGAATTGCTAAAGACACCCGATTACTTCTTGGCATAGCTTTATCAGAAATGTCTGAACTTTCGGTTTGAAACAGCTTCATTCCACCTATTTTAAGTGCCGGTAATATCGCGATAGCCATCACAATAATCCCAATACCACCAATCCATTGCAAAATAGCTCGCCAGAACAATATGCCTTTTGGCAGATCGCTCAACCCGGATAAAACGGTTGAACCTGTTGTAGTAACCGCAGAAACGGTTTCAAACCAAGCATCTGTCCAACTCAAATTGGGCAAAATTTGTTTAAGCGGAATAGCCGAAAACAAACAAATAATCAACCAGCTACTCGTTGTAATTAAAAATAAATAACGTTTTGAAAACTGACTAATTTCATCTGTATTAAACAATAAGAAACCCGCGATCAGTGCAATTGCCATGCTATCAATAAAAAAATCCCAAGCACTTTTTTCGACAAAACGATAACTCACGCCAGCGGCTATTAACATAGCAACACTCAATACGAGCAATAGGTAGCCTAAAATTCGAAAATAAGCATTAAGGGTAGAAAACTTGGCGGTTCTAAGCAAATCTTGTGTAAATGACTGCATACAATAAAATCACTCTAACTTGATAACCTTATTGTATGGTTTCCATTCGTTTAACTGTGTAAGGATGTTCTAAAGATTTATAGACTCGGTATAAAGAAAATATAAAGAATTAAAATTTATGCTCTGTTACAAGAGCTTTAAATCACAAAGTCCGTTGCTCAGAGAATCCTGCAATTTGATTACGAAAAAATGCCAGATGTTCGCCACCGGAAAATTGCTCACAAGGCTGTTGGCGTTCAGCATTGAAGTAACGAGTTAATAGAGCTAAATTATAATTGTGAAAAAGGCAAAGCAAGCACAGCCGCTTGCTTTGCTACAGTAAAAAACAGAAGTGGGTTAAGGTTAAGGCGTAAATTTCAGGTTATCAACCCAAGCCTTATCTTCACCAGATGAGACACTGCCATCTTTTTGATAAGCAAAGCGAATGGTATGTTGGCCAGACGCCACTTCAACAGAGAAGGTTTCCCAACTGTTTTCGACTGAATACAGTTGCTCTACGCCATCAACAAAAACCACCAGTCTGTCGCAACAATTTTCCGAACTGACTCGGGCATCAAAACTTAAAGTGCCTTCTGCAAACAAGCCGCTCAACTCAAACGCACTGAGTTGTCGGTCGTCAATATCTCCTGAACTATATACATAATTGCCCGCTGATTCTTCAGTAATACCCCATGGTGCAGCAGACCCTTCGGCTTCTAGCAAGTAATCCGGATCTACTTGATCATTAAAGTCAATATCAAGTATTGCGATTGCATCCGGCAATGAGTTTGCATCGTTTGGATCCGTCTCATAAAGAGATATTTCTACTCCGTCTGAAAAACCATCCTGATCTGAATCTCTGCTTAGTGGATCAGTCGCAAAATCATTTACTTCGTCACCATCCGATAAACCATCGTCGTCTGAATCAAGTACAGCTGGGTTTGTCCCATACGTTTTAACTTCAGCGTAATCATCTAAACCATCATCATCTGTATCCGTGACACTTGGGTCACTTTTATTCAAATACTCTTCCAGATTCAGCAAACCCTCAGCATCTGCGTCCAGCTCAGCATCAGTCGCATCATCATCAGACAATCCATATCGACTTTCCCACCAGAGCGGCATACCATCTTCATCTTTATCAATAACCGGCATCAGTGTCGCAAAATTACCGTAGTAAATTTCAGGCATAAACTCTATATGGTTTAACTCAGTTGTAGTTCGTAAAACTCGTTCGTTACGATTAGTCAGATAGATACTGCCTTGTCCGTCAATTTCTATGTCGTAAAACGAAGTATTTACATAATAATAGGGATCACTCCCAAGATAATCTTGCGCGTTCAATACCTTAAGCTGAATGCCCTGAGCACTATATTGTGTAATTTTTCCATCCCAGGATGCGGTGTAAATATTCCCCTCAGCATCCGCTTCCAACGCTCTTGCCTGAGAAATAGCAAAACTGTCAAGTAGTTCCATATTTTCAGGGTTATAAACATCAACCATATAGCCGGTTAATGCATATAGTTTATTATCCAGTCCAATTGACAAATCAATATAACTATTCCCTTCATAGTGAACAAATGAGCGGCTTACTGTATCAAACACCAAAATCCCGGAATCGCTGCCATTTAAATCCATATCAGCCAGATAAACCTTTGTACCCAGGCTATCGATACCGCCATATGTACCATTATTCACTATCCCCCAGCCTTCAAACTGGTAGTGCTCCCAAGTAGCATACTGAGAATTATAAATAGATAAAGCCGGTTCAAACACACCATTGAAGACAGCGACTAAACCATTTTCCAACACAGTTAAATCTCTCGCGTTATAGTAGCTATTTTCACGCGTTGGCATCCAGATAGTATCTGTTAACTGCTCTGAAAAATTGTAAAACCTGATACGGTTTCCGGCTAACGTAAGCAAATGAGTATCTGTACTTAAAAGATTAGGTAAAGGCTCCAAGTTCACATTATCCAAATACATACCGCAGCTTGTTTCGATTTTGACAGTATGACGACCACGCGGAATAGCCACCTGAAAAGTTTCCCAGATATCAGAATCCGTCAGGCGGTATTCCATCGCACTGACCTGATCAACATATACATTGATATAATTACTGTAAGCACAATAGGATTTGGCATCAAAGCTCAGATAGTTACCATTAAAGTAAGCACTGTAATTAATAGCAGCATAGCCAGACGAAAACAGACTATAGTCACCGTGCGACTGCTCTAATGCGGTAATGCCCCAGCTGCTCTCATATGAAGTATCAATCACCCAAGCTGTCGGAATTTGCCCTTCTTCAAACGAATAAGTTTGATTAGTCAAAATTTCAGGCAAGGAAGTTATATCTGTAGGATCAGTTCCCTCACTATATTCATCAAGGTTACTGATTGTATCTCCATCTGCATCAACTAAAGCATCGGTGTCATCGATTAAATTCAGTTCGTATTCAACTTCCCAACCATCCGGCATACCGTCGCTATCTGTATCAGTTGCAACAGGATTTGATAAATAGTGATTCACTTCATCAGAATCACTTAACCCGTCAGAGTCGGAATCCTCTATAAGCGGATTGGTTGCATGATTGAATTCTTCCAGATTAGTCAGTTCATCCTCGTCCAGATTTCCCTCTGCATCACTTGCATCGTTTTTGTCTAATCCATACAGGTCTTCCCACCAGTCGTAAATCCCATCTTCATCTCTGTCTTCACCTATATCAAAAGCTGTTATTGTTGAACCAGACGTTATATAAACTGTGCCTTCTTTTGAGATGGTAACCGACCCGGCAGTTGGATAACTCCAAACCTGCTCATGCGTATTTACATCGATTGCATAGGTATTATTATAATCCTGAACAAATACCAGGTTCATACTGATCGCGATATTGCCTCGCAAGTCGTAATGATTGGAAGTTGACCAACTCCAAACTTGCTCACCTGTGTAAACATCCAACGCAACGAGATCACCGTTTTTAAGGGCATACACTTTGTCCAGACCAACAGCCGGCATGCCAAAATACCTTTGATAATAATCAGAGCTCGTATTTCGCCACTTGATTTCAGCTGTTTGCGTATCAAAGGCATATAAATTGCGATCAATAATGATAAAAGCATCATCTGCATTACCAAGTACTGGCGTCAGACATTCATAGCTATCAAGCTCGGTATTACTATGTTCAACTTCACCAGTTGCTTTATTGGCAATATAAAAACCCCGGGTATAATAATAAACATGGTTTTCGTCAACGGCAGGCGCCCAGCCATCACATTGATTGACTTCTTGAGACCATAACGCTTCTCCAGATTCAGGATCCATTTTATAAAGACGCCCACTGTACCCGCCAGCCATATAGATAGCATTGTCATAAATGGTTGGCGCCAGATGATTTGACCAAGAGCTGTCAATTTCAGAATCCAAAACCTGATCACCGGAGTTTAAATTGTATCCATACAAATAGGAATTTTGATTATCACGGGTATGAAAATAGACATTCCCGTCGTTCAGGGACGCACCACTGAGCGAGCGAAGGTGACTCATATCAATAGTTTCTTGAATATTGCCGGAAAGCGAATTCAAAAATACGATGCTATTTTCATCATAATAACCAGTGCCTACAGCCACAACTTTGCCATTTTCAGCAACTAAAGGATGAGTGTTGTTCATATATTCTGAGAGATCAACACTCCAGCTTAAACTTAAATTTTCCTGCGCAATATTAATCCCTATAAAGCCACTATGAGCTGCATTGCCCTGTAAACCATTCCAGGCTGCCGCCTCTGGCATGCTCGTAGCATCTGTCGGGTCTGAATTTAAGAAAAATTCATATTGATTTGAATAACCGTCCTCGTCAAAGTCAGTGTTTTGATCGCTGTTATCGAGTGGATCAAATTCATAGGTAACTTCCCAGCCATCAGACATTTTGTCATTGTCTGAATCTCGATTTAACGGTTCAGTTAAGTGAGTATGCACTTCAAGACCGTCGGATAAACCATCATTGTCTGTATCCGCGATTCTGGGATCAGTACCGGCAAGGTTTTCATCAAAGTTATTTAAACCGTCTTCATCCAAATCCAGCTCAGCATCATTGGTATTCAAATCCAGACCATTAGCGACTTCATAACTATCGATTAAACCATCATCATCTGAGTCATTGCTTAACGGGTTAGATTGATATTCATTAATTTCTTCCGCGTCAGTCAAATCATCTTGATCACTGTCAACCAATAACGGATTGGTCTGATGCGTATTAACTTCGTCGCCATCCGACAAACCGTCCATATCCGTATCTGAGTTCAGCGGATCAGTTTGGTATGTATTGATTTCATCACCGTCATTTATCCCATCGTCATCTGAATCAGAGTTATTTGGCAAAGTATTTTGGTTATATTCCTGAAGATTTGTCAGGCCGTCTTCATCTGAATCCTGAGCTGCATCTGTGCTATCACTGTCACTCAACCCATAAGCCAGCTCCCACCATGCCGGCAGGCCATCTTCATCGCCATCGGTTAATATAATTTGATTAAATTCAAAGCCAGAGTTGGTTAGTGTAACTAAAGTCAGGTTGTCACCATTTTGCTTCACAGCAATGGGTGCCCCCTGATAATCAAGCGTATTAAATTGCTCATAACCTTCTGATGTATCTCGCCATATTGCGGCTTGGCTGGCTGTACTTCCGTTGGCTTTCAGTGCCACAACCACACCCGGCATTGAGATTAAATCCACAGAATCTACATTCAGGCTGCCCATATACGCCATCGAGCTAGCGTCGTAAAAATCACCATTCCCCAAAAAGACTTTGCTGTTATCTTCTGAAATAACAATCGGTGGCATCATGCCATAGTCGCTGTGATATGGTGTCTCGCCATCTGATGTAATAGTGCCGTTTAACTGATTGATTTCCTCATAATGTAAATCATTAGGTGAGGTGCCATCCCTGAAGAAATAAACCCGTGATATAGCGTCATTCCAGGCATAAACTCTGGAATAATGATTCCAGTCTCTGCTGTCAGCCAGAGTGCCGTTTCTATCGATAATATAATGCGTTTCCCAAGCGCCGCTGTTGTCCTGAGCCAAGATATAGTTGCCTACCGCAGCAAGACCATCAACAGACATTGCAATATTCGTCAGATACATTTGCTGAGTTGGCGAACTCAAATCTACATAACTGATTTCACCTGTACTGTAGCCCAGATAAATACGGTTATGATTTTCTGAGTAAGCTATTTTTTGAGGCGCCAGGTTCACATTGGTCACTGTGTTAGAGCCGACCTTAATGGGGTTGCGAAACGCCTGAGCTTCAGCAGACCAAACATAAATTGTATTGTGCGACTCACTGAACAGGTAGATATTTCCGGTACTATCAGCAACCACCTGATCAGGTGTAAAATCAGGCATAGTCGCGCTGTAGTCGCATACGTCATTCTCACCGTGAGCATCTAACCAGCAGGCACTATCTTGCGGAAAAGCATCTAACGTTAGCTCGCTGGTTGAATCTTCTGCGGTTTTATCCGTGTTCCATTCATCCGGGTAACCATCACCGTCACTGTCTATAGATGCAGCGGCATCGGTTGGAAAAGCATCCAGCGTATTTTCAACGCCGTCATTATCACTGTCATCATTAGCGACATAATGATAATAATTGATTTGATTACCTTGCCTGATAATCAGTTTACTGCCAGTTGCATCCTCGTCCGGAAAGACAGCCAGAATTTGCCCCGGTAATTCCAATCTTTCAACAATTCTGTATTGATCATCTCTGCGATAAATAATACTGGTGACACTATAAACATGATAAGTGACTAAGGAATCATCAGATAGCCAGTTCGCAAACTGAAAGTTACCTGAGACTGACCCCAGCCAGTTTAAATTGGTTGAGTCATATAAATCGCCACTGCCCAGCAGGACCCTGGAGCTGTCATAAGAAAGCGTAATCGGCCCCTGAATGGTATAATCGCCGTGGTACGGTGATTCTGTTGCATAGCCAAACTCACCTTGAGCGTTGAGCGGGGTTGTATGAATATCATTTGGCGAAATACCATCTCTGAAATGCAATAACTGGCTGTGCTGACTATCCCAGATAACCTGGCTCGACGTTTCATAATAATTCTGTGAGTGACTAATTATATTCCCTGAGTTATCCAGCGATATATAGCTACCGTTATAATCACTGCAATCCAGAGCAACCAAATAATTATCTGTATCAAGTAAACGATTGACACAACCTTCAACAGATGCAAAATTATTCAACTCGTAATTCGCATTCAGGTAACGAATTTCACCACTGGTATCACCCAGATATAAACGATTTGACGACGCCACATATTCTATTGACTGAAGATTATCGATAGATAACACATTCGTCACTTCGTTTGCTAAGCTGTCGATACTCAATAAAGTACCCGTATTCAGGTAGTAGTGTATAACGTCACTGTCGCCGCTTTCGATGATTTCAATCGTTTGAGACCCCAGACTGGAAACATAACATTGGCTACCGTCACCGTGCGATTCAATCGAGCAGTTTGAATCTTGCGGATAAGCATCAGCATTATCGCCTACGCCATCATTATCTGAATCACTCGATTCGGCTGCATCAAACGGGTAAAGATCGTCGTCATCATCCACACCGTCATTATCATCATCCGGATCCACATTATTTGGTGTTCCGTCCTGATCAAAATCCCGCTCATCACTGGCTAAAATAACGTCATCAAGCAATTGTTCACCTTGCTCAATGATTGTTGGTAAAACCTCTTTAAATTCAAGAAAATCACCAAAAACTATCTGGCTAAGCTCATCCTGAGTATATTCAATCTCATCCAGTTCTATACTGCCACGCTCAACAACTTGAGCTAATATTTGAGCTTTGCTGCTTTCAATGGCCTCTTCTAGTTCAGCCAGGGTAATCTCGCCCTGGCTATACTGACGAATCTGTTCTTCAACCAGTTCAACGACCTGATTTGAAAAAGGCGAGATAACCTGATGTTCTAACTGATTGGATTCATCCGGGACAGTAACGGGCGCAAGCGATAAAGTAACCGGCACTTCTGAAAAATCAATTTCTGGTCTGGACTCATCTTTAGCCCCTTCTCCGAGATAAGCTCGCAAAGGAGATTTTGTGACCTTGTCTAATTTATCCAAAGGAAAATACAGAATATAAGCGCCATCCACATTTGTTAATGCAGAAATTTCACCGTTATCATAAACAGAGTTATCATTCTCATCGACATAAACTAAAGCGCCGCTGATATAGCCATCAACAACCACACCTGATATTTCAAAC
This sequence comes from uncultured Alteromonadaceae bacterium, assembly GCA_913056495.1. Classification (GTDB taxonomy): domain Bacteria; phylum Pseudomonadota; class Gammaproteobacteria; order Enterobacterales; family Alteromonadaceae; genus Catenovulum. The sequence continues at coordinate 1,192 of CAJXMO010000002.1, read as the reverse complement.
AAATCAAATACTTCAATAGAAAAAGCTGGCAAACTGAGCTGATTGCTGCCATCCGATGCTGATATTTTAATATCCGGATAAATACCCGCATCATCAGTAGAGGGCGTGCCGGATAGAGTACCGGATGACGCACTAAACCTTGCCCAGGCTGGCTTATTTTCAATAGAAAACGTGACTTGTCCGCTAAAATCAACTGCATTAACAGAAAACTGATAGTCTTCCATTTCATTTAATTCGGTTTTGGGCTGCCCGGTTAATTTAGCTTGATTCTCTTTTGGCGGTGGCGTTTTATCACCGCCATCAGAATCACTGCCTCCGCCTCCACCGCCACCACAAGCGGTTAAAACAGCTGACAGAATTAAAGATGATGTAAAAGCAGAATACGATGAGATCTTCATAATGATAAATCCATTTAATCTGAGAATAAGTAACTGGTCCAATTTCCTGGACCTATTTTTGGGGTGTTATGATATTGTATTATTATAAAATTACAAGTTGTTTATATTTACATCAAGTTAACAACAAAAACTCAACCAAACGGGAACCGAAAACAGGTCGCCTTGCCAATACAAAGGTTTAAATTCAGAACCTAAAAACTCGCGGTTGTAGATTAGTGCTAAGACTGCCGGAAATATCCATGATGACATATCGAACTCTATTTATGATATGTAATAACAAATCATCAAGGTTTGGCTGCAATGTGGGTAATTGGTTGTAAGACTGCACGGCTTGCCAGGTCATGTCTAAATTTCCAGTCTAAATCGACATATCAAGACTCAATCCATACGACTCACCAAAACAGAGTTTTGAGTAGGAAACTTCAAATGAGTACGCCACCCTTGTGCATTTGGAGCAGACGTGCCCACCACTTGCCTATGACTTTTACTAAATATTAGTGGTTAGCAATGATAAAACAGTGCCGCTTTTATGCCGATTTTATGCTGCTGTTAGGGCTAAAACGTCGCTGTTTTCAAGGGCTTTATCGAGCACGGTTTCCATCAACATAGCTTGGCGATTTTTCGCTTGTTCTATGCGATAGTGATAAGTCAGCAGGAAATTCGCCCAACTGAAATGGACATCATGGTGTCCACTTTAATATAAATAACCTGAGCTTCGGATAAGAAAGTATTAATTTAAAGGAACTTAAAGCTCGTTCCATGATCCGATCATTCGACCAAGAGTGATTAGAACA
>CAJXMO010000001.1 GCA_913056495.1 uncultured Alteromonadaceae bacterium | reverse complement strand
CCTATGTGTCCCGTTCGTCTAGAGGCCTAGGACACCGCCCTTTCACGGCGGTAACAGGGGTTCGAATCCCCTACGGGATGCCATTTGCTCAAAACCAGCAATCAAAATATCGGTTAGTTCCTATGTGTCCCGTTCGTCTAGAGGCCTAGGACACCGCCCTTTCACGGCGGTAACAGGGGTTCGAATCCCCTACGGGATGCCATTTATTTATCAAGCAAATCATTCTTTCCACGTTAAGAATAAAACTATCCAATAAATTGCTTTTCTGAGCCTTATTCAGCATACTTAAGGTATCTTTATTGAATGGTAATTAGCGGTATGGATTCCCTCTTCAAAACTCAAATATCTTACTGTAAAGCACTCGGCTTCACATTAATCGAATTGATGATTAGCCTAGTAATTATTGCAGTTGTAATAACCCTCGGTGTACCGACATTATTAGATACCATTGTCTCTAACCGGGTTAACTCTGCAATATATGAGCTGAATAAAGATATTATGAGCTCCAGAAGCTATGCAGTCAGCTATGAAAGTACAGTGACTTTGTGCCATTTAAGCTCTACCAATGTTTGCGATGGTGACTGGAGTAAAGGCTACACCGTATTTATGGACGCTAATGCCAACCGACAATTTGATGCAGCGGACGACGAAAAATTAATTGTCAGAGATATACAAAATAATAACGATACCTTAGTATTCACTGATGGAAACGCCTTACAGTACGGCTTTGATGGACTGATTTCTACAGTTTTAACTAACGAAGAGTTGGCTGTTTTTAAATATTGCCCCACAATCGATAACCCCGAAGATTACTCAAGAGCTATCTTACTTAATATCAGTGGGCGGCCGCGCGCTTCTGAGGATATTGATGGAGATGGTAAAGATGAACTTGCCAGTGCAAGCAATCATATCAGTTGTTCATAACTATACTTATTGATTAAGCCCCATCGATAAAATCTGGCAAACCGGCAAATTTCATCCATACTTATTGTAGCTTTTATTATGGATGATAATTATGCGATGTCTAAACGGATTTAACCTTCTGGAATTAACCATATCTGTTGCCTTGATATTAATTTTACTGTTAACAGGTATTCCAACCTTACAAGAAACTTTAATTCAAGCTCGGATCAACAATCAGGTATATAACTTATCTCAGGACATTTTGTTATCTCGCAACCACGCGATTCAATTTGAGACTCAAGTCGTACTCTGTCATATATCAAACTCAGGAGAATGTGATAACAATTGGAGCGATGGTTATAGTATTTTTATAGATGAAGACAGAAACCAAATCTATCAGGCTGAAACAGATAAAATGATTTTAATCCGGGATTATCACAGCTACTCTGACCTTATCACGTTTAGTGGTGGGGATAATATTCGTTATGATGCTGACGGCACACTCAATGGCCTAAGCGGCACTTTCCGGGCTTGCCCAGATAATGATAATGAAGAAGATTATGCAAGAGCTGTTATCATAAGTTTGAGCGGACGACCTAAGCTCTCACATGATTTAGACGGTGATGGTAAAGATGAAATTTATCACAATAATGATCATATCAGCTGCAGCAGCTAAAACGGCGTTTTTTTATCTAATAATCTGGCTTTATAAGAATTAAATTTTTGTCTGAAGGGGACACATTCTTCCACTTTAACAACGTTTAATTTAGTTTTTCCATCCGGTGCAAATGCACCATTTGATAAAAGTTTATTCGCAGCGTCTTTTGCTATTCCACTATCAATATTCGCCAATGCGACTTTTTTGGTTTTATCAGCTAACTCAACATAACACTTATAATCTTGCGCAAAAACAGAGCTATGATACAGAGCAATTATACTCACGCAGATAACCTTAAATTTAATCATAAAGTTTACTCCCGAATATCTAGTACCAGCAGGTACTGGTAGAATCACTGCCATCAGAGTCAGTCGAAGATTTTTGCCCCAAGTGATCTATGCTAATAGTGACACAGCTCGGATCGTTACTTGCCTGATTGGTTTTAGCAGTCGCTTTTAAGGTATAGCCCTGAGTCAAATCTGCCGTGTCAGCATCCACCACAGCAATCGTATACTGACCACTTTCAACAACATATGGGTCTGCATCCATGCCGAGTAATGTCATATCGCCGGCATAAGTAAACTGATCTGAAAAGTACTCTTCCTGACGGTTCACTATTCGGACTAATTCTCTCAATGCGTCACTTCGATAGCTCTGCGCGTAATAAGTGGTATAAGCCGGTACTGCAATAGCCGCCAATATACCGACAATTGCGACCGCAACCATAAGTTCAATTAGTGAAAATCCTGATTGTTTCATTCTTGTTCTGTCACTCTCTGATGTAATTTATAAGTCTTAAGACCAAAGTCCAGTGCGCCAGTTGAAGCTCGGGCTTTAATCACACCCGTGCCGTCTTCACCCTGTCCAACCCCAATAAAAGATAACAAACTCTCGCCATCTTCAGTTTCACCTGCATAAGTTACAGGTGTATCCGGAATGCGATTCCCCACATCCTTTTCACGCCACTCATAAACCTGAGTACCATAGCTTAAATCCATCGCATACAGCACACCGCCGCCGGCTTTAATTTCACAGGTATTAGAGAGTACCGAATCAGGCGGAGGTGTATAAGAAGTAAAATACGCGACGCCGGCAATGACTCGAGCTGAAGATAATGATTTCTCTCCTGTACGGGTTAAATCAATAAACCAGCCTTTTGCCGTCGATAAGCCATTAATAATAATATCATCCCGTTCAGAGTCATTGCTTGCACTGGTAAAAGGGTCGTCTGTCATGTCAAATAAATCATCTTCGGTAATGCCACTCCACGAAGGCGGCGTAGTGTAAGAATCGGTGATAATATTTCGATCCTGAATCAGATATAATTTGTTATTAACGCCTTGACCATTAGGATCGGCTCTGTCACCACTACCCAGTAAGATACCTTCATAGGGGATTTCTTTCGAAATAACGACCGAACTCGTTGTATCCCCATCATCTATGCTAACTAATTTTTTCTCTTTAAAGAAAGTGCGGACTACCGTCGGTTCATTAAAAAACTTTCGTTTGTCTGCAGTCGCTTCACCTGATAGGGTTGCTAACTTATAAGCGGTCCATTTACTCGTGTCTGAACTATATAAGTCCATACGCCATAAATTCCCCCCTAAATCTGACGCATATAAGCGATCAACATAGCCGTCAAAATCAGAATCTAAAGCAGACACTTTAGCAGGCATAGCATCGAGCATATTAACCACAGTATTGTTTGAAAGTGTGCTATCAGGTGTAAAACTCCAAAGTCTGGCACCGGTTTCAGCGTCAACAATGTACACTCCACGGCCCAAAGTATTAGCGGCGGTTGAATCACTATCATTAACATAGCCTGCGCCAAATATTAATACAGGTTTGGCATCACTGTGGCTGGCCATTTTAATATAAGCTATATTAGGTTGAGACCAGGATTGCCCCAGAGTTGGGAATTCACTACTGCCTCCGGTAATACTCCACATAAGACTCGGAGAGCTGGGGGTTGTGACATCAAATCCAAAATATTGATTACCCCCACGACGCATCCCTGTGTAAAGCCATACTTTATCACCCTCACCTATAACGCCATCAGTATCCTCAATATGCGCAATCGGAGAGCCGTCCATACCATAAACTTTGTTATCACCCGAATTGTTCTCTTTGAGGGTATAAATGTTACTAAATAGCGATTGTGGCATAAACGCCCAGTTTTCAACTATGCTGGTGCCTTGGTCATCAAACATATGTAAAAAGCCAGCATTGGTGCCAACAACTATTCTTAAATCCTGGTTATCCGCACTCGAGCCGCCATAGTTAAGTACTAAAGGTTTTGAGTGAAGCGGGTCACCGAATATATCCGTCCGGGTTGTTGTATTGGTGTCATTATCTTCATCATAAATATCTTCACCGCGGACCCACTTAATCATAGAGGCTGCGTCTTCGAAATCTAACTCAGAAGTCGGTACACCAAAAGCGGTAAGGATATCCGTATCGGATCCTGAGCCTGGAATATTTGTTTTTGTAAAAGACGCTAGTGTCGACGATGCTTTATCAAATTTAATATTCCTGTTCGCCGGGGTTACTGATGACAAATATTCTGCCACACCACCTCGATCAACATCATTACCGTCAGCACAACTGGTTAATTCACCTGTACACTGTGATGTCCCGCCCCAAAAAGTGTATGCAGAGCTAACAATGTTACCGTTGTTATCGATCGCATATACACCATTTTCATCTACAACTGCATTATTGGTGACTTTTAATTTTTTCAGATTACCTGGCCAGCGCGGGCCGTCATTTGGGAAAAACATTGAATAATAAACACTGTCCAGACTTCGGGTCTGATCAAAATTATTAGATGCAACAGAAGGCGAAGTGAACGAAGCACTCTCTTCTATGATACTCAACAGCGCTTTTTGTAATGCTGAGGCCAACTCACTGGGATCACTTGCAGCATAATAAGCGCCCTCGCCTTTTTCAGCTGTCTCAATTAGGATAGGTTCGGCATCAACAAAGGTAGTAACAGGTTCACCTGTATCCGGGTCTAAGGTAGGTTCAGGTAAAGCAAAGCCAATTGTATAAGTGACAACATGCTGATTGCCATCTAAGTTTGCATTTACATCATTATTAACCATCCAGTGCGAAAGTACCGGCAGATAGCTGTCTTGAGTCACATAATTTGTATTAGCACCGGGTAATGAAGCAATCGCACCATTAGCGTTACTATCTACGGTTGGCGCTCCATCAGTAATAATAATCACATAGCTCTCGTTACGGCAATTATTACCAAAGGGTGAAATATAGGTATTGGACTCTTCTGCTGTACTGTCTTTTTCGGGCAATATAACTGTATTTGGACTCCCTGTGCCATTCTCATTGCCATACTGCACTGACTCACCACCAAAATAACGATATGCCTCATATAAGGTTTCACATAATGGTGTATTGGTTTCTGCCTGAATATCACTGATAGTGTTTAATAAAGTATCGGTTTCAAGCGCTGTCCGCGTTTGTATTTTTGATACGATTCGACCACCATCATTGCTGCCCTCTTCTTCATGATTTAAGTTGAATAGCGCCAGTCCAAAATCAACATTTGCAGTCGCGTTGATAACAGAAGAAATCGCTTCCTGTGCAATCTCCAGTCGACTTTTTTCTTCAACATCATCAGAAGTATCTGAATAATCGGTTTCTGACGTTAACCAGTTCAGGTAATTACCTGAATATAATGTTACCGTGTTTACTTTTGAAAAATCGGCTTTATAGTCCGCATAATCTTCATGATCGGCTGGGAGGTGAGTAATCGCATCCCCACCGACTTTATATCCCTCAACCGGAAAGCCATCTCCAACCGGTGTGCCTCCACCATTTTGTGCGCCAAATTCTCCAGGGTTAGCCTGATCGCCTTTTAAGACATCACCAAGACATTCCATAATGTCAGTTGCATTCATACCATTATTTAAACGCAAACTTTGCCAGGTTAACTTGTCATTACCCGTACTGTAATACTCACCAACCCGGTCAGCATAAAATCCTTGCCCACCTTCAATCAGAGTGTAACCAAGGTAAGGGTTCACCCCATCAGCAGCCTCACTTTCTAAGGTATATCCGTTTTTTACAATTGAACTGTCTGCATCGTTTTCCCATAAACCGTAGAGCGGAATAAAGGATTGATTACAGGCGTTGATCAGCTCATTGAAACGTCTTTCATCATCCGGTACCGGTAGTTGCTCTAAACCAACAGCACCCACTGCAAAAAACACAGCTCTGTCATTAGCACCATTATCATAGAAACCATCGTAACTAACAGCCGGATCATAGCTCGATTTTACAGTTTCAGAGTTCGCCATACTGCCGGAGTTGTCAAAAATAATCAGTACCTGAGGCGCAGTTCCCACTCTGTCTGCAATACTCCGAACATAAAGGTCAATGTCTTCCGCATATGATGTATTTGGGTTTAATAAAGCAACCAGCAAGCTTAATTTGAATAAAGATTTTAATTGACTAACCATCTTAACTTTCCCCTGGAATCTGACTGGCTACGCCGGTAACAATTTCCGTACTTGCTTTGTTATTCCTGCCAAACTCATGTGTTGCTCTGATTTGAAAGCGATTACATCTAATATAAGAATCACTCGCTTCTGCCTGACTCATATGCGGACAATTAGTGGGTTCAGGTATTAGGGATTCACCTTCAGCACTTAAATTTTCAATGCTTAAATCAACAGCAGCAATATCAGAATTTAAGGTCAATGGATTTTTCCCGTCAAATTCGGAATTATGCGCTTTTTGCACAAATTCATCAGCACCACCAAGGCTCGCATTAAGTGAATTCTTTTTCACGACCGCAGCATGCGCCATTTTCGTATCCAGCGAGCTGTTATACATTAAAGTAACGGCCAAACCTGTCAGCACGACCATTAATACCAAAGCCACAGCAAGTGCCGCGCCTTGTTGTTTTCGATAAGCTAGCTTTAACTGCGCCACGAATACTCTCCTGCATTTAGTATACTCACGGTTTGAGTCATTAATACTCGCCGGTACTTATCATCAACCGTAACCGTATAACCACCTAAATCGTAGGTGTTCGTATTAGTTACATTTGAGCTAGGCCGGATAGCTCGAACCAACATATGAATTCTGACTGCAATAATGTCAAAGCCATCTTTTTCCCAATGCTCACGAGTCAAATTATCGGCCGGCTCGTAATAATTAACAATGCTGTCACCATCTGAATCAATGCCATACATAAACCCTAATCGTTCAATCCCTTCCACTAAACTATAAGCCTTTAACTTTGCTTGCGCGCCTGTATCCGATTCAGCCTTATACAGATATTTACGTCTGAGAACTGGAATAAGGTTATCGCCGCGGGTTTCTTCAGCGACATAATAAACATGATGTTGATACTCAGAGATTAAACCGTCTTCTAATGAAGGCGTTGGGTCCGAGCCAGCATAAAATACAGCTTGGTTTTCAGTAGAAATTAAATAAATTCGACGCCCATCTTCATTGCCAGAGATCACTTCCTGTCCCATTGCTCTTTTAACCTGAATAGCATCTGAGCCAGTTTTAGCATCTGATATACAATCACTGAATATATTGCTGCTCTCGACATTCATCCCCCACAGCGTTCTGAAATGAAAGTCACTATTCTCAATAAAAAATGTAGCATTGTTCATCCCACCGCCAATACAGTCGGTACCGGATATCGCCACTTTATTACCATCAACCGAATTGAGCGTCACCGCCTGCGTATCGGCCCCGCTTTGGTGAATTTCTTTTCCGGTATAGCGCCCTAAATAACCGCTCATCATAATATCGCGAGCTATCATAGACATGGCAATACGACCGTTTTCCTGGAGTTCACCACGTTGAACCGTATCATCAACGGTTTCATCTGATGCAATCAATAGCCCTATCACGCCACTGAAGATTAACAAACCGACAGCCATCACAACCATCAGCTCAGTCAGTGAAAATCCAGATATGGTTCGTCTTGCTTTTATCATCTCAGTCCCTAAAACATATATGAGGTGTAGCTCACCTGTCGCCGCTTATCGCCGGCATCACCACAAGCTTTTTCAAAATCGGTTTTATTGTCATTATCAGACGCGGCCGCATCAACCGTAGACTCACGAGATAACCAACTAATCACGACAGTTACTTCGCCGCCAACCGTCTGAATACAACCGGTAGGCTTTAATAACCCAACGGTCGATTCTTCTGAAGTTAAGCTGACCTGTCCTTTTTTTAACAACCAGTGCCATTGCAAGGTATCATATACGACTAATTCTGCGGGTGTGCAAGGTGTAGTAGAGAGACAGTTTTTTGTCGATTCTACCGAAAAAGCTGCAGTACCATAATCACTGCCCTGATAACTATCAATCAGAGTTTTATTCAGCCTCATCCTTTCCATAATATCATGCGCCATATACATAGCAGTCGAACGCTGACCGGCATCCACACTGTTGCGCTTAGCAGTCGCTTGTGTCGCAACTGCACCAGCAATGCCTATGGCTAATACCGCCATTGCGACTATCAGCTCTACAACTGTAAAGCCTGTTTGATGGCGTTTAGGACAACGCATTTGAATCATCCTTTTCTACAAGGGGTTGATATGCATTATTAAAACGCAATGACGACTTCACCTTAATCAGATGATGACTAAAAATATTCGATGGTTTTAACAAGCTATATTGAACACTTATAAAACTCAGGGGAATTTGATGTGTGGAAGTGTAACTATAAAAAAATGAGCTCATACTACAGCCCCTCATTCTCTACCTATTTCTTGAGTATAAGCGATTAATGAGAGACTGCAAAAGTTAGCTTAACATTTGAACGTTTTTTTTGAAAAAATCGCCTATCTGAGCTCTGCAGGTAAAGAAAATACGACATTTTCTTCGATACCAGAGTTTTCCTGAACGGACTGACCACCTAAAGCTTCCAAGCGTGCAACTACTTGCTTAACTAAAACTTCGGGTGCGGATGCGCCTGCTGTGACCCCAATTGAATTTACGTTTTCAAGCCAAGCCGGTTGAATATCATCAGCGGTATCAATTAAATGCGCAGCGCATCCCATCTTTTCAGCTAACTCACGTAAACGATTTGAGTTTGAGCTATTTTTAGCACCGACAACCAAAACAACATCATTGGCAGCCGCGAGCGCTCTAACTGCATCCTGACGGTTTTGAGTGGCATAGCAAATATCGTCCTTGCGCGGACCATTAATATTCGGGAATTTAGCTCTCAGCGCATCAATTACATCCGCAGTATCGTCAACAGACAAGGTCGTTTGCGAACAGTAATACAGATTTTCAGCATCTTTCACTTCGAGTTCCTGAACATCCTCAGCCGACTCAACTAAATAAATCCCGCCTTCAGGGTTAGAATATTGACCCATGGTGCCTTCCACTTCCGGGTGGCCATGGTGACCAATTAATATACACTCGACCCCTTTGCGGCTCGCACGCGTCACCTCCATATGAACTTTAGTCACTAACGGACAAGTTGCATCAAAAATTTTTAAGCCTCGCTCTTTAGCCCGTTGGCGAACAGCCTGAGAAACCCCGTGCGCACTGAAAATCACTATACTGTCATCCGGAATCTCATCCAACTCATCGACGAATACAGCACCACTTTTTCTTAATCCATCTACAACATATTTATTATGAACCACTTCATGGCGCACATAGATAGGCTTTTCAAATAATTCTAAAGCGCGTTCTACGATACTGATTGCACGGTCAACACCCGCACAAAAACCTCGGGGATTAGCTAACTGAATCTGCATAATTCACCTATTTTAAAATTAGTTGACCGAAATGATTTCAACATCAAATTCGACGGTTAAACCCGCAAGAGGGTGATTAAAATCAACGGTCACTGAATCACCTGCAACTTCACGAATAATACCCGCTATCTCTTGTCCGTCCGGTTGAGTAAAAGCAATTATTTCACCAACAGCAGCCGGTGCTTCAGCTGTAAATTTATTTCGGTCAAGGTAATAAATATTATCCGGATTCGGTTGCCCAAATGCATCTTCAGGTGCCAGTTTAAAAGTCCGCTGCTCACCTTCCGACAAGCCTAGCAAACATGATTCAAAATTTTCTGTTAATGAACCATCACCTATTGTCAGCTTGGCTGGTTTATCATGTACCTTAGTGCTTTCAGCCGCAGAACCATCTTTGAGTCTGATCGCAAAATGCATCACGACTTGACTGTTTTTATCAATAACTTTTTTCATGACGCTTTATTCTGCTCCGGATTTTCTTTGTTGATAAAAGAATCTAGCAGGATGAAACCAGCACCAATGACTATGCCCATATCCGCTACATTAAATGCCGGCCAGCGACCATAAAAAGGAATGGTAAAATCAAGAAAGTCGATAACATAACCGTAAGCGATGCGATCGTACAAATTGCCAATCGCGCCACCTAAAATCAAATTAAAACCAACCACTAAAGCGGTTTTGTTTTTTGCAGTTTTGCTTAACCAATATGAAATCAAAACAACTGCGACGACCGCAATACCGGTGAAAAACCATCGCTGCCAGCCACCGCTATCAGCCAAAAAGCTAAAAGCGGCACCATGGTTTCGAACATAAGTTAAATTAAAAAAATCGGTAATAACCTTGCTGTCATATAGCTCAAATTGCTGAATGACAGCTATCTTAGTCGCCTGATCAATAATTAACACCAAAAGTGCTAACCATATCCACGCCAGGCCAGTTTCGGTAAATAATTTTTTCATTAAGCAAACTGGCGAACTTCACCAGCCCCTTCAATGTTAGTCACGCAACGGCCACAAATTGTCGGATGCGCTTCATTTTGGCCAACATCATCCCTGTGATGCCAGCAGCGGTCACATTTAGCTCCATCAGCACTGCTTATGCTGATTTTTAAGCCTTCCAACTCAGTTGTTGCTGCATCTTCAGGTGCTTCTGTTATGGGTTTCACCACGGCTTTTGAAGTAATTAAAACAAATCTTAACTCATCTTCCAATAAAGCTAACTGTGCAAGCAATTTGTCATCAGCATACAAAGTCACTTCAGCTTCCAATGATGCACCCACAACCTCTTCCCGGCGTGCCGTTTCTATCAGACGATTCACTTCGTCTTTAACGGCCATTAATTGACTCCAAAGCGCATCATTAAACTGAGCGCCCTCAGCTAATGGGGCTAATTGATCAAACCAGGTTTGGGTAAAAATAAATTCGTTATCTTTTTTGCCCGGCAGAGCCTGCCAAATTTCTTGTGCAGTAAAACTTAAAATGGGTGCCATCCAGCGAGTCAGTGCTTGTGCAATTAAATATAAGGCTGTCTGACATGAGCGACGCGCATTGCTGTCAGCTTTTGCTGTATATTGTCTGTCTTTAATCACATCCAGATAAAAACTACCCATATCAATCGAGCAGAAATGCATCAATTTTTGCACAACAACCAGAATCTGGTATTCATCGTACGCGGCTTTAATTTCAGCCTGAATTTCGTATGCTTTAGCAACAGCCCACCTATCCAGTTGCACCATTTCATCTAACGCGACCATATCTGTTTCGGGGTTAAATCCGTTCAGGTTGGCCAATAAAAAGCGTGATGTATTACGAATACGGCGATAAGCATCCGCCGAACGTTTGAAAATCTCATCAGATACTGTGATATCTGCTGTGTAGTTTGCAGAAGCTATCCATAAACGTAAGATGTCAGCACCAAACTTACCCATAATTTGCTGTGGGCTAATTGTATTACCTAGTGATTTTGACATCTTTTTACCGTCTTTATCGACAGTAAAACCATGCGTCAATACTTGTTGGTAAGGCGCTTGTTCTTTCATTGCTATGCCTGTCATCAGAGACGACATAAACCAACCTCTGTGCTGATCTGAACCTTCTAAATACAAATCAGCTTGCTTTTTACGGAAGGTATCACGTGCGTCAACAACACAAGCGTGAGTCACCCCTGAATCAAACCAAACATCCAGCGTATCAGCGACTTTGACATACTGTCCGGCATCTTCACCAACCAGGTCTTCAGCTGTCATATCAAACCAAGCCTGAATCCCTTTTTCTTCAACCGCTTTAGCAACTTTTTCAATAATCGCGATGCTATCAGGGTGCAATTCACCGGAATCTTTATCAATTAATAACGCTATGGGTACACCCCAAGTACGCTGACGAGAAATACACCAATCGGGACGACCTTCAACCATATTGCTGATGCGGCCTTCACCCCATGCCGGAATAAATTTAGTTTCTTTAATCGCAGCCAGAGAATCTGAACGTAAACCCGCTTTATCCATGGCGATAAACCACTGAGGTGTCGCACGGAAAATAATGGGCGTTTTGTGACGCCAGCAGTGCGGATAACTATGCTCATAGGCATGATGATGTACTAAAGCACCTTTCTCTTTTAATAAATCAACAATAACCGGGTTGGCTTTAAGAACGTGCTGACCTGCAAATAACGGAGTCCCCTCAAGATATACACCATTTGCGCCAACCGGGTTAGCCACTTCCAAATCATATTGTTTACCGACAACAAAATCGTCCTGACCATGACCAGGTGCAGTATGCACACACCCGGTACCGGATTCTGTCGTCACATGCTCACCCAGAATCACTGGCACAGTAAAATCATAAAACGGATGTTGGGCTTGGGCGTGCTCTAACTCAGCACCTTTACAAAAACCAAGCGCATGATAATGCTCAAAACCAAACCTATCCATCGCAGACTGAACTAAATCGGACGCTAAAATTAAACGCTCACTTTTATCGCCGTTTTCAACCTGCACTAGGGTATATTCCAGTTCAGGGTGGATAGCAACGGCTCGGTTTGCCGGTAATGTCCATGGCGTAGTAGTCCAAATAACCGCTGAAATAGGACCCTGACCTTTTTTCCCTTCCGGATGATTAAACTTATCCGCAATGGTTTCATCAACCAAAGTAAAACGGACATCAATGGCAGGTGACTGTTTATCTTTGTATTCGACTTCGGCTTCTGCTAACGCAGAACCACAATCCGTACACCAGTGAACTGGCTTAAAGCCTTTCTCTAAATGGCCATTTTTAACGATTTTACCCAGTGAACGAATAATATTGGCTTCAAACTGAAAATCCATTGTTAAATAAGGATTATCCCATTCGCCCAAAACACCCAAGCGAATAAAGTCTGCTTTCTGACCTTCAACCTGTTTGCTTGCGTACGCACGGCATTTTTCTCTGAATTCAGCTGCGCTCACTTTGTGGCCGGGCTTTCCAACCTTTTTCTCAACCTGAAGTTCAATCGGAAGACCATGACAATCCCAACCTGGGACATAAGGCGAGTCAAACCCTGATAAGGTTTTTGATTTGATAATAATATCTTTCAGAACTTTGTTAACAGCATGGCCCAAATGGATATCGCCATTGGCATACGGAGGGCCATCGTGCAAAATAAATTGTTCGCAGTTTTCGCGCGATTTACGCACCGCCTGGTATAAACCCGCTTTTTGCCAGCTTGCCAGCATTTTAGGTTCACGCTTAGCTAAGTCGCCTCGCATTGGAAATTCAGTATTGGGTAGGTTTAGCGTATGTTTATATTCACTCATTGCCTTGCTGTATTCCTGCTAATCAGATCGTTTGATTTATTTAATTTCGTTCACTCAAGCTATAAAAAATTGTTTTGCAGCCTGAGCATCTAATTCTATTTGGTGCTTTAAAGCCTGAAATGATTCAAACTTTTTTTCATCTCGTAACTTATGGCAAAACACAACTTCAATCCGCTTCTGATATAAATCACCCTGATAATCAAAAATATGGACTTCCAGCTGATTTTGTTTGCCCGCCACTGTTGGCCGATATCCAACATTAGCAACCCCAGGGTAGCTTTGTCCATCAAACTTCACTTTGACAACAAATACGCCTTGCACGGGTGAAACCTTGCGGTTTAATAAAATATTTGCGGTTGGAAAACCGATCGTCCGGCCTTTTTTCTGGCCATGTATTACAGTTCCCCAAACACTATAGGGGCGTCCCAGTAATTCCTGCGCCAGACCAAACTCATTGTTAGCGATAGCCTGACGAATAGCCGTACTGCTGACTCTTTGCCCGTCAACCTGACAGCTGCGAGTATCTTCAACAGTAAAGCCGTATTGTTTGCCTAATTGTTGTAACAGAGCAAAATCACCCGCTCGTTTGCAACCAAACCGAAAATCATCACCGATAACAATATGTTTTACCCCTAGCTTCTTGACCAGTAATTCACTGACAAACTCAGCAGCGGATAAATGGGCTATTCTAGGATTAAACCGAACGCATAATAAACGGTCGATCGATTGTGATTTTAATAACTGGTATTTTTCACGCCAGCGAATTAATCTGGCCGGTGCTAAATGAGGACACAAAACTTCAACTGGCTGAGGTTCAAATGTCATCACCAGTGAAGGCAAAGACAACTCTGCAGAGCGTTGTTTAACCTGAGCTAAAACAGAAACATGCCCTAAATGCACGCCATCAAAGTTACCTATCGTTAAAACGCAGCCCTGATGTTTAGCTTTTAAATTGTGAATACCTCGGATTAACTCCATGCGCAACCGTCACTAACAAAAAACGCGGGCGATTATATACCCAAACAAGGTTCAATTGCGAGTCTTAGCCCTCGCGCAATACTGACTAATTTAATGTGAACGAATATCAGACAGTTTAACCCTTAAAATAACTAAAGTAAGTAAATATCCAGTCGCGCCAGCTACAATTAACCCAATTAAGTAAGCAATTCGATACTCTAATGTCATTTGAGCCCACTGCGCAGATTCAGGCTGCAGGTAATATAAACATAAAAACATCAAACCTGCGGCCATTACAACTTTAATCAGCAACTGAAAAGTAGCTTGAGAGAACTGATAAACACCACACTTTTTCAAAGCAAAATATAACAAACTGGCATTAAACAAGGCAGAAAGGCTGGTTGCCAGAGCTAGACCCGCATGTGCCAGCGGGAAAATCAAGATGATATTAAACACCATATTGGCAAGCATAGCCTGAATACCAATCCGGACCGGGGTTTTAGTATCCTGCCGAGAGAAAAAACCGGTCGCCAATACTTTTATCAACATAAAAAACAATAAGCCGGCTGAATAAGCCATCAGGCTCAGTTTACTTTGAGCGGCATCCAACGCGGTAAACTCACCACGCATGAAAAGCACCATAAGCATAGGTTCAGCCAGAGCCATTAACCCCAGCGCGGATGGAACACCAAGTAAACAGACCATGCGAATCCCCCAGTCCATGGTATTTTTAAACCCTTTACTGGTTGCGGTCACGTGATCTTTTGATAACTGAGGCAAAATGACAGTCGCGATTGCAATCCCAAAAAGTCCTAACGGAAATTCCAATAACCGGTCTGAATAATACAACCAACTGATCGAACCATTTTGTAAAAAACTGGCCAGTACAGTATCAAACAGCAGATTGATTTGGCTAACAGATACCCCAAACAAAGCGGGTAACATTAACAGCCGGATTTTTTTAACGCCGGGATCATTCCAACCCCATTTAGGCCAGGTAATCACCCCGGCTTGTTTTAAAAAAGGAAGCTGGAACAAAAGCTGGAACATACCACCAAAAAAGACCCCCCAAGCTAATGCAAATGCAGGTTCTTCAAATTGATCCGCAAACCCGATAGCAGCCGTTATCATGGCCACATTCAGCAAAACAGGTGTAAAAGCTGCGGCACCGAATTTGCCCCAAGTATTCAGCACGGCACCGGAAAATGCGGTTAATGCGACAAAAAATAAATAGGGGAACGTAATCTTAAGCATCACACTGGCTAATTCGTATTTTTCTGCCTCTGCCCCGCCCTGCAGATAATCAATAAACCAGCCGGTACCAAATAACATAATGACAACCGGAGAAGCCACCACACCTAAAACGGTCGTCATTAATAAAATACAGCCCAGAGTACCGGATACTCTGGCAATTAATAAATGCGTCTCATCTAAACTTTTATTTTCTTTGTATTCGGTTAACACAGGGACAAAAGCCTGCGCAAACGCCCCTTCAGCAAACAACCTACGCAGAAAGTTAGGAATTTTGTTGGTCAGGATAAAAACATCCGCAGCTGCACCGGCCCCTAATAAATTAGCAATCACAACATCGCGGACCAAGCCTAACACTCGTGAAATCAACGTCATCGCGCTAAATAATAGTCCTGACCTTAATAAACTCTTAGACAAACTAATTTCCTTTAATCAATTTAGGTAACTTCAAAGTTGAGGATAAAATGAAAAAAATCGCTAATTTACTTTCGAAAGCACCAGAAAAACGTTAGAATCTGCGGCCAGCGAGTATACCTTTTTGTTCAAATATTAAAACCGTATTTGTAACAAGAACAAGATACGAGTTAAAGATGTGTTCGAGAAACCTGAAATTCATAAGAAAATCGCACTAATTCACTGTCAAAGTGTATTTTTTGTCCTAAAGCGATTGACTTTCATTGAAATTACAGGCATATTCTCGCGCCTTTAGATAAGGGTAATCCCGGATTTTCGAGTATTTAGGAGTTTAGTTTTGGCTAACATCAAGTCTGCTAAAAAGCGCGCGGTTCAAGCCGAGAAAAGTCGCCAGCACAATGCAAGCCGTCGCTCAATGATGCGTACGTACTTAAAAAAAGTTGTTGCCGCTATTGAAGCTGGTGACAAAGAAGGCGCAACTGCTGCTTTCCAAACAGTACAACCAATTATAGATCGTTTTGCATCTCGTGGTTTAATCCACAAAAATAAAGCTGCACGTCATAAGAGCCGTTTATCAGCTCAGATCAAAGCTTTATAAGATCAGTTTTACGTTTAATTCGTAAAATAAGTTCAAATACAAAAAACCAGACATTCAAGTCTGGTTTTTTTTTTATTTAAATTCAATCTATAAAAATCTGCCACCTTATTCTGCTATCGCATACTCAGCAGAAGTAACCTTGAGCCAAGCTAAAAAGGCTTCGGATTCCATAGGTTTAGCAAATAAATACCCCTGATAGTTAACACATCCCATAGCGCTTAATGCCTGCTTTTGCTCTATCGTTTCAACCCCTTCAGCAATAACATGTAAACCCATATGTTTGGCTATCGCAATCATAGATTCAATTAAAGGTTGTGGCGTATGGCCATCAACTTCATCTACAAAAGCTTTATCGATTTTAATTTCATCTAATGGCAAATCTCTTAAGTAAGACAATGAAGAATAACCCGTGCCAAAATCATCCAGTGCAATTTTAAACCCCAGCAGCCTAAGATCAGACAGTTTTTGTCGAGTTTGTTCGATATTTTGCAATAAGCCAGTTTCAGTTAACTCCAAGGTTAACTGGGTTGGCAATACTTGATAAGCAGACAAAATACCTTTAACTTTTTTGACAAACTCAGGATCAGAAAATTGCCAAGCAGATACATTCACTGACAATTGTAAATCCGGATATTGCTGACGCCATACATGAAGCATATCGATAGATTGACTCAAAACCCAATCACCAATAGAATGAATTAAACCACTCTCCTCAGCAATCGGAATAAAAGTTGCAGGTGAGACAAAACCAAATTTCTCATTATGCCACCTTAACAAGACTTCTGCGCCATAACATAAACCCTGACGGTCAACCTGAGGCTGGAAATAAAGGCTTAATTCGTCTTTATCAATTGCATAACTGAGTTCAGCTTCAATTTCCACCCGCTTATCAATTTTTTTCTGAATGGATGGACTAAATAACTGACATTGATTTCGGCCTGCCTCTTTTGCCTGAATTAACGCGGTTTCAGCAAATCTTAAAATATCTAATCTATTTGTCGCATGTTTTGGAAATAAACAAATACCAATACTGGCCTGGGCATTAACAATGCGCTCACCAATTTGAATGGGTTCAGATAAAGCCAGAATGATTTGGTTCGCCAGATTGACAGCAAACTCAGATATATCATAGTGAACTCTCTCGGGCTGAAAGTCAGTCACAACAACAAACTCATCACCGCCATACCGGGCAATTAATCCTTGATCATTAAATTGGCTTAACTTATCACCTACGGCTCGCAATATTTCGTCTGCGATATCATTGCCTAAAGAATCATTTAAATATTTAAAGTTATCTAAATCAACCAGCAATAACGCCTGCTGATTCACCGCATCCGCCTTATCAACCAACCGACTCAGCTCCGCCAAAAAGGCTGCCCGGTTCGGTAAATTCGTCAGATAATCGTGATACGCCATTTTGCGAATGTCAGATTCAACTTGATTTTTATTCACCTCAACCATAATCCGGGAAGCAAAAATCTCTAATACTTCTGCCGATCTGGGGTTTATCGCCAAAGGCCTCTGGTTTAATACAGCTAATATACCAACCGGTGTATCACCGTTAAATATAGAAGTGCCGATATAACCTTCAATCGCTAAATCTTTTAATAGTTGATCATTCGGGAATTTACGCTGGATTTGCTCGGTAAAACAACAGACACGATTACCGACCACTTTTTCACAGGGCGTGCCCGTCAGTTGATAGCTGAAATTATCAATAATGGAGCCATTTTCTGCACAGGCTATGGTAGTCACTGAATCTCTTTTTTCATTAAACAAACCAATTAAGGCATACTTAGAATTAAAGATTTCATTTAAACTAATAACCAGTTGCTCAAATATATTCGTTCGGCCTTTTATACTGACACCCTGAGCAATTTGTTTTAATGTTTTTTCTATAAATTGCTCATGAGTCACATCTTTTGCGCGCATGCAATAACCAATTGGCAGGCCATTCTGATCATACATAGAAAACAAATAAACCTTTAACCAAGTTGCACATTTTATGCTCTCGAATAAAGACTTAAAGCCAGATGTAACTTTTAATGGGTCAAGTTGAATTTCGGTTTCAGCGAACTCAATCGTCTGCTGATTTGCCGCACATAATTTTTTAATTTCATCAAGCAAGTTAATATCACGCTTTGTTAAATCTTCCCCCCAGAAAGATAAACTTGCCGGATTAGAACTCTGTACTTTGCCTTGTAAAGATAACACTAGCGTTGCCATTGGATCCTGATCAACGATTTGTATTAACTTATATTGTTCAGATTCTGCTTTGAGTCTTTTTTGTGCTTCCCGAGTTAGCGAGCGCGTTTTTTCAACCAGAGCTTGGTTAGATTTTTTAAAAGCTATGACTATCGCAAAACACATAATCAAAAGCAGCGCAATAAAACCAAATCCAGCAATATTCAATGTTGCTTCATTTTGTGCCCGACCTAAACGAGTTAGCACAACTGTATAAAATTGGATCAGCAAATAAATAAATAAAAGACTTCCGGTTAAACGACTTTCAAAACGATATATTTTTACCGACCAGAACGCACAAAAGACAAAGGTTGCGGATAGAAAAGCGAACCAAATATAACTCCACAAATGGCTGCTATCTCCCGCATGGATATATAGAGTTTCATGGGCAAGTGTCAGCGTCTGAATATGAGTAATATCCTGATAGACCAACCCGTGTGGTAACATCCAGTTGAGAATGAACAAAGTTGCCGTTATACAGGCATAAAAAGCCAGAATATTTTGAAAATGCTTAGGTTTAATAAAACTACTAAAGAGTAGGTATAAACATACAGGAAAAATAACCCCTAATGACACCAGACATTTTTCATAAAACAGGGTCAGCGTCAAATCAGGCTCAAGCTGTTGAATCGCGACCAAGGCCTGATAGGAGCCTACTAAGACACATAATAAAAACAACGCACCGGTTTGTTGTTTTTTGGGTAAAATAAAAGAAAGTAATAAAAAGGTCAGGCCCGCTAATAAAGCCATACCGGAAGAGACAAAATACCAAGGGGTAACCCAGCCAAAATCTATCCACATAGTTCCATGGCTCCAAACGAGTTGTTATTTCCTTTCATTCACTATACCTGATCGGCAGATTCTTAGCCGTTTGTTAAACACTCAGTTTCAGCTTAAAAATAAGCGATAAAACTGGCAATCATAAGTTGAAACTGCTCTAATACTGGGTTTACTAAAATAACTGAACCTTATTCAATTTATGCCAACCAAAATAAAACGTTTTTGTTTGCTGATTTTAATTCCATTTATGGCAATGGCCAAAGTGGAAGCAGCTCCGATAATAAAAAATAAAAATCTAGAGCAGTTAAAACAATCCGCGCTGGCTGATGACTATGCGTATTACGTGGCTGAGGCATTAACGACTGAGTTTGGTGCCAGACAGTCAGGTACAGATTCAGAGTTACAGAGCATAGACTGGCTTGCGCAAAAAATGCAAGAGCTTGGATTAAAAAATGTTCAGAAACAGACGGTCAAAGTCAGAAACTGGAGACGCCACTCGGCTTCAGCAGTTGTAACGGCTCCTTATAAACATAACCTGGTTACAGTTTCTCTCGGAGGTTCTGTACCTACGCCACCGGAAGGTATTACAACTCAGTTAGTCCGGTTTAATTCAATTGAAGAATTACGCTCAGCTAAACCCGAAAATGTTCAAGGCAAAACGGTTTATTTAGCTAAACAATTAAAACAAGTTAGTGAGCTATCAAGCGATTATCTGGATGCGTTAAATGCACGCCAGCAAGGCGCTATTATCGCAGCTCAACTCGGCGCCAAAGCCATTTTACTGCGCTCTCTGACCACCCTGAATTCGCGAATTGCACATACAGGTGCAGTTTTATATCAGGCTGGTGTCAATAAAATTCCGGCTGCTGCTATTTCCAGTGTTGATGCGGATTTACTCGACAGACTCTTCACCAAAAATTTGCCTGTAGAACTCACTCTGAAATTAAATAACACAGAAACTGACTGGCAAAACAGTTACAACTTATACGCTGATATCATAGGTCATGAGCAACCCAAAGAGTATGTATTATTAGTTGCTCATATCGACTCCTGGGATTTAGGGACAGGTGCGCTGGATAATGCAGCCGGTGTCGGTATTATGCTAGCCACTATGCGTCAACTCTTACAATTAGAATCAGCGCCCAAACGCAGTATTCGGGTACTGTTTGTTACGAATAGTCAGTTTAATCAAACCGGCATGCAAACCTACATCAAATCACATCAAGCAGAGCTAAAAAATATCGTTTCAGTCAGTGAATCCGATCTGGGGGCTGACTTTATTCATCGCCTGGACAGCAAGGTCAACCCGGCACAATTGGCCGAGGTGGATTATATTCATACGCTAGTAAGCGATCTGCAAATTGAACGAGGCCACAATGATAGTAATGGTAGTACAAACAGTAAACACTTACTGACTAATGATGTACCTGTGTTCAACTGGGTTCAGGACAGTAGTGAATACTTTAAATACCTGCATTCAGCCAATGATACTTTCGATAAAATCAAACTGGAATCTCTGCAACAAAATGTTGCCGTCTACAGCTTATTCGCTTATGTTGTAGCTAATTCGAATATCAACTTTCGACATTCTCCGGAACAAGATTAAAGTAATCCAAGAGTAAAAAATGAGTCAAAAGCAAAGGTTACTGGACAAGGAAAGCTACCAAAAGCAGCTGAAACAAAAGCAGCAAAAAGCAGCAATTGAGCGCCAGCAAGCGTTAATCAAACAAAAAATGGCGCAAATACAAGCTCAGTCAGAGGGTCAGCCGGAAAACGATCAGGCACTTAAGGTTGTCAAACCTAAAAGCAAAGTAAAACCCTACTTGTTTATTCTAATTTTATTGGTGCTGGCTGTATTGCCTTACCCTAAAGTGATTGTCTATGAAAAATTGGGCGTAGTTGCCGAAAGCATTTATATACCCAGTAGATTTGGCAGTCAGGACTTTATTCTGGACAGTCATTATCAGATAAATCTGGATGCTCAGCAACGTTGGTTATATCTGTGTGATAACCAAAACCTCAAACAATGTACACGTTATGATGTGGTAGAGGTAAAAGGTTTTTTTGCTGCGGTTAAACTATTCTTTACGGGTTCTCATTAGAAGCCTCTGTTTTCTGCATCAGTTATCTGAGAAAGCGGATGCAGACAAGGCTTCTCGGTTTTTTCTCTCATACTCCCCCCGACTCATTCGCGCGCTAAAGCATTCATTGAATGTTCATTAAATAGTCAATTTAGTTTAACCTTAAATCGCCATTCTGTTTGTGACTCTTTAAAAAGGACAACTTTATGGCTTCACAAAGTTTTCACTACAAATCCGTTTGGCTATCCGATCTACATCTTGGCAGTAAAGACTGCAAAGCTGACTACCTGCTGGATATGTTAGCTAAAACCCAATGCGAAACCCTTTATTTGGTCGGTGATGTAATTGATATTTGGGCACTTGAACGAAGATTTAACTGGCCGGAAAAGCATAACAAAGTTGTCGATGCCTTAATCAAAAAAGCTCAAACCGGTACCAAGGTCATCTATTTACCCGGCAATCATGATGAGAAAGTCAAAAAATATATCGGTATGACCTTCGCTGAAGTCGAGATTAAACAAGAAGTTATACACACCACAAGCTCAGGTCAAAAAATGTTGATCACTCATGGGGATGTATTTGACGGTGAGGTCTGCTTGGGTAAGTGGCAATCCGTACTAGGTGATCTACTGTATGATTTATTGCTGTTTTTAAACCGTTGCTGCTTTAGTCTGCGAAAGCTGTTTGGTTTTGGATACTGGTCTTTAGCCGGTTATATAAAAAGCCGGGTAAAAGGCGCAAATGAAGCCATTTATCGTTATAAAAAAGCGGCGGTAAACTATGCTAAACACAAAGGCGCAGATGGCATTATCTGCGGACATATACATCAGCCAGATGTCGAAATACTGGATGGTTGTTTGTATTGTAACGACGGAGACTGGATAGAAAATTGCACGCTTCTGGCAGAAAACCTCGACGGTTCGATTGAGTTAATTTACTGGACTGAAACGATACAATCACTCACCCAATTCGAACAACCTCAGGATTCGCCAGGCCAACAGGCCGCCTGAATACAGGTCTACATGAAATAACCTGACACAATACAGAGTCAGCATTTATGACATATTACTGACATAAATCTGGCATCTGTGTTTAATAATCTGGCAGTAGACTTCGGGTGAGATTAACCTGGAGTGCCAGACACATGTTTACTGTTGATGAAGTTATAGAAAAGAATTTACCCCAACTGCAAAAACACCCACTGCTCAGCAATGTAACTAAATTTGCGTTACGACGGCTTTTACATGAACGCGAATTTATTGAGTTTGCAGAAGAGTACCCTCACCTAACCGGCTTAGACTTTGTAGAACAGGTACTTGATTATTTCGACTTCAGTTATACGATTTCAGACCGGGAACTCGAGCGAATCCCCAGTCATGGGCGTTGCATTATTATCGCCAACCATCCAATCGGTTCATTAGATGGCCTTGCTCTGATTAAACTGGTGAGTGAAGTCAGAAAAGATTTTAAAGTGGTTGCCAACGAGCTTCTGATGACTGTAGAACCTCTGCAAAAGTTGTTGTTACCTGTCAATAATATGGGCGGACGTACCGCTCGCGAGAATATCAGAGGCATTCAAAATTACCTCAGCAATGAAGGCGCTGTCATTATTTTCCCGGCTGGCGAAGTATCCCGGTTAAAACCTTCAGGCATTAAAGACGGTCGCTGGAACGGTGGATTTTTAAAGTTAGCTCAAGCCACACAAACCCCCATTTTACCCATGTATGTTCAGGGAAAAAACTCTTACAGTTTTTATCTGTTATCCATGCTGTATAAACCTTTATCCACCCTGTTTTTAGTCAAAGAAATGTTTAAACAACAGGATAAAAGCATGCCGGTCCGGGTCGGTGAATTAATTCCGCATCAAAGTTTTAAAGGCATACAGCTCACGAATAAAGAAAAAATTCGCCTGTTTCAAAGACACCTTTACCGAATTGGTAAACAGAAAAAAGGCTGCTTTATTACAGAAAGCGCAATAGCCCGCCCTGAGCCGAGAGAAGAGCTAAAACAGGCCCTGTCACAATGTGAGCTGATTGGTCAGACTCAGGATAAAAAAGATATCTATTTATATCAATTTTCTGACAGCTCCCCCATTATGCGTGAAATCGGGCGACTTAGAGAAGTTGCTTTCAGAGCGGTTGGTGAAGGTTCGGGCGCACGCCGGGATATAGATAAATACGATGCTTATTATGAACACCTTATATTATGGGATGAAAAAGCTTCAGAAATAGTGGGGGCTTATCGGCTTGGGCATACTCAAAAGATTGTCGACCGCCACGGCCAAAAAGGTCTGTATACAGACTCTTTATTTAATTACGGCAGTCAGATGAGACCTTATTTCAGTCAGGGGCTAGAACTTGGCCGCAGCTTTGTTCAGCCTAAATACTGGGGCATGCGCAGTTTAGACTACTTATGGTACGGCATAGGAGCTTATTTAAAACAAAACCCGGAAATACGTTTTCTGTTTGGTCCGGTGAGCATGAGCAATACCATGCCAAAAGCGGCAAAAGATTTAATGGTATATTTTTATAAACTCTACTTTCAATCCAATTTTGATTTAGCCAGTTCAAAGCGCCCATACCAGATTTCAGAAATTGTCTTAAATGAGCTAAAACAGGCTTTTTCCGGTGAGGATTACAAACAGGATTTTATGAAGTTAAAATCTATGCTGGCTAATATGGGGACCAGTGTTCCAACGTTATACAAACAATACAGCGAACTTTGTGAACCCGGCGGCGTCGAGTTTTTAGATTTTGGTGTAGACCCGGATTTTGCCGATTGTATAGACGGCTTAGTACTGGTTGATATTCATAAACTAAAACCCAATAAAAAGACAAGATACCTGGGTTAACTAACCAACATTCATCACTCACCTGCCAGTGATGAATGTTTTATTTTTTATACCCGAATGTTATCCGTAAACCTGTCACAAAACACTAAATATATCAGCTTGCTAAATTCATAACCGCTTGTGAAAGCGAATCGGGCGTGAGAGAATCTGCGCTTATTTTTATTCAGTCAAAGCCTTATCTATGCCAAGTTACTTTAACCTTTTAAAGTCTGTTAGTTTATTGGTTCCATCTATGCTGCTCAGCGCCTGCAGCTTAACGTCACAATCTCAGGTTCAAACTCAGGCTGTGACCAATGAAATCAAACAAACCGTCACTGATCAAATGGCTCAATTTGAAACCCGGTTACTCGGACAATGTCAGCAGCAATTAGCTGAACTGGATACTAAAATATCCGCTCAACAAGTTCAAAATAAACAAATTTTACAAGCAACGTCACAACTTGAAAGCCAGCTCAAAAAGCATCAGGTGGCGCCTCACACAAATAAAGTATCCTGCCCCGAACCGAAAGTGGTTGAACCTAAACTCAATGGTAAAATCATTGTGGGTGAACTTGAATGGGTTTATTTCCCTATTGTTGATGAGCATTTTAAAGCCAGAGTTGACTCAGGTGCGACAACTTCTTCATTAAGCGCAAAACATATCGTTGAATTTGAACGTGATGGCGAAGAATGGGTGCGCTTTCAACTGCTGCATCAGGTAACAGACTTAGATGGTCGTGAAATTGAAGCCAAAATCGAAAGAACCGTGCGAATTCGTCAATCAACCAGTGATAAAACCGAGCGACGTCATGTGGTCAAACTCAGTATTCACTTAGGCTCTCTACACCAGATGGCAGAATTTACGCTGGCAGACCGTTCAGATATGGATTATCCCATTTTGTTAGGTCGTGAATTTTTACAGGATTTAACACTTATTGATGTGGGTAGAACTTTTATCCACCCAAAATACAAAGCTAATGGAAATAAATAATGACTCGCTCAAAAATTCCGTTTTACTTTTTAATTGCGGTATTAATTACAATTGGTTTGGTATTATCCATTTTTCGCCATATTGAATATCAGGTCCCCTGGCTGCCTGGCG
Organism: uncultured Alteromonadaceae bacterium; assembly: GCA_913056495.1. Taxonomy (GTDB): domain Bacteria; phylum Pseudomonadota; class Gammaproteobacteria; order Enterobacterales; family Alteromonadaceae; genus Catenovulum. The sequence goes on along the minus strand of CAJXMO010000001.1, from coordinate 343,021 downwards.
AAAAGTCAACGATTTGGTCTGTTGAAGCCAGAGTCGAATTTGATGCTTTAGGTGATGCTGTAAAAGTAAACCTAGCCCGGCCACAAAACCAGGCCGGCTTTACACTGATAAACGAAAGCACCGCCTCCCCTGGCTTCGGGGTCGCATTTATCGACACCCGACCCGCAACTGAATGGGCAATTCGCCAGGCAATCGGTGAACAAACCCTCTTCTACCGCGCAGACTTTTTAGTGGATGACAGTCAGGTCAATACGCTCATTGAAACGCCCAAAATTAAAATGGTTAACTGGGAAGAGCCGTTTAAAACAGCAGCGAATCAAATTCTAAGCCAGGTCAGACTTCAATCTGCAGACGAACTGAGTTTTGCCCAGCAATTATTTAAAATACTCACTCAACAAGAGCAAGACCAAAATATTGCGCTTTTGGAAAATAAACAGCCAAATATTGCAAGACTTGCCGTTGATCTCCTCAATCAAGCGTCTATCCCGGCTCAGTTAATTTATGCATTAAAATTAGAAGATGGCCGCCGACGCCAGGAATTAGTACCCTTTGTTCGGGTTTGGCAAAATGAGACCACTGAGATTTTTCAACCAAACTCAGGAAAACGAGGCCTGCCGGATGAGTTTATTTTGTGGCAACAAGTTCAGTCACCGATTTTAGAAGTGATTGGGGCAACCCATTCTGATGTCAGTTTTTCAATCATAAAAAAACAAGAATCGATTGCTGCCGCCATTCAGGCAAAACAAGATAGCGAACAAAACCTGGTCAGCTTTTCAATCCATAGCTTACCGATTGAAGAGCAAGCTTTGTTTAAAACCATTTTATTATTGCCGGTCGGTGCTTTGGTAGTCTGCCTGCTCAGAATCTTAATCGGGCTAAGAACTTCCGGTACTTTTATGCCTGTGTTAATTGCACTGGCATTTATTCAAACATCACTCGCCACAGGTTTAATTGGCTTTTTATTAGTCGTTCTAACCGGTCTAATGCTACGCAGCTATTTGTCGCATTTAAACTTATTATTGGTCGCCCGGATATCAGCTGTGATCATTAGCGTCATTGCAATCATAGCAGTCTTTAGTGTGCTGAGTTATAAAATTGGTTTAACCGAAGGTCTTAAAGTGACTTTCTTCCCTATGATTATCTTATCTTGGACGGTTGAACGTATGTCTATATTGTGGGAAGAAGAAGGCGCGAAAGAAGTTATGATACAGGGTGGCGGTAGCCTATTTACTGCCATTGTTGCCTATCTGGCGATGACCAATGACGTAGTCAGACACCTGACATTTAACTTTATTGGTGTGCAATTTATTATACTCTCATTAATTTTATTGTTAGGTAACTACACAGGCTATCGCTTATTAGAACTTTACCGCTTCAAACCTATGCTCAATCCGACTCAGGAGTCTAAATAATTGATGCGCATTTCAAACTGGTTAGCCAATCCGTTTAAGTTAAATGCGCTCGGTATTCTGGGTATGAACGAGCGTAACAGTCGTTATATTGCACAATATAACGACCGCCATCTCTATCCTCTGGTAGACGATAAATTAAAAACCAAACAGCTGATGCTGGATGCCCAAATTAACGTCCCCGGATTAATTGCCACCTTAAGTCATCAGTCTCAGGTACAGCATTTATTGGAACATTTGCCCAAAAACCGGGGATTTGCAATCAAACCGGCAAAAGGCAGTGGTGGAAAAGGCATTTTGGTCATTATAAATCAACATGATGGTCTCTATGTCAAAACGAACCAGAAACTGCTGAGTCTTGAACAACTGCAACACCATTGTTCAAATATTCTGGCAGGATTATACAGTCTTGGCGGTAACCCGGATGTTGCTTTAATTGAAGAGCTGATCGAATTTGATCCCCTGTTTGACGGATTCAGTCATGAAGGTGTGCCGGATATCAGAGTCATTATCTTTAAAGGCTACCCTGTCATGGCCATGATGCGTTTATCAACTCAGTATTCAGATGGAAAAGCCAATCTGCATCAGGGAGCAGTCGGTGTTGGACTGGATTTAGCAACCGGCAAAGCATTACATGCGGTTCAATTTGGAAAACCGATTCTGGAGCACCCGGATACACATAAACCGCTGGCAGAATTAACTGTACCCGACTGGCAAAAACTACTAATACTTGCAGCCCGCTGTTATGACGAAACCAAACTGGGTTATCTGGGTGCAGATATTGTATTAGATAAAAAATTAGGGCCACTCGTACTTGAATTAAATGCCCGACCTGGTTTATCTATTCAGGTTGCCAATGGCTGTGGACTCAAACCCAGACTCAAGCAACTCGAAAAAATACAGCATAGACGTGATGCAGAGCACAGAGTCAGTTATTCTCAAAAACATTTTACCGCTAAGCCTGACTTTGACGCGATTGCTTAGATAAACAGGCTCTAGGCCCACAAAGAATAACCCCAAAGTCAGCGTCAAATAGCCGACTTTGGGTGTTGATTAACCATAGCTCAGCCAGCTTTACTCAATTTTAACTGGCTCTATTTGGCAAAAAAGGGTTTACATTTTCCACCGTTAGCCAGATTAGCGGCCTGATTAAATACACTGGAAAGCGGACTGGTGACAGCCCCGGTTGTCGTACTGAACAATAAATCCTTAATTTCCCCAAACGGACCATCCAATGTTTGCCGGATGCTGGCGCAGCCTTCATCATCTAAAATCCCAAATTTGAGTTTATTGAAACGACTTTTTGCTAAATCCACTTTACCCTGAAAACCCAATCGGTTCTTTTTGGTTTTAATTTCAGCAGACTTAACCTGAATCACACTGTCTGCTATTTGGCTGTCCAAATTAATCTGTTCAATTTTTGTCTGACCACTAAACTGGGCCGCACCACTGCCTAACTGAGCAAAATTCATCGCAACCACTCCCAAAGGACCGGATACCATAAAGGCGCCAACGTCGAGTAAAGACGTTTCCTGACTGGATCTGAAGCCATCCACAATTTTATCCAAGGCAATACCACTCAATTCAAAATTAGTGGTATTGAGCAGAATATCTCCATCAATATCTTCAACATTTTGAGCTGTCGGGGCAAAATTCAGATTCGATTTTAACTGACCGGAAATCAGGCCTTTTGGTTTGATCGGTAACTCCTTCACAAAAGCGTCCAGCTCAGCCAGGTTTAATTCGCTCCAGTTAATATCAGATTCTGTATTAATTTTGCTATCGCCTTTTGTCAGCTTGGCATTTGCTAATAACTTGCCTTTATCCAGCATAAAGCCAGAATCAGAGAACTGAAAACCTCTCTCCAGTGTTTGTAGATCAAAATGTATTAAATCAATATCCGACCCCCGATAGTTCAGGTTGGCCAAATTCAGTTTAATGTCGGTTCCGGCTTGTAATCTGTCTAAATTCAAGATTTTATGATCGCGGATAAGCGCTAGCTGGTTAAGATTAAAGACAAAGTTTTGAAGACTCAACCAAGGTTTTTCTGAATCTGGGTCAATCAGTTTGAGGTTAATATTATTCAATTCAATTTGATTCACGTTCAGTGACTCTACCAGTTCAATCCGCGCTTCTGATTCTGGTTTTTCAGCTTGCCCTTCATCACCTGGTTTCGAAACCTCAGCATCTTGCGTCGTCTCACTTGCAGCCGGATTTGCCAGGGCAATTTCAGTTTTTAAATCAGCCGCTTTAAAATGGTTCAAAGTGACTTTATAAGGCGCCAAATAATGCGCACTTGCACTTAAATCAAGGGTTCCGCCAAATGCGTTAAACGCAAATTGAGTTAAATTAATTAAGCCGTCTTCAATTTTAGCGCGGGCCTCTAATGTGTCAGCCTGATAATTCAAAGCATTAATTTTCGAGACGGATAATTGAGTATCTGCGGTGATTTTATTCAGTATGATTTGTTTATTTTGAGTCAACTTAGCCTGGTTTAATTTAAAAGCTAAATCACTTATCTCAAGCTTTTGTTCGCCCTGAATCAGCTCTCCGTTCAGTTGCTTAACCGCTATTTGTTCTACTTTTAAATTCACTGGCAGTTCAATAGCAGTTGCAGGCGCTTGGGTATTTGAATCTTGACCATTAGCAGTTTGTTCTGAGTTTGCCTGACTCGCCTCACCTTGGTTGCTATTTTCAACCGGTGAATTCGAAATATCAGATTGAGGCAAGACTAACTCAAAATCCAGCGTCTCCAGCGATAAATTCGATACTGTCAATTGTTCAGCCTGCGTTTGGTTCATATCCAAAGTTAACTGAATATTGTTAATTTCCAGTTGGCTGTCAAATGGTAAGACTAGCTCAGAAGCGGCAGAGCTAACGCTTGGGTTTGAGGTGCCCTCAGCAACCTCGGCTTCCGACGTGATATTATCAGGCTCAGTCGCACCCATTTTAACCGGTTCTGCCGGCGTCTGTGATACGCGGGCTATTGCCAAATCAAGCTGGCCTTTGAGTTTTTCAACTACAAACAGTTTATCATCCGTTAAAGCCCAGTCTTTTAAAGCCACACTTAAGTCATCAACCTGATAGTTTTTATTTTGGTAGTGAACCAATAAGTTAATGCTGTCAATATCAAGCAATTGAATAAACAGATTTAACGGCAATTCAACCAACTCAGAAACGGCTTGCTCACCAACTTCTTTAACTTCTTCTGAAGCTTGTTCGATTGCATTTTGTTCTTCGTTTTCAATTTGTCCTAAATCAGCCGTTATATTCGCCTGAGCTAAATTAAATTTTTGCAGAGTCACCTGAGCTGGCTGTGTCTGATTAATATCGAGCGCTAAATCCAGCTGTGTTAACCCTATTTCAAGTTTAGATTGATCATTCGGATCTTGTAGATTTTGAACCAAAGCGCTCATTTCAGGTGAATTTAGTTTGAGCAGCGCACTGACCGTATTTAAGTCAAACTGACCAGCTTGCAACACCTGAACCTGACTGACGTTCAAATTTAGCTTTTTGAGTTCAATGCTGCCCTGTTGAGCGCGAAAGGTTAAATCGACCGGTGTTACGCTAAAGTCGGCCACTTCAATCCGATCAATCGGTAAGGGTTCCTGAGCTTCATCTGTCTGTGGTGCTTGCTCTGTCGCAACCAGGCTTTGACTTAACTGATTTAGTCCTTGCTCTGATAAATTTGCAGAAACTGCAGTGATATCAACTTGCTCAACATGAACGATCTTTTTAAATAAAGCCCAGATATCCACTTTCAAATTAACCGACTCAACGTCAATCTGATTACCAAACTCATCTTCAAAAACAAATTGCTCCAGGTTAAGCTCGCCCGGTGCCAAAAAACTGTGCTCTAACTTAGCTATGGTCAACGAATAAGGCGCTTGCCGGGTCATGTCGTCTAAAACGGACTGAACAATCGGAGTTCGGTCAATTAATTTATCAGCAAGTACAAATACAATGATAAAACTTAGAATAGCAATTAAAACTTTATTACGAACTTTCACAAAAAACTCCTTTCGAAAGCCTAATGAGCAAAAGCGGAAATGCTTTTATAAAGATAGCAGAACAGCTTAATTCAGCCGCTAAATATGTCCAATTAAATAGAAAGAATCAGTTTTACCGAATAAAGGTAAAAATACAAAGAAGTGAAGCCTGACCCGTATGTCAAAAATAATACGGGTCAGAAAACGATTTAATCCAATTTGTGTTTATCGTCGGTTCGGCGCCATTCCCCTTCGATAACACTATCGTCATCATTTGGGTTAGAGCGGGAAAAAGGTGAGCCTGACTGATGAGAAAACCCTCCCTGACCTTGATAGCTGAAATGTTGGGCTTTTATTTGCTGACCAAACTGGGTAACCAATACTTTTGCAAAAGGTTTTCGGGTTAAGGGGATTGTCATTAACAATCCAAAGGTATCTGTGATAAACCCAGGCGTAACTAATAGAATTCCGGCAACTAAAATCATAATGCCTTCAACGATAGTATCAGCCGGTACTTCGCCCATCGCGGTTTTTTGCTTAATTTCTGCGAGCGCAGCTAAGCCCTGAGCTCTGACTAAATGAGCTCCGACAATTGCCGTTAAAATAACAATGGCTAAAGTTGTCCAGCCACCGATTGCATCGCCCACTTCCAGCAGTACACTAATTTCAACGATAGGCATAACGACAAACAAAACAAATAATTTAAACATAAAGAAGCTCTTTTTACAGTTGAACCTAATATATGGCTACAAAAGCACCAAATTCAAGTCATTCAATAGCAATGAAAATTGATTTACAACTATATGACCTATTCTGCCATAATTGGTTTTAAATTTTTGAAAATTTACATTTTACAGGTATTCGCATGACTGACTTTATTCAAATTAGTATTACGTGTCCCAATCAGGGGGTCGCTCAAAGCATTGCACAAACTCTGGTTAAACAGCAGTTAGTTGCCTGTGCTCAAATCAGTCAAGCCGTTACTTCTATTTATCAATGGCAGGGTAAAATAGAACAAGAAGCTGAATTTGTTTTGCAGCTCAAATCGCATTTATCTTTATTCGAATCCGTCGCCGAAAGCATTAACCAACAGCACCCTTACGATGTACCCGAAATAATCGCTTTACCGCTCATCGCAATTTCAGAAGATTACCGAACTTGGCTAGCGCAAATTTGTCTAAGCGAAACGGATTAACAAAATAGATAATGATTTTTTTAATCAAGGGTTGAAGGAAATTTCGGCAAAAAACAGGTTATATTCGGTAATTTTGCACAGAAACACCTGGTTTGACCATTTTTTTTGAAAATTTCATTTTAAATTGGCTCAGTTTCTTCTATAGTTAGTAAAATTTTTAACTTCGCAGCTATTTCGAAGAAGTTAACCCAAAAATCAGCTTAAAAAGTAAAAGAAACATGCAGAATAGTCATAAGAAAGTACTTTTGATAAATGGTCCAAATTTAAATATGTTGGGTAAACGCGAACCCGAGATATATGGCCATGAAACTTTAGATGACATAGTCAATGCGCTGAGTGAAGAAGCCAAATCACTTGGCATACAACTGAGCCATGTTCAGTCCAATGCTGAACATGTCCTTATTGACGCTATCCATAATGCTTTTCAGCAAGTGGATTTTATTATCATCAATCCTGCTGCTTTTACTCATACCAGTGTTGCACTTCGAGATGCAATACTGGCCGTTAATATTCCTTTTATTGAAGTACATTTATCTAATGTCCATCAAAGGGAAAAATTCAGACATCATTCGTACTTTTCTGACGTAGCACAAGCCGTGATTTGTGGCTTAGGCCGTCAGGGATATTTTTACGCGCTCGATGCAGCTTATCGGGCTATCAAATAAGACCATTGCAAATTAAATAAACAGAGAGAGCAAAACTATGGCTATGGATATTCGTAAAATCAAAAAACTAATTGAGTTAGTTGAAGAGTCAGGTATTTCAGAATTAGAGATCACTGAAGGCGAAGAAGCAGTACGTATTAGCCGAGCTGCACCTATCGCTCAACCAATGCATTTTGCAGCACCGGCTCCGGTCGCGCCTGCACCAGCAGCAGCCCCAGTTGCTCCGGCAGCAGAAGCAGCCCCTGCTGCACCCGCCGCGCCTGCGGGTCATGAAGTGAAATCACCTATGGTAGGTTCTTTCTATTCAGCATCTAAGCCTGGCGCTGCACCTTTTGTTAGCGTTGGTGACTCAGTAAACGTAGGTGATACTTTATGTATCATAGAAGCAATGAAAATGATGAACGAAATCACAGCCGATAAAGCAGGTGTTGTCAAATCTGTTCTGGTTGAAAACGGTGACTCTGTTGAATTTGATCAGCCACTATTCATTATTGGCTAAGAGGTTTGTGATTTATGTTAGATAAAGTACTTATTGCGAACCGAGGCGAAATTGCACTGCGTATTTTACGCGCGTGTAAAGAGCTCGGTATCAAAACGGTGGCAGTGCACTCTGTCGCCGATCGCGAACTCAAACACGTATTGCTGGCTGACGAAACAATTTGTATCGGTAAAGCACCGGCAACAGAAAGTTATCTGAATATCCCAAGAATTATTGCAGCGGCTGAAGTAACAGACTCAGTTGCAATTCATCCTGGTTATGGTTTCTTATCTGAAAACGCAGATTTTGCTGAGCAAGTTGAAAAAAGCGGCTTTATTTTTATTGGTCCAACGGCAGACTCAATCCGCTTAATGGGCGATAAAGTTTCTGCGATTAATGCCATGAAAAAAGCGGGCGTACCTTGTGTACCGGGTTCTGACGGCCCGTTAGGTGATGACCCGCAAAAAAATATTCAAATCGCTAAACGTATTGGTTACCCTGTTATTATTAAAGCAGCAGGCGGCGGTGGCGGACGAGGTATGCGCGTTGTACGCTCAGAAGCTGAGTTAGTTAAGTCAATTGAGTTAACGAAACAGGAAGCCGGCGCTGCGTTTAATAACGATGTGGTTTATATGGAGAAATTCCTTGAAAACCCTCGTCACGTAGAAGTTCAGGTTTTATCTGATGGTCAGGGCAACGCAATTCACCTAGGTGAACGTGACTGTTCAATGCAGCGTCGTCACCAGAAAGTAGTTGAAGAAGCGCCAGCACCGGGTATAACGGAAGAAATGCGTAAGTTTATCGGTGACAGATGTCGTCGTGCCTGTATCGAAATTGGATATCGTGGTGCGGGTACATTCGAATTCTTATTTGAAAACGGCGAATTCTACTTTATTGAAATGAATACCCGTATTCAGGTAGAACACCCGGTAACAGAAATGATTTCAGGTGTGGATTTGATCAAAGAGCAGTTAAAAATTGCAGCGGGTCAGCCTTTATCCATTACCCAGGAAGAAATTAAACTACACGGTCATGCTGTTGAATGTCGTATCAATGCTGAAGATCCGGATACCTTTATGCCATGTCCGGGTAAAATTACCCGCTTCCATTCACCGGGTGGTTTAGGTGTACGTTGGGATTCTCACATTTATGCTGGCTACAGTGTACCGCCTAATTATGACTCTATGATTGGTAAATTAATTACTTATGGTGAAAACCGTGGTATTGCCATCGCTCGTATGCAAAATGCATTAAACGAGTTAGTCATTGAAGGGATTAAAACCAATATCCCACTGCATAAAGAAATTCTGAAAGACGAAAATTTCCAAAATGGTGGCACCAACATCCACTATTTAGAGAAGAAGCTGGGTATCTCTCATTAATTTACCAGTTTAATGCAGTATATCATCTGAAAAGCCGAAACTTGTTTCGGCTTTTTTATTTGTGTTTTACACTTATCGGTAATAAACAAAAATTGACAATATTAAGGTTTATCCATGCCTTGGATTCAAATTAGATACACCACAAACAAACAAAATGCGGAACTCATCTCTGATGAAATGATGGAACTGGGCGCTGTCTCGGTGACATTTTTAGATGCGCAAGATACTCCCATTTATGAGCCTAAACCGGGCGACTTTTTATTATGGGATGAAACCATCGCTATGGGTTTATTTGATGCAGAAATCGATCCGGATGCCGTAATTGAACAACTCAAAACCAAGCCATCTGGTCAAGAGGGCCAATACAAAGTTGAGCAACTTGAAGATAAAGACTGGGTTCGTGAATGGATGGACAGCTTTAAACCCATCCAGTTTGGCCCCAGACTTTGGATTTGCCCAAGCTGGTGTGAAATTCCGGATAAAAATGCGGTTAATGTTATTTTAGACCCAGGTCTGGCATTTGGCACAGGCACTCATCCTACAACATCCTTGTGCTTAAAGTGGCTCGATGAAACAGTCAAATCAGGACAAACTCTGGTCGATTTGGGCTGTGGTTCAGGCATTTTAGCCGTTGCAGCACTCAAACTCGGTATTGAAAAAGCAATAGGTATAGATATAGATCCACAAGCAATACAAGCATCACAAGCAAATGCCGAACGCAATGGCGTCAATGGCAAACTTGAGCTTTATCTACCTAAAGATCAACCAGAATATCAGGCTGACATTGTGGTTGCCAATATATTATCCGGCCCGTTAAAAGAACTGGCTGATGTTATTCAGGCTTACGTAAAACCTCAGGGCAAGCTGGCACTTTCCGGTTTACTGGTCAGTCAGGCTGAAGAAATTTGTCAGGTATATGGGCAGTGGTTTGATTTAGACCCGGTAGAAATCGAAGGTGACTGGTGCCGGGTATCCGGACAAAAGCGCGCTTAAAGCAAATCTTTAATTGTCTGATATAACTTAATGGCTTCTTGCTCAGTTAACCCAACTGAGCTTGCAGCCTCGCCAATACTGGATGAGATTCTGACCGAATCTGTTGCTGCTTCAGGTTTTTGCACCGCTTCGGCCTCATCAAAAAGCCTTTCCTGACGCGCCGCATTCACGCTCGCATTTTGTTGTAGAATTCTGGCCTGAGGTGAAATTTCAACATTATCAGTAGAGTCAGTAAAAGGAGTTGCTGATGTTTTTGCCAGATTGCGTTCAAACTGAACCGGCCGATACAAGTCTTCCTGTAAGCCAGAGTTAATAAAAGAAGTAGCGTTAATATCGGCCATAACAAAGCGAATCCGGTTAAAAAATGCACTTTAATTATAGCCAAGCTGAAGCAGAAAAATTAATGTATTTGAGTTTTCTCAGAAACCGTTTCAATAAATTTAGCTTGAGTGGCAAAAATAACTTCCAGTTGCTTCACCAACTTAACGACATCTTTTTGCCCAAGTTCGGCTTTGCCCTGATCAATTAAATCGTAAAAATCAGAAGCCACCTCATCCACATAAGGTAAAAACTGTTCAGAGCGAGTCACAAAACCATCACTGAATACAGCAGTAAATTTCCCTTTACCCTGAGTTTTTAGCTCAGCCAGTATTTTATCGCATTGAATGGCCTGCTCACGCGCTAAAGCTATGTTTTGTCGAATGGTCTCTATCAAGTTATGCAAAATAAAACTCCCGTCTGAAAATCTGCTGCATATTATACGGAAAATTTATCAATATTACTCTTCGAAAAAAAATTAAAAAAAGACTAAAGACATCTCAAGCATTGCCGATAAGACAAATGAGGGTAATTCTGCTCTCGTTAATCCACGGGCAATTTTGCTCAGATGTTGAATCGGAGGTACTGATGGACGTAAGTTCAGCGGGTGTAGGTCAATCGTCAACTACTGATAATAGCAGCGCAGAATTACGTGCCGCTAAATTAGCTAAGTCGCAACAAGAAGCAGAAGGAAAAGCTTCGTTAGAATTGTTGCAGTCTGCTGAGGTATCCCCTCCTCGCTCTGCAGATTTGGCAGTTGGTCAAAACATCAACATTAAGGTTTAACTTGATGAAGGGCCAGGCTAACCCCTTTTATTTTTTATCTAAAAAATAATTTAGTTCTGGCACCCCTCAATTATTTATTAGGCAATGCCTGTAAATATTTAACTTAGAACTACGGGGCTTTTACTTAAAAGCCCCGCCTCTTCTCTTGCCCATTTAGGCACTAAAAATCCGGGTAACTCAGCCAATAAACCTTGTTGAATACTCACCAGTTCTTCATCTGCCCGGTAAAAATGAGCGGCACCGGCCACCTTATCTAACAAATGAATATAATAAGGTAATATACCGACTTCAAATAACCGCTCACTTAACTCAACCAGTGTCTCGACACTGTCGTTTATGCCCTTTAATAAAACCGATTGATTCAGCAAAGTAATTTTATGATTACGCCACTTAGACAAATATTGGGCCAACAACTCATCAATTTCATTGGCATGATTAATATGCAGCACCATAATGGTTTTTAAACGGCTATTAAGTAAGGTTTGAGTCAGTTCTGACGTAATACGCTGTGGAATCACCACGGGTAAACGGGTATGAAACCGTATCCGTTTAATATGATCGACTGTTTCAATTAAAGCAATTAACTCTGACAGATGTTTATCTGACGCCATCAGAGGATCACCCCCACTTAATACAACTTCGTTAATATCTGGGTTATTCTGTAAGTAGGTAATGACTTTAGGCCAGTTTTGTTTATTTAAACTATTTTCCTGATAAGGGAAATGGCGTCTAAAGCAATAACGGCAATTAACCGCACAACCGGTTTTTACCATTAACAATACACGACTTTTATATTTGTGCAGCACACCCGGTAAAACCGATTCATGTTCGGCCAGCGGGTCGGCAACAAAGCCGGCTTTCTCTTCAAACTCTAAAGCCGATGCCATGACTTGCTTTAACAAAGGATCATTAATATTGCCTTTTTCCATTTTCGCAATAAAAGGTCTTGGCACTCTGACCGGAAACAATTGCCGGGCAGCAAAATCACCCTCTGATTGTTCAGTATTTATGTCTAAAAGCGTTAATAAAACTTTGGGATCAGTAATGGTTTTTGCCAGCTCTTTTTGCCAACTCGACTCGTATTCAAACATCTATATCATCAGGTCACCTAAATATGGCCGCTATTCTACCTGATATTCCCTAAAACCCACTAATTCGCAGCTTATCTTTACCACAAAGCGGCTTTTTTACCAAAAACTACTTTTTTATGACAGAATATGCGGTAAAATTTAGCGATTATTTTCTGTAAAAGATCAAATGAGGAACTCATGGCAACAGTTAGCACCAACGAATTTAAAGGTGGCTTAAAAATCATGTTAGATGGCGAGCCTTGTGCCATCATTGAAAACGAATTTGTTAAACCGGGCAAAGGCCAGGCTTTTAACCGCGTAAAAATCCGTAAACTGATTTCAGGTAAAGTATTAGAAAAAACATTTAAATCAGGTGAATCAGTCGAAAAAGCTGAAATTATGGATTATGAACTGTCTTATCTTTACAACGATGGTGAGTTCTGGCATTTCATGAACAATGAAACATTTGAACAAATTGCAGCAGACGCAAAAGCAATTGGTGATAATGAAAAATGGTTGGTTGAACAGGATACTTGTACCATTACAACCTGGAATGACAGTCCAATTGCAGTTACACCACCAAACTTTGTTGAATTAGAAGTAACAGAAACCGATCCTGGCTTAAAAGGCGATACAGCTGGTACAGGCGGCAAACCTGCTACTCTAAGCACAGGGGCAGTTGTACGTGTTCCTTTATTTGTGCAAATTGGTGAAGTGATTAAAGTGGATACACGCTCAGGCGAATATGTCTCTCGCGTAAAATAATCACACCTTGTCAGACAGAAAAATCCAATCGGTTTTTTCTGTCTATCTTTTGCTACCCGCTGCTATTCAAATCTTATGCAAAACTGGCAACCAAGCGCATCCATCCCAGCGCTAAAACAACGCGCAAAAATCATTCAGGTTATTCGTCATTTTTTTGCAGAAAAAAATGTATTAGAAGTTGAAACACCGCTGTTAGCAACCAGTGGCGTAACCGATCTACACCTTGAAAATTTAACCTCTGAATTTAACGGTCCGGGCTTTAATGATGGCTTAACTTTGTATTTGCAGACCTCACCGGAATATGCAATGAAACGCCTGCTCGCTGCAGGTTCCGGTTGTATTTACCAGATTTGCAAAGCATTCAGAAATGATGAATCCGGTCGTTTTCATAACCCGGAATTTACTATGCTGGAATGGTACAGGGTAGGTTTTGACCATTTTATGTTGATGGACGAAACCGAACAGCTACTCAAGCTGGTTTTGAATTGCTTACCAGCTGAGCGCCTGACTTATCAGCAAGCATTTTTAAAATTCACCTCAATTGATCCGCTTGATACCAGTATCAATCAACTCAAAACATTTTTAAAATCCAATGACCAAGCTGATTTAGCCGATATCTTGGAGTCTGAAACCGATTTACTGCAGTGGATATTCACGGATTTCATTGAACCCGAAATTGGACAGGAGGCGCCCTGCTTTATTTACCATTTTCCGGCCGCTCAGGCGAGTCTGGCAAAACTCAGTAGAACCGACAACAGAGTGGCTGACCGATTTGAAGTGTATTTTAAAGGCATAGAGCTGGCCAATGGCTTTCATGAACTGACTGACAAAGCTGAGCAGCAAAAACGTTTTGAACAGGATAACCGGCTTAGGATTGACAACGGAAAAACAGAAAAACCAATAGACCAGCACTTATTAGCCGCGCTGGAAAATGGACTACCAGATTGCGCTGGTATTGCACTGGGTATCGACAGATTAATTATGCTGGCGCTTGGTCATAATGAAATCAAAGACAGCCTGAGTTTTGATTTAAACCGCTGCTAGCGAATCTACTATCTGAAATTTTCGGAACTGTGCTTTTAAATTTTAACTATCGGACGCCAGTTGGGACGCAGGCGTTTACCCTACTCAAATTTTGCATATATGGTAGGTTGCGGTAAGCAAAGCGCACCCAACACTTTGGCGCATATATAAAGGTGTTGGGATTCACTTCGTTCGCCCCAACCTACTCGGGCTCAAATGCAGCCTCACCACACATTGGGCAATTATTAGTTGCTATTGCAATATCACCTTGGTCTGCAAGCAATGGCTGTGAACATGACTGGCAGTTTAACCCTGAGTTATTTATTTGCCGACGATGGAAAATTTTTACTAGGTAAAGGTTACCAAATAGTAAGCTGAAGAAAATGACTAAGTATAACCAGGCCCATGATTCAGGAAGCCAATCCAAAACACTTACAACGTACCAATTAACTAAAAGAAGTGAAATAAATATGGACGTGTAAATCCAATCATTGCGTTTGAACTTTTTCTCAAATAATTTCCTTTGTTTAATGTAATCCTGTTTATTCATGCTGCCTCTGAGAAATACCTAACAATTTAATAAAAAGCGGTTGGGTTGTTTTTCTACCGTAATCCGTCTCCATTTTATTATCTGACTATTGATAGCATATTTAGCAAGTGCTTGCCAGCGTTTAAGTTTTTTTCAATTTCATATAGATACAAACAAGATAAAATGACCCTATGGGTCGTTTTCTTGAGTATGGGAGAAACCAAACCATTGTAGATATCTAAAACTCTAATTTTCGGTAAATATAGTGACCGACGAGTATTCACTCAAGCTTATACAGCTAAATCAACCCACGAGGAAAGCAGCTTGTCTCAAGTCTTACCGGCAGAAATAAAAATTAACAAGCTTATTAAGCGCTTATCGCGACCAGATACAAAAAAGCCTTAGTGGCTCTCGCAACTAAGGCTTTTAAATTCGATATTAACTTATCAATTAATAACGGTAAGTTTCCGGTTTAAACGGACCTTCAACCTCAACACCAATATACTCGGCTTGCTCTTTAGTTAATTGAGTGACTACGCCACCAAAACCTTTAACCATATAGGCTGCAACTTCTTCATCTAATTGCTTAGGTAATACTTCAACTGTGATTGCAGCTGATTTTTCGCTCGCCGGTAAATCAGCAAATTTCTCTTTAAATAAGTGAATTTGAGCTAATACCTGATTTGCAAATGAGCCATCCATAATACGTGAAGGGTGACCAGTTGCGTTACCTAAGTTAACTAAACGACCTTCAGATAATAAAATCAGGAAGTCTGATTCGTCGTTACTGCGGTAAACCTGGTGAACCTGAGGCTTAACTTCTTCCCAGCGCCAGTTTTTACGCATAAAGGCTGTATCAATTTCATTATCAAAGTGACCAATATTACACACTACAGCACCCGGCTTTAATGCCTGTAATACATTTGAATCACATACATTATAGTTACCTGTCGTTGTGACAATTAAGTCAGTTTTTGCTAACAAAGCAGTATTGATATCTTCTAACTTGCCTGTGTTAATACCATTGTTGTAGGTAGAAACAACTTCAAAGCCGTCCATACAAGCCTGCATAGCACAGATAGGGTCAACTTCAGTAACATTTACTATCATGCCTTCCTGACGTAAGCTTTGCGCAGAGCCTTTACCCACATCACCATAACCGATAACTAAGGCTTTTTTACCTGATAATAAATGGTCTGTACCGCGCTTAATCGCATCATTTAAACTATGACGACAACCGTATTTGTTATCATTTTTAGACTTAGTCACAGAATCGTTTACGTTAATCGCAGGCACTTTTAATTCGCCTTTCGCTAACATTTCCTGTAAACGGTGCACACCTGTTGTCGTTTCTTCAGTAATACCGTGAATTTTTTCCAGTAACTGAGGATATTTATCGTGTAGGATTTCGGTTAAATCACCACCGTCATCCAATACCATGTTGGCATCCCAAGGCTGACCATCTTTATTAATAGTTTGCTCGATACACCAGACATATTCTTCTTCAGTTTCACCTTTCCAGGCAAAAACAGGAATACCGGCAGCTGCGATAGCGGCGGCTGCATGATCTTGTGTAGAGAAGATATTACAAGATGACCAGCGAACTTCTGCGCCTAATTCAATCAGAGTTTCAATTAAAACACCGGTTTGAATGGTCATATGAATACAACCCAGGATTTTTGCGCCTTTTAGTGGCTGTTCATCTCTGTATTTAGCACGGATAGCCATTAAAGCTGGCATTTCACTTTCAGCGATTTTTAATTCTTTACGGCCATAATCCGCTAAATTAATATCCGCTACTTTATAATCAGTCATTGAGTCTTGCTCCAATTATGTCAATTCAGTTTTCAATTATTCATATGGTTTCAGACAGGCTTAACTAAGGTGTCTGAACAGAGCTATTTATTCAGGCAAATTCTGCCAATAAACTTTGTTGCTCTGCTTTACTAATTCTCGGGCCAAATTGTGTCACGACTTTAGCCGCCGCCGCGCAAGCCAGTTTAGCGGCTTTTTCTGTGCTCCAGCCCTGACTAATCGCATATAAAAATGCACCGGCGAACATATCACCAGCCCCGTTCGTATCAACCGCGGTCACTTTAGGTGATTCAACCGATACTACATCATCCTGACTGTATACACTGGCACCATTTGCGCCTCGGGTCACGGCAACCTGCTTAGCTCGCTTTAACAAGGCTGTTGCTGCGTTACCCAGTTCAGTTTCACCGGTAAAAGTCAGAGCTTCCTCTTCATTACAGAATAAAATGTCGATTGGATCTGTACCTAAGGCTTCATCCACCCCTTCTTTAAAATATTTCACCATAGAAGGGTCAGAAAAAGTCATCGCAATTTTGCAGCCGTTTTCTCTGGCATGAGCTTTAGCCGAAGCAATTGCTTGTCTGGCCGTATCAGACGGGACTAAATAGCCTTCAATATATAAATAGTCAGCATCGGCCAATTCATCAATAAAAAGTTCTTTTTCAGATAAATCTGCGGTTATACCTAAATAGGTATTCATGGTTCGTTCAGCATCCGGCGTTACCATGACCATACATTTACCGGTTTGGCCCGTCAGGTTTAATTCAGCCACACGGTTATGAACACCCGCTTCTTTTAAGTTGGCTGAATAAAACTCACCGGTTTCATCATCGCCGACTTTACAAGCATAAAACGTAGAGCCGCCAAACTGTGAAATAGCAACCATACTGTTAGCCGCAGAACCACCACCAACTCGTTTAACTAATCCAAACTCTTTTATTAAATTATCGAGCAACTCTATATGCTGAGCTTCTTCGAGCAGAGTCATTAATCCTTTTTCGATATTGTTTGCCGCTAAAAATTCGTTAGTGACTTCAAATTCTTTATCGACCAGGGCGTTCCCTAAGCCATATACCTGATATTTACGCATCTAAAAAGCCTATTTTCACGATGAAAAATAATGATGGCCGATCATAACGAGGCTGGCGCTAATTACAATGATTATCAGCCAAATCCGCGCAGATCGACGTAAAAACTTGTCTATTTGAATAATATCGCCTGCATTGGCCAGACGATACTCAGTTAATTGCGGTCGCCGCCATTTTTGACTGGCATAACTAACCGTGCCACCTAACTGTATCTGTAAACATTCAGCCGCTGCTACAAGCGGTCTTAAATTATTCTGATACACCCACTGCTTTTTATGTTGCTTAACGGTTCCGGATCCTTTGCCAAAACTGAGTGTAAACGCAAAAAGTCTCATAGGCAGCCAACTTAAATAATAGGTCGATGCCCGAGTAGGTCTTGCAAATACCGCCAACCTTGGCAATTTAGCATTCCAGCTTTGATTCAGCTCAAGCAATAATCGAAATGCCAGCACAAAAACCGGCCCGGCCAGCAGGTACCAAAAAATAATGCAATGATAAAAGTAGCCGCAGCGCAATACCTGGCTTTCAATACTGGCTTTAATGATACCCAGCTCAGATAGTTTTTCCGTATCCCGGAGCACCCAGTCACTGAGTCTGTCCCGAGCCAAAAACTTTTGTTTTTTATCCAGTGCTACAGCCAGCTTATAATGGGCAATGCGACTATTCTGATAACCCAGGCATAACCACAAAACGATTAAATCAATAAACCAGCTAAATTCCACCAGCGGAATAAATAAATATAAAATAACGACGACGGGTAAAATGGCAGATAATAGGGCCAAACTGCCAGAGATAAGCAGTTGATTTTTATCCCGGTTTATATCGGGATGCACTTTATCAGCCAGTCGCTCCGCGACCTGTCTAAAAAAGTATACGGGGTGATACTTATCACTAACAGGCAATCGCCAATCCAGTATCAAAGCCGCAAATAAAACAACGACTCTGATAACATATTCGGGCAATTCCGGCATGCTGGCTAAATCTAAACTCACTCACCTAACCTGATAAAATCAACCACCAGTCTGGATGAATGAATGGCGGCCTGCTCTAAAAAGCTTTCAAAACTAACATGGGATTGTTTACCGGCTATATCAGACAAGGCGCGAACCACCACAAATGGCGTATCAAACTGAGCACAAACCTGGGCGATGGCAGCCGCTTCCATTTCAACGGCAATCATTTGGGGAAAGTGCTGACGTGTCAATTCTACTTTTTCGGGACAAGCCATAAAACTATCACCCGAGCAAATCAGTCCGACTTTGCTTTGAATATCGGTTTGTAAACTGGCGGCGCGCTGCGCTCTTTCTATTAATTTGGGATCTGATTCAAATGCCGCAGGAAAGTTAAATCCCTGCCCGATTTCAAAACCAAAAGCCGTTAAATCCACATCATGGTGACGCACTTCATTGGAAATCACTAGATCGCCGACATTAAGATCAGCGGCAAAACCACCGGCAGAGCCAGTATTAAGCACCATATCAGGCTTGTGATTATCGAGTAATAAAGTGGTCGCCATTGCTGCCGCGGTTTTACCCACCCCGCTTTGAACCAGAACGATCGAATGGCCGGCAATTAAGCCGGTATAAATTTTACAAGGTCCGTGCTCTTCGGTTTGTCGGTTATCCAGTTGCTCACGCAAAATCGCAACTTCCTGCTCCATCGCACCAATAATGGCAATTTTTGAAGGTATCGTCATTAAATTGAATATTTAAATAAAGATGAATTTATTCGCCAAGGATAGCATGAAAACGAAAATTTTGAATTGTAATAAATTCACCTTGCAGCTGTGAGATTTTAGATTTTAGATTTTAGATTTTCAGCATGTATTATGGCTGGCTCAGCTCAATAATATCAGCCAAAGTCTTTTAATACGGATAATGCTCGGCTGTGTAAAACACAAAAGCCGAGCGTTTCTGTCAGAAGCGCTCGGTGTAATAATACCTTATTAGTCAGCCGCCACGACTCGCGCAACCGCTTTTTCAAAACGAGCCAGACCTTCACTAATGTCTTGTGGTTCAATGACCAGCGCAGGCGCAAATCGCACTACATTCGCACCAGCCACCAAGCACATTAACCCTTGTTCTAAAGCGGCAGCCATAAACTCGCGAGCTTGTCCCTTATGCTTCTCGTTAACAACCGCGCCCAACAATAACCCTTGACCACGGATCTCTGAAAAGACCTGATATTTATTGTTGATTGCTTCTAAATGTTCGCGAAACATTTGCTCTCTTTGCGCAATACCGGCTAGTACGCTTTCCGTATTAATGATATCAAATGCGACATTAGCGACCGCACAGGCTAATGGATTGCCGCCATAAGTAGTGCCATGTGTACCAAATTTTAAATACTGCCCCACTTCATCTGTTGCCAATATTGCACCAATTGGAAAACCACCACCCAAAGATTTAGCCGACGATAAAATATCCGGTGTGATGCCATAAGACTGATACATATATAAATGGCCGGTACGACCAAAACCCGTTTGTACTTCATCCAAAATCATCAGCGCGTTATGCTTGTCACATAACTCACGAACCCCTTTCATAAATTCAGGTGTCGCAGGTGTCACGCCACCTTCCCCTAACATAGGTTCTAAAATGACAGCACAGGTTTTATCTGAAATTAACGCCTCTAATGAAGCTAAATCATTATAAACCGCATGATCAATTGCCCCCGGCTTAGGACCAAAACCATCTGAATAGGCTGGCTGACCACCGGCAGTTACGGTGAATAATGTTCTGCCGTGAAAGCTCTGCTTAAATGCAATAATTTGATCTTTTTCTTCACCATATTTTTCAACAGCAAAACGGCGAGCTAGTTTTAATGCGGCTTCATTCGCTTCTGCACCTGAGTTACAGAAAAAAACTTTATCCGCAAAAGTTGAATCAACCAGTCGCTTGGCCAGTTGCAACGCTGGTTCATTGGTCCAGATATTACTCACATGCCAGAGTTTTTGGCTTTGGTCCTGAATCGCAGAAACCAATTCAGGATGGCAATGGCCTAAACAGTTAACGGCTATCCCACCTGAAAAATCGATATATTCGCGGCCTTCCTGATCCCATACATGTGAACCTAAACCTTTAACAGGAATCATTTGTAAAGGTGCATAATTAGGCAGCATAACCTCATCAAAGGTTGCTCGGGTCACAATTTGTTCAGACATTTTCAATTTTCTCCTCATTAAAAGAGTGGGACCAAATTCAAGACTCGTATTTCAGAAATCATTACAGAGATCAGAATACAGAATAATTATCTATTTACAAAGAATATTTATTCAATCTCTAAGTGTTTTTTATGGTAACTGATAACCTGATTTCGTCCAGTGTTTTTTGCCGAATAAAGCGCTTTATCTGCACGGGAAATCAACTCATCTTGAGATATACCATCTAGCATAGCTGAAACACCTATACTACAAGTCACTTTTAGATTATCAGCCAGTTTTAAAGTTTCAATATCATGGCGAATTCTTTCCGCCAAATTTAAAGCAAAGTCACTTTCAGTTTCAGGTAAAATGACTAAAAACTCTTCGCCTCCATAACGACCGACTGAATCTGTCTTTCGGATGGTTTTTTCAATTCTGTGTGCTAAAGCATGAAGCACATCATCCCCAATCTGATGACCATAGTTATCATTTATTTGCTTAAAATGATCGATATCTATCATCAGGATGGAGAAGCTGTGTTGATAACGCTGAAACTGCAAATAACACTGCTTGAGCGTATCAATAATAGAAAACCGGCTGGCAATTCCAGTCACTGTATCTGTATTTGCCTGCACCTCTAGCTCATGTGTTCTTTGTTTTACTTTGGCTTCGAGCGTGCGGTTTGCTTCTTCGAGCTCAGCTCTGACAGCCTCTAACTCCTGATTGCGCTGTTTTAGCATGGCAATACTGGGGACTTTCATAAAAGACGGCATTAATCGCCATAAAATATAAGCGGTGCTAATAGAAATCAGCCCGGTCAAAAACTTAATCAGCCCTTCAATAAAATAAAAGCCATGCCAAATGTTAATCATACCCACCAGATGGGTCATCCCGCAAAATGCAATAAAACCGGCAAACAGAACTGTCAGCCAATTAAAGTGTAAGTCGTCTCTTTTATGAATAAAATAAACAATTGCAAATGGGATCAAAGCATAAGCAAGCACGGTCAAAAAATCGCCAACCAAATGCAAAAATAAAAGGTCTCCACGCCATAACAAACAATGCCCGTGCGGCATCAAGCTTCCATCTAAAATTCTGTCTAACAAACTAACCTCCATATCTAATCGTAATAGCAGAGCTATACCCGTGCGACTTCAAAATGCCTGTTTCAGAGCTATCACAGCGCTTTCAGTACAAGGCATATGGGTAAAGGAACTAGGCACCTTTAGAACCAATATAACGCAGTAGTAGAAGCGCCCAGAGAGCCGGGCTAAAAATGCCTGAAACGGCGTTAAATCACTTTGATGTAGAATAACTATACCTTCAGCGATTTGTCTTGTCTCATGCATTTTTTCTCCGGCTGAAATCAAGCATCTTGAGGTAGCACGGGTATATATAGTAAGAAGCAAAGGGGTTTAATGCACTAATAAGCATAATGCCAAATCATAAATACAGCTATTTTATACCGCATTTTTTTGAATAAAATGGAGTTTAAAGGCAAACTTGATTAAAATGCAGCAAAAATTTATAGATGAAATATGAACTTAGCATGGCTAATAGTGAACTTTTAAACCCGACTGCACCCAAAACCTCAACCTCTAAATCGGCTGATATTATCCGCTGGGGTCAACTTTATGGCAGCAGCCAGTCTCTCGCTATAAGTCAGCTGGCGATGAATCAAAAATCGCCTGTTTTATTGATTGCCCCGGATACCACAAGTGCACTCAAGCTGTGGGCAGAAATCGACTCTTTATTATCGGATGAAGACATTAATGCCTACTTTTTCCCGGATTGGGAAACACTGGCTTATGATACATTTTCCCCGCATCAGGATATTATTTCACAGCGACTTCACACGCTAAATAAACTTCAGCAAAAATCAGGTGTATTTGTTGTTGCCGTCAATACATTATTAATGAAGTTAGCACCCACTGACTTTATGCAACAATATACGCTTATCCTGAATAAAAATGAGCAACTGGACATTCAGGACATGCGAAACCGGCTGAGCAAAGCAGGTTACCGAATGGTTGATCAAGTTATGGAGCATGGTGAATTCAGTGTTCGTGGCTCCTTATTAGATTTATTTCCGATGGGCAGCCAGGTGCCGTACCGGATAGATTTTTTTGACGATGAAATTGACTCAATTCGCTTATTTGATCCAGAAACGCAACGCAGTGGTGACGCCATTGAGTCAATTGATTTACTGCCGGCACATGAATTTCCAACAGATGAGGCCGGCATTGAAAAATTCAGATTAAACTGGCGCGAGCAATTTGCACCCAGTACGGATAAAGAATCGATTTATTATCAGGTTAGTAAAAAAATAATGCCGGCTGGTATTGAATATTATCTACCTTTATTTTTTGAACAAACCGCATCATTATTTGATTATTTACCTGCTGACAGTACGCTGATCTTAAGCGAGCAAATTCAGGAACATGCCGAACACTTTCAGCAGGAAGTCGGTAAACGTTACGAAAACCGCCGTTACGATACGAAACGACCGATTTTATCACCCGAGCAGTTATTTTTAACAACTGATGCATTATTTGCCGCGATTAAACAGTTTCCGCGCGTGCAAATGACAACACAAGCACTCGAGCAAAAAGCCGGCCGGGTGAACTTTTCTACCGAGGCAATCAAAGAGATTGCCATTAATGCCCAGCTAAAACAGCCGACTGCCGCAATTGAGCGCTTTGTTAAAGAAAAGCCTGATCGGGTATTATTCTTAACCGAATCTCAGGGTCGCCGGGAAACCTTACTTGAACTCCTCAAACCGACTAAGTTCAAACCTAAAAATCAGAGCGGTATCCAAGACTTTATAACAGGCTCGGATAAAATTGGGATCTGCATTTCAGATCTTGAACACAGCTTTTTAGCCAACATCAATAAACAAAACATTGCGTTTATTACCGAAACTGAACTGCTTGGCAACCGCGTCATTCAACGCAGCCGTAAAACCAAAAAAGGTGGCGTAACCACTACCGATGCTGTAATTAAAAATCTGGCCGAGCTGACGCCCGGACAGGCAGTAGTGCATATTAATCATGGTGTCGGTCGTTATCAGGGACTGCAAACCATAGATGCCGCTGGCATCCCGACCGAATTTGTGACTTTAGAGTATGCCGATTCTAAACTCTATGTACCTGTGTCCTCGCTGCACTTAATTGCCAGATACACAGGTGGAGAGGCCGACCAGGCCCCGTTGAATAAACTCAGTAGTGATGCCTGGGAAAAAGCAAAGCGTAAAGCACTTGAAAAAGTGCGCGATGTGGCAGCTGATTTATTGGATATTTATGCCCGGCGCAGTGCCAAACCCGGTTTTTCATTTAAACTGGATGCTGACAGCTATCGTCAGTTCAGTGCAGGCTTCCCGTTTGAAGAAACCGACGATCAGCAAAATGCGATTCAAAATGTACTGGCCGACATGCAATCTGATAATGCGATGGATAGATTAGTCTGTGGGGATGTAGGTTTTGGTAAAACAGAAGTAGCGATGCGGGCCGCTTATGTTGCCATGAATGAAAGCAAACAAGTAGCAGTGCTGGTCCCAACCACCCTGCTCGCTCAACAGCACTATGAAAACTTTAAAGACAGGTTTGCTGACTGGCCGGTTAAAGTAGAGGTTTTATCCCGCTTTAAAACCGCAAAAGAACAGAATGCGGTATTAACTGAACTGAAAGAAGGCAAAGTCGATATTGTAATAGGCACACATAAACTCTTATCCAAAGATATCAAATTTGCGGATCTGGGTTTATTAATCGTGGATGAAGAGCACAGATTCGGGGTTAAACAAAAAGAACTCATAAAATCTCGTCGCGCGGATGTCGACATCTTAACCCTAACCGCCACCCCAATTCCAAGAACCTTGAATATGGCAATGAGCGGAATGCGTGATTTATCAATAATTGCAACACCGCCGAAAAAACGCCTTGCGGTAAAGACATTCGTCAGACAATACGAAGAGAGCCTGGTTAAAGAAGCCATCACCCGTGAAATTATGCGCGGTGGCCAGGTTTACTTTTTACATAACTCAGTCGAAACCATTGATAAAACGGCTCATAAAATTCAGGAACTTGTACCTGAAGCCAATGTTATTGTTGCGCACGGGCAAATGCGAGAACGTGAACTTGAGCATGTAATGTCTGAATTTTACCACAACAGGTACAATGTACTTGTGTGTACCACCATTATTGAAACCGGTATCGATGTGCCGACCGCCAATACGATTATTCTTGACCGGGCAGATAACTTTGGCTTAGCTCAACTCCATCAGTTAAGAGGACGTGTGGGTCGTTCTCATCATCAGGCCTACGCTTATTTATTAACGCCACATCCTAAGCGCATGACAAAAGATGCGCAAAAACGCCTAGCAGCCATCGAAAATCTGGAAGATTTAGGCGCTGGTTTTGCGCTGGCAACTCATGATTTAGAGATACGCGGCGCCGGGGAACTTTTAGGTGAAGATCAAAGTGGTCAAATTAGTTCAATTGGCTTTAGCTTATATATGGACATGCTGGAACAAGCCGTTGAATCACTTAAAAATGGTAAAGAACCATCACTCGATGATGTACTGCAAAATCAAACAGAAGTTGAACTCAGAATTCCGGCACTGCTACCCGAAGATTATATTGCAGATGTGAACCTGCGCCTATCTTTATATAAACGATTAGCCAGTTGCAAAACGAACGATGATTTAGATGATTTTCAGGTGGAATTAATTGACCGTTTCGGACTCTTACCTGATGCGGCTAAAAATTTAATCAAAATAAATTCACTGCGAATTAAAGCCAGTCAGTTATCAATAAAACGGCTGGAAGCCGGTCCAAAAGGCGGTGTCATCGAATTTAGTCAAAATACTAAAATTGACCCGGGTTTTATTATCGGATTAATTCAGTCTCAGCCAAAGTATTATTCAATGGCCGGACCTGATAAATTACGCTTTAATATAACAGCAGAAGATACCCGTGAACGCATCAAGCTGGTTGACTCCATGCTCAATGATTTCGCGCAAAAATTAACAGCCTAACAGGTTAATATGGATAAACTAAAAAAAACGCTCATTGCAGGATTCATTTCAACTTTTTATCTTCAAACCGGTTTTGCCAACGAGCGCTGGTTTGAAGTTGAATTACTCATTTTTAAACGCAATGACTTTCAGCAACTCAATGAAGCGTTCAATCCCGAAATTAACCTGATTAATGTCAATCAGGCTCGCGATTTAATTAGTCCGACTTATCAGCCGGATAACCAGCAGTTACGTCAGTGGTTGGGTCTGTGTACAAAACCTTCTGAACCCTATTCAGAGGCGCTTGAGCAACTTGAACAAACACCCAATCCGTTAATTTATCAGGCTCAGCTAACTCCGGCAACAGAGCTAGCAACAAATGAGTCTGCACAAGACGAGTTCAACAGTCCGGATACACACATTACCGGTGCCTCTACATTCAATGATATTCAATCACTGAATGAACCGGCACAAGTCCAATTAACTGACGCCGGGCTGGAACCTGATTATAATACGCCGCCTTTTGACCAGCTTAGATCTCTTGAATCCAAAACCGGGTTAGATATCGAAGCGTTAACCTTTGCAAATGCAAAACCCAGTTGGCATTTTAGTTTTGATTGTATTGCGCCTCCACCGAGTATTTTAAATCCAGACTATCAAACAATAACAGACCTAGAAGTTAACACTGACTTACCCAGTTTACCGGTTACATTAAACGGCAACATTCCCAATCAGGAAAATCAGCCTTATTTATTACCAGCAGACAAGCTGCAATTTGATGAACTCAAAGGCAAAATCCGCTGGCGTGATGATATGACACCCATCCTGCATTTTGGCTGGCGACAAGTGGTTCGCAGTGAATCAGAGGAATCCCCTTGGCGCATTTATGCCGGGCAAAATTATAGCCAGCAGTTTGAATATAATGGCACAGTAAAATCATCAGACAGTGAGCCTGAGCAGGAAAAAACTGTGCTGAATGTGCCACAGGAAGCGGATAAAAGTCTGGCGTATCAAAGTGTGCAAAATAATATTCAGCAATTATTAAATAAAATAGACAACCAAACCTGGAAACCGGAAAGTGCGCTGCTGGATAAACAAAAAGAACAACAACAAACAGAATTAAAAGCGAATGCGGTGCCGTCTCAAGTGTGGCAACTAGATGGTTTATTCAAAATTTATTTGCAGCACTATCTTTATATTGAAACTGAGTTTAATTTAAGAGAAGTCGGTTCAGTGCCTACACAGGTTCAAGCAGAAATAAACCTTAATGAACCGGGCGTAATTGAAGTTCAAACCCCGTCAGAGCAGCCCTATTTATATCCTTACTATTTTAAACAAAATAAGCGCATTATCAGTGAAGAAGTTCATTATTTTGATCACCCTAAAATGGGCATTGTCATGCAGGTCAGAAAATACTTCCCAGAAAAAGATGAACCTTAATAATCGAAGATGTCCGGCTAAAGCAGGCTTGCAGCAGGTTAAACAGGATAAACAATTCAATATTTTTAATAATATGTTAACATAAGTTATTATAAAGTAGTATTTTAGCTAGGTTGATGCATGTCGACGCTTCGTTATTGTTTAATTTTATTAGTGGTATTTGCGCCAAAAGTATTTTCAAAAGACGCACTCAATATATTAGCCGTCCACTCATATCACGAATCTTTTTTATGGACTGAGGAACAATATAGTGAGTTTAAGCGTACTCTGGTAAAGCAACTCCCGGAATACCAAATAAACTTTTCAGTGGAATACCTGAATGCCAAGCATTTGGCATTTAATGATGCGCTGGCAGCTCAGTTCAACACTTATTTAAATCAGAAATATCAGCATATTGCGCCTAACTTGGTCTATGTCACAGATGACGCTGCGGCTTCTACCATATTGGGCAATCCACCTGAGTTTTTGAAAGATACACCGGTTGTTTTTACGGGTGTGAATAATACTAAGTTTCTACACAGTATCGAATATGCCAATGTAACCGGGGTATTTGAAACACATGATTATGCCGCCAATCTTCATTTAGTCTCCCAACTTTTACCCGACGCTAAGCAGTTATTACATTTAGGCGACTACTCACCAACAGACGATACGGTTAAACGCCATATTACCGAATTTAATAAAAATCGTGCCTTTTCAGATGTAGAGTTGATTCATGTACGCGGCAAAACACTTAAAGAACTCTTTTATAAAATCAACCAATACCCGAATGCAGCGCTATTATCAGGCACACTGGGTAAAGTCCGAAATAATAAAAACCAGTTAATGACAGCAAATCAGCTAATCAATGAATTAAAGACGCTTAATCGTCCTATTCTAATGACTGGAAAAATCCGCCCAGGTGCACTTGCCGGATTTCAACCTGAAATTCCCTATGGTGAACATGCCGCTTTAATGTCGGCACGAATCATAAAAGGTGAAAGCGCCGAACAAATCAAACCGGTTTATTTTCCAAAAAAACAGATGGTAGTTTACTGGGATACTTTAAAAAAACAGGGTATCAAACCTGATCAGAACTTATTTCAAAATGCTGTATTTTTAAATAAGCCTGCACCTTTTATTGAACGACATCAGGAAGTTTTATTTTGGGTAAGCATCATATTCTGTGCTATCGCGCTGATATTTATCCTGGCGTTTGTCTGGATCATTCAACAAAGAGATAAAATTATTCGCGAACAGTTAAGAGACACTTTAACGGACTGTGCCAACCGACCAAAATTGATTCAGGATTTACAGGAGTGGGTCGACAACAGCCTGGTGCTGATTGATATAAATGATTTTAGTATCCTCAATAGTTTTTATGGTAATCAGATTGGCGATCGACTATTGCAGGAACTGGCACGCCTTTTAAAAGCAACACAAATAGACGGAACCAACCTATACAGAGCATCGGGCGATATTTTTGCCATTTTATTGCCGACTCATTTTTCAGATTATCAATCCAATAAATATGTTGAAAACACTATTTATCAATTAGAAAACCATGTATTTTTTAAAGGAGATTTGGATATTTCAATTACCGTCGTGGCAGGCATCAGTTCAAGTCACGGCCGTCAGCGAATTAATGAAGCAACCACAGCACTCAACAAGGCTAAAAAAGAACGCAAGGGTTGGAGCCGGTACAGACATAATTCTAAGCTTCAGGAACAACAGATGCACAATGCAATCTGGTCCAGAAAACTCAAATCAGCGCTCACATCCAATCGCATGACAGCCTTTTTTCAACCAATAGTGCATAACCGCAGTGGTCATATTAGTGGTTACGAAGCTTTAGTTCGCTTGGTTGATAAAGACGGCACTATTATATCGCCATTTCATTTTTTAAACATCGCAAAAAAGAATCGCCAATACCCTCAAATAACAAAAATCGTCATTGATAAATCTATTGAGATTATTAAAGAAAGGCAGGTCAATGTATCAATTAATTTAACACTAGCCGATATAGACCACCCCGAAACACTGGATTACCTATTTAATACCGTCAGAGACAATCAAGTGGGCGAATATCTGATGTTTGAAATAACCGAAAGCGAAGGCATTGAAAATCATCAGCAAATTAATGAATTTAGCCGCCAAATTAAAGAATTAGGCTGCAAGTTATCGATTGATGATTTTGGCACAGGCTATTCCAACTTTTCACATTTAATCGATTTAAATGCTAACCATTTAAAAATCGATGGCTCAATTATACAGCGCCTGTTAACCGAGCCAAAAGCCGAATTAGTTGTGGCCACTATCATTGAGTATGCAAAAGGGATGGGGATGAAAACCGTTGCTGAGTTTATTGATAGTCCAGAACTGCTCAACAAGGTCACAGAAATGGGCATAGACTATTCACAAGGCTATTACATTGGAATACCGGATGCCTGTATTTTGGAACAGGATAATATTAACTTGCCTCAGCTAACGGCATAATAAGGGTCTGTATTCAGACCCTGACTGGTTACAAACCAAAAACTTTTTTCAACAAGGCTGTTGTTTGCTCAGATGGATTTTCACGGATTGCAGCTTCTTCCTTAGCAATATAATGGAAAATACCTTCCATCCCTTTATTCACAACATGATCACTGATATTGGTTTTTACACTACTAACAAACGGAATATCCTTATATTCACCCATCAATTTATCAAGCGCCTGAACCGCCCCAACCTCTGCAATAGTCTGGTCTATTATAGGCTTCATTTCAGCACTTAACTGGGTTGACATCTTTTGCTTAAAATACTGAGTTGCCGAATCTTTTTCACCTTCGTAAATGGCTCTGGCATCGTTGAAACTCATTTCCTGTATCGCCTGAATAAACAGTGCTTTCGCTTTGGGCGTAGCAGCCTCTGCAGCTCGGTTTAGTTTGAGTTCCAAATCATCGGCAAGCGATGCCATCCCCACTTTACCCAGCAAAGCTTTAACCTTCTCGAGTTCTGCCGGCAGTGGGATATGAACCTGAGGATCTGCATTAAAACCATCTGTTGTCCCAAGTTGAGAAACAACCTTTTCAGAGCCTATTTTAAGCGCTTGCTTAAATGCCTGCGCAATCTCTTCTACAGCCAATTGCTGAGAATTGCCAGAAACCGTATCAGCCTGCGATTCTTCTGTAGTTTGGGTAAAAATACTGGCCGCTTTTTCCCACCAGCTTTGTGCGAACACTTGATTCGATAAGCCAGCAGTTACCGCCAAAGCTAATAGAGATTGTTTGTATAAATTCATATCTTTTCCTTGAATCGCCTGAAAATAAAACCTTAATACACATAAACTACCGCTTCAATTTACTTTAGGCAAGGCAGCAAATAGCAAAATGAGAACTGAAAATAGAAAAGTGACTAGAGCAATATCATTTTATTAAACCGGGTATGAGTAAAAGGCCCAAAAACCGGGGAATGGCGTCCCGAGCAGGATTCGAACCTGCGGCTTTCTCCTTAGGAGGGAGACACTCTATCCAGCTGAGTTACCGGGACAAAATAGTTTAATAATTATAACGAGTTAAATAACGAGATTAAAGTTCTGAAATGCTCCCCTTAAAATAGTTTAATTAACTAAACATTTATTTTAAGATTGAGTTAGATCAATTCGGTTAAAATAAAAACATTTAAAATTTCAATCAGACAATAAAAAGTGTAAAGTTAAATCAAACGATTTGCAAAATCCGGCAGTGCAAACGATTTGCTCTTCTAATATCAGGTAAGGAATAAGCCACAACCTTGGCAGTGATAAGACGTTGCCTACAGATAGAATTGGCTCATAATGAGAAATATTCAACATTTAATGAATTCCTTAACTCCGCCTAAAATCAGACTTTTTATTAGCTGTTTAACCTCGGTTATCGTTGTGGTAACCGCCTTGTTCATTTTTGAATATGTGTTGCAGGACAAAACCCGCCGAGAAAATATTAAAAACGTGACTGAAGAGCTCATTGAATACAGAGCAAAACTGGAATATCTGATTAATAGTAATCTGGAACTGACTCAGGGGATTGCAGCCTATATATCGCTCAATCCTGAACTGACTCAGCAGGAATATACCCGCTTTGCGGAGCAACTGCTTCAGGTTGAGCATCAGGTCAGAAATATTGGAGCCGCCAAAAATCTAGTGATCAGCCATATGTATCCGCTGGCGGGCAATGAAAAAGCGATTGGCCTGGACTATCGAAAAACCGCTTCACAAAAAGATGCAGCTCTGAAAGCGATAAAAATAAATAAAATTATTGTTGCCGGACCACTTGAGCTGGTGCAAGGCGGAACCGGTATTATAGCCAGAAAGCCAGTCAGAATAGAAGAAAATGGCAGCCTCTGGGGGCTGGTTTCTATTGTTTTGGATTACGATGCAATCATCCTTGCCAGCGGTATCCATAGCCAACAAAATCTGAATATTGCGCTCAGAGGCAAAGACGCAAAAGGTGCTCAGGGAGCTGTATTCTCTGGTTCAGCTGATATTTTTAACACATCTCCGGTTCAGCTAACCATTAACCTGCCATGGGGTAATTGGATCATCACAGCCGAGCCCAAAAACGGCTGGGTAAACTATCAGTTACATTATCCAGTCTGGATAATAGCGGTGATTTTGCTCGGCATCTGGGTTTTAGTCTTATTTCAAAGACATCAAACTCAAATTTTATACAATCAGTCTGTGCAAAACCTGATTGACTCAGAAGCCAAATTCCGCAGTATTTTTCACGATCACAATGCAGTCATGTTGTTAATTGAAAAAGAAAGCGGACAAATTGTGGATGCCAATGAAGCCGCTCTTAAATATTATGGTTACAGCCATCAACAATTAACCAATAAAACCATTCAGCAAATTAATCAACTGAGCCGCGCCGAAGTACACCGCAAGCGTGAAAAAGCAGCGGCTAATCATGAAAACTTTTTTATTTTTCCGCATCAGTTAGCTGATGGCACGGTGAGACAGGTTGAAGTTCACTCTTCCCCTGTCATCGTCAATCAAAAAACCTTATTGTTCTCCGTCATTCATGATGTAACACAAAGAATTGAAAACGAACAAAAATTAAAGCTGGATGCTAAAGTGTTTGAACACTCTCAGGAAGGTGTACTGGTTACTGATGCAAACCGAAAAGTCATTTCAGTGAATAAAGCGTTTAGCGAAATTACCGGTTATTCAGAAGCCGAAGTCGTCGGCAAAAATCCAATGTTTTTAAGCGCAAATAAAAATCGGCCTGAGTTGTCAAAATCAGTGAACGAAAGCATCTTACAACAAGGATTCTGGAAAGGTGAGGTCTGGAGCCGAAAAAAAGATGGTACTATCTTTCCTGAGCTTTTATCCATTTCAAAGCTCGAAGAGCACCCAAATAAAATTAGCCATTATGTTGCCGTATTTTCAGACATAACCAAGATAAAACAGTCTGAAGCCCGCCTTGAAAAACTGGCGCATTACGATGCCCTAACAGGATTGCCAAACCGTTTATTATTAAAGTCACGCATCGACCATGCAGTAAAACAAGCCAGACGACATGATACACATAAACTGGGCTTATTATTTCTGGATTTAGACCAGTTCAAAATGGTTAACGACAGTCTGGGACATATGGTAGGTGATGAGCTTTTAAAACAGGTTGCCAGCCGCTTGAGATCGCGTATCCGCGAAGAAGATACCATATCACGCCTCGGCGGAGATGAATTTGTTGTATTGATTGAAGATATTACCCAGGTAGAAGATTTAGTCTGCATTGCGCAGGATATTATCGAGCAAATCAATCTGCCATTTTTTCTTCAAGATAAAGAAGCTTTTGTCGGCACCAGTATAGGTATTGCGATATACCCCGACGATACACAGGAAACCGATAAGCTATTAACTTATGCTGATGCCGCTATGTACAAAGCCAAACAAAATGGCCGAAACGGCTATGCTTTTTATACAGATGCAATCACCAAAGTAGCCGACCGTAAGCTTCAAATCACCAATCAACTAAAAAAAGCAATTCAAAACAATGAGCTGGAGCTATACTTTCAGCCTCAGGTGAGCATACACAACAATCAGATCATTGGCGCTGAAGCGCTTATTCGCTGGCATCATCCTCAAGAAGGATTATTGACACCTCAGGCTTTTATTCAGATATCAGAAGAAAGCGGCGTTATCCATGAACTGTCAAAATGGGTACTCGAGCAAGGCTGTAAACAACTAAAAAAATGGCAGGACAAAAACCTGAAAATCGGGTTATCCCTTAATGTCTCCTCAAAAGACTTTAATTACCCGGATTTTATTTGCGATATTCAAGCCCTGATAGAAACGCAACAACTAGATGCCCGCTATCTTGAACTTGAACTGACAGAAACCGCAATTATGGAAAAACCAAAACAAGCCTTATTTACGTTAAAACAAATCAGAAACCTGGGCGTATCTGTTTCAATTGATGACTTTGGTATAGGTCATTCTTCAATGGCGTATTTAAAACAATTCCCGGTCAATAAACTCAAAATTGATCGCAGTTTTATTCGTGATTTAACCACAGATAACTCAGATAAAACGATAGTCTCAACAATCATTAATATGGCAAAAGGATTTGAATTAAAAGTCGTCGCGGAAGGTGTTGAATCTGAAGCTCAGCAACATATGCTGCTGAGCTTAGGCTGTGAAGTAGCCCAAGGCTATTTATATAGTCGGCCACTTAAAGTTAAAGAATTTGAAAATTTGCTAAAACAAAATTTGCAAAACGCTAACCGACTGTTCAAACAATCCTAAACTCAATAAAACAGCAGATGGAAAACTAAACTTACACTTTACTGACTATTGGATAGTTAAGTTACAGTTTGTCTCAAATAAAGCCCCTCATCGGATGACTCGCATGCTAAAAGCAAGTCTATACTTATACAATCAAACCTTGTCGCCGAACGGGAGTCGTTATGAATAAATCTGTTGTTGGTTTGGCACTGAGCTTGCTGCTCACCCCTTTGAACAGTATTGCCAATCCGGAGTTTAAACCCGGTCAACTAGTATTGAGCGGAAAAGTGACAAATCCGGATTTGACCTTGATTCACTATTACCCAAATGCCGATTTATCTGTCGTCAGCGTCATGCCGGGCAAAGAGTTAAAAAAGGCGCGTGAATTGCGTCAAAAAGGTCAAGCGGCTCAAGTCAATTTAGTGGCTAAAAAATTTACAACGCCCAATGATATCTGGCTGAGCTACCAATGGAACTGGGATAAGATTTCAGCTTACGATGCCTGGGGTTTAAATACAGGCGCAAACTCAGTCGTTGCCGTGCTGGATACAGGGCTGGCAAGCAATGCAACAGATGGCATCAGCTGTACAGTCAAACCATACAATGTTTATGCACCGGGCAGTTTTCCTGAAGACGGTGACGGTCATGGCACCCATGTAGCCGGTACAATAAATCAAACAACAAATAACGCTGTCGGCGTTGCAGGTTTGGCATTTGATGCTTGTGTGATGCCGGTAAAAGTATTAGATGATTCGGGTTCCGGCGGTATGGCTGAAATTGCCGAAGGCATTCATTATGCGGTAGACAACGGCGCACACGTTATCAATATGAGTCTGGGTCTGAATTCCAGATTTAATATTACCACTAATGCAATTTTAGATTCGGCGTTGGATTATGCTGCGTCAAATAACGTGGTTGTCGTTGCGGCTTCAGGCAATGACGGAAATCGAAAAAATATCAGTTATCCGGCGATTTATCCCTCTGTTTTAGCCGTGGGCGCCACTGATTTCAGTAATAAAGTGACACGTTATTCAAATCAGGGACAGGCACTGGATCTGGTTGCGCCGGGCGGTGATACCTCAAAAGATGATAACCGGGATGGTTATGTTGACGGCATATTGCAGGAAACTCGAATTAACGGCAATTGGAACTGGTACTTTTTACAAGGCACTTCAATGGCCTCCCCCCATGTTGCGGCGCTCAGCGCTATGCTAATCAGCCACGGAACCGCAACCTCTGCGGAAGATGTCAAACGAGCCTTGACAGAAACCGCAACGGATCTGAATGAAGCAGGTTGGGACAAAGCTTCAGGTGCTGGATTAATTAATAGTTTTGCCGCTTTAAATTGGCAACCCGGAGCTATACCGCCGCCACCGGAAACATGCACAGATGCAGATGGCGACGGCGTTTGTGCTGAAAATGACTGCGATGATACCAATAGCGCTATATTTCCAGGCGCCAATGATAGCAGAGGAAAAAAAGGTCGTGATGGTATAGACAATGACTGCAACGGCATTATTGACGGTTAATCTATCCCTGTGCTTTGACACGCGACACCTAGGGCCTGGTGGTGTAATCGTACAGTCGCGTTAATGGAACCCCGGTTTCGTTCCGGAGGAACCTCTACAGCGACAGGTCCCCGACGTTTCGGGGATGACGAATACAAACACACCACTATCGCTTTCGACATAAATGTCGACCTACAACGCAGGCGCGGCGTTTGCCCGCGCATTTGGTTTGATTGTAGGTACGATTAGCCGCGTGGCGGCGTAATCGTACAATCCGCGTGGCGGCGTAATCGCATAATCGCGTTAATGGAACCTCGATTACGCTCATGCTTCGCTAATCAAGGCTACAACTTGATGGCACTTTTTCGGCCTGATTTTCGGCCTAAAGAGCGACCAAAAATCTTTGCTGGTTCCCACGCTCTGCGTGGTAACCCCTTTTTGAGTCACCGCATAGGCTATGATGCTTTTCGGCCTAACGGCAATTGCTCCTGCATTGCACTAATACCTGCATCCATGCAGGCAAAGACCGACCGACAAATGGCACAAAACTCAAGCAATGTTGGCTTAGCTTAAATTGAGCCTGTATAATCCGGCTTACTCATTTTCAGCAGAGCCTATCATGACTGAACTAATCGCCACCTTCATCTTCTTTTTTGCAGTCATAGATCCCATAGGGACAGTACCGGTTTATATCGCGGTAACCCGCAATCAGGACGATGCCTTTAAAAAAAGAGTCGCCATAAAAGCTGTGTCGGTTTCAGCGGCTGTGCTTTTGTTTTTTGTCCTGGCCGGTGAAATCATTTTAAATGCAATAAAAATTCCACTGCCCGCATTTCAAATTGCCGGCGGCATAGTGCTGCTATTGTTTGCATTAAGCATGATTTTTGGTGAAGGCAAACCCGAGTCAGAAATTAAAAGCGTGAAAAGCGCAACAGAAACGGCAATATTCCCACTTGCTATGCCGTCCATTGCCAGCCCGGGTGCTATGCTGGGGGCGGTATTAATGACTCGTAATAATGAATTTACCTGGGTTGAACAGGCCATTACTTCTTCTATTATGTTGTCGGTGTTAATGGTGGTTCTGATCCTGCTCTTGCTTGCCCGCTTTGTTCACCGCTTTATCGGTGACAGCGGAGCCAGTATTATTTCCAGAATCATGGGGCTGATTTTAACCTCGGTGGCCGTGAATAATATATTGGCCGGGATCAGTGATTATTTTACGCTCTAAAAGTGAATAGCAAAAAACAAAAAGGATTCAAATGAGCAAACTTGTTAGATGGTGCATCGCCAGTTTAATTTTAGCTTTGGTGATTACCTGGATTGAAAATGATATCGGCTGGACATCCGTTTTTAATGCGTGGAAACCGGTTCCGCTTAGCCTGCTGGCCGGATTAACCTTATTAACTTTTCTCAGTTACCTATTGCGCTCGTACCGGGTATATTATTATTTTGGTAAAACTCAGGGACACCCGTTACTCAGCTATATCCGGATTAATTTTTTACATAACGCGCTCAATAATTTTTTACCTATGCGTCTGGGTGAAGCCTCTTTTCCGCTCTTTATGAAACAAAGCTTTAATTACCCGATTTTAAAATCCAGTGCCGGTTTATTTTTAATCCGATTGATGGACTTACATTGGCTGCTACTTTTATTGTCTGTAATGGCGGCACTGCAATTTGGCACTTTGTATTTAGGCATCACACTGGCCATTCTACTGGGCCCTTTTGTATTATTATGGATTAGCAATCATTTTAGCCGGTTATTACCTGATAAAATCACCAGCAAGCTGACGCCACTCAAAGCTTATACGCCTAAATCTATAACTTTTTGTGCGACTGTTTATGCAATGACAGCTGTCATTTGGAGCATCAAACTTGCCGCACTGACCCTGATTATGCTCGCCTTTATTGATATACCGGGCATGCAGGGGCTGTTTGCTGTGATTAGTGCAGATTTGAGCAGCGTATTACCCATTCATGGCTTGGCCGGGAGTGGCACATTTGAAGCAGCGATTCTTGCCGCCTTGTTACCACTGGGCATTGAACAGGATTCTATTTTATTAGCCGCGGTTAACTTGCATATTTATGTACTGATTGTCACTTTGCTGTCTGTCCCTCTGGCCTTGATTATCCCTAAGACCAAAGCCGCTCAGGTCAGTCAGGTGACATAAAACTGCCATATTAATTTCATTTATTTTTAAGCTTTGGCCATTATCCTCTACCAAATTGTATAAGCTCTGCAATTTTTATCGACTTGGGTATAATGGCCGCAGTAAATATTTTGACCAATCAAACGAGTAATTTAAAACATGTCATTATCAAATAATCCAAGCCTGTCTATTGTCATTCCTATGTATAAAGAAGAAGACAATGCCCAACTGATGATTGACCGTATTCACGAAGGAATGCAGGACTTTACCGGCGACTGGGAAGTCATTTGTGTGGATGACGGTAGTCCGGATAAAACAGTGCCACGCTTAAAACAAACGCAAACACAATATGGCGATCATGTTCGCATCGTTGAATTACAGCGTAACTTTGGTCAAACCGCTGCAATGCAGGCCGGTATTGATGCGGCTCGCGGTGATTTAATTGCCACTATGGATGGTGACTTGCAAAACGATCCACATGATATTCCTCGCATGGTCGCTGAACTGGTAGAACGCGACCTGGATTTATTACAGGGCTGGCGTAAAGACAGACAAGATGCAGCGATCAAACGTAAATTACCGTCAAAAATAGCCAACCGTTTGATTGCAAAAATCACAGGCGTAAAACTACATGACTATGGCTGCAGTTTAAAAATTTATCGCGCCAGTGTTTTAAAACAAGTTCGATTATTTGGTGAAATGCACCGTTTTATTCCGGTTTGGGTGGCCGGTGTGACCGCGCCGCATCGAATTGGCGAAACGATAGTAACGCACCATGCTCGTCAGTTTGGCGAATCTAAATACGGCATCAGCCGCACGTTCCGCGTGATTATCGATTTATTATCTGTGTTTTTCTTTTTGCGTTATCGCGCGCGACCAGGTCACTTTTTTGGTTCAATCGGTTTAGCATCCGGTGCCCTGGGTACACTGTTTATGACTTGGCTGATGTTCGTCAAATTTATTCTGGGCGAAGATATAGGTAACAGACCTTTACTCATTGTCTCAATTTTATTAATCGTGATGGCCCTGCAATTTTTAACGACTGGGGTAGTCGCCGAAATGTTAAGTCGTGTCTTTTTCCAAGGTACGGGTGACCGAAACTTTGTTGTCAGAGATGGCGAACAAATTGATAAAAACCAGGGCTGGAGTACCAAATCAGAATCGTCCGAAAAGCCGGATAAAGCGCCTGCTGCGGCGACAGCCACCGAAGATCCCAAAGAGAGTTAAATGCCCTATCGCCTCAATCAAACGTTTTTATTTGCATTATTTAGTTTTATTACCGCTGGCTTTTTAATTAACCTAACCAGCATTCCGTTATTTGATGTAGACGAAGGCGCTTTTTCTGAGGCGACTCGCGAAATGCTCAGCTCAGGTATCTGGTCTGCCACCTATTTAGATGGTGAGCCCAGATACGACAAACCCATCTTAACTTACTGGATTCAGGCCTTTTTTGTCAGTCTATTCGG
Source organism: uncultured Alteromonadaceae bacterium (assembly GCA_913056495.1). Taxonomy (GTDB): domain Bacteria; phylum Pseudomonadota; class Gammaproteobacteria; order Enterobacterales; family Alteromonadaceae; genus Catenovulum. The sequence goes on along the minus strand of CAJXMO010000001.1, from coordinate 304,072 downwards.
ATTAAATGAATTTGGCCTGAGACTGCACTCTGTAATCGCCTCACTTTGCTGGGGCAGCGCGATTTATTATTTTAGCCGCGAATTTATTAATCAAAAATCCGCTCAGGCCGCTCTACTCATCTTTTGTTCGACACTCTGGGTAACAGTAATTGGCCGCGCCGCAACAGCCGATGCTATTTTAAACTGTTTTATTGCGCTCTGCTTTTTCGATATATATCGCTATCAAACATACCAGCATAAAAAATACATTTACCGCACCTGGCTTTGGCTCAGTTTAGGTATGTTAACTAAAGGACCGGTTGCTGCCGCTATCCCCTTTATTGCCAGCGCTGTCTGGTTTATGAGTCAAAAACAACACAGACTTTGGTTCAGTGCAATTTTTAATCCGCTAGGCTGGCTCATTTTAGCGCTTATTTTAGTGCCTTGGTTATATATGGTTTGGCAGGAACAGGGGAGCGGCTTCTTTTATGGATTTCTGGTCGACCATAATTTAAATCGGTTTTCAGATACCAAAGAAGGACACGGCGGCCAGTGGTTTTATTATTTTGTTGTATTGCCACTGATTATTCTGCCCTACTCCGGCTTTTTGCCTATGCTTATCCGCCAGTTTAAAGCGCTCTGGCAAAGACCATTGGAGCGTTTGCTAATCCTCTGGTTTGTGGTGGTATTTATACTGGTGTCAGTTTCACAAACCCAATTACCACATTATGTGCTGTATGGGGTGACACCTTTAATTATTTTATTTGCCAAATATCGTCAGCTACTCGCCCGCCAGAGCTGGCAACTGGTATTCCCGGTTTTGTTTTTTGCCATTCAAATAGCGCTCGCCGTTATGGCTGCAGATTTAGCCGGGCAGCAGTCCAATTTATACCAAAAACAAATGTTAGCGCTCGCGCCCAAGTTTATTAATACTCACTATTTAGCTGGTGCGGTTGCCGGTTTAAGCTTAATACTGGCTGCGTTTTTAAGTGCCCGTTTTATCTTTAAGAATCCGCCCAGTGTCTGGAAAAAACTCGCTGCGGCCGGTTTAATACAAAGCCTGTTTTGCTACCTGTATTTTATGCCGGCACTGGCTGGTATTCAGCAAGCACCAATCAAACAAGCGGCTGAATTTGCCAAAACATTAAATGTCCCTGTGGTGCGATATCAAATGCATATGCCCAGTTTTAGTGTATACCGCGGCGCTATTACCGAACGCCGCCTGCCCAAACCCGGTGAATACGTATATACCAAGGCGGATAAATTAGAGGATCTCAAACAGGCTCTGGCTAAAAACCAAATTGGCGGACAGCTTAAAATAAAATATCAGCACGGCGGCATTGCTATCGCTTTGTTTGACAACACGGAACAGGCAGCAGGTTCCAGACGCTAGATTTTAGATTTTAGATTTTAGATTTTAGATTTTAGATTTTAGATTTTAGATTTTAAGGGCTAAGCATAATGGTACCCACGCTCTGCGTGACAAGGCGTTTTTGCCCGACGCGTAGGGTTTTGGTTCCTCGCCTACGCGGAGATGACGTTGTAAAAAACGGGAATAACGAATAAAAACAAGGCTATCGCTTTCGACATAAATGTCGACCTACACCGTAGGCGCGGCGCTTGCCCGCGCATTCAACACATAGGCTGAGGTAAGAATTGTAGGTCGGGCTTTAGCCCGAATAAAACTTACACCAGAGCGGAGTTGCGTAATCGTACAATCGCGTGGCGTGATGCACACCCCGTTTATTGCCCGCAACGCCGGTGTTGGGTTTTGGTTCCCCGCCTGCGCGGGGATGACGGTGATAGTGAAAGATGATGGTGTAAAAAACGGGAATAACGAATAAAAACAACGCTATCGCTTTCGACATAAATGTCGACCTACACCGTAGGCGCGGCGCTTGCCCGCGCACGCAAAACATAAACCGTAGGTACGATTAGCCGCGTGGCGGCGTAATCGTACAATCGCCTTAATTAACAACGGAATAAACTAATGCAAAATAACTGGCAGCAAACCTGGATTAACCACAAAACCGCAAAAATTTGGCTCAGTAAAGCCAGCTTTTCACTCCTGCTAATCGCACTGATAATCCTGACTTTGTCTGGCTATCATGGCGGTTTTTTAATGCTCAACCAATTGGGTGCACAATTCCCTGATCCACTCTGGTCATCCATCACTATGCTGGGTGATACTTATTTAGCCATCGCCCTGCTTCTATTTTTTATATTCAGAGATAAAAATCTGATGCCGGCTATGTTGATTGCGTCGGTTCCGGCGACCTTAATTGCGCAAAGCTTTAAACGAGGTTTAGCCATTGACCGCCCACCACGTGTATTTGATCCGGAACAAATTAATATTATTGGCCGTGTGCTTGAGGTTGGTAGTTTTCCATCCGGCCACACTATGACAGCTGCCGTGTTGGCTGGTTTATTAATCATGGCAGCCAATCAAAACTGGCAAAGATGGCTGGCCCTATTATTGGTTGTTTTAGTGGGGTTAAGCCGAGTGATGGTGGGCGTTCACTTTCCGATTGATACTCTGGTGGGCGGCGGCATTGGTCTGCTAGCCGCGGGCTTAGGTTATTTAACTGCGGCCAGATTTAATTTAGGTCAGCATAGAATTTCACAGCTAATATTAATTTGTATCCCGATTTATGCTGTATTTCGTATTTTTATGCACCACAATGGTTATCCTAACGCCCATGATTTTGCTATATTAGTCGCCTGTCTGGCATTGGCGACCTATTGTGTTCAACTCGCTTGCCATTTATCTAAAAAATAAACCGAGTAAAGTAAAGGTGCTGAAACATTTTCAGGCCTTTGTTTGTACACAAATAAAGCGGAAGTAAGCAAAATTGAATCAGTCTAATCGTTATTCAACCTGTTTTCTGACTTTTGTTGGAATCACCCTACTCACTTTTATTTATCGCGAATGGGTTACACTCGCCACCCCTATTACGCTCTTTTATGACGAAGCTTATTATTTAAGCTGGGCACAAAATCCGGACTGGGGTTATTATTCTAAACCGCCGGTTGTCGGTTGGTTAATTGCGCTCACCACAGGTTTGTTTGGAAATGCCGAATGGGCTGTTAAGCTAGCGGCTCCGGTTTTATATTGTTTAACCGCTTTAGTGGCCTACCGGATTAATCGCCGACTTTTCAGTGAAAAAGCCGGTTTTTATGCTGGCCTTGCTTTTTTATTAATGCCGCTGGTGAGCTTAAATTCTCTATTTATTACAACAGATGCACCTCAGCTGTTTTTCTGGTCTTGTGCCACTTATGCTTTTATTCGCGCTCGTGATAATAATGCGATTCAATGGTGGATTTTAGCCGGTTGCTTTGGCGGCTTAGGGTTATTGTCTAAATATACCTTTGTTTTATTACCGGTTGCATTTTTATGTTTTGCAGTTGTTTCAGACCAAGGTAAAAAAATTCTCACCAATCCCAGATTCTGGATTGCCTGCGCCATTGCCGTTGCATTTTTATTACCCAATTTATACTGGAATTATCAGCATGATTTTATTAGTTTCCAGCATACATCGGAGATTTCAAAACAAGGTGAAAAACCGGTTAGTTTTGGCCGTATGGCTGAGTTCTGGGGCCTGCAGCTATTAGTTTTTGGGCCTGTTTTATTGGTTGTTATGCTGGCACAGGGCATTAAATCAAAACAAAAGTCAGATAATGAAAAACTGCTCTGGTGTTTATTCTGGCCTACGATTTTTGTTATATCCGCTCAGGCTTTATTAGCGAAAGCCAATATGAATTGGGCAGCAGCGGCTTATGTGAGTGCCAGTTTGTTAACCGGTTTTTATTTGTCAAAAATGCAAAAGCAAACCTGGTTAAAACTAGGTTTAGCCGCCAATATTTTATTAATGGCAGCATTTTATCATTTTAATGCGTTTACCGATGCAATTGGCGTCGAGCGTCAAAAAGGCAATGACCCATACAAGCGTATTAACGGCTGGCCAGAATTTGTCCAGCAATTTCAGCCTTATTTTAACCAGTATCCGGATTATAAAATAGCCAGTGATCACCGCAAACTGCTGGCTTATTTTGGGTATTATTTAACGCCACAGGATTTTACCGGCGTATCACTTGATGGCGATTTTCATGTTGCCCACCACTACGACTTAAAATACCCTTTGTATGAATCAAGCTATGACCAGTTTTTATTTATTACCGATAAATGGACACAGGCTGAGCTCTCTCAATATTTTGATCAGGTAGAGCTGTTAACCGAGCAAACCCGAAAAATCTATGATAATTATAGCCGCGATGCGCGTTTATATAAGGTCGAAGGTTTTAAAGGTAAAAGCGTAATCACACCGGAAGTTGAGGCAAAATAAAATGCAGAATTCCACTATCAAACAATACCTATTACGGATTGATCTGGCGTTATTAATCGCTTGTATACTATTTTTCACGCTGATTGCGCCACGCATTGATATTAATGTCACTGCGCTGTTTTATGACGCCGCACAAGGTGGCTTTTACTGGAATGATAACCCTGTTGTTAAGGGGATTTATAAGCTGTTTGCCAAACCACATGTGGTCATTTTGCCGCTGTTAATAGTGTTGGCTATTGTATTTTATCGCAAAAACAAACAGGCAAAACCGGATACAGATTATAAAAGCTACCATAAAAAGTGGATTTACAGCTTTTTACTGGCATCGCTTTTATTAGGGCCGGGCCTGTTCGTCAACGAAGTATTAAAAAATAACTCAATAGGACGAGCCCGACCGGTTGATATTCAAGAGTTCAACGGCCCGGATACCTATACAGCCGCATTTGAATATTCAGGCCAGTGCGATACAAACTGCTCATTTGTCAGTGGCCATGCATCGATGGGATTTTATTTTATCGCATTAGGCTGGTTGCTACGCTCTCGCCGCGCATTTTATTTCGGCTTAGGCATTGGCATTATTGTCGGCTTAACCCGAATTGTGCAAGGCGGTCACTTTTTAAGTGATACTATATTTGCGTTCTGGGTTGTATATTTTACCAATCTTGCGCTGGGCAAAGCTTTTAAACTGGAAAATCCGCTAAAAGCTAAATAATCCACGGCATGCGAATCGGCATGCGGCTTACCACGCTCTGCGCGGAAATGGCGATTTTCGGCCTAACGGCAATTGCCCCTGCATTGCACTCATACCTGCATCCATGCCGGCAAAGGCCGACCCAAACCGTAGGCGCGGCGCTTGCCCGCGCACGCGACACATAAACCGTAGGTACGATTAGCCGCGTGACGGCGTAATCGTACAATCCGCATGGCGGCGTAATCGTACAATCCGCGTGGCGGCGTAATCGTACAATCCACTTCAGGGATAACGGGTAACGCATAATAATGCGCCTTTACCCGGGCTGCCTTAATACTGTTGGGATCTCAAAAAACGCCTCATCCATTTCCTCAAATGCCTGCTTTTGCTTCGCTTCTAAATCTACCCTTCGTGCAATGCTCATTTTAAACACATCAAAATGCGCCAGCTCAATCAGAGTTTGAGCTTCTTCTTTTGAAATCACGCCCATAAACTGACCGGCATAAATAAACCCCTGAGTCCGCGCTTTAGCCTCAGCATCCGGGGTTTTAGCTTGTGTTTTGGTAAAAATATCGACTAACTGACGATAAGCTTCTGATTTGAAATTGGATGGGGTCATTCTAATACCTTTAAATTAGTTGCGTTTGTGAATCACAATCAGCACATGAAAGCATATACACTTCTTTCTTTTTCTTAACTTTAGTGTTTTTGCTGGAGCAGCTGAAACAGGGCATTTTCATAGCTGTATTTGAGCTACATTTATTGCATTTTATGAAATAGCCGTAACGTCCATATTGAGGCGTAAATTCGATAGACTCACATACTTTGCATTTTAATTTGGGGAGCGCCGCTTCAATTTCCTTTTTAGGATAATTAGAGTGCAGTTGGTATAAGGCTTCACTACTTTCCTTAACCCCAGAAGGCTCCGTTTGAGTAAGTAGAAATCGGCTTACAGAATCCAGTTCTTCATCGGTAAATTCAGGTCTAGTATCAAACGTCAACACTGCACCAACACTTGATTTTATCTTCATGATTGAGTGTAACTGTTCGATAAGAAATTCACTTTTCACAAGCTGATTGGATAAGTCTTTTGGCATTGAATTCCGGTCGATAATTGCATCACTTGAGACGACACAGACATTATCCCAACATCGACCACCAAAGGAGTGCTGCATAAACCCTAGTGATTTACCTAAAATCTCGGAACGATAATCAAATAACAACTCTCGTAATAACATTTGCTGCATTTCTAGTTGTTTAATAGGGGATGGCATTCCTGTCCATCTACCTCGTATACTTCGAGTCCACTCCCCGAGGTCGTTAATACTCACTTCCCCTTTAATACTTTTCGATTCTATTAAAATTAAACCATAGGTATAAATCACAAGGTGATCTATTTGAGCCGTTTCACCATTATGTGTAAACTTAAAGTCGTTTATTATTAATACTTTCTTGTTATCCTTGAAAGCTCTTCGTAAATAAAATGCAACGTCTAATTCTTGTTTCTCACCAGCTTTAATTCGGGCTGAGCGGCTAGAAACAGGAGTCTTATCTTTTAAAATCATCTTTACGTCCCTGTATTGTCATAAAAATAGTAACTAATGTTTAATTCGTACTACATTGGATTTTAAGTTTGCTACATGTAATTTGTCAGTATGACTATTTTCGGGTAAGCGGATAAATTGCAAACGCCCCAAGCAAAACTGTACCCGATTTAAACTTATTCTATACTCCTTTTGCTCAGCCAAGAATTTCTCTAACCCACTCTTATAGAATACATTTTTTGGCAAGGGAGTTTTAAACTTAGCATCTCCCGAAAACACTATTAATGAATGGACATCATTTTCTGGAAGAAAATCGAATAACTGACGTACCGTTTGTAAATGTTTATAATTTTGCCGAATAGGGTTTTGAAATTTTGTCTTCTTTTTATAAATAACCTGAGTCCAGTTGCGAGTATTTTCATCACCAAATATCCATCCACTATAATGCTTAGTTTCAATAACATAAACACCATGCCTTGATATTAAAATATGATCTATTTGTGTGGTATGGCCATCATCCAGTTCTAGCGTGACATTATTAACCAGCACCTCATTATCTGAGTCAATCACAGACTGAATACTCTGAGCAACTCTACGCTCCCCTTTGTTTACCCGGTAATTATTGCTTACTTTTCCAGCATAAAAAGCCAGTAATATGGTGGTAACAGATAAAAAGAAGAAAATCATACCATTGAACCTTAATCGTCCTTAAAAACTACTATTCTATAAATTTATATTTCCAACCTATTCAACAACGGCTTTTAAACGTGCAAACGAGCGCATATTTTCGGTTGCGTAAATTGGCTCATAGTCCGGATTTTTGGCAATCAGTTTATAACGGCCATCCGGCTCTTTTTTAATATCACGCAGCAGATATTGTGCGTTGCCTGTTTCATCATCACATTCTATTGCAACAGTGCAGTTCTGAAGTGAACCAGCTCTTTCCGGTGTAATCCACTCAAGCAGCAATAATTGCCCATCCAAAATCGGATTTTTACCGCCATCCATCGAGTTACCCGATGCTTTTGCTAAAAAATGTCTGTCCGGATTGATTCGGCCGACACTATCAGGCACAGCTCTGTATTCAACCTCACTGTGATCACCGGTTTTAAAATGCCCGCAGGCTATTTTTATATCTGGAAAGTAAGCCAGTTTGGCAGATTCATCGGGCAATTCTTTTTCGGTTTCTTGATGATTCTCAGCCTGATTTTGACTGAAAGATATGACATTTTCAGGTGTTGTCGAAGCTGTGAGTGTTTTATCTTCGTCTTGAAGCTTGTTATGAAAACGTTCGCTGTATTTCGCAAGACAATATTCAACCAGCTCAAGTACAGCATTGTTCAGTAGCTCAATTTGTGTATTCTCGACAGTAAAATTAGGTTTCAGTTTGTCGTCTTCCAATACAAACCATTGTGTGCCGTCTTTATTCTTGCTGGTATAAGCTTTAACCGGGTTGGATCGCCAATACTTTTCCCACGCTTTTGAACCTGCCGCTTGATTTAATTTTGATTGTGGCAAGTCATGTTGCTTTAAATTTGGATGCCTCGACAGAATTTTAGCACTCATTTGTACCAGCTCGGAAATGGTTGGCGGGTTTTTAAAACCATCCAATTTGACAAAAGCATCCAGCAAAATAGCTTTAAAACACTTAGTCATACTGGTGCTCTGAATGCCACGGCTTAAAAAGTCATAAAACGGCGCTAACGCCTTTGCTTTTTGCTGCGCGACTTCGTCTATACTTTCCACCTTTGAAATCAATTCAAACCAGCTGTTATTTTGATTATTGACCTTTTTTAAATCTCCGAAGTGGTAATAAAATTCACTTGCGCTGGGTAAATGCCCTAGCTGCTCAGCCAACTGGGTTAAGTCTTCTATTGCTGTCGTTCGCTGGCTTTTTGCCAGCTTTTGCCAAAAATCCGTCACATTTAAATCTATATTGATAAAACAGCCTTCGGCCAAATCAGGAGTTTTAGGCTTTTTCAGCTTGCTCACAACACCTTTTGCAGACGCTTCATTTAACAGCGCATATGGTTTATTTAAAAAGCTGTGATGATTACCAATAAAGTCCAGTACGACTAAATGTGTTTTGCCCTGATTTGTTCTGAGCCCACGGCCCAACTGCTGTAAAAACAATATTTTAGAGTCGCTTGGGCGCAACATTAAAATTGTATCAATCGCCGGTAAGTCAGTCCCTTCATTAAAGAGATCAACCGTAAATAGGACATCCAGTTTTTTTTGCTCAAGTAATTTAAGTGCTTCATTGCGGCGCAGCTCCGACTGGCTATGAACAGAAGCAGCTCGCACACCCGCGCGATTAAATGCCTCAGCCATGTAATCTGCATGTTTAGTTGAAATACAAAAACCTAAGGTGCGTTGCTGGCAGTATTTTTGCCACTCTGATAATGCATGCAAAGCACGTTTTTCAGTCGCAAACTTATGTTCAAGCGCATCCGGGTCAAAACGCCCGTTTCGCCACGGTATAGCCTGATAGTTTACGTTTTCATCCCAAATGCCATAATAATGAAATGGCACTAGCGCTTTCTGATCAATGCCTTGTGTCAGGTTCCGCTCGAAAACTAAATTATTGTCACATAAACCTAAAATATCTGCCCGATCGGTTCTTTCCGGCGTTGCGGTGAGACCTAATAAAAATCCGGGCTCGAAGTAGTTAAGTAATTGGCGGTAGGTATTTGCACTGGCATGGTGGAATTCATCAACAATAATATAGTCAAACGCATCCGGTGCGAATTGCGTTAAATGATTTTGCTGACCCAGAGTTTGAACCGAAGCAAATAAACAGTCAGCATTTTTGTCTTTTTGCTGACCGTTATAAAACCCGGTTGTCAGCGGCAAAAGCTCAGCATAAGTGCGCTGAGCCTGTAATAATATTTCTTCACGATGGGCAACAAACAAAATCCGTTTTGCGCCATATTGTTTGACATCAAACGCGCTTAGCCAGGTTTTCCCCATCCCGGTTGCAAGAACCACTAATCCTCGTTTGAAGCCCTGCTTTCTTGTAGTGGAAAGCGCGTTTAAAGCTTCTAATTGAGATGGCCGCGGTGTTCTCTCTTCTAATACTTCCTCGTCTATATCCGCCCCGACACTGACAATTTTCGGCTCTTTGCGCCTAGCGGTATAACCATCAATCCAAGGATGGGTCAACGCGTTGACAGACTCATGATCAAATACCTGCAAAAAAGCCCGCCGGATTTGAAAAAACTGAACAGCTGCCGGACTGGTTTCCGGTGGCAGATAATCATGCCGGAAGTTCCATTCATGACCGTGTTTAAGCGCACTTGCACTAATGTTACTTGATCCAATAAACGCACAGCCCGACGCTATTTCATCACCATTATTTGTCTTAACAAAAATATAAGACTTCATATGAAAGCTTTCATTTACCTGAGTTTGGTAAATCCGGATATCTGCGCCCCGGTCAACCAATGCCATTAATTGGCGCAGTGCTACCGGATGAGTAATATCCAGATAATCAGAGGTCAGCAAACTTAAGCGCGCACCCTTTTGAATTGCTTCAGATAATGGGTCAAATAAAAGCGCCAAACCACTTGGCTGAATAAAAGAAACCGTAATTTCAATTTCTGTAGCATGGTTAATCGCATGAACCAATTGAGGTAACAGCGGATCTGAACCACCAGTCACCAACTGTTGTTCGCTGCTTTGCAGTTCGAACGCCTGACTATCCAACGTCATTTAATAGTTACTCGTTGCTGTAACAAAGCATTCAACCAGATTTCTGCAGCGCGGTCCGCCCGCTGGTCCCCGGTTTGCCAGCTTTTAATGATTGTCAGGCCAGCCAGCTCAATTAACTCAGCTAATCCCTGTTCATTTAAATCAGTAAATACGCGGCCGTCTTTTTCACGCTCGGTATCACCGTATTTAAATGAAACATATAAAACGCCATCCGGCTTGAGCGCGTTTTTAAGTTTAGAAAATACTGTCGGTAAGTCTTTTTTACTCACATGCAATAAGCTGGCGCAACACCAGATACCATCGTATTCATTTAGCTCCGCCACTTGGGTAAAAGTTTTAACGGGGACAGTTTGCTGCAAATTTTGTGCTGCGATTACCGCGAGTTTTTCACTGGCATCAAATGCGGTAACCCTAAACCCGCTTTGTTTAAAGAAAAGCGCATCACGACCACTACCACAACCGGCATCTAAAATAGCGCCACCGGCAGGAATTAAAGGTAAAAATTCATCATAAAGCGCCGACATATCAAGCGAAAATGTAGATTCGGCAAAGCTTTGCGCATTGTGATTATAATAATTTTGGGTGGACTGGCTCATACCAACTACCGACTCCATGGCCATAGATTATATAGTTTTAAATTCATTTGTAAGCTGAACTAAACCTATCAAAAACCTTATAAAAAATATAGCGTTAATTTAGGGGGCTGGTTGCTGATAAAACAAAAGCGCTTAGCCGGTTACCCGAGCTAAGCGCTTTTTAACGGTGAGTGTTTTATTTATCTTAAAACTTGTAGTTAACGCCTAAGTAATAAGTAGAGCCAAACTCGGTTGTATTGTATAAACGGTCGTCTGAGTCACTGTATTGCTCTTCACGCTGGTTAGTTAAGTTAATTGCCTCAAAGGTTAATTTGGTTTTGTCGTTTAACTGATAAAACGCAGAGAAATCAACATAGGTTGTACCATGAAAGCCGGTTTCGTCCTGATCTCTGTCGCTTGGTGATGCAATAAAGGTGATGTATTCACTACGGTATGAAGATGAAATACGTGCGCCCCACTGCTCTGTTTCGTAATATAAGGTTGCATTGGCTGAGTGTTCAGACAAGCCAGGGAAAGCTTTGGTAGCAAAAAAGGTATCGCCGTCGTAGTAGTCCATATCACCATCGGCAAAGGTATAGTTTGCAATCACACCCATGTTATTAAAAGGTGCAGGCAAGAAGGTAAAATCAAGTTGACCGCCTAGCTCTAAACCTTGAATACTGGTTTTTTCACCATTCACATTGGTTGAATATAAAAATTCAGTATCCCCTGTTTGACCCGGTGCCAGTAAGCTCTCTGAAAATCCGGTTTCTTTGTAAGGTACAGTAATAGCTTTGCTAATAACAAAGTTTTCAATGTCTTTATAAAATACACTCGCGGTTAAAAAGCCCATATCATCCATATACCATTCAAGTGCAGTTTCATAGTTGACTGATTCAAATGGTGATAAACCCGGATTACCCGCGCTTAATTCCTGATTTTCAGTACTCAGACTACCGGAAATAGAAAGTGAAGACAGTGAAGGACGGGTTAGGTTTTTACTGATACTACCGCGTAATTGCAAATCGTCTGAAATATACCAGACTAGGTTTGCCGCTGGCAGTACTTTAGAATAATCCTGGCTTACCTCAGTTTGCACATCTTCGTCGCCCTGTGAGACAAACCCCGCTGAACTAATATCGGTTTGCACATAACGTACACCAAAGTTACCCCCCAGGGTTTCACCCTGCCATTCATATTCAACCCAGGCAGACGTTGTTTTTTCTTCTAAGTCATACACACTGTTTACAACCAAATCAGCTTCGGTTAAGTCAGCACTTAAGCCATAATAGTCAATGGTTTTAGCTACGTCACCGGCCGCCCAGTTCGCTTTATCATGAGCAGTAAACACTTCGAAATAATCTTCACTTAAGGTATTGTCGATTTCACCGGACTCAAATTCTGATTTTAATTCATCTTTATTTTGATAGTTGTAGCCATCAGAGCTGAATTTTTTATGCAAGGCACCATATTTTATTGCGCCTGTATCACCCACATAGGTATTAAAAGACAGTTTAACCGTATCAAAGCTGGTATTTTGAATGCTTTCATCTAAATCAAATTCATGCATTTTCCAGCTATCGATTGAGTCAATATCAAAGTCATATGTATGTACAGCGTAGAATCTGTCTTGCGTATAGTCAGATGTAATACCGCCAAATCCTTCATAATAAACTTTGTCACTGACCGGAATAACAAACTCATTTTCAGAGTGACCAATTAATAATTTGGCCTGAGTTGAATCATTTACTTGCCAGTCAGTTAATAAAGATATCTGGCTGAATGAAGTATCCATTTTTTGCTTACGGCTTTCTGTTGCCAGGGTGGCATTGCTGATATCCAGATAAACCACTTCACCGTTTTCGTTGTACTGCAGTTCATTAATAGATGCGCCGCCCACGGTTTGACCACCAGCAGTTGTAGGGCCGCCTAACACAGTAGAGCTTGATCCCCGGCTGGCAATATGATGCTCGTCTTTATCATTGTTCAGTTCTGCATATAAAATGTCTAAATCAAAAGATAAGCTGTCTGAAGCATTGTATTGAAATGCTGCGGTTAACCCTAAACGTTCCTGATTATTTTCCCAGATTGAGTAGCGGTTACCCCGTGCAAATCTGAGCTCTTCGTTATCGATTTTATCCTGAGTGGCCTGATCTAAATTACTGATATCAGTACCGGATGCAGTTTTAGGTCTCCAGCGATAGGTATTAGTACCTTGTTCTACCGTATCACGCTGGCTGTATGCGACTGAAAATAAAGCGCCAAAATCATCCCATTTATTTGAGATTAAGGCCGCTAAACGTGGACTGGTTCCGTCTGCCATAGAATTAACCCCAGCCTGTGCTGATACTGCAGCTTGAAAGCCGTCATAATCGAATGGTTTTGCCGGGCGAAGTGCCACAGTGCCACCGATGCCGCCTTCTTCCATGCTCGCAGAAAACGCTTTTTTCACATCAATCTGGCTAAAAAGTTCAGAAGCAAAAACATTAAAATCAAATCCGCGTGAGCGACTGCTCTGGCCACGGCTGTCCATACTACTGCCACTGGTAGCTAAGACATCTAAGCCGTTGAGTTCAACCCGGGTAAAATCCGGACCTAAACCACGCAGTGATATTTGACGGCCTTCACCGCCCTCACGAGTAATAGTTACACCGGGTACACGTTGTAGTGATTCAGCCAGATTTAAATCCGGAAAATCTGCAATATCTTCTGCGACAATGCTGTCTTGTGCTATCAAAGAATCTCTTTTTACATCCCGGTTTTTAAGTAAGCTTTGACGAAAGCCCTTTACTGTGATTTCTTCCATTGCAGCTTGCTCTGCTGTGTCTTCTGCGGCAATGGATACTGAGCTGTAGCCAGATAAAGCTGCGACTATCGCTAAGCTTAAATAGCTTTTAGATGATTGAAATTTCATAATATCTCCGTTAATTAACTAAAATTTTAAAGTGGGCAACTGCTATCCGGCGCTAGACGAATGCAGCGTGCAAATGGTGTGTTCTGCCCTACCGGGCGGTTTGAAATCAGGTTAAAACTGACAAAAGGTGCATTCAGCGGTGTTTGCAACGCACCTTTATAAAAATCGGTAGAAATAATTTGAGCACCCGAACGAATGGCATTAAATGCCCGATTCTTAGGGGATTGATTCTGGTTAAACTCATCGGCGCGGGTGCGCACAATAAAACCTTGCTCTATCGCTTGCTTTATTTGCTCAGCTTGTCTTACCGGATGGTTATAAATTAAAAAAGCGGCATTGGGATGTGTAACCGGGAATGCAGCAAAAATATGATGAGTATTGGCTTGCTCAAATAAGTCTAACTGGCGCGCGTTGGCATCAAATATAAATACAAACTTTCCACGGGCCTGCTGTAATGTTGGCCAACCGAATGTTGTTATCGATTCGGCTAGCGTATATCCGCTACGAATCAGATCGTCAGGCGAAATTAATTTTTCCGGCCCTAATATTTGGCCAATCAGTTGATCAAACTCCTGATAATGATGGGTAGTGAACATTTCAGGGACAGTGCCATCAATTTTTTTCCAGTGGCTTTCTTTGACATTAAATAAAATGTAAACCGGCAAATGTGACGGATGCTGTGAAGACCAATTTTTTAGCTTTAATAAACAATCTTTAAGTTGGATACAGTGAGTTGCAACGTCGATATCCGGTATGTGTAATACTTTAAATCCAGGCGCTTTAAGTGCCTGCTTTTGAGCTGTATTGTGCAGTGGTGTTTGAGTCCAGCGCTGAGCGAATGGTTGCAAATATCGTCCGCCATAAGAATCAGCCAGTACATCAATCTCAAGTTGGCGAAGACCCATATCTAGCTGTTTACTCAAATCGGGATGAGCATAATTAATTTTGTCAGCATAGCCTGTCTGTATTTGATTAATTTGCTTTGCAATTTCTGTATGCAAACCACTTTTATAACTATTGTGGCTGCCAATTACCTGCAGTTGATTGAGCCTAACTGGCTGCTCAGTTGCGAATTCAGTTGCCAACAAGGACAGACTAAAAAGGGCTAAAAAAAACGAAAAAATAAAATTAAACTGCTGCATCTTATCCCGCTAAAAATCATAAAAATTGCTATGGGTTTGCTAATAAAGAGACGCTCAAAACTAAAAGGGGACAAAAAAATTTAAATATTTTTTGAAAGGCGTTTGTTCACCAAAAAGTCATTAATCTGTCATATAAATCTGTCAGGCTACGCATGATTTTTAATTAAAAAATAAGAATATAGCTGTGAATAAAAGCGAGTTTTCAATCACATCTGAGTTATTAAAAGAAGAGCCCAAATTGAAAGCAGCAATCCGAAAATGGGTGCAAGGGCAAGAAGATCAGGCCGATGTTTATCAAGAGACATTAGTCGCAGTGATTGAGCGTAACCGCCAGAATCACATTCAGAACCCGCTGGCCTATGCCGTTACCGTTGCGCGTCATTTGGCATGGAAACTCACGTCAAAAAAGCTTGAAGCATACGATGAAGCTCAGGATACTCGCAAAACAGAAAGCACCGAGCACAGCTTTTTGCAAACTGAGCAAATTGAAAGTATTCAAACAGTGTTAAACAATATGCCGCCAATGCGCCAGCAAGTATTTATACGTCGTCGGTTGCAAAATCAAAGCCGAGAGCAAATCGCCCGCGAGCTAGATTTATCTGAAGAAGCCGTAAAAAAACATATTAACCGCGCGCTTGCTCAAATCGCTATGCACCTGGATGACTAATCGATTTAGTTATTTTATTTATACAGACGCCACTAAGTTTCCCTCAAATCAATACCGTCTCTGACATTAAAGTTTCATAATTCTTTTTGTCGCCTTTATCGCTAATCATCTCTCTTTATCAATGCGTACCAGGCTTAATTTAGCGCTGATTTACGTGTTTTATTTCAACCCAAAGCAGAGTTCGATTAACAGACGACTTTAAGGAATTAAATAATGAAAAAACAAACCAGTATATTGGCCGGGTTACTGACAGCTTTAGTGCTGTTCAGTCAGTTCGTGCATGCAGCTCCACCACCTGAGTTAAATGAAAATGCAACAGCCAGTGCCCATCAGTGGTCACCACGTTTTGATTATGATAGCGATGGCTGTTACCCGTCTGTGGGTATAGGGAGAAATGGGCAGCCTAACGGCGGTCTTAAACCGGTCGGCAGTATCTCAGGTGATTGTCATGATTATTCTGATCTGACTAATTCCAATACAAACCACAGAGGCCAGTGCATAAGCGCAAATGGCAATCAGTATTGTGCTCATATGTATGCGCTGTATTTTGAAAAAGATCAGGCAATAGACGGTGCCTGGTTTGACGATGCATTCAGTCACCGACATGACTGGGAATTTGTGATTGTTTGGCTGACAAATAATGCAATGACGCATGTCAGTTATTCTAAACACAGAGATGTTGTGACAGAGCCAGCGAGTCACTATGTATTTGATGATGCCAATAATCAACATGTCAGGATTGTGTATCATAAAGACGGCGCTTCCACACATGTATTCAGACCCGGCGATCCGGGCGAAGTGGCTGAAAATGCAACGGGCCTCTGGCATAAACCGACGCTCGTTTCCTGGAGCCTGATGCAGGGAGATACCGGGGTGACAAATGCCGATTTAAAATATCTGTTTAATATCACCAGCTATGACAAAGCGAATACGCCTTTTAACGATGGTAATTTTGTCAATAAACTCAATGCGGGTTTACCGGTCGGTTACCCTGCGTTTTAGTCAATTATAAATCACTCAGCCGGATGTGACTGTCTATCATCCGGTTTCATACCCAAGCTACTTGAATAGATATCAAGAGGTCTGTGATATGGGCTTATTACATTATTTTGTATCGGTTTGTTTGTCTGCCGGCATTGCCAGTTTGCTCACTTATTTGCTCTGCAAACCACAAGTGTCCTTTATTCCGGAACCAGCTGGTTTAGCTCAGATTAGCTGCACGGACAAATCTTTATTGTCCAGGCAAACATCTGACAGAGGCCAAAAAGCAGGATTAACAAAAAACACACTGGGGACAAGCCAAACAGGAGCTGAGTTAAACGATGAAATAAAACCAGATGACCATTTAATATCCGACTCTTTACATCTGGCTCTGATTAAAGCGCGCCCAAATGATATAAATTTATTAAGAACCCGCTTTTATCAGGGCAGTCAGCAGCAACAAAGCTTTATCGCAGATCAGCTCTTAGATACAGGTATTTTAAATTCACAGCCTCAATTGCTACATTTATTACTCGAATTAATGTACCAGTTTGAAGATACAAAGCTGCAACTACGCTTATTAAACCTGATACCAACACTCAGCCAGCACTACCCAGAGTTTTCAACCGAACTTCACCAGTACGCTGAATCTCTGGCGGCCACAAGCCGGGATATGAATGTGAATTTCAGTGCCCTGATGCTGACCGACTCGCCCGCTAAAGTAGATAAACTTAAACTGGCCGTGCTGTCCGCTGATTCTGATTTAGCGCACTTAGTTCAACCACTTACCCAACTGACCCAAGAAAATATAGATACAGAACTCATAGAGATAATAGACAAGATTGCCGCTGACAAATCCAGTACGCTGATAAAACGCAGTCAGGCGATAAATTTATTACAGATCTGGCAAAACGAAGGCATGATTAACGATTAGATCATTAGAACCCAGCGCAGATAATACTGACGTCCGGTTTCAGTTGTATTATATAAATACTGATGCTGACCAGCATACTCGCGGTAGACTTCATTGGTTAAATTGCGGATACCCAAGTTAACTTCCAGATGGCTATTGAGCTTATAATAGGCTGACCAGTTCAGGCGCTTATAGGGTAAAAATCCAGTTTCGACCTGGTCTTGCTGTAAACGCTCGTATTTAATCTCGCTGATGTAATCACTGCGATACGTCATCGACCATAAACTGCCCCAATCGGCAGTCTGATAGCCTAATTCTAACCGCAGCAGATGATTCGACAGCCCTTCTAATTCACCTTGATAATTAAATAAATCTGAGTATCTGTATCTTCTTTGCCCTTGCGCATAACTATAATCGCTGCGGACAGATAAAGCCGGAGTAAACTGATAAGACAGAGAAATATCCAATCCGGTTATCTGACTTCTGGCTTGGTTCACAGGTGATACCTGATCAGCTAGCAAGTCATTTGTTTGCTGATAATTAATCAAGCCATCGATATATTTTGTATAAAGGGTTGCCGATATGTCCGCATTAGCCAGCGGTTTACCTTGTAGCTGTGCGGAAAATTGAGTGCTTTGATAAGGTTTAAGATTAATACGACCGGTTTGATAAGTATCTAATGCCGATAAATAAAAACGAGCCGGATTAAAGTATTTGGTTTGCACAGGCGTGATATTCTGATTTAAATTAAGTCGCGTTTGCCAATTCTCGGTCAATGCATATCTGTAATTTACAGAAAATAAACCAAGGTAATCAGTTGCAGTTAAAGGCGCAGAAAGCTGATTGCTATCGACCTCTCGTTTGATTTGTTCAAAACGTATGCCAGCGTCCAGACTATGCTCACTTTTCAGATAATTATATTGCAGCCAGAGCGCAGATGAAGTGCGTTGAATTCGATAACTGTCGTTATTAATTAAGTCCTCTGCTGACCAGTCTATTCCGGATAAAAAAGTCGGAGTAACTTGTTTATTATTCACCCCCAACCAGCTTAATCCGGTATGTTCACTTACCGGATTAGATAATTGAGCCGTTAACCGATTATTCAAATCACCCTGTTTAAATTCTGTTTTAAATAAGTCCGCTTTTTCCAAAGCACTGCGACTGTCTAAAAATTGTTTTACCTGAAAACCGGCTTGCCAGTGGCTTTCAGACTTATCATAGTCAAATGTAAACTTGGCTAGCTTTTGACGAACCAGGTATTGATTACGAGTGAGATCAATTTCATCTAGCCGCCAATTATCTAGGTTTAATAAGTCCATCTGATAATGGTTGACGGGCTCATCCCTGTAGTCTGTGACTAAACCCGAAAAGCCGGTTAAATACACTTTTTGGTCATTAGGGATCTGCTGTTCGCTTTGTGAAATTCCAAATAACCAGGCAAACTCAATATCCGTTTCCACAGAGTAACGTCCAGCCCAAGTGAGCTGTTCAAATTCGGTATTTTTATCGAGCAGTCGGCTTTCTGTGGCGAGTTGTGCCTGCTCAAAGCTTGCATATCGCAAGTATTGGCGTGCATCAATTTCCAGATGGGAAATTTGAGTCGCCTGTCCTGTTTGCTTAGACATCGCAGTTGAATGAATGCCTCTGGTTGCCAGATGATATTCCTGTTTTGTATTATCCAAACGGGTTTGAATCCAGTCAAACTTATGGGACCAGTTGCTATTGTCATAATGTAGCGCCGCTACCAAACCCGTTTGTTCGATATCATTGAGCCAAACCGAATAGCGATTCCCTCTTGGAAAATAAATTTGCTGAGCCGCTAATAGCTGCTGTATCTCAGGTTCCAGCGCAGAAATGTCGGTATCCGCTATATCAAGCTTTCGCCAGCGGTAAGTATTATAACCTTGCTCTTGGGTGACTTTACGGTTAATGCTGGCCGCCAGCATATAAAACCAATTGTCCTGTTTATACTGCCAGGAAACGGCTGCTCTGTGACCTGTCTGTGCGGATAAATCATTATAATTTTGTTCAATCAAAGCATTTATGTAATAACTTTGCGACGCCAAATTAGTCGGCGCAGAAGTATAAAGTGAGATATTTCCGGCAATGCCCCCGCTATCCTGGCTGACGCTATAATCCCTGACAACATCTACCCGTTCAAATAACTCAGATGGCAATAGATTAAAATCAAACGCCAGTGCTCGCTCATTTTGTTCTCGACTATCAAGTGATGAGCCATGAACCGCTAACGTAGGCATGTCATTTAATGATACATGAACGAAATCGCCCGCAAGTCCTCGCATCGCAATCTGCCGCCCTTCACCACCATCAAAATTAGCTGTCACCCCTGAAATATTTAATAGTGACTCGGCCAAATTATTAACCGGATAACTGGCGGCATTCATTAAAGATAAAGATTCAACTCTGATACTTTGATTGGGAGTGGCATCCTGGTTTGAGCGGTATCCGCGTTCTTCCCGGCTTTTTTCAAGCGATGCTGTAACTATCACTTCTTCTGGCTGGTTCGTCTGAAGCTGTTTTTCAGGCGCTGATTTTATCTGCGGTTCTGATGCCGGTTCCTGAGCATCGATGGGTAACTTAGCTACCAGAATCGCGCGTTCAACCAGAGTGACGCTGACTTGATAAAATTCGCCAATACGTTGACATATTTCATCCGGGCTGGCCGTTCCTTTGAAACTGAAATACCCGGTTTTATTATCCAGCTCAGGCGCAAAAAATATCGCGCGCTGTGTTTGAGCAGACAACTTTTTTAAACTACTGAATAAGTCATTTGCCTCAATATTCACTTCAAGCAATAAGATATTTTGAACAGCTTGAGTGGCCGCCGGCGCCTGACTTTGCAAACAATAACAAAGTAACCCGGCTATTATCCGCAAGCTGACCAGTCGCATATTAATTCCGGCGAATAATAATTTGTCCCGGGTATTCAGCTACCCGCAATTGATTGGCCATCGCCAGCATTTTTAGCGTGTGTTTTGGGGTGTTCAAATTGAAGCGACCAGTTACGGCTAAACCTTGCAAGCGACTATCTTCAAGGCTGATATCTTCTTCTAACTGTCGGTCCAGTTTAGCCACTACTGAGCCTAAGCTAGATTGATAAGCATCAAGCCAGAGTGAATCAGCCTGCTCGCCAGATAAATAATGCTCAAAATATTCAGGAAGTTTGATGACCTTACCTATATTGCCCGCAATAATCTCCACACTTTGCCCGGCGGTTAAATGTACTTGTTTACTCTGATTAGATACAAGTACGCTACCTTCGACGACAATCACCTGAGTGCTGTAATGATTTTTATCCACTGAAAACTGGGTGCCGGTTACTCTGATTTCTGTATCTCCGGCATCTACGATAAAAGGTTGATTCTCTGCCAGATGCTGAACCGAAAAAAGCGATTCGCCGGTGTCTAAGCTAACTTGCCTTTGCTCCGGCATAAACTCAAATTCCAGTTTTGTTTCACCGGATAATTTTAATTCTGAGCCATCCGGTAAATGAAGTTCCCGGGATTCAGAAGTATGGGTATAAGCCGTTATTTTGTTTTGCTCAGGCACTGGTTCAAAATTGATATAGCCTAGAATCACTAGCAGACAAACCGAACAGGCGGTTGCAATAAGTTTACTTTTTAGATGACCTGGTTTATTTGCTAACCGAGCCCTGTTTGTTTGTGTAACCAAAACTTGCTGTAGGTTTTCAGACTGCCATACTTTCAGGCATTTTTGATAGGCTTTCAGGTGCTCGGGATCTTGTTTGAGCCAGCGCTCCAGTTCTGCTTTTTGTATAGCTGACAGCGTATTTGTTTGCTCTACCCAGTCTGCCGCTTGTTCGTAAATGGCCAGTTTATCTTGTTTCATGATTAGCAAGTTCATTAGAATCGACTTAGCTTATCAAAATAATATGACAGTTTAACGACAGCAATTTTACTTTAGATACAAAAATGCCGCTCTAAAAGCGGCATTTTTTTATGATTGTCTGTTTAACTTTTGGTTAAATTAAGACTCAGACACACTTGCTGCAGATTTATAAACTTTGACTTCTGCGGCTTCACGCAGCGCTTTAATCACAGATTGGTAGTGATAATCTGTCATCGCTCTTAATAAACGCTCTTCAGTCGCTGAGTCCACCGTCTTAATCTCAGGTGTTTCAACTGAGTTCAGTTTAACCAAAGCAAACTGAGACGGCGAAACTTCCAACCAAGTTGCAGATACTTTACCCGCTTCTGGCTGCGCCATTTCAAATGCTTTACGAGCAATAGAAGCTGGCACCTGGCTACCAAAGCGCGCCATATCAGCTTCTGACTTAACTTCTAACGATTTTTCAGATAGTGACGCCGATATTTCTTCACCTGACTGCCACTTCGTACTGACCTGTTCAACCCAATCCTGTGCCGCTTGTTTTGCCAAATCTTGCTTAACGGCATCTACGACTTGCGATTTAACTTCAGCCAGCGGCTTAGTGCGAGCCGGTTCATGAGCTTCTACACGAACGACAACTAACTGGTCACTTGAAATTTCGATAACGCTTGAATTATAGCCTTGGTTCAATACATCATCAGACATAGCTGCGTCAGTCACTTTTACACTATTTAAAGGCGCTGGCGGGTTACTCATATCAAACAAAGCTGTTGTTTTAACCGTTAAGCCTGCAGCGTCTGCTGCATCTTTCAAGGTATCTGGTACTTCAAAAGAAACATCGGCTAATTGCTGTTGTTTTTCAACAAAAATATCACGCGCCTGACTCTGTTGAATTTGCTCAATAATCTCATCTTTAACTTCTGCTAAAGGCTTAACTTTTGCTTCATCAATGTCAGTTAATTTAATGATGTGGTAGCCGTATGAAGATTTAACTAATTCAGATACATCGCCTACGTTAGCCAGTGCGAAAGCCGCTTCTTCAAAAGCCGGGTCCATAGTGCCCTTGCCAAAGAAATCTAAATCACCACCATTTTCACCCGAAAAGGTATCGTCTGAATGTGTTTTAGCCAGCTCCGCAAAGTCAGCACCTGAATTAATTTGCGCTAATAAATCTTCTGCTTTCGCTTTAGCTTCAGCATCATCTTCACTGGCATTAATTAAAATATGAGACGCTCGGCGACGCTCGGCAGACTGATAAAGAGACTGGTTTTTCTCATAATAAGCGTTTACTTCTTCATCGCTCACTTCAATTTGTGCCGCGACGTCAGCTAAATTAAGCTCAACATAGCTCAGCTTAAGTTGCTCTGGCGTTTCATAACGCATAATGTTTTGCTGGTAATACGCTTCAACTGCAGATTCTTCAGGTGTCACATCCGCTTTGAAAGACTCAACAGGCACTTCAACATATTCGATTGAACGGGTTTGAGCCTGTAACGCCTGGAATTGTTTGGCTTCACTCTCTAATACGAACTCAGAGTCTGTTAATGCAGAGATAAGTTGACGACGCGTCATATCCTGACGCAATACATCTCTGAACTGAGCCGGAGAATAGTTAGCTCGAGTCAGTAGCTGTAAATATCTGTCGTTATTAAATTTACCATCCACCTGAAACTCGGGCATTTCGAAAATTTGCTTTTTAATTTGCTCGTCACTAATGCGAATAGATAAACGCTGAGCTAAATCATTAACAAGCTGTTCTGAAATTAAACGCTCTAAAATGCCTTGCTTGAAATTAGCAATATAAGCCGGATCAGATGCCAGACGAGAGAACATTTCGCCATACTGACTTTCCATTCTTGCTCTTTCGTTTTCATATGCACGATCGAACTGGCTTTGTTTAATTTCTAAATCATTGACCTCGGCTGCATTTTGTTCGCCACCAGAGTTAATATAAGAACCAACACCCGCTAAAGCGAAGCTAAAAATGACTAACAAAAGAATAATTTTGGCCACCGGGCCCTGACTACCCTCACGGATTTTCTCTAACATGTGATTTCTCTTTTCTTATTATCAAGAACTTTGAGTTCGGCTGAAAGTGCCTAAATACCCAATTTAATGAGATAGAATAGTATTACAGGCCTGCTTATAATTAAAATAATCGCTATGACCCAAAACAAAGAAGGCTTCGATTTTCATCGAAGCCTACCTATGCAAAACTAATTTAAGATGCGTTGATTACTTGTTAACTGCATCTTTTAACGCTTTACCAGGCTTGAACGCAGGGATTTTAGCCGCTGCAATTTCAATTGTCTCACCTGATTGCGGGTTACGGCCTGTACGAGCAGCGCGCTCACGTACAGAGAAAGTACCGAAACCAACTAATGCAACTTGGTCGTCTTCTTGTAAAGCGCCAGAAACTGCTTCAATAAATGAATCTAATGCACGACCTGCTGAAGCTTTTGAAATATCAGCGCCGTCTGCGATTTTTTCGATAAGTTGAGATTTGTTCAAGATTACATCCCCTTCAATTGTTATTATACTGCCACAATAATCGTACAAAACGCCGATGCGGCCAGATAGGTCAGAGTTTTATATCAGGCTTTTTTAAACTAATCAAGCAAATCGGCCTAACATGTCTAAAATTTAAAATTTTCTCTAGCCCTTATTTTTAAAGGGCTAGCAAACAAACTAAGGCTACCATAAATAAAATAAATAAGAAGTATTTCTACCAAATTAATTTAACTTTTTACAGCTTCAAAGCCTTCAGGTGGGTGTTCCAAAGCCAATTTGAGCACTTCATCAATCCATTTCACCGGATGAATTGATAGATCACCAATGACATTATCCGGAATTTCTTTTAAATCACGCTCATTGTCTTTTGGAATAATGACCGTTTTTATGCCGCCACGATGTGCTGCTAATAGCTTCTCTTTTAGACCACCTATAGCTAACACTTCACCACGTAATGTAATTTCGCCCGTCATAGCGACATCACAACGTACCGGATTACCAGTCAGGCTAGAGACTAACGCTGTACACATAGCGATACCCGCACTTGGGCCATCTTTAGGGGTCGCCCCTTCAGGCACGTGAACATGAATATCGCGTTTTTCGTAGAAGTCTTCAGCAATTCTGAGTTTATCCGCTCGAGAACGAACGACACTCATAGCCGCCTGAATAGACTCTTGCATGACATCGCCTAATGAGCCTGTCGAGGTCATTTTACCTTTACCGGCAACCGCTGCGGTTTCTATAGTGAGTAACTCACCACCAACCTGAGTCCAGGCAAGTCCGGTAACTTGGCCAATTTGGTTCTCGCTTTCCGCTTTACCATAATCAAATCGCTGAACACCAAGGAAATCACTTAAGTTTTCACCATTAATCTCAACGGTTTTAATTGATTTATCCATCAGGATATTTTTGACCGCTTTACGACAGAGTTTAGAAATTTCACGCTCTAAGCTTCGTACCCCGGCTTCACGCGTGTAGTAGCGAATAATACCTAAAATAGCTGATTCTTCGATATTGATTTCTTTTTCTTTTAAGCCATTGCGTTCAATTTGCTTTGGAATTAAATGACGAACCGCGATATTGAGTTTTTCATCTTCGGTATAACCAGATAATCGAATGACTTCCATTCGGTCTAATAATGGGCCTGGGATATTCATGCTGTTAGAGGTTGCAACAAACATGACATCCGATAAATCAAAATCGACTTCTAAATAATGGTCAACAAACGCATTATTTTGTTCCGGGTCGAGTACTTCAAGTAATGCTGACGAAGGGTCACCTCTCATATCAGCAGACATTTTGTCTATCTCATCCAGTAAAAACAGCGGGTTTTTAACGCCAACTTTCGTCATATTCTGAATGATTTTGCCCGGTAAAGAACCGATGTAAGTACGTCTGTGACCACGAATTTCAGCTTCATCACGTACCCCACCTAATGCCATACGCACGTATTTTCGGCCGGTTGATTTAGCAATTGACTGGCCCAGTGAGGTTTTACCTACACCCGGTGGTCCGACTAAACATAAAATCGGGCCTTTAACTTTATTGGTTCTTTGCTGAACCGCAAGATACTCAATAATGCGCTCTTTTACTTTGTCTAAACCATAATGGTCTGTATCCAGCACTTTTTGCGCCGCAGGTAGGTTCTTTTTAACTTTTGAGCGCTTTTTCCAAGGCACGGATGTAATCGCTTCTATGTAACTTCTAACCACAGTGGCTTCGGCTGACATAGGCGACATCATTTTCAGCTTTTGTAACTCGGATGTGGCTTTTTCTTCAGCCTCTTTCGGCATTTGAGCTTCTTTAATTTTTTCTTGCAGCGCTTCAAATTCGTCCGGTACATCGTCTAATTCGCCTAACTCTTTCTGAATCGCTTTCATTTGCTCATTCAGATAATATTCGCGCTGGCTTTTTTCCATCTGTTTTTTAACCCGGCCACGAATTTTCTTTTCAACCTGTAATAGATCGATTTCGCTTTCCATTAACGCCATTAAAAATTCTAAGCGGTCTGAAACATCAATAATTTCAAGGACTGTTTGCTTATCATTCAGTTTTAACGGCATATGAGCAGCCATGGTATCGGCTAGACGAGCCGGTTCTTCTATACCATTGAGCGACGTCAGTACCTCTGGCGGGATTTTTTTATTCAGCTTAACATAACCTTCAAACTGATTAATTGCAGAGCGAATAAATACTTCCTGCTCGCGTTCATCCACTTCAGGAGAATGAATTAATTCAACCTGTGCATTAAAATATTCTTCTGTTTGCAAGTATTCGCTGATTTTACCTCTTTGATTGCCTTCAACTAGCACTTTTACGGTACCATCCGGCAATTTAAGTAATTGCAGAATAGTGGCAACTGTACCTATCTCGTAAATTTCGTCTGTTTTAGGGTCATCTACCGCTGCATCTTTTTGTGCGACTAAAAAGATTTGCTTGTCATTATCCATCGCCGCTTCTAAACAACGAATTGATTTTTCCCGACCGACAAATAAGGGAATCACCATATGTGGGTAAACTACGACATCTCGTAGTGCTAAAACCGGAATATCAAAGCGATCTGAGGTTTCTATCGTCATGTTTCGTGTCTCTTTTTTCGGCAGAATAATTTTGATTAACTTCAGTATTGTTATACCCGTATCTCACATTCACAGCCGTGTGAGTGGTAAATGATTTTAATTCTATCTTGATTTAACTGAGGTTAATTGACCAACTTGAATATTACTATATGGGGCAAGTCTGGCTAACTTCAAGCATTTTTAATGCTGAGCAGACAATTTTTGTTGTGAAGTGGTAAAGTTGATGTTTTTTTACACTAAATCATGCATAAACAAAAAAGCGAGCCTGAGCTCGCTTTTTTAAAACTAAGAGAATAGCTCAGCTTTTATTCAGAAGCTGCAGCCTGATTTGCGTTTTCATAAATCAGAATCGGATCAGACTCACCGCTAATAACGGTTTCATCAATCACAACTTTGGCTACATTCTCCATTGAAGGTAATCGATACATAGTATCTAATAAAACACCTTCAAGAATTGAGCGTAGACCACGTGCACCCGTTTTACGCTCCATTGCTTTTTTAGCAATCGCACGCAGTGCATCTTCTCTGAATTCTAACTCAACATCTTCCATCTCGAACAGAGCCGCATATTGTTTGGTCAATGCGTTTTTAGGTTCGCTTAAGATTTGGATTAATGCAGCTTCATCCAACTCAGTTAAAGTCGATACAACCGGCAAACGACCGATGAATTCAGGGATTAAACCAAATTTAACTAAATCTTCCGGCTCTACGTCGGCAAATTTCTGGCTAAGCGTACGTTTTTCATCAGTCGTTTTAACTTCAGCACCAAAACCAATACCCGCACCTTTTTCTGTGCGTTGTTCAATCACTTTTTCTAAGCCTGAGAATGCACCACCACAGATAAATAGGATTTTTGAGGTATCAACCTGTAAAAATTCCTGCTGTGGATGCTTACGACCGCCTTGCGGTGGTACCGAAGCCACTGTGCCTTCAATTAGTTTTAACAAGGCTTGCTGTACGCCTTCACCGGAAACATCTCGGGTGATCGACGGGTTATCCGACTTACGTGAAATTTTGTCTATTTCATCAATATAGACGATACCACGCTGGGCTAGCTCAGGATCATAGTCACATTTTTGCAGCAGTTTCTGAATGATGTTTTCAACATCTTCACCCACATAACCCGCTTCGGTTAAGGTGGTTGCATCAGCCATGGTAAATGGTACATCAAGGAATCGAGCCAGGGTTTCGGCAAGCAAGGTTTTACCACTACCCGTTGGACCGATTAACAGGATATTACTTTTGCCCAGCTCAACATCTGTTTTGGTTTTTTCAGCATTACGTAAGCGTTTGTAGTGGTTATATACAGCGACCGACAGAACTTTTTTAGCTTTTTGCTGATCAATTACATAATCATCCAGATGTTTATGTATTTCTTCCGGTGTAGGTAACTTATCACGAGAAGATTGTGTCTCTGGCGCAATGTCTTTGATTTCTTCACGAATAATATCGTTACATAATTCAACACACTCGTCGCAAATGAAAACAGAAGGACCCGCGATTAGCTTGCGAACCTCGTGCTGACTTTTGCCACAAAACGAGCAATGTAACAATTTATTGTCACCAGCCCCATCACCTTTGCGGGAATCTGTCATTTAACTACCTCTAAATTTCTCTAATTGCATTGTAATATGGGCGAAAGACTCAAATTACAATTCAAATTTTAGACTATTTTAACGATTGGTTAAAACACTATCAATTAAACCATAGTCTAAAGACTGCTGAGCAGTCATAAAGTTATCTCTGTCAGTATCTTGAGCGACTTTTTCAAATGGTTGACCTGTATGCTCAGCCATTAGTTTATTTAATTTTTCTTTAATCGCTAA
Source organism: uncultured Alteromonadaceae bacterium (assembly GCA_913056495.1). Lineage (GTDB taxonomy): Bacteria > Pseudomonadota > Gammaproteobacteria > Enterobacterales > Alteromonadaceae > Catenovulum. Next base: position 275,826 of record CAJXMO010000001.1, on the reverse strand, counting down.
AATTTCACGAGCATGAATTTCAAAATCTGAAGCTTGGCCTTGGAATCCACCTAGTGGCTGGTGAATCATCACTCTGGAGTTGGGCAGACAATGACGTTTACCTTTAGCACCGCCAGATAATAAGAATGCACCCATACTAGCCGCCTGGCCAATACATACTGTAGATACGTCCGGTTTGATAAACTTCATCGTATCGTATATTGCCATACCTGCAGTAACAGAGCCGCCCGGAGAATTAATATAAATATGAATATCTTTTTCCGGATTTTCTGATTCCAGAAATAATAACTGGGCAACAATCAGGTTTGCCATATGATCTTCAACCTGACCAACTAAAAAGATCACGCGTTCTTTAAGCAAACGAGAATAAATGTCAAAAGAACGTTCGCCTTTTGCTGTTTGCTCAACGACCATAGGTACCAATGCGTTCATTGGATCAAATGTAGAATTTAACGTATTCATGAATTCCTTTGCTCTGAAAATAAAAATGGCTTGAATTATTCATTCAAGCCATTTAACCAAGTCAAGCCCTGTTTAGTCAATGCTAAAGTGACTAATTAGCCTTGTTTATTCATAATTTCGTCAAAAGTTTTCGCAACTGTTTCAACTTGAGCTTGCTCTAGGATGAAATCAATTGCTTGATCTTCCATTACAACATTTTGAACACTTTGCAGTAATTCTTTGTTGTTCAGGTAGTACTCAACAACTTCTTCCGGAGATTCATATGCAGAAGCCATGCTTTCAACGGTTTCTTTAACACGCGCGTCATCTACTTTGATTTCGTTAGCTTTAACGATTTCAGATAAGATTAAGCCAGTTTTTACACGGCGCACAGCCTGGTCTTTAAATAACTCAGCTGGTAATTCTGGCATGTTCGCACCTTGACCACCAAAACGTTGAGCCGCTTGCTGGCGTAAAGCGTTCACTTCCTGATCGATTAAAGCAGCTGGTACTTCAAGATTAACCGCGTCTAATAAACCATTGATTGCACTTTCTTTAACTAAACCTTTAAGTGCATTCTTCAGTTCACGATCCATGTTTTGACGAACTTCAGTTTTCAGTGCGTCAAGACCGCCTTCAGAGATACCAAATTTAGTAATGAACTCATCATCAATTTCTGGTAAAACTTTTTCTTCAACTTTGTTTACTTTGATTTTGAAAACAGCTTCTTTACCTTTCAGGTCTTCAGCGTGGTATTCTTCAGGGAAAGTAACAGTTACGTCTTTCTCTTCACCCGCTTTCAAGCCGATAACACCTTCTTCGAAACCGGGGATCATGCGGCCAGAACCGATTTCAATATCGAAACCTTCAGCTTTACCACCTTCAAATGCTTCGCCGTCAACTGAACCATCAAAATCGATATTCAATTTGTCGCCTTCAGCAGCAGCACGGTCAACTTCAGCAAAAGTTGCGTGTTGCTTACGTAAAGTTTCAAGCATGTTATCTAAGTCAGCGTCAGTTACTTCAGCAGTTGCTTTCTCAACTTTAATTGACTCAAGACCTTCAACTTTCACTTCAGGGTAAACTTCAAATACAGCAGTAAATTTAAAATCTTCGCCTTCTGCTAATGATTGCTCTTGGATTTGAGGTGCACCAGCTGGGTTTAATTTTTCTTGTACGATTGCTTGATAAAAGTTTTGTTGGATAACTTCTTGGGCAACTTCATTACGCACTGCAGCACCGTAACGTTTTTTGATTACGTTAACTGGCACTTTACCAGGACGGAAGCCATCAATTTTCTGAGTTTTAGCTAATCGTTGTAAACGACCTTTAACTTCAGATTCTACTTTTTCAGCAGGAACGGTAATTGTTACTCGGCGTTCTAAGCCTTGAGTTGTTTCAACAGAAACTTGCATTGCTATACCTCAAAATTACGAGCTTTCAGTCAGCTCTTATTTCCTTTGGGGGTTAACACTCGCCTTCATAAATAGGCGCATTAGCTATCTATGAAAATTATAAAGGCGGTTAAGCCCTGAACGGCTGGATATTCAACTCACATGAGCAATATCCGGGTTTAAATTCTGTACATTCAAAAATGACGCAGCATTATAGCGATCACTAGGCTTAGAGTCGAGTAAGAATGCAAAGAAAGATAAATTTTTTGTAACTTTAAGGAAAATATTAAGAAAGAATTTAAATTTGAGAAGATGGTCGGTGATGCAAGATTCGAACTTGCGACCCCTTGGACCCAAACCAAGTGCGCTACCAGGCTGCGCTAATCACCGACATTGTGTGAGGTTCCCCTCGACAGCGGGGCGCATATTACTGAGTTCCCCTGTGTACGTCAAACACTTTTTTAAACTTTTTTTTCGTTTGCTTATTATTTTAGCTATTTGAACAAAAATAACTCAAATACACTTTATTTATCCAAATTTACTCTAGTGCAGTTCCCATAAAGTTTAAATGTTTGAGTGCACCTTGTAGGTCAGCATTTACGCCGTTGAATATCTTAGTCTAAAGGCGCTCGACATTTTGCACCTGCAATCTTCTACCACCGGCATCCATGTCGGCGAACACCATCTACAGTAAAATTTGAACCATTCAAAATTAAATTGGGATAAATAATAATTTCAGTTTTAGCTCAGTATTCACTGCCTAAGCTAAACAAAATTAAATTAGTGATCTACAGAAACAAAAAAGGTTAGCCTAAGCTAACCTTTTTTAAGAATTCTTTCGCTGAGTTGCAATTATAAAGCAACAATGTTCTCAGCTTGAGGACCTTTTTGACCTTGAGTTACAGTGAACTGTACTTTTTGGCCTTCAGCTAAAGTTTTGAAACCAGTACCTGTGATAGCACTGAAATGTGCGAAAACGTCTGGACCTGATTCTTGTTCGATAAAACCAAAACCTTTAGCTTCGTTGAACCATTTAACTGTACCAGTAGTAACGTCTGACATAATATATCCTGTTTTTAATAAAGTAATTGTTTGCCCGTTAAGGCGGTCGTGCTGTGGAAGTGTTGCTATTACTTATGTTGAACAGACGAGTACTAACTAGAGCAGAACTTCGATATGGTGTACAAAATAAATATAGGTCTAACTTTCAAGCTAAGTTCAGTATATACCCCCTCAACCACTTGTCAATAGTAATTTTTTTAACCAAGTTAATCCGGCGTAGCAACTAAAGGTTTGATATACTTAAGTATTGATTTTATTCAGAGGTAAATCCAGTGGCACAAGAACACTTGGACCCATTAAACGGGGTGACGCTTGAAAAGATGTTAACTGAGCTACAGGCTAAATTAGGCTGGCAAGCTATGTACCTTGAGGTTTCTATCAATTGTTTTCAAAAAGATCCCAGCATTAAGTCCAGTTTAAAATTTTTGCGAAAAACGCAATGGGCAAGAGATAAAGTCGAACAACTTTATTTAAATACATTTCATCCATATTATTTAGCATCTAAAAATATTAAATAAACGGTTCGTCAGATAAACCTATAAAAAAACCGGGTCTAGACCCGGTTTTCTGCAATCAATGAAGTGAGCTAAAACAATTATTCAGACAAGTTCATAATTGCATCTAATATGGCCACATTCGCTTTTGGAAAGTCAAAACCGGGCAGCTGATGTTTATCTACCCAGCTGACCTCCTGCCCTTCAAGCCCTTTAGCTTCGCCTTCAAAGTCAGTGACTAAATAAGTATCTAAACTCACTTTTTTATCGCCATAGTCATGTTCCACGAGAATAAGAGGGTGCATTCGTGTGGCCGTAATGTCACATTCTTCTTTTAACTCACGAGTTAACGCATCGGGTGTGGTTTCATCAGCTTCAATTTTTCCGCCCGGGAATTCCCACTTACCGCCCTGATGCTGGTCTAGCTTGCGACGGGCAAGCAAGACTTTGTTCGCACTCAGAACAACACCAACGGCAACTTTTACCACTTTTGTCATTAGCTTAATTTACCGTGACAATTTTTATATTTTTCACCCGAACCACAAGGACAAGGTTCATTCCGACCAACTTTAGCGCCTTCTCGGAACTGAGCCTGAGCGTTAGGTTTGTTATTTAACGCATCTTCAGCCGCATGCTGATACTGCTTTTTCTTTTCAGCTTGGGCCGCCGCTTCACGACGTTTAGCTTCCATCGCTTCTACTTCTGATTCTTCGCGCACTTTAACTTTAGATAAAACGCCAACCACATCCACTTTTAAATCTTCAAGCATTTGTGAAAATAACTGGAAGGACTCACGTTTATATTCTTGCTTAGGATTTTTCTGAGCAAAACTTCTCAGCCCGATACCCTGACGCAAATGGTCCATTGAAGCCAGATGCTCTTTCCAGTGTGAATCCAAGCTCTGTAACATAATCGCTTTTTCGAAATGACGTAATACCGCAGAGCCCACCTGAGCTTCTTTCGCTTTATAATCTTCATCCAGCGCGGTAGAAATTTTTTCTCTTAATTTTTCTTCATCCAGTTTGTTGTCTTCTTCTAGCCATTTTTGCAGCGGTAGCTCTAAACTGAACTCTGATTTTAATCTGTCTTCTAATGCAGGCACATCCCACATTTCTTCAACTGATTGAGGTGGAATATAAGTATCAATGGTTGCATTTAATACATCTTCTCGAATCGAACTAATGGTTTCGCTGATATCAGTTTCATTCATTAACTCATTGCGCTGCTGATAAACCACTTTACGCTGGTCATTGGCAACATCATCATATTCAAGCAATTGCTTACGAATATCAAAGTTACGAGCTTCAACCTTACGCTGTGCGTTTTCAATCGCTTTTGTCACCCATGGGTGTTCAATCGCTTCGCCTCGTTCCATACCCAGCTTTTTCATCAGGCCGGCAACACGTTCAGATGCAAAAATACGCATTAATGCATCTTCCATTGACAGGTAGAATCTGGAAGAACCGGGATCACCCTGACGACCGGCACGACCACGTAACTGGTTGTCTATACGACGTGATTCATGTCTCTCTGTACCAATAATATGTAAGCCGCCTGCGGCAATGACAGTATCATGATCTTTTTGCCATTGCTCTTTGGCATTTTTAATTTGATCTTCGGTTGGATTAGGTACATTGCTCAAGGCTAAATCCGGATTACCCCCTAGCAAAATATCCGTACCACGGCCTGCCATATTAGTCGCAATCGTTACTGCACCTGGCTTACCGGCCTGGGCAATAATATCAGCCTCTTTAGCATGGTATTTAGCATTTAAGACATTATGTGCAATCTTATTTTTCTTTAAGAAACGAGATAATAATTCTGAATTTTCAATCGAAACCGTACCGACCAGAACCGGACGTCCCTGCTCTACACATTCTTTAATATCTGCAACAATAGCTTCGTACTTTTCTTCTGCCGTTAAATACACTAAATCAGCAAAGTCTTTACGAACCATTGGACGATTGGGCGGTAGTACCAGAGTTTCCAAACCATATATAAAGTTAAATTCGAACGCTTCTGTATCTGCAGTACCTGTCATCCCGGACAATGTATTGTAGAGACGGAAGTAGTTCTGAAAGGTAATCGAAGCCAACGTCTGATTTTCGTTTTGAATACGCACGCCTTCTTTCGCTTCGATGGCCTGATGTAAACCTTCCGACCAACGACGCCCTTCCATCGTTCGACCTGTGTGTTCATCAACTATAACGATTTGATCATCTTTAACCAAATAGTCAACATCTCTGTGATACAGTTTATGAGCGCGTAAAGCAGCATTAATATGAGTCAAAAGAGCAATATTGCCGGCACTATATAGCGACTCGCCTTCCTGCAAAATTTTGTGCTCAATTAAAATTTCTTCTACCTTTAACTGGCCTTTTTCCGTTAAATGAACCTGCTTAGATTTTTCATCAATCGTAAAGTGGCCTTCGCTTTCTTCTTCTTCTGTATCTTCTTTTTCAGCCTCAACCAAACTAGGCACAATTTGATTGATTTGAGTATATAAACCAGAACTGTCTTCAGCTGGGCCTGAAATAACGAGTGGCGTACGCGCTTCATCAATTAATATAGAATCCACTTCATCCACAATCGCAAATTGCAACTTGCTTTGAGTTCGCTCTTCCGGGCTAAACGCCATGTTATCGCGCAGATAATCAAAGCCGAATTCGTTGTTGGTACCGTAAGTTATGTCTGAGTGATAAGCTTCTTTTTTCTCAGCTGGCCCCATTCCTGGAATATTACAGCCAACGGACAGACCTAAAAATGAAAATAAGGGACGACTCCAGTCAGCATCACGTCGAGCCAGGTAGTCGTTCACAGTGACCACGTGTACTGAACCTGCCAGTGCATTTAAATAAGCGGGTAGCGTTGCCGTTAAGGTTTTACCTTCACCGGTTCTCATTTCTGCAACTTTGCCCTGATGCAGAACCATGCCCCCTAATAATTGCACATCAAAATGACGCATACCTAAAACACGTTTTGAAGCTTCACGACAAACAGCAAATGCCTCAGGTAATAAAGCATCTAGTGTTTCGCCGTCTTCGAGGCGTTTTCTGAACTCATCCGTTTTTGCTTTCAAAGCTTCATCGGATAAAGCCTCAAACTCTGACTCTAGGCCATTTATCTGGTTCACGACTTTATTTAGTTTTTTAATAATCCGATCGTTACGGCTGCCAAATATTGATGTCAGTATTTTTGTAATCATTTATCTATCCAGACCTGCTTCCAGGCGAGTGCTTTCCGAAAATATAAAAAGCAATCTAACAGATTGCCTTGCTAATTAAATTCATTCTTAAGTTAAGCGAGTTTATTGCTTTGCTGATGTTATTGAGCCCGACGATATACGTATTTAATAGGGTCAATTTGTCTGCCATTTTTAAGAATTTCATAATGCACATGTGGGCCAGTCGAGCGACCGGTTGATCCCATCACAGCAATTTGTGTTCCTTTAGTAACAACTTCACCCACTGTTACTAATATCTCTTTGTTATGTCCGTATCGGGTTTTCATCCCGTTTCCATGGTCAATTTCAACCAAGTTACCGTAACCATATCTTTCACCTGCCCAGGTAACAACCCCAGCTCCGGTAGAGATTACAGCATTGCCTTCTTTCCCAGCAAAGTCGATGCCTTTATGTTTTGCGGGCAATCCGCTAAAGGGATCTTTGCGAATTCCGTAATAAGAGGACAACCAACCAGAGGTGATAGGTCGTCCTGAAATATATATCTGTTCACTTATATTGTGATTGAGCATCACAGATTCAAGTAGGTTGAGCTGTTGTTCCTGAAAATTAAATTTATCCAACAGTTGTTCCATCTCACCGAGTAATGAAAACTCTGCCGTATCAACCTGAGTGGTTAATTCGGTTTGCACTTCTTCCGGTCCACCGGTAGCCGGTTGCTCCTGAAAATTAAATTCATCGCCTGAAATTTCTGCCTGTTCAGCGACTCTCGCCCCTAACGCATTCATACGCAAAGCATAACTTTGTAACTCAGCCAGTTTTAATTTAACCGCAGTGAGCTCAACCTCTGTTTTTTGTTTTAGTTCAATCAGTTGATTTTTATGTTCTGAAAGGTTTTGTTTAGAATGATTAACCGGATTAAAAGTTTTTTCGGGTTCACTGAAAATAAGGTTTATACTGTAGGTAATTGCGGTTGCCAGTGACAACAGTAAGATCAATAATGCTAGGCCGTGGCGCATAGACAACCGCCACTCTAGATGAGTGTTATTCTTAATATAATGAATTGATAACGACATAGATTATTAAATGCGACCTAGACCAAAAACTGTTCAACAAATATTTTCAAAAAAGTGGCCGGGTAAACAGCCACAATCTTCAGAATCTGAGTATACCAGCCCGATTGAGCAGGAGCTAGCGCTTTACTTACCTGAAAAATTGCATCAAATCATTAAAATTAAACAATTTGACAAGGGAATGTTAACGCTCAGTATCCCAAATGCAAGCTTTCAAATGCAATTTAATGCAATTCGCAGTGAATTAATGTCCAAACTCAGGATGAATAATCCGAATCTAATCAGTATTAAATGTGTTGTTGAACCAAACCGACAGCTTAGTTCTGCAGCAAAATCAAATTCGAGCACGCCGGTTAAAACGGGTCGGTCTTTATCAGATAATGCTCGGGCTAATTTAAATGCGATTATGCCGGACATGCCTGAAGAGATTCAGGCTGCGCTAAACAAATTAATGAAATAGATCATTGAAGGTCAATTATAAAAAAAGCGAGCTAAGCTCGCTTTTTTTAGGTTTATGCAGGTGTTGGTTCTAAAAATTTCACCGGCCCTTGGCTGGTTTCTGTAAACTCAACCAAAGTCCAGCTGTCGGTTTGTTTCATGACTTCTCTGAGCAATATGTTATTAACCGCATGGCCCGTTTTAAATGAATTAAACTGACCTAATATCGGTAACCCGGCCATATACAAATCCCCTACCGCATCTAAGATTTTGTGCATGACAAATTCATCGTCATATCTTAAACCGTTGGCATTTAGTACCTGGAACTCATCTAAGACAACCGCATTGTCAAAGTTAGCACCCAGTGCCAGATTATTTGCTCTTAAATATTCAAAATCCTTCATAAAGCCAAAGGTTCTTGCCCGACTCACTTCATCAATGAAGTTTTTACTCGAAAAGTCGAATGTCACGTGCTGACGGGTCGCAGAGATGGCCGGATGTGGAAACTCAATTGAAAAATCAAATTTGTAACCATTGTACGGCACCAACTCAGCCCACTTATCATCGATTTCAACACGGATAGGTTTGTCGATGCGGATGAATTTTTTAGCTGCAGATAACTCTTCAATACCCGCTTCTTCTATTAACATAATAAAAGGGCTGGCACTGCCGTCAACAATTGGCACTTCGTTCGCATCTAACTCAATAATCAAGTTATCTATGCCAAGTCCGGCCAATGCAGACATCAGGTGTTCAACAGTAGAGACTGCAACACCATCTGAATTAGTCATACAGGTACACATTTGTGTATCAGTTACAGCGTCAGGTGATATTTTGATATCCACCACAGGGTTAAGATCCGTACGACGAAATACAATCCCTGTATTAGCAGGTGCAGGACGTAACGTTAAATTGACCTTTCCTCCGCGGTGTAATCCAACACCGACTGTACTCACACTGGTTTTTAATGTGCGCTGTTTAACCATAATTTATTTCATTTCTCCACGCATCAACGTTTAAATGACGTCTATCGTTTGACAATATTACGGACAGTATAACACATCAGACCAGCCAAACCGAAGTGCCGACCTAATGAAACTGTCAAATTGCCAACTCGTGCACAAATCATTTTGTACACAAATCTTTATTAATCAGCTTGTTTACGTAAAAACGCTGGAATATCTAAATAATCCAAACTTGCTGATGCTTCTTTATTACCTTCAGGCGCCGGCGATGATTGCGCAGGTGCAGCAGTACGCTCTTCAATTGCAACGGCTGCAGAACCTGCTGCTGTTTCAGATGAACGGAAACTCTGATAAGCATTTTCATTCAGGCTCACTTTTGTATTTGGAACAAGTGAGATATCAGGGCGTGTATCGCCAATACCGGTTGCAACAACAGTCACACGTAGCTCTTCAGACATGTCAGGGTCAATTACCGCACCAACCACAACAGTTGCATTTTCAGAGGCAAACGCTTTAACCGCATTACCAACAATTTCAAACTCTTCTATGCTCATGTCCATGCCAGCAGTGATATTTACTAAAATACCACGTGCGCCCGCTAAATCGACATCTTCTAATAGTGGGCTTGAAATAGCAGCTTCCGCCGCTTCTTCCGCTCTATCTTCGCCAGTCGCAATGCCAGTACCCATCATAGCAGTACCCATTTCAGACATCACAGTTTTTACGTCTGCAAAGTCAACATTGATCAAACCTGGACGTGTAATTAATTCTGCAATGCCCTGAACAGCACCTTGCAATACATTGTTTGCTGCTTTAAACGCATCTAATAATGTGGTGCCTTTACCCAAGACTTTTAATAATTTGTCGTTAGGGATGGTAATCAGTGAATCAACATTTTTTGCTAATTCTTCAATACCAGCTTCTGCATAACCCATGCGTTTTTTCCCTTCAAACGGGAAAGGCTTAGTCACAACTGCAACCGTTAAAATACCTAATTCACGAGCAATTTGTGCAACAACAGGCGCTGCGCCTGTCCCTGTTCCACCGCCCATGCCAGCTGCAATAAATACCATATCTGCGCCGTTTAATACTTCGCTGATCACTTCTTTATCTTCTTCAGCGCTACGACGACCGATTTCTGGATTTGCGCCCGCACCCAAACCTTTGGTTACGTCACGACCTAATTGAATTGTTTTGCTGGCAGCTGAGTTACGTAACGCCTGAGCGTCCGTATTTGCGGTGATGAACTCAACACCTTCAATTGTGTTTTTAACCATGTGTTCAACAGCGTTACCGCCGCCGCCACCAACACCAATTACTTTAATGACAGCTTCATCATTATGCTCTTTCATTAAATCATCAAACATATTTTTTCTCCTAACACACCTGCATAAAAAAACTAAAATTCGCCTTTAAACCAACTTTGAATACGTTGCCACCAATCCCCTACACCTTGACTCTCTTTATGGTCGGCTTCTAACACCTGTAAGTTTTGTTTTCCATAATTCAACAAGCCAATTGCAGTGGAATAAATTGAGTCTTCTACGTACTCTGTTAATCCCTTCAAATGAACCGGACATCCTAAACGCACCGGCATTTGAAATACTGCTTCCGCTAACTCGATTGCCCCTTCCATTTTGGCGGTACCACCCGTTAGCACAATACCAGCCGCGATTTGGTCTTCCCAACCACTTGCGCGAATATCTGCCAGTATTAAATCAAACAATTCCTGATATCTGGGTTCAACCACTTCTGCCAATGTATGGCGAGACATAGAACGAGCCGGTCGACCACCCACGCTGGGTACTTCAATACTGTCTTCCAAACTCACCATATGCCGCTGTGCACACGCATACTGAACCTTTATTTGTTCCGCATGGCTCAGTGGTGTTCTGAAAATCTGGGCTATATCCTTAGTCACCTGATTACCGGCAACGGCAATCACAGAGGTATGCCGGATTGCACCATTTGCATAAACCACTAAGTCCATAGTGCCGCCACCAATATCTACAACAGCAACACCCAATTCTTTTTCATCTTCGGTTAAAACCGCATAACTGGAAGCAAGCGAAGATGAAACCAGCGCATCGACTTTCAGCCCACACTTTTCTACACATTTGACAATATTTTTGGCCATATCATTGGCGCAGGTAATTAAATGAACCTTAGCTTCTAACCGAACGCCAGACATGCCAATCGGACTTTTAATGCCTTCCTGGACATCTACGTTATATTCCTGCGGCAAGACATGTAATACCATTCGTTCTGCCGCCAGAGGAACCGACTTGGCCGTATGAATGACATTATCTACATCATCCTGAGTCACTTCAGTTTCATTTATAGGCACCATACCATTTTCGTTTTGACATTTTACATGGCGACCTGAAACTGCTAAATACACGGATGAAATTTGGCAGTCTGACATCATCTCAGCTTCATGTACGGAACGTTTAATCGACTTGATAACTAACTCAATATCGTTTACTCCGCCTTTATCCATACCTTCAGAAGGATGAGTGCCTACCCCAACAATATTAACTGTATTGTCTGGCAGTATTTCGCCAACCACAGTGACTACTTTTGAAGTCCCTATGTCTAAACCCACAATTAAATTTTTATCTAATGCTTTGGACATCGTTTTATCTGCCAATTAACCTGTTATTGTTGTATCTTTTTGTTTTAATTCACCAACCGCAAATCCGGTGTCATAACGCAAATCGACATATTCTATTTGATGTTGCTGCGCTAACCTAGGGTAAAACTCTAAAAATCTTTTAATTCTTGCAACCCAATTTTCCCGTCCCAGTTTTAACTCAATGCCATTATCTAAAATAATTTGCACTGAGTGTCTGTCTGTAATGGTTAACTTCACAGCTTTCATATCATGCAAAGCTAACAACTGAGAAAAATCATCATAATGTTTCAGTACACTGGTCGCTTCATCCAGCGGGCCATGCAAATCAGGTAACTGAATATTCAGGCCGGATATATCCGCCTTAAACACTTCTCCGAGATGATTCAGTAAAAAATCATCATTCCACTTTGCTTTGGCTTTTTGCTCAACCAAATTTACTTTGATTGTATTCGGCCATTCTTTCCTGATTGCCGCCCAATAAACCCAGTCTAAATTTTCTACACTGGCCTGTGCCTGATTCACGTCTAACCCAACAAAACTAGACTTCATTTGCGGTTTTAATGCCGCTAACACCATTTGGTGATTAACCTGATTCAAATCCCCCTCAACGACCAAATATTCTATCGGTAGCTGATTTTTATCTGCCAGCCAGTCTTTGGCAGACAAGAGTAAATAGGTACAGCAAAAAACCACAGCAAGAAAAAACAATAAGCCAATCCAAAATGGCAATTCTATTTGTTTAAGTTTTCCTGCCCAGCCCTTCATTTGACTACCTGGCTGCCTTTAATATTTCGAGCGTTAATGCTTCAAAGCTCAGTCCGACAGCCCTAGCTGCCATAGGCACTAAACTTTTTTCTGTCATACCGGGCACAGTATTGGCTTCAAGCAAATAAAACTGTCCGTCCGCATCGCGCATTAAATCTATTCGACCCCAGGTTTCTGCACCCACAGCTTCAAACGCTGCCAGTGCCAACTTTTGTATATAAGCTTCGTCCGCTTCGCCCAATCCACAGGGACATAGATATTCAGTGCTGTTTGATAAATATTTAGCTTCATAATCATAAAAGCTACGCTGAGTCTGCATTTTTATTGCCGGCAAAGCCTTACCGTTTAAAATTGAAACCGTATACTCAGGGCCATTTATCCATTGTTCAATTAATACTGACTGATCGAATTCAAATGCATTAGAAACAGCTTGCTCAAGCTCTTGCACATTCGTTACCCGGCTCATTCCTATACTGGAGCCTTCACGTGCAGGTTTAACAAATACAACCGCGCCCAGCTGCTGCATAATGGCCTGATAGTCGATTACTTGTCCTTTTTTAACACTGACATATTTGGCCGTTGGCAACTGGCAACTTTGCCACACCTGTTTAGTCCGAATTTTATCCATAGCCAATGCGGAACCTAACACCCCGCTGCCAGTGTAAGGTAGCCGTAACGATTCCAGCACCCCTTGAATAACACCGTCTTCTCCACCGCGGCCATGCAAAGCGATAAAAACGCGTTGGTAGCCCATTTGTTTTAACAGCAAAGCTGACGTTTCTTTCGTATCCACTAAGTCAGCATCAATCCCTTGACTCAACAAAGCTTGATGAACCGCTTTTCCTGATTTTAAAGAGATTTCACGCTCGGCCGATTCGCCGCCATAAACCACAGCAACTTTTCCCAGATCTATCATACTGATGCCTCCTGCTGAGCGCTGTACTCTATCATTCGTTCTTTATCTAAATTTAGTTCTTTCAATAGCTTAGCGATCGCGCCTATGTTACCTGCCCCTTGCGTGATAAACAAATCATTCGCTTGTATCAAATTCGCCAACTCAGCCGGTAATTGAGCGGGTGTCGCCACATAAACCGGGTCGACCTGACCACGTTGACGAATAGAGCGCGACAAATGCCGACTATCCGCACCAACAATGCTTGACTCACCAGCACTGTATACTTCAAGTAATAACAAAGCATCTACCTGAGAAAGTACCTGAACAAAATCATCATATAGATCTCTTGTACGGGTATATCTGTGTGGCTGATAAGCCATTACCAGTCTTTTATCCGGGTAAGCCGCACGAATCGCTTTAATCGTAGCCAAAACTTCCGTGGGATGATGGCCATAGTCATCTAAAAATTCGACTTCGCCCTGTTCAACCGGGTAAGTCCCCATAGCTTCAAAACGTCGGCCAATACCTTCAAATTTTTCTAATGCAGCTAGAATCTGACTGTCATCAATCCCTTCATCTGTCGCCACAGCAATCGCAGCGGTTGCATTCAGCGCATTGTGCTTGCCGGGTAAATTTAGCTCAACCGGCAAGTCGGCAGCATTTTTACGCTCGACGACAAAACGGGTTTTGGTCCCGGATTGCTCAAAACGGCTGATTTTAAAGTCTGCATCTTCGCTAAAACCGTAAGTGATATAATTTCGGCCAATTTCCTGGCTCAACTTACGAACATTGTCATCATCAATGCACAAAACGGCTAACCCATAAAAAGGTAAGTTGTGTAAAAACTCTTTATAGGTAGTAAACATCTTGTCGAAATCGCCATCATAAGTATCCATATGATCGGCTTCGATATTGGTGACTACAGAAACCATGGGTTGCAGATGCAAAAATGATGCATCACTTTCATCTGCTTCTGCCACTAAATATCGACTTTTCCCTAACCTGGCATTGGTTTTTGCACTATTTAGCCGACCCCCAATAATAAACGTCGGATCTAACTCTGCTTCTGCAAAAATACTCGATACCAAACTCGTCGTGGTCGTTTTACCATGAGTGCCTGCAACCGCTATACCATGGCGATAACGCATAATTTCGGCCAGCATTTCAGCCCGTCGAATAACAGGTATACGCTGTTCTAATGCACAAGCGACTTCTGGGTTTGAACTATCTACAGCGCTGGATATCACCACTACATCTGCGCCTGCAATATTTTCTGCCTGATGGCCAATTTTAATATCGGCACCTAACTTTTCTAAGCGCTGAGTATTAACACTCTGCGCAATATCTGAACCAGACACCTTGTAACCATCTGTCAACAAGACTTCAGCGATACCACACATACCTGCGCCACCTATGCCCACCATATGAATCAATTGGACACGGCGCATTTCAGGAATTGTAAAATCGCTCTTGTTATTCATTTTCATCTTTACCTTGATTTACCTGCTTTGCACTAATTGCGTGAGCAAAGTGCTGATTTTTTCTCTTGAATCATACACAGCAACTTTTTTACAAGCCTGCGCCATTTCATCTAACATGTCTTTTTGCTCAAGCACCTGACGTAATAACGGCGTTAACTGCCCTTGTATTAAACTGTTTTGAGGCATTAAAAACGCTGCGCCAGCATCCACTAAAACTTTGGCATTAAAAGTTTGATGATCATCCACTGCATGCGGTAATGGTACAAATATACTTGCTCGACCAACAGCCGATATTTCCGAAACCGTTAATGCGCCGGAACGGCAAATAATTAAATCTGCGTTCGCATAGGCAGCTGCCATATCATCAATAAACTCAACAACCTGATAATCAACCTGAGTATGTTGGTACGCTTTGATTGTCTCGGTTCTTTGCCCCTTCCCGGCCTGATGTAATACCTTAAAGTCAGAACCGGCAAACTGCGCCAAGGCTTTTGGCACTTCCTGATTCAAAACCTGAGCGCCTAAACTGCCACCTACAACCAGAATTGAAACCGGGTTGGCCGCATTTGGTATAGGCAGTTGCGCAATTTGTTTACGAAGCGGATTGCCCACTCTAAGCATTTTATTCGCCAGATGTTCAAACCCGCTAAAGGCCACTAGCACCTTTTTTGCAAAACGGCTTAAAATCCTGTTAGTCAGACCCACGGCCGCATTTTGCTCATGAATCACCAAAGGAACACCGGATAACCAAGCGGCCAAACCGCCCGGTAATGCAACATAACCGCCAAATCCAACGACCACATCCGGCTTAAACTGTTTAATTACTTTTCGCGCTTGAAGTACCGCATTAATAACCATAAAAGGTGCTTTAAACTTGGCCAGTTTAGATTTATTGCGGACGCCTTTAATATTGATAAACTCAATATCAAAGCCGGCTTTGGGTACCAAATCGGCTTCCATTCTGTCAGCCGTGCCCAACCATAACACCTGCCAGCCCTGAGCTGATAATTCTTCAGCGATAGCTAACCCGGGAAAAATATGTCCACCCGTGCCGCCTGCCATAATTAGGATGCGTTTAGCCATTATGCTTACCTCGCTTGTTTGAGCGAGTCGCCTGAATCTGGCTGGCTCTTTGTTCATAATCGATACGTAAAATCAGACCTATGGCTATACTCATGACAACCAAACTACTACCACCATAACTAACCAAGGGCAGCGTTAAACCTTTAGTTGGTAAAATCCCAGCGCTCGCACCTATATTCACAGCGGCCTGAAAACTGATCCAAATGCCAATTGCATATGCCATGTAACCTGCGAATACATTTTCTCTGGCAACCGCTCGATTACCCAGACTGATAATTTTTGCGACCAGCACAAAAATTAATGCAATCACACAACTCACACCAACAAATCCAAACTCTTCCGCTAAAATCGCTACGACAAAGTCAGTATGCGCTTCTGGTAAATAATCTAACTTTTGAATACTGTTGCCTAATCCGGTACCAAACCAGTCTCCTCGACCGAAAGCCATTAAACTCTGAGTAAGCTGATAGCCCGAACCAAATGGGTCCTGCCAGGGATCTAAAAACGAGGTAACCCGTTTCAGCCGGTAAGGTTCTAAAATAATTAACGCCACAATTGCCATAATGCCTGTCATAAAGAGTGCAAAAAACTGAATCAGTTTAGAGCCCGCTAGAAATAACAAACCGACAGTTGTTGCAAACATCACCACCACGGTTCCCAAATCTGGCTGCACCAGTAGCAACATGGCAAGTACAAAAAAGACAGCCAAAGGTTTTAAAAAGCCTTTTAAGTTTTGTTTTAAATCTTGTTCGCGTCTGACTAAATAACCAGCCAAATAAGCAAAAAAGAATAGTTTAGCCGGCTCTGCAGCCTGAATATTTAACGGTCCAAATGATAACCAGCGCGTTGCGCCATTAACCGTCTTACCCATAATTAAAACCGCGATTAATAACCCTAATGCAACAAACAATAAATAAGGATTATATTTTTCCCACCAGCTCATAGGCAACTGCATCACAGCGCCAGTAGCAAGCACACTTAATACCAGATACACCATATGACGCGTCACAAAATGCAGCGGGTTATCGAATTCGCGCATCGCGTATGGAATAGAGGCAGACGCCACCATAACCAAACCAAGACAGGCAAGTGTGATCGCAATTAATATAATGCTGCGATCATACAAAGCATGCTGTTGGGAAACGCCAAAAGCGCTTTGATAAAAGCGCCCTAAGGTTTCTTTCATGGTTGGTTTTACCAGCATTTGCTCTGACATTTTAACCTTATCTCAATTTCAGTGTTGCTAAACCGACTAATACCAATACGAGACTGATAATCCAGAATCGAACGATCACTCTGGGCTCCGGCCATCCTTTCAATTCATAATGATGATGAATAGGTGCCATTTTAAAAATTCGGGTCCCACGCAATTTATAACTACCCACCTGTAAAATGACGGATATGGTTTCCATTACAAAAACGCCGCCCATAATGACAAGCACAATTTCCTGACGCACCATGACGGCAATGACACCCAAGGTTGCGCCCAGCGCCAATGAACCTACATCGCCCATAAAAACTTGTGCTGGATAAGTGTTAAACCATAAAAATCCGAGTCCGGCACCAAAAATGGCCGTACAAACAATCACCAGTTCACTCGTTTCCGGGATAAACGGAATATTCAAATAGGCCGAGAAATTTACGTTACCGGTAACATACGCAATAATTGCAAAGGCCGCGGCAACCATAATCGTCGGCACAATCGCCAGGCCATCTAAACCATCTGTTAAATTAACCGCATTACTGGTGCCGACAATGACAAAATAAGTCGTTACCAAATAAAAAATTCCCAGTTGAGGCATGACCTCTTTTACAAACGGAATCAACAATGACGTTTCAGCATCCTGCTGCGCGGTTAAAAACAAAGTGACTGCAACCGCAATCGCTGTAACCGACTGCCAGAAGTATTTCCAACGGGCAATTAACCCTTTGCTGTCTTTACGGATCACCTTTCGATAATCATCAACAAAGCCAATCAGACCAAACGCAATAACAACAAATAAGGTAACCAGTACATATCGGTTAGTTAAATCTGCCCACAATAAAATTGAGCTTGAAATCGCACCTAAAATTAAAATCCCGCCCATAGTCGGAGTACCGGATTTAGAAAAATGCGACTCTGGACCGTCAGTTCGAACCGTTTGACCGATCTGCATTTTTTGCAGATAACGAATCAGTTTTGGCCCTAAAAATAACGACAAAATTAAACCGGTTAAAATGCTCAAAATTGCGCGAAATGTCAGGTATGAAAAAACATTAAAACCTGAATCTACGTTTTCCTGTAGCCATTGCGCCAACCAAACTAACATGCTAATAAATCCTCAAAAAATGGCTTAAGAGCTACTACAACCCGCTCCATTTGAGCACTGCGAGAGCCTTTAACTAAAATGGTTAATTCGGCATCCGGTGCTGCCGACAGTAATTGCTTAACCTCCTGTTTTAATTGCTCAATTAATCCATCAATTGCGTCAAAATGATAATCTTGCTGTGACTGGGCGAACTTTGACAACGGCCCATAAGTGTAAAAGCTGTCAATTTGATTCGCTCTGACATGCTCACCCACCTGCTGATGCAGCGCCTGACCATAATCTCCCATCTCAGCCATATCCCCCATCACAAAAATATGATGACCGCTGGCTTTGGCCAATAGATTGACCGCAGCTTTCATTGAAGCAAGATTGGCATTATAGGTATCATCAATAATTCGAATATGCTCGCCAATTGATTCAACAAATACACGACCGTTTGTCGATTTAACCTGAGCCAGACCAAGATTAATTAATTCAGGTGATATCCCTAAAGCCAGAGCGCAACTAATTGCCGCCAAAGCATTACTTGCATTGTGTTCACCGGGAATGGTCAGTGTCAGCGGATAACTCTGACCACGGTAAACCCATTCAAATGAAGCCACCAGATTTTCATCCAGCGTTAAGTTTTTATAATAAACATCTGCAAAAGGGGCTGCAGAATAGCTAATTTGTTCACGCTGCGAAATATCGTTATGCCAGAAATGCAGGTATTCACAGTCAGAGTTAACAACCGCAATACCCTCTTCACCGAGCGACTGATAAATTTCACCTTTAGCTTCAGCAACACCTTCCACACTGCCAAAACCTTCAAGATGAGCGGCTCCAACATTATTGACCAGCGCAACATCCGGCTGAGTTAAGCCTGATGTATAAGCGATTTCACCTTTATGATTGGCTCCTAACTCAATTACGGCATATTCATCTTCTTTTGCCAGTCTAAGCAAAGTAAGCGGGGCGCCGATGTCATTATTAAAATTGCCTTGAGTTGCCAGTGTCTGGCCGGCTTGCTGGCAAATTGCCAACAGCATTTCTTTCACGGTTGTTTTACCGCAGCTGCCGGTTATTGCAACCGTTTTAACATCAGCCAACTGTTTATTGTATGCTGCGATTTGTCCCAGCGCGATGCGGGTATCCGAAACCACTAACTGGCTGACCGGTAAATCCTGTACCTGGCTTACAACTAAGCACTTAACGCCTTGCGCTACCGCCTGTTTGCAAAACTCATGACCATCAAAATGTTCACCTTTAATCGCCAGATATACATCCACATTCTCTAACTGTCGACTGTCATGACTAATCGCATTAAGCTGAAGATCAGGGCCTATCATTTGTCCCTGAGTGACGGTTTGCCAGTCGGATAATTTAACCGGGATCATATCGCCTCCATAGCTAAATTAGCGACATAAACACGCTCGTTATAATCGACTTTACCCGTCGAAAACTCCTGATAGGTTTCATGCCCTTTGCCTGCAATTAAAATACAGTCACCGGCTTGTGCTTGTTGATAGGCCATTTTAATTGCTTGTTTTCGTTCAAATTCAATCAGGTAATCTTTTGTTTTAATGCCCGAGCTTATCTCTGCCACAATTTGAGACTGAGATTCTGTTCTCGGGTTATCATTGGTAATCACTATTTTGTCTGCCAGCCGGTTCGCAATTTCACCCATAGTGGCTCTTTTTTGTTTATCTCTGTCACCACCACAGCCAAATACGACCCAGAGTTGACCCCGGCAATGATTACGACAAGCCGACAGCGCCTGCTCAAGACCATCTGGCGTATGAGCAAAATCAACAATTAAATTGACACTTTTGGTACTGGCAAATACTTCCATTCGACCCGCCACAGGTTTTAGCTGGCTAGCTGCACCCGCTAATTCCTGAGCATCAAAATCCAGACTTAACAAGCTGGCCACTGCGACCAAGGCATTGTCTATATTAAATTCGGCAAGTAAAGGTAATTCAAATTCGAAAGACTGTTTTTGTGATCCAATTTTTGCTTCCAGATTTAATACAAATCCGGTGGGTAATTGGCGGAACTTTTTAAGTTTAAGGAAATTGGATGAAAACGCATCCGCGTCCTTTCCAACCGAAATAATGCAAGCTTCAGAATTTGCCTGGGTGATTTTCTCTATCAGCTTTTGTCCCCACTGATTATTAATATTAATCACGTGAGATGCGGTTAAATTACGAACAAATAAACTGGCTTTAGCTTCAAAATATGCCTGCATAGTTTGATGATAATCAAGATGATCATGCGATAAATTCGTAAACGCGAGTGTTTTAAACTGACAGCCTGAACTTCTGTTTTGAATGGCGGCATGAGACGAAACTTCAATTGCAGCCAGTTTACAGCCATGGTCAACCAGGTCGCTTAGATACGCTTGCAAACTTACAGCGTCCGGGGTCGTCATTCCGGTTTCAACGGTTTTACCCTGATATTTAACGCCTAAAGTCCCTATATATCCGGCGTTTTGCATCAATGAATCAGCCAACTGGCAGACCATATCACATACCGAAGTTTTACCGTTTGTCCCTGTCACGCCAATTAATGAAAGCAAATGACTGGGCTGATGATAAAATAATCCGGCAACCGGACCCGCCTGTTGATTTAAACCATAAACCAGAATACAACAAACGCCTGAGGCTAGCTCACTCTGCTGACCGTGCAACTCAGGTTCCTGAGTATCGGATAAAATTATGCTGGCACCATTTGCAATCGCTAACTCAATAAAAGAAGCGCCATGCACCTGATGACCGGACAAAGCTAAAAAACAATAGCCGGGTTCTATCCGGCGACTATCAGCAGAAACACCTTTAAGTTCAACATCCGGAATTTGAATATCCAGAAGTTGCTCCAGCTGAGAACGTAAGTTAGCACTGATATCAGGCACTTGGGCGCTCTCCTTTTACACTGGCGAGTTGAAGATCATCATCTGCGTCTTTGTCATTAGGGACATTCAGAATCTGTAACGCACCGCCCATCACCTTACTGAAAACAGGCGCTGCGACATCGCCGCCATAATAAACATCCCCTTTGGGATTATTAATTACGACCACTAATGCAATTTTTGGATCGGAAACCGGTGCGACACCGGCAAATAAACCGACATAATCATTACCATAGCCACCAGCAACCGCTTTTCTCGACGTACCGGTTTTACCCGCTACCCGATAGCCTTCAACCGCGGCGTTATGACCGGTTCCGTCTTCATCAACCACAGTTTCCAGCATTTTTAATAACTGGCGTGACGAACTATGACTAAATACACGTTCACCTTCATGAGGCTGGTTAAGTTTTAAAATAGACAGAGGACGGCGAATGCCACCATTGCCGATAGTCGCATACATTTGAGCTAACTGAAGCGGGGTTACTGACAAACCATAACCAAATGATAAAGTGGCCAGTTCAAAATCAGACCAGCGACGTCTGTCATAAAAAATACCTGAGCTTTCACCAATCAGGCCTGTACCCGTATCCGAACCAAAACCTGCATTATAAAAAGCATCTAATAGTTGCTCATGCGGCATAGACAAGGCAATTTTAGTTGTCCCGACATTGCTCGAACGCTTAAGAATTTCAGCCACATTGATTTTGCCGCGGTTAATGGTGTCTCTGACTCGACGCCCACCAAACATCATCCACCCCGGAGAAGTATTGATCACTGAATCGGCTTTGATTGAACCAAATTCCAGCCCGGCCATCACAGCCAGTGGCTTCATTGTTGAGCCTGGTTCTATCGTATCCGTGATGGCCCGGTTACGCATTGAAGATGAACTGATGTCTTTACGGTTATTCGGGTTATATGACGGGTTATTCACCATAGCCAGAATTTCACCCGTATTTACGTCCAGCGCGACAACTGTGCCGGAATCAGCTCGGTAATACTGAACCGCTTTTTTTAGTTCCTGATAGGCCAGCGTCTGAATCCGCTGATCGATAGATAAAGTTACATCCTGAGCTTCTTTTGCCGCTTGTTCAGATAAAACTTCAATCACCCGGCCTTTGGCATCCCGTAAAATACTTTTTTTACCGCTTTCACCGGTCAAAGCATCGTCATAAAGCTTTTCGATACCATCAATACCATGGTCATCAATATTGGTGATCCCCACCACATGCGCATTCACTTCGGCCGCAGGGTAATAACGTTTTGATTCGGGTCTGAGGTAAACACCATATAAATTCAGATTTTTGATGTAGTCTGCCATAGCAGGAGAAACATGACGCGCTAAATACACAAAACGGCTTTTTGGATTAGCCGCTACTCTTTGTTTTAATGTGTCTACATCTGCATCTAATATATCTGCGAGTGCCCGCCATTCCCGGTCTTTACTGAGAATGTTACGTTCCATCACTTGTGCCGGGTCTGCCCAGACGGTATTTACCGGCACACTGATTGCCAGTTCCAGTCCATTTCGGTCGGTTATCATACCGCGCAGTACGGTATCCGATAATTGTCTGTGAGTACGCAAATCACCTTGCTTGCGCAATTCATCCGGGGATATCACTTGAATATATGCAGTACGCGCAATCAAACCCGCAAAAACAAGCGCAATAAGACCAAATACGGTGGCCAGTCGCCATCGTATTGTGCCTGTTTGTTTAATGACTTTTCGCTTATTCATGGTGCTTTTATAATTATCTCTTGCTCGCCTGTCGGCCGCTGCATGTTGAGTTTATCTTTTGCTATCTGCTCCACACGGTTATGTTCAGATAACACGTTGTTTTCCAGCAGCATATGCCGCCAATCAATATCCAGTTTATCTTTATCTTCCAGTAGCCTTTGCAACTCAGTATTCAGTTGCCGGTTACTCCAAGCGTAATAAATCACGGCATAAGCACTGGCCAATACGACTAAAATCAATAAAATCGTAATTTTTTGCTGCAACCAGTCCGCAATAATGCTGCCAACCAAACTTGGCTGCCGAGGTTTATTGCTTGCTTTATCTAATTTTTCTTTACTCTGCGACACGCTCAGCGACTCTCAGAACAGAGCTTCGGGCACGTGCATTTTTTTCAACCTCAGCCTGACTGGGCTTTTGCGCTTTGCCAATTAATCTGAGTTTTATGTCTTTGTTCAACTCATCGTCAGTAACAGGCAATCCTCTGGGTACAGGTTTAGCTTTGCTCTGCTCGTTAAAAAAACGTTTGACGATACGGTCTTCCAGAGAGTGGAAACTAATCACAGAAATGCGTCCGTGTTTTTTAACCACATCAACAGCGCTTTCCAATACCTGTTTTATTGCGTCCAGCTCACCATTAACCTGAATTCTGAGCGCCTGAAAACTGCGCGTAGCCGGATGTTTACCCGGCTCTTTCTTTTTAATGATTCGTCCCAACAAACCTGATAATTGTGATGTTCGGGTAAATGGCGTCTCCACCCTGTCGTGAACTATGGCTCGCGCTATTTTTCTGGCAAATCTTTCTTCGCCATATTCTTTGAGAACAAATGCGATTTCATCTTCAGAAGCTGTTTGCAGCCACTCAGAAGCAGAAACACCCGCATCCGGGTTCATTCGCATATCTAAAGGACCGTCCC
Organism: uncultured Alteromonadaceae bacterium; assembly: GCA_913056495.1. Classification (GTDB taxonomy): domain Bacteria; phylum Pseudomonadota; class Gammaproteobacteria; order Enterobacterales; family Alteromonadaceae; genus Catenovulum. Next base: position 252,074 of record CAJXMO010000001.1, on the reverse strand, counting down.
GCATAAAACTGAATCCGCGTTCAGCTTCATCCAATTGGGGAGAGCTCACTCCCAAATCCATCAGCACACCATCAATCTTTCCGGTCAATCCACGCGCTTCAATAATCTCGCCTAAATCTTTAAAATTGCCTTGAACAATTTCAAATCTCGGATCATCAAAATGCGCTTTTGCATAAGCAATTGCACTCGGGTCCTGATCAATCGCAATTAATCGGGCATCGTCACTGAGTTGATTTAAAATTACCCGACTATGTCCGCCACGGCCGAAAGTGCAATCGACATAGATGCCTTTAGGTTTTATCGCCAGCGCGTCTACTGACTCTTGTAATAAAACGCTAATGTGTCCGCTTTCTGGCTGCATGATAAATCTGCTTATATTTATTAATTGTTATAATGAAAAATCTTGTAATTTGTCCGTTTGTTCAAAATCTTCTGCCGCTATTGCCGCTAAATCAGCATCAATCTGTGCTTGCCAGACAGCTTCATCCCAAATTTCAAACTTATTTAAACTGCCAACCAGCATGATTTGCTTTTCTAAGCCAATCACTTTACGCAGTGTATTGGATATTAATAAACGTCCGTTTTTATCCACTTCGCCTTCCATCACATGGCTTAATAAAACGCGCTTAAAACGACGTTCAGCCGGATTAGTGTCAGATAGATTTTTTAATTTCTTTTCTATCTGTTCCCACTCATTGACCGGGTACATTAATAAACAGTCTTGGGATACATCTTTTGTACATACCACCTGGCCACCGCATTCCTCCTGCAGTAGATCACGGTAGCGGGTTGGAATCGTAATCCGACCTTTACCGTCCATTGTGATTGCACTTGAACCCCTATACACTTGATTTTATTCCTATTTATATAGTTATCTAAAAAATCGTTTTGTTGTATGTCTGCTTATTCTCATGGAGATAGGGACTATTATATCCCACTTTGATCCACTTTATACCACTTTTTCACAGTTTGAGTACCGTTCAAAGCTTTGTCAAGTTAAAAAACAGGCCTAAATTGCGGAGAAAATCACGCTAAAACAAGGATATTATTCAAGTGGCTGAAAAGTGGTAAAAAATGGTTTAAAAGGGAAGTGAATGGGATTCTTTGCTTGTTAGAACAATTTTGTAGAAATGTATAACTAATCGATATTTAAATTATTGCAAATGAAAACAATTATCAGTTGCAATATAATTTAGAAAGTGTATTCTAAACACAACTTGATGATTACCCACAGTTATCAAGTTATCTCCGTGGCGTGTAGGTAGTTAGCTAGTTGGTTGCTCATTCCTTGCTAGTTAACTACTTACATTTTCTCTCTTATTATCTCTTGCATAGCACGTAGCGGCTCTTATCAAAAGCAGTTAGCTAATTGATTATTTATTTCCTGCTGGTTAACGACTTACATTTTCTATCTTCTTCTCTCTTGCATAGCACGTAGCGGCTCTTATCAAAAGCAGTTAGCTACTTGATTATTTATTCCCTGCTGGCTAACGACTTACATTTTTTCTCTTGTTCTCTCTTGCATAGTGCGTAGCGGCTCTTATCAAAAGCAGTTAGCTAATTGATTGTCAATTTGTGACTCATGCTTTGCTAACCCAAGTGATATCCCTTGCAGCTAAAACTGAATATCCGCCAATGAATTTACAATCTCAGTTGCGGCTGAATCAGACAACTGATCATCTTTTGTATAGTCTGATTGAACCAGTATACGTCTGCCCACTTCTGCCGACATGGCGGCTTTTACATCTGATTCTCTATCGCCGATCATAATAGATTGAAGCATATCAAGTTCAAATTCTCGCTTCGCCTGCAATAACATACCCGGCATAGGTTTGCGGCACAGACAATTGTGTTGATACTGAACACCGCCATAATTCGGATGATGCGGACAATAATATGCTTTTTCGATCTTGATTTGCTGCTTTGCAAATTCAGCTATCATCCAGGTATGCAGTGTTTTAACATCCTGCTCTGCATAATAACCTCTTGCAATGCCAGCCTGATTGGTCACAACAATGATCAAATAACCCTGAGCCTGAGCTTGTTTGCAAAGCTCAAATATATCCGGCGTAAAATCAAAATTTTCAACTTTATGAACATAAGCATGGTCATGATTAATAATACCGTCTCTATCTAACAATAGTGCTTTATTCACTCAAGATGCCCCGCTCTTCAACAACACGGTCAAACATAGCTTTGACTGCGTCTGTGCTGATGTCCGCCATTAAATTTTCCCCCTTAACCCGGGTTCCCCATTTAAGTTGTTCGGCCGTTTTTTCATATTGCGCTTTTAGATGTTGGTGATAAACCTCAACCACATAATGCTGACAGGTATAAGGCCCGGTTCTTGCCGGATTACTGTGTGCATACAAACCTATTACGGGTGTGCCTTGAGTTATGGCCATATGGGCTGGACCTGTATCAGGCGCGATTACAATATCGGCTTGAGCCAATAAAGCCAGCAATTGTTTTAAACTGGATTGCCCGACACAATCTTTAATTTCGTTCTGGCTGGCCTGTATTATCTCAGCGGCCAGTTGCTTTTCCATCTTAGTTGGTCCGCCACTTAAAATAACCTGAAAACCTTTATCAAAAGCATAGTCCGCTATCTGAGCATACCGCTCAGCAAGCCAGTTTCGTTCAGCTTTGCTTGCAGCCGGCGCAATCACTAATACAGGTTTTGCCGCGTCATACTGCCGCTTGGCCCAGTCACTATCAGCAGCTGAAACCGGAATAAACCATTCAGGTTCAAAATCAGGTACATCTATCACTTTAGCAAAAGCTTGAAATCCTTCTAATACATGCGGCTGAGATTCGGCTTCACAACTTTCATTGATGACCAGACTATGCAGTTCTTTAGATAAATGGGGGGCAAAGCCAATTTTTCGTCTGGCTTTGATAAAAAAGGCTGCGATGTTGGCTCGTAAAGCAACCTGCATATGTAATAAAACATCAAATTGCTCGGGTAAATCTTTTTTTAACTGGCGATACGCTGCCCAGCCTTGTTTTTTATCAAATATAACAAAACGAACACCGGGTAAATCTTTTAATAACATGGCTTCGATTTTACCAATCACCCAGGTGATTCTGGCATTTGGATATCGTTTCTGAATAGCCTGTACACTGGCCACAGCGTGGCATACATCACCAATTGCAGACAGGCGTAAAATACAGATAGATTGAATGGTCTGGCTAGAGGTCATTGAACAAAAAAAGCCTTATAAATGAGCGCACAATTAATAATTACAAAATTTTGCCATAGTTTAGGCAGATAACAAAATAAAACCCCGTGGATGGTGCCATCCTCTTCGCAAATAAACTGACTTTCAGTATACTTGGCCAATATTAGTTTAAGAGCCCATACCGTTTTGCCGATAATATCCAAGCTTGCCAAACAAGACTTTCTGATTACGCCGAACCAGAATACCCTGCCACTGAATCAGCATTGGTTTAATGCGCAATACTGGCAACAACAAAATGCCATCACAGGTCAATCGATAGGTCGCAATACCACGTATTTTTTTCAGTTTAATCAGACAAACTATGTATTGCGGCACTACTACCGCGGCGGCTTAATCGGCAAAATCGCAAATGACGGTTATTTTTATACCGGATTAAAACGCAGCCGGGTTTATCGTGAATTTGATTTACTTGAACAAATGAAGGCTCTGAACTTACCGGTTCCGACACCAGTTGCAGCGCGTTTGACCAGACGCATGCATTTGTATTCGGCAGATATCATAATGCAGCAAATAGAAGAGGCTGAAGACGTATTTCACATCCTAAAAAAACGCAGCCTGGACAATTCTATCTGGCAAAACATAGGGCAAACTATCGCCCGTTTTCATCAGGCGGGTGTTTTTCATGCAGATTTAAACATTCATAATATTATGCTCGACCTGCAGGACACCGTCTGGGTGATTGATTTTGATCGTGGCTGTTTTAAACCCCAGAATGCCTCATGGCAGCAAAATAACATCAACAGATTATTAGTCTCCCTAAAAAAAGAGAAAGCACGGCAACAACAATTTTTCTGGACGATGGAAAACTGGCAGTCGCTACTGACGGGTTACCGCAATCAATTGCAAAAATAACCCGTCGTGCTTACAGAGCCTCAAATTCACATTCGTAAGAAGTGAATTTACGGATATTAATCACGCCTGTATCAAAAATTAAATACTGACCTTTTATCCCCTCCAGTACGCCGGATACAAGCGGGTCTTTGTCAAAATTAAAAGATTTAATTTTTTCCGGATACTGGGTTACCGGAAAACTTAAGTCAACCACAGTTTCATCGAGAGACTCAACTGCATCTTCACCAAATTGCAATTTGATATCAGCTAGCTTTTCTTCAATAAGCGGTTTTAACTCTGCCGCTTTCGCTTGTAAATCCAGAGGTTCATTGTTGCCTTTTAATAACGCACGCCAATTTGTTTTATCTGCGATAAACTCGGCCAAGGCAATTTCAACCAATCCTGAGATCAAACGCGTTTTCACTTTGAAAATAGGTAAGGCCTGAGTAGCCCCCTGATCTATCCAACGCGTTGGAACCTGTGAATGGCGGGTAATACCGACTTTTAAGCCAGAGGTATTCGCAAGATAAACATAATGCGCAATCATGCAATTATCTTCACCCCATTGAGGTTCACGGCAAGTACCTAAATGATGATGACAGGTTTCAGGCTTCATAATACACATATCGCAGGCAGCCAGTTTGCGCATGCAACCAAAACAATACCCTTGTGAAAAGCTCTTTTTAGTTTTTTTATTGCAGTTTAAGCAATAAATATTGCCGGTATGAGTGAGTTTTATCGACTTGCCAATGTACTGATTTAAATTGACAGTTTGTTCACCTAAAGGCAAATGGTATTGAACAGGAGCAGTCAGTTCTGACTTTAATTTACGTATACAGCCGAGCATAATATCACTTCAGTTTTAGCTAAAAACCGAATTCTAACATAAGCTAGGGTGTATTGACCTTTAAAATAAGCTCGCAACAGAACGAATACACTTAGCGTTGGCTGGCAGGCGTTTTAGGTCACCCGGCTGGTATTTGCCCGTTTGTACCAGGCAGGCATTTAAACCGGCATCGATTGCACCGCAAATATCCGCCTGAACGTCATCTCCTACCATCAGGCACTCTTCGGCTTTAAATCCGGTAGATGCGACTACTTGCTGAAAAAAACCAGCCGCAGGTTTACCCATAATAATAGGTTCACAATCCGCCGCCCATCCAACCGCCTGAATAAAAGGGCCAGCATCCAGCACCAATCCATCATCTGTCCGGTAATATTTATTCATGCCAATCCCAATTAAAGGTGCGCCTTGCTGACACAATTGAAATGCAACATTTAAAGTCTGATAATTGAGATCATCACCGGCATCACCCAGTAAAACACAATTTGGCCGGGTTTGATTGATTTTAGCAAAGTCAGTTTTAATCGCTTTGTGAATTAAACAATATGGGCGTAACTGATGTGATTGAATATAATGTTTCGCTGCAATGGGTGCAGTAAACAATTCATCCGGTTCCACTTTAATGCCCATTTCCACTAAATCGGCTAATATCTGATGGCTGGGTTTGCTCGCCGTATTAGTCACAAAACGCAGGGTTAAATTCAGACTACGGGCTTTTTTTATCGCGGTGACAGCCCCGTCAATCAACTGGCTGCCCTGATATAAAACACCACTGAGATCAAACAAAATCGCTCGGTAGGGGAAACTCATCTTATACCTCCAATCAGGTATATTTCCTTTCGTTGAGTAATTATTACCTTAGTTCAATTCTATTTTTATTTCGAGTATTTGAATAAATAAATACTCAAGTAAATGCTTAGATGACTTGCACTCTTATCGCGTCCAGCGTTTGTTCGGTAGCGCCCTGATTTTCCATAATAACGTCATTGGCACCGACTGCTGCTTGCTGGTAAAGCGCTGGTTCAGACCACAATCTTAGCAGTGCATTGGCCAGTTCATCGGGATTTTCAATTGTCCCTAGTGCTCGCTTCTCGCGTAAAGCCTGACAGATTTCGAGACAATTATCCTGAAAAGGACCCATTAAAACCGGTTTAGCTAAGGCAGCTGGCTCTAACGGATTATGCCCGCCGCGGTTAACCAAACTGCCACCCACAAATGCCATATCAGAAAAAGCATAAAATGAAATCAATTCACCCAAAGTATCTATCAGCCAAACGCTGGTATGTTTGCTGACGCTTTGTTTTTCGGAACGTTTGACAAATGCTATCTGTTGCTCGGTTAAATAACTTGCAACCGACTCGAATTGTTCCGGGTGGCGCGGTACCAGAATCAATAAGATATTAGGAAGCGCTTTTTTCAGTTGCAGATGGGCCGAAATAACAGCCTGATATTCAATCGGATGAACACTCGCCCCCACCCAGATATCACGCTGACCTTCTACCAGATTGCCCAATTCAATAACTTTTTCGGTTAAGTTTTCAGACATCTTAATATCAAATTTTAAATTGCCTGTGCTCACGACTTTAGATGCAGACAGCGTTTGGTAGCGCTCAGCAACGGTTTTACTTTGACAACCTATCCAGTCAAAACAGGCTATACAGGGTAAAAATAGCGCTGAAAATTTTTGATAGCGTTTAAATGATTTTTCGGACAAACGAGCATTGGCCAGTAATAATTTTGCATCGTTTCTTTTAAGCGCGTGCAGCCAGTTAGGCCAGATTTCCACTTCGGTAAAAATAGAGAGCTGAGGACGAATCCGGCGGGCAAATCTGCGGCTGGCTCCCCAAGTATCAATAGGCGCCATAAGCTGAGTCACTTTACCAGAAAATAAAGTGTTAACCTGAGCCGCGCCAGTCGGCGTTGAATTGGTAACCAGAATTTGTTTCGAAGGATACAGCTCAACAAGCTGTTGTATTAGGCTTTTAGCTGCATTCACCTCCCCCAGTGAAGCACAGTGAATATGAATACAGCCCTGATATTGTTTGGGAATAAACCCCAGTCTTTGCCAGAAACCTTGTTGATAATCTTTGCTTTTTAACATTCGTCTTGCCAGGTAAAGCAAAATAATGGGCAATAACAGATATCCGGCCAGCGAATATAATAATAAACTTAATTTAGCTTTTAACGAACTGGGTTTATCCAAAACAGTAACCTATCTCCATCAGCATATTAACCGCAATTACTTGAAAGGCGCTCAAGTGGAAACACATAACTGGGAGTAGAAATAGCGAATCTGAACTCGCTGCAACAAGGAAGTTGCAGCGAAGCGCCCATGGAAGGGTTTACAGCGTGTTCAGATATGCTATTGCGACGCACAATAAAAAACTCAGCCACGTATTTTTTTAATTACATTCGTGGTTGAGCAGCCATCAACAAATTCGATTACCACAACATCGCCGCCATTTTGCTGGACAAAATCAGCGCCGACTATGGTATCTATTGAATAATCACCGCCTTTAACCAGAACATCCGGTTTAACCGCCTGAATCAGTTTAAGCGGCGTATCATCACCCGCTTCACCAAACGGAATCACCCAGTCAACCGACTTTAACGCTGTCATAACAGCGGCTCTTTGAGCTAATGGGTTAACCGGTCTGTCAGCGCCTTTTAACCGGCTGATGCTTTCATCCGTATTTAAGCCGAGTACGAGCCTGTGACCCAAAGCTTTTGCTTTCTCCAGATAAGCCACATGGCCGGCATGTAAAATATCAAAACAGCCATTGGTGAATACAATTTTTTCACCACACTGGCGGGCAAATTCTATATGTTGCAAGACATCATCAAACGGGCATTGATAATGCTGACCCTGAGTTAACAAATCCTGATTAAATTTAGCTGCCAGCTCTTCCGGTTTAACGGTTGCCGCGCCTAATTTAGCGACCACGATACCCGCTGCATAATTGGCCATTTTTGCAGCATCGGGTAAGGATAGGCCAACCGATAACATAACCGCTAAAGTCGCAATGACAGTATCACCGGCACCTGTAACATCACTCACTTCCAGTACTTCTGCCGGCATATCGGTTTTTTCTGTTTGTGAAATTGCCGACATCCCCTGCTCACTGCGGGTCAATAAAATAGAATCAATCCCGGCATTAGCAATTAAACTGCGTGCAGATTCGGTAATGGAATCTTCATTTTGGGTATCGCCACCGGCTAGTTTAAACTCGCCTAGGTTAGGCGTAATCACAGTTGCCCCTCTATAAAGCGTTAAATCAGATTGCTTAGGGTCAACCAAAGTAATTTTTCCGGCCTGCTTAGCGGTTTGAATCATGGCTGAAATATGCGCTAACGAGCCTTTATTATAATCAGAAAAGATGACTGCATCATATTTATCAACCACGGCTTCAAATTTTTGCTGCAATTCACTCGCCTGTGCTAACGCAAAATTCTCTTCAAAATCTAACCGCACAACTTGCTGATGACGGCTTACCACTCTTAATTTAGTGATAGTCGGTTGGCTGTTTTGCTCAACCAGCTCAGATTGAATGCTCTCTTGCTCTAACAACTGCTTTAATCGAATGCCGTTTTCATCCTGCCCAACAATGCCTAACAAACCAACTTTTCCATCTAAATGCGCAATATTACGTGCAACGTTGGCAGCGCCACCCACTTTATCCTGAGTCTGATTAATTTTCACAACAGGAACAGGCGCTTCAGGCGAAATACGCTGTGAGTCTCCAATAAAATAGCGATCAAGCATGATATCGCCAACAACTAAAATATTGGCTTTAGATAAACGGGAAAATACAGATAAATCTATGCTCACAGGTGATTAGTCCTCAATCAAAAGTTCAAATGCTTCGCATAACCAGTGGCCCATAAATAAGTGCGCTTCCTGAATGCGTGCCGTTTCCGGGTGATCAACAATAATAGATAGATTTGCAATATCTTTAATTAAACCGCCATCGCGACCGGTAAATGCAACCGAATAAGCCCCTAGCTCATTAGCGGCTTGCAAAGCCAGATTCACATTCGGACTTTTACCTGAAGTAGACAAGCCGATGACAACGTCTTTTTCGCTACATAGCGCTTCTACCTGACGGCTAAATACGGTATCAAATCCAAAATCATTTGAATGCGCGGTTAAAATGGACGAATCTGTTGTCAACGCAATAGAAGCCAGCGCTTTTCGATTTTTCTTAAAACGCACGACAAACTCAGCCGCTAAATGCTGGCTGTCGGCAGCGCTACCGCCATTGCCACAAAATACAATTTTTCCGCCTTGTTCGAGCGCCAAACGACATTGTTCGACAAGTTGCAATAATTCATCCTGATGAACTGAGAGGGTTTTAAATAGTTCGATATGACTTGCAAGGTTTTGATCAAAACTGGATTTAAGCACAGATGTCGTCATAAATAGCACTCTTAGCGGTTTGAAAAGCATTTTTAAATAAGTCGGTAAGAATACACCGGATTGTTATTCGATTGTAGTCATTCAAAATCAAAACTGCATAGCAATTCAGTTTTTTGCTTAAAAAACAAACTTAATGCGAATAATGATGAAACTTTTTGATTTATTATTGGCCTGTGGCATCATACGCAACTCAAAGCAAGGAGCTAAACGCTGAATGAAACATTACCTATTTTTTATTGCCCAGAACTACTCATTTGAAATCCTCAGACCATTACAACAACAAATAAAAGCCAATGGCGATCAGGTACTTTGGTTCGTTTATGGCAATGCCGTTAACTTAGATTTATTTAATGCCGATGAGAAGTATACTCAGGATGCAGCCAGTGCGGTTGAATTTAATCCACTAGCATCATTTGTTCCCGGAAATATTATTCCTAACTTTATTCCGGGTATTAAAGTACAGGTTTTTCATGGTTTCGAATGGAAGAAAAAAGGCCACTTTGTCATTCGCGATTGTTTTGATTTGTATTGTACCCAAGGTCCTTTATTTACTGATAAGTTTAAGCAACTAGCAAACAAGCATCCTTACTTTGATGTAGTTGAGACCGGCTGGCCAAAGCTGGATCCTTTGTTTAAAACTCAGGCTATGCAGGTTAATTGCCCTGAGTTGCCTTGCATTTTATTTGCGCCAACCTTTTCACCGGCGTTAACCAGTGCTCCGGATTTATTTGAAGAAATTGTGCATTTAAGCCATCAAAAAGACTGGCAATGGCTGGTAAAATTTCATCCCAAGATGGACAAATACTGGGTCGAACAATTTAAGCAGGCAGCTCACGCTAAATTGCAGATAGTTGAAGATGCCGCTATCTCGCCTGTATTACATGCAGCCGATGTGATTTTATCCGATACCTCATCTATTATTACCGAGTTTATGTTACTCAGCAAACCCGCTGTAACCTACAAGAATGCTCAGCCTGAACCCGAATTAATCGATTTTACCAATCCCAAAAAGCTGGCAGAGAAGATTGAACTGGCCTTGAATGCCGATGAGGAACAAATTACCCGGATTAATCAATATACCGCCAGAATGCATCCTTATCAGGACGGCTTATCTTCCTCCAGAATTCTGGCAGCAGTTGATGATATTTTGCAAAATGGCAAACAAGCCCCGAAAAAGAAACCTCTCAATTTAGTTCGAAATTTCAAAATGCGTAAAAAATTGGGCTATTGGAAATAAAGCTATGGTGTAAGCGTAAGGCATAATATATTCGCGCCTTACGCTTGAAAACGCGACAAAAATGGAGACTATTCCGGGCGGGACTTTACCACTTCAATAATTTCGGTCGTTGAAATAGAAGGCGTTCTTGGCAAATAAACGACATCACAAACATCTTTAAAACAATCAAATTTCCCGGCCCAGTCATCGCCCATCACAAGTACATCGGCTTTATGTTCAATTAAATAATCGCGTTTTAAATCTAACGAATGTTCCGCAAATACCTGATCAACACATTTAAGTGAACTGATAATTTTCATTCGATCAGCTTCACTATAGATAGGGTAGCGCTCTTTTTTTGAATAATTTAATGCATCGGTTGAAACACCAACGATCAAATAATCGCCTAGCTCAGCGGCTCTCTCTAAAATATTGATATGGCCGACGTGAAATACATCAAATGTGCCAAAAGTAATAATTCGTTTTTGCAAGATAACTCCAAATAGTTAACAGTTTCGACCCAAGAATAGTTAAAAACCTATTAAATCATACTTTTTAAATACAAAAAATGATAACGTTTAACATACTGGAAACAGTTAAAATACATTTATCGTTTAACGTTTCGCTTAATATAGCATTTATCCTGATTCTCTAAAACCACAAGGGTGCGCTTATTGCATGCCAAGTTCAGGCCTTATGCATTAAAACAGTAAAACAAAATAAAAAAAATAAGAATATCAATAAATTATCAGCTTGGAATATTATGTCTGGACATCACAAACTGGTCGGGAAAGTAGCAAAAGATGCACTAAAATTGCTCACCGATGTCACTAACACGTTAAAACAAAATCAAGTCCAATACTGTCTGGAAGGGGGAACATTACTGGGGATTGTTAGAGAGAACAGACTCTTACCCTGGGATGATGATATGGATCTAACTATTACAGAAGCGCAGATCCCTAAACTGGAAAAAACCCTAAAAGCACTGCCCTTTAAATACAGAATCAGAAAACGGTTTTATTTTACCAACCATAAAGCCATCAAAGAAGGCAAATTAAGACTGATTAGAATCAGCAACCGAAAGTGGTTCTTTTTTAAAGGCAAGGTTCGTATGGATATTTTTATAAAGTATTCAGATGAAGAAAAATATTATTGGACAGTCGGCAGCAAAAAGAACTTTGTTGTGCAATGTGTGCCCAAGCATTTTCACGATCAGGTTGAAGCAATAAACTTCAATGGCGAAACCATGTTTGCACCCAATCAATATGAAAATTACCTAACCTTAAAATACGGCGACTGGAAAACACCGGTGAAAACCTGGAGCAGTCTGGTTAATGACGGTTCGATTCAGGTCCAATAAAAATGGATTAAAAACAGAGCTCATCACATTTTGTATATGGACTCTGTTTTAATTGATTTTATATATCTGGTTTTGTTCTCTATTTAGTGACTTTCCAGATAAGCAACAATTCGCTCGCTTACTGAGCCATCTACCTGTCCAACCATCTTGGCTGTGTATTCCACCCGCTTGTCTGCCTTTATTTCCGGATTTTCTACTAACTTTTTAATGGCTTGCTTAAGTTCACTCGGGTTTTTAACCTGTGTCGCCACTTCCGCAAAATATTTTAAATCCGGATCAAGTCGTTGCTTAAAGCGATAAGAAAAAATACCGCGATAAGTCCAGCGTAATTTATAAAAATCACACCAGATAGCTGGCTTACCGAGCGCAACAAACTCAAATAAAGTGGATGATGCATCACTGATTAAAATATCCGCGCTTTGCATAAAAGGTAACAGGGAGTGCTCATGTTGCGCCGCAAAATAAACATTGCTATAGGTTTGCCAATGGGCTAATAAAGCTCTTTGTTTTTTATAGCGTTTTTTACAATAGGTAAAAAAGTGTGGTTTGATGATTAGATTATAGTCTGAAAGCTGCTCCGGCCAGTTTTTAGGCAGCATCTCTATGCTAGACGGATAAAATGTGGGTGCATATAAAAGCGTTTTTTTAGTTGGATCGAGTTCGGCTTTTAATAAATCAAAAGCCTGACTCGTCTGGTTTATCACAGGATCGAGTTTGGCATAACCTGTATCAACAAACTCGCCGTTTGGGTAAAGCTGTTTTAAACGCTCAAGCCGGTGTGGACCTTCCACAAATCGAACACTGGTCAGTGCTTTTGATACAGTGTAATAACAAGATTTAGGTCCTATACCATGCTGCATCAATGCTGTTTTGGTATGTTGATGAATGGCATCTAAGTCTTCCATCAGATTACCGGTAACCAGCCAGTCCGGCTTATCTGCTAAATAGCGCGCTCGCGCAGTCTGAGTATCTTCCACCCAGATAACATTCAATTGCTCAGCTGTTACTACTTGTTTTAAGATCTCTATTTGATCGGTATTTTGATGTATAACAAAAACAGCTGTATGGCCTTTTTCAGTCAATTTATCTGATACCGGAAGGTATTGCGCCAGATAATACAAATGCATCACATCAAAATAAACTTTCAAAATAACCCCACTGTTTGCCAATTACAAAGCAATCATTATTTCTTATTCAGTGTTAGATGCCAAGTCAGCTAAACTGTTTTTTTGAAGTTTACGATAGATATTCACCAGCGAACTGGCTTCCTGTTCAATTTGATAGTGCGATAAAACTCGCTGCCGCGCATGTTTACCCATCTCTTTCAATTTTTCTGGCTGATGAACCAGAGTGTCCAGAGCGGCATAGGTTTGTTCGGGTGAATTAACGTCAATTAATAGTCCGTCTTGCCCGTCGCGGATAATATCAGGCCAGGCCCCGGCTTTAGTTGCAACAACCGTACAGCCACAACTCATAGCTTCAAGTACCGTTAAACCAAAGCCTTCATTATCACTTAATGCAGTTACAATTGAGCAAACCTGAAATAATTTGGGTAAATCCGAAAATGCTTGCTCACCTAAAAATATAATGCGTTGCTCAAGTCCGGCAGCTTCAACTTCCAATTTTAGCTGTTTAACCAAAGCCTCGTCATCCCATGCCCCACAAATAATGCATGAATAACCATTTAATTTAGGAAATAATTGAATGCAGGTCCGGACTAAATGATGCACCCCTTTTTGCTCGCGTACCCGGCCGAATATGCCAATTAACTTATCCTGCGGTAAATTTAATTCCGCTTTTAATTCAGGCTGATTTATAACCGGGCAATACGTCTGAGTATTAACACCATGCGGTACAATCGCATCCGGCTCAAAAGTTAAATAAGAGGCTGCATAACTACAGGTTGATATCACAGCATCCATTTTATGCATTAAAAAACGGGTAAATCCTGAATGATGTCGCTGCGCAGTTGAAGTAAACAAAATTTTAATTTTGGCTGCAAATACAAATTTAAGGATTAAAGCCTGTATCATCTCATCATTACGTCTGGCGTGAAATACCCGCCAGTGCCCACTTGGAAGTGGCTGATAACACATCAATATACATTGCCAAAATGAGACACTCTGATAACAAGAATCAAGATGATGTTTACCTAAAACAGCGAGACGAATCTGCTGTTGCTGATAACGACTGGTTTGAAGCATGGTGGAAGTGACACCGGAGAATTTTGGATTTGAATTGCCAAGAATTAATTCAACCGACTGAAGCGATTCAGGCAATGAAAAAAACTTGCTGAATAATTCAGCTATTTTAACAAACACAAGACGGTTCCAAATCCAGTTAATTCTGCAATCAGTTTAGTTAGCCATGGTTTCAGTTTTATTAAATCAACTATATATACCCGTGCTGCCTCAATATGCTTGATTTCAGCCGGAGGAAAAAATGCATGAGACAAGGCAAATTGCTGAAGGTATAGTTATTCTCGATAACTGCTCCTGCGTTATTCTACCTCCCGCATCCATGCGGTCGTACATCAAAGCAATTTAACGCCGTATCAGGCATTTTTAGCCCGGCCCTTTGGGAGCTTCACAGCGCTTCCACTACGGCGTTATATTGGTTCGAAAGGTGACTACTTTCCTTTACCAATATGCCTTGTATTGAAAGCGCTGTGATAGCTCTGAAACATGCATCTTGAAGTAGCACGGGTATAAACATCTTAAACTCAATTGAAATTCCGACCTTTAATTCGACTGTCATATAAGAGTGTCAAAGTAAACCCTATTAATTTGTTAGACTAAATAGCGATTTATGGCAGTACAATCCAGACTCAACATTTTTCATGTCCTGTTTTCACGCGGGTTTGCCGGTTCAGAGCGCTCGACTGCAGAATCTTGCAACCAACAATGCCAGACTCACAATGTCACTTTAATTATTCGAAAAGGTCATTGCAAAAACGGGGCTAGCATAATTAACCACCTGGATCCCCGTGTGACTGTAATAGAAATTAACCATCAGTGGCTCACCCAAAGACGGCTAAAAAAACTCATCGACCAGCTCAAACCGGACATTATTCATTGCCACTTACGACGGGCAACCAGAATCATTAGTAAAATAAAGACACAAGCTGCAAGCGTGTCGACTTTGCACATTCGGGTCAATGGCAAAGGGTTTAATAAAATGACAGGCCTGATTTGCAATGCCAGATGGCAAATCAAAGAAATTGAAGAAAGCTATCCGGGTTTAATTTTTAAAGCCAATAATTCACTTACGCCACATCCAAAAGTAGAGCCGGAAAAAATAGCCAGACTCAGATATGAATTGGGCGTTCGGCAGAGCGATTTATTAATTGGTGCGGTCGGTAGATACCATGAAAGTAAAGCTTGGGATACTTTAATCAAAGCCTTTAAACAACTGGATACTGATGCTGCTGTTAAACTTAAGTTTTTTGGCTCCGGCAGTCTGGAATCTGAACTGAAAAAACTGGCAGCAGAGGATTCCCGAGTTGAATTTGTCGGTTATCGTGAGGATATCAAAGACTTGTATCAGTGTTTTGATTTGCTGGTTTGCCCCAGCCGCTTTGAGCCATTACCCAGGGTCATGTTAGAAGCCTATGATGCAGGTGTGCCTGTGATAGCTTCAGATGAAGGTGGCTGTAAGGAGTTAGTCGAAGATTATGGTGGTTTTTTATTTCCCGTGGATAATATCACAGCCCTGGCAAATCAACTTAAATCCTGTATTAACGTCCGTCCAGCCAAATATAAACCCGATTTAAGTGCACACTATGTTGAAAATGCGAACCGTCAGATGGTTGATTTTTATCAAGCGTGCATTAAGGCAAAACAAGCCGAGCGGGTGCTTAAATCCATTTAATCCACCTGCACTTATTTCCAATATTCCCGAACCCAGTGAGTTGGCAAAATATAATGCCGTAAATGGCTTAATAAACTGCCCTGCCGCTCACCTTTGAGCCCGGCTTGAATATGCTGTTTTGGTGACAAATGGGGCCCATGGCGGAAATGATAAACGCCTTCAATCGCGTCCTGCGGGCCCAAGGTGCCCGGAAAAATGACAATTTTCGATGATTTATTCAGTTTAGGCTGGAGAAAATAGTTAAACGGAAACGGTCGTCGGCAATGTCGTCTAAAATGCTTAACCCAGGCTTTAGGCCAGAGCTTAATTCCACCGGGTGCATTTTGGGTTACAAACCTTTGCTCATATTTGTATTTTTCAGCAATTTGCAGCGGATCTTTTGAAAACATTTCCAACAAAGGCGCAAGTTTGCCAACCGGCGCTCGGTATACTGAAGTTTGACCAAGACGCTCCAGTGGATTAGACGGATTGTGCGCTAGTATCACATCGTCCGGATTTCCATAGTCGAAAAAACTATCCAGGTTACCTGTGATCACTAAATCTAAATCTAAAAATAAAAACGGGCCTTCTAAATCTGCCAGTTGTTTATTCCACAGCCGGCTTTTTGGCCAGATGCCTCTTTTGGTTTTTGGAATTTCAAAGTTAATTTCAGGTAAAGGGTGGCATTCTACTTCAGAGCGAACCCCTGCATCATCATCACAAAAGCATACAAATTTAAATGGCGGCGTAATATTGCGCTCAACCATATTGTATAAACGGTTAATATACAGCGGGCCGTATTTTTTGCCCCAGTGAATACAGACAATTTGCTTAGCCATCATATTTGCTTATTCCTTTTAGATTTGAGGTGACGAACACTGTAGTTGCGTTTTTTGTTGCCATAAATATCCCCATTCATAATCATAACTTTTGGGGTTAAATCGGCGAAAGCCAGAGCCATGTGCAAATGTGAGTTCACCAAAATAAATCTGACCTTCAAAGTTATATAAATCGACCCGGACATAATCAAAGTCTTCAGCCAGCTTTTTCGCCACCTGCACCATTTCATGATAATTTGCCAACGGTGCCAGCGGGACTTGTTTGCTTTTGGTTTTGATACACAGGTTAGTTAGTTCACCGTTTTGATCATAAATGCTTCTGTGATGATTAGATCCGCGTTCATAATCCACTTGTAGAAAAAAGACCATCTCGCCGCCTTGATTAAACATATGAAACTTATAATCTGAAGGTAAGGCGCCTGCTGAGTTTGTTAATAGCTGTTCAACAATAATTCTGGGCCGGATAGCTGAATACCAGGGTTCATCCCGACAAATACCTGTATCTTTTAACAAAGAGCGGTTGATCCGCTGAACCACATTCTTTTTATTAAAACAGCCATTTTGATATAAATAGACCCCGCCGGAATCATGTGTTGTTTTAACAACAAAGGCATCGCCATAAGTGTCTAATTTAAGCTGTTCTGGCGTATCCACCACATCCAGTAAGGGAACCAGGTACTGCTCACCCACTTTACTTTTTACATATTCGCGTACCGCAAATTTATCGGCGCAAACCGAATACAAAGGATTCTTATCAAAAAATTTTCTATGCTGAATTTTTTCGCTGAAAGTGACCGGCTTAATAATATTTGGCCAGTATTTATGTTTTTTAAAAAAACGGCACTGAGTTTTAAATATGCGCCATTGTTTATTCAACGATAAAACTTCTCTGGTATCCGTTGGCATTGAGTACCCGGCATTAAATTCATGACAATGCCGTCAAAAATACTTCATCTTTATTTCACCTAAATGACACCGTAAAAGAATAAGTTTGCAGAGATGGAATCAAGCATAATCAGAGCAAACTTATGACTCATTTTATCTATAACCAACTGATGCGTGTTTTATTGCCATTTATGTTGCTCAGACTGAAACGAAAATCACGCAAGCAAGCAGAATATGGTTTTAGATGGGATGAAAGACTGGCCAAAAAAACATTAAATGTTGCACCCGGCGGTGCATTATTTCATTTAGCGTCTTTAGGTGAAACGATAGCGGCAACGCCTGTTATAAAATCATTTATCGCGCAAAATCCAAATGTTCCGGTTACCCTGACCAGCACAACCCCCACAGGCTCAGAGCAAATTAAAAAAGTATTTGGCGACTCTGTCATACACTGCTATATGCCGTTTGATTTACCCATAGTGCAACGCCGCTTTATTAATCAGATTAAACCCAGCCTGTTAGTTTTAATGGAGACAGAGCTCTGGCCTAATTTAATTCACCATACCAAGCGACAAGGCGGTAGAGTACTTGTTCTCAATGCCAGATTGTCAGAGCGCAGCGCTCGGGGGTATCAAAAGCTCTCAAAATTAACTCAGGCAATGATGCGTAAAATCGATATGGTATGTGCCCAGTTTGAGCTGGATGCTCAACGTTTCTCAGAGCTGGGGTGTAAACCACATAAACTCAAAATAACCGGGAATATCAAGTTTGATACTCAGGCAACCCCCGCCCAAATAAAGTTTGCCAGTCAGGCCAAGGTAAGCTGGAGACTGAATCAAAGGCCTGTTTATTTGGCCGCCAGCACCCATGCGGGAGAAGAAGAAAAAATTCTGGCAGCTCATCAGCAGATTTTAATCAACCACCCGGATGCATTGCTGATTTTATTGCCGCGTCATCCAGAGCGCTTTGATTCAGTTGCTAATCTGGCAGCACAAACCTTTAGATGCCAAAAACGTACTGAGTTAGACTTAAAACTCAATCCTACGCCCATAATCTGCTCAGACACTCAGGTCTTAATCGGTGATACTTTGGGAGAAATGGATATGTATATTGCATTGGCCGACTTTGTATTGATCTGCGGTAGTTTGGTTGAGCGCGGAGGTCACAACCCCTTTGAAGCAGCCTGCCAGCAAAAAGCGATATTAACTGGTGTTCACGTATTTAATTTTGCAGACAGTTACCGGATTTTAGCTCAACAACATGCGGTGATAACTATCAGCCATCAATCTGAGTTGGTCATGCAAATTCACAAACTGCTTAATGAGTTGGCCTACCGGACAAAAATCGCTGAAAATGCCTATAAATGTCAAAAACAGTTTCAGGGCGCACAAGCATTCAGTATAAGGTTAATCAATCAGCAATTTAAATTAGCACAAAAACGCAAAGCCAGATTACAAACTCTGATACCTGTGCTCGCAAGGTAATTTCGCCAAGCACAAGAGCCTAATCCGAAATATCAGCGTAAGCCGGATAAAATCAAATATAAGCCCTATCAATAACCTCTTATAAGGGCAATCTAAGCGTAAATTGACTGCCTTCTCCGACCTGACTTTTCACCGTAATTTCCCCCCCTAGCAAATGGGCAAATTTCTGACTAATCGCAAGTCCTAACCCGGTTCCGTCGAATTTTTTTGCACTGACGGGTTCTTGCACGCGTTTAACCCGGTTAACCTGCCGGAATTCATCAAATATGTCATTAATCTGCTCGGCAGATATCCCACACCCTGTATCCTGTAAAGTGACATAAAAATCGGTTTTATCTGAATAATAGTCAATACTGATAGTACCCTGGCGGGTAAATTTACAGGCATTGCTCAGCAGGTTAATCACGATTTGCTGGACCATGCTTTTATCGGTTTCGATAAATAATTCAGTATCATTTTGCGGACCTACCAGCAGATTCTGATGCATATCCAGCAAGGGGGTGATACTGTCAACCGCATGTTTTATAATGGGTTTGACCTCTACCACTGAAACCTTGGCATCCATTTTACCGGCTTCCACTTTCGACAAATCTAAAATCCCGTTAATTAAGTTCAGAAGCCTTTCAGAGCTCAGCTGAACTTTGTTTAAATCGGCGGAATATTCGTACTGTCCGTCAAGTTCAAGCTCCTCTTTCACCAAATCAATATAACCGATTATGGCCTGAATTGGGGTACGCAGCTCATGAGTAACATTGGCCAAAAAAGCGGATTTATGTCGCGAAGCAGTTAGTGCGGCATCTCTGGCATTAACCAGTTCTTCAGTCCTGATTTCAACCTGTTGCTCTAGTTGTTCACTGTGTTTTCGCAACTTTTCTTCTTGCTCATCTAAAGATTTAATCATGGCATTATAAGCCTGTGCCATATCTTTGATCTCTTTCGGTCCTTCTTCCTGAGATAATAAATGCATGCCTGTATGCTTTGATTCTTTCATTAAATCAGCCAGCCGGTAAATTGGCCGGGTAAACCGGGTTATCGTAATATTGACCAGCCCTACCATAAATAAGGACATAGCCAGTCCAACCGAAAATATGGTTAAAAATGTATCCAGCCGGGCGTTTTTGAGCGTATCTTTATTGACTTGAATCACCAC
This sequence comes from uncultured Alteromonadaceae bacterium, assembly GCA_913056495.1. Classification (GTDB taxonomy): domain Bacteria; phylum Pseudomonadota; class Gammaproteobacteria; order Enterobacterales; family Alteromonadaceae; genus Catenovulum. The sequence goes on along the minus strand of CAJXMO010000001.1, from coordinate 231,957 downwards.
ACTGCCCTGAGTTTGCGCCTCTATCGAGTTTTGCTGGCGTACATTTAACACAACCGGTTTCACTAACATAAACGCATGATTATCTTCATATTGAGCCATACCCGGGCCTCTGGAAAGTAGGTTCTGAGAACGAAGCACCTGTTCTGAAGATAAATTTAAAGCCGCTATGGTTTTGCCCTGCGCATCCACAATGGCCGCCCCCATAACAGATTTTTGTGAAACTGTTTGCTCTAATAATCGATTGAGCTGAATTTCGTCCTGACGTATAAAGCCGGTTTGTGCTTTTTCGCCAAAAGCATGCAACTTTTCAATGGCATGAGATAAGGTGACTTCACGAATTTTTTGAGTGCTGATCCAAGCGATCAATAAACTTCCGAGCAGACATAAAAATATAACACCAATAATAATGACGCTTAATATCTGCTGACGCATACTAATATTATCGCCAAAAAATTTGGCCAATAAACGGTTATACATAGCCATCGAGATAAGTTTGTTCCTAATTATGTGAATTTTTCGCGATACTGACTGGGCGTTAATTGGGTTTGTTTTTTAAAGACCATGATCATGTACTGAACTGTGTTATAACCTGTCTTTTCGGATATTTCAGTTAATGTCATATTGGATTGCAATAAAAGCTGCTTCACTTTAGCCAGCTGTACTTTGACGATTTCCTGATGAATCGAACTGTTCAAATGTTGTCGGAAGCGATTTTCAACATTTGCCCGGGATAAATTCAAATGCCTTAATACATGGGTCGCCTGAATACCGTCACATGCATGATGTTTAATATAACTAATCGCATCTTTGACAACTTGATCTGAAACAGAAAAATGGTCGGTTGATGCATTTTGCACTATTCCAATAGGTTCAATCACTTGCACCATAGGGTCTACGGGTTCCCCTTTAAGCTGCTGATCTAATAATTTAGCAGCCAAAAACCCCATATATTCACTGCCCTGACGTACACTGCTTAGCCGATTACCAGTGAGGACGTTCACAATATCATCGTCATCCACCCCCAAAATAGCAACCTGATCCGGTATTTTTAATTCGGCACTGCGACAAGCCTCAATTAGCTGACGGGCACGGGTATCCGTTGCAGCTAAAATGGCAACCGGTTTAGGCAATTCAATAAGCCATTCTTCCAGCCGCTTCATTGCTTTAGTCCAGTTTTTATAGCTACTTAAAAACCCTCTGTAAGTATGAGCATCCGGTGCATCCGGTGCCAACTCTTGTTGCCAGTAAACAAAGGATTCTTCGCGCTCTCTTGACCACTGGTTTCCGGCTCTGTCAGGGAGTCCGTAAAAAGCCATATTGCGATATCCCAAAGAGACAAAATGTTCAACCGCCAGTTTGGCAATTATATGATTGTTGGTTGCAACATAAGGAATGCCCGGCGGGTATTTTTCCGGGTCCAGATAAGAACCCCCTATGCCGACAGCTTTAACCGACTGACTTTTTACATACTCAATAATATTAGGATCATCAAAGTCGGCAATAATACCGTCTCCTTTCCATGACTTAATTTTTTCCAAATGAATTAAATAATCTTCTTCCAGATAAAGATCCCAGTTAATTCCCTGCTGAATATAGCGGGCAATACCTGAAATCACCTTTCTGTCGTATGCTTTACTCGCGTTAAACAAAATCGCAATTCTTTTTTTCTTTTTCATTTGTAATTGTCAACTTAGAAAAATGCCGGTTGCATTAAAAATAACTTGTCAGCTTTTATGCCAGAGTTTGCATCATAGCAACAGACAGAATAATAGAAAATATAATTTAATTATAATTTTTATTTATTATAAAGGTGAGAACAGGCCGGATTAATACTGCAACTTATGGTAATGCAAACCAAGCAGCAGGCAATAAAAAAGGGAGCCTGGCTCCCTTAAGGTTAACTTAGCAATCCATTTTAACCACCAAATAGATTTTTAAGTTTATCTTTTACTTTTTCTTTGGCTTTCTCTTTTTCCTGATCAACCACAGATTTTAACTGAGTATCCAACAAGTTATTTAACGTGCCATCCGCATCATTTAACCAAGCGTCTAAGTTAGCCAATTCGCCGGCTTGTTGATCGCTAAGTTTTAAGCTGGAGGCAACTTTCTGATTCAGCTGACTTTGTAAATCGGTTTTGAATTCAGTCAATTTAGCATCCAATTGCTGAGTCACACTGCCTTTAATTATCTCATCAATCTGAGAATGAATTTTCCAATCCGGGGACATGACAGAGCCTAGAATATCGATTTCAGCCGGAATTTTAGCTGCATCATTAAGCGCCTGAACAACTTTTTTCTGCCAGCCTTTGCTCGCATTAGTCACAAAAGTCGGATCCAGTAAATCCAGTTTAATCACAGCATCTAAATCAAAGTTATTCAGCTTAAATTCACCGTCTGCAAACAATTTAGCGGCTGCCAGACTAAGCGCAGATTTAGCAGCTGACTGTATCGTTTCTTCGTCCAATTGTGCGGCACCAATTTGCAGTTGCTCAAGTAGCCATTTACCTTCACTGAGGAAATTACCGTCTTTTGCCTTAAAGAAATCGATTTTGCCACTAATTTGACCATTCCCTTTTAACTGATTAGAGCTGACCTCAATCAAGCTGGCTTTGTTTCTTTTCCAGTGCTGCATATTAATTTCAGACAAATCAAGACTAAACAAGCCTTGTGGCGTTTTCACACTCACCATACCTTGCTTAATTAACCAGTCTGGTTGCGGCGCATCTTCAGTAAAATGAATAAACTGCCCCACATCCACTATGGCTTGCTCTTCTGTGGCAGATTCACTATCTGTGCTAAGAAAAGGTTTCAGCATCTGATAAATTTCCATGCCTTGGGTATAATATTCACGTCCTTTTTCACCAAACACAATATGCGCGACATCCTCCACTTCAAAAGTATCTAGCTGATATTTAGTTTTAACCGCCTGCCAGTCCTGATCCGGTGCCTGCTTAAGCTCAGTAACAGCCTGCTTTAAATTATCCTTGCTGCTTTGAAGTGAGTCCTTGGCTTGTGAAATTTGCTTTTTATCCGCTTTAATTTCAGCTTTCAACTCATCTAAACGCGCTTTTAATTTAACTAAATCTTCCGCCGTTTTAACTTTAGTATCCTGAATTTCTTTGACTTTTTGTTTATAAAAGTCCAGCTTTTCTTCGTCCGGTAAATTATCTTTAATTTGCGCTAACTGCTCTTTTTCAGCTTGATATACAGTTTGCAATTGCTCCGCTTTGGAAACCGTAATTAAATCTGCGTCTTTTAAAAGCTGTTTAACATCCGGAAGGGCCATCTCTTTTGCTTCGCCAGCCTGTTCTGTTTGACTAGTGTTTTTACCTTCAGGCACACGGTAAACTTCCCCAACTGACGCTCTTTTTCCGCCAAATTCAAGTTCTGCCAGCGTTAAATCATCAACTATGACTTTGCCCAACAGATACTGCCATAAATCTACCTCAGCTTTAGCCTGTTTAAACTGCATGGCATTAAATTCAGGCGCTTTTGGGTCGGTTGCCTGAAACTCAACAATGTCCAGCGTAAAAGGAGACCAGTTAACATTCACGGCTTCTACATTAACCTCAGCCCCTAAGTACCAGCCACCGCCCTGCTCAATACCGGTTTTAATTATCCAACCGGCAAATATATAAATAATCGCGGCTATAAAAGCTAAAAAGGCAATCAGGCCTAACAACCCCTGCCATCTAAAATATTTTTTCATTACTGAGCTCCTTGCAATTGGCTATAAGCTTTATACACCTTGGATGCTTTTAAGGTTTGCACAATCTTGAACTTTAAAACATAGGCCATAATATGCGTCCGGTATTTTAAAATCAGATGATTCAGCAAGCGCACTAACGGGTAAAATACAATCAAGCTAACCAATAAAGAACCTAATGTAGTGGTATGGTGAAAATGCGCCAGTTGCATAAAGGTTGACTGATACAAGGTATCCCACAAACCAGCCAGCGCCGGTAGCGTTAATAAGCCGTGTCCGAGACTGGCAAATAGCGGTGCAAATAATAACCCTAAGATACTAAAGACAGTCCATCCAGCAAAGAATGCGCCTAAATGAACGCGCACTACAAAGGCTAAAAATAAAATCACCAGATTATGCAAACTGAATAGAGGCGTTAGCCCTATAATCATGCCAAGGGCAATCGCATAACTGATTTGTTTAGGTGAGTTTTCTGAATTAAGCGCAATAAAGAGCTTGGCGAGCGTAGTTAACATATCGAATCCCTATCGTTAATCGTCTTAAATAGACTAATAGAATTTAAATCTGAATCAAGATGAATTATTCGTATTATTTCACATTAATATATTGGTAATGCTGAACTTTTTACCGGCGATTTAAGCACAAATGACGAATGCACGCCTGTTACCCCCTCAATTCGGGTTAATTTATTTAATAAAAAGTCCTGAAAGTCATCCATATCTTTGACAATCACTTTCAATAAATAATCCGCACTTTGCCCGGTAATTAAATGACATTCTAATACCTGAGGTAAATCGGCAATGGTTTTTTCAAACATATCAAACCGCTCTGGCGTATGTTTATCCATACTAATCTGAATAAAAGACAATAAGGTTAAACCCAGTGCTCTGGCATTAACAACCGCAATATAACCATCGATTAAACCGGCATCTTCCAACTGGCGAACTCGCCGCAGGCAGGGAGAAGGAGATAAATTTATCGCATCGGCTAGTTCCTGATTGGATATCCGACCATGCTGTTGAATTGTTTGTAATATGAGTTTATCGTATTTATCCAGTTCCACTTTGGCCACCATGAGATATTTTATTTCAAATATTAGCACATTATTAAAATTTTATTGCTAACAAGATGAAAATTAATAGCCGATTCGCAATCATTAACCAGCCAAAACCCGTAAGATAATGATCAATTCAACTTTTTAAGTGTAACAACACATCACGGAGCGCAATATGATTCAAGATCCAGCGAGCAAATATCAAAGATTTGTCGGCGTCAGTTTACCAGATCGTCAGTGGCCGAATAATTTTATCGACAAACCACCTATCTGGATGAGCACTGACCTACGTGATGGCAATCAGGCATTAATTGATCCTATGTCGATTGAAACCAAATTACGCTTTTTCAAAGAATTGCTTGCGATGGGCTTTAAAGAAATTGAAGTGGGGTTTCCGTCTGCATCACAAATCGATTTTGATTTTGTCCGTTTATTAATTGAAGAGAATCATATTCCGGATGATGTCACTATTGAAGTTTTAGTGCAAGCCCGCTACGAATTAATTGAACGCACGGTAGAAAGCTTACGCGGCGCTAAACAAGCTATTTTGCATATGTATAATCCGCTTGCGCCAGCATTTCGTGAAATTGTTTACCGCACAGATAAAGCCGGTGTTAAAAATATCGCAATTCAGGGCACAAAATGGGTTAAAGAATTAACCGCAAATGCACCGGAAGTGAACTGGACTTATCAGTATTCACCAGAGGTATTTTCAAGTACTGAAATCGAGTTTGCCAAAGAAGTCTGTGATGCAGTGAATGATGTCTGGCAACCGACGGTAGACAATAAAATGATTATTAACTTGCCGGCAACCGTTGAAATGAACACGCCGAATACTTATGCCGATCAGATTGAATGGATGCACAGAAACTTAAATAATCGTGAAGCCATTATTTTAAGTGTTCACCCGCATAACGACAGAGGTACAGCCGTCGCGGCTGCTGAACTTGCCGTTATGGCCGGCGCAGACAGAGTAGAAGGCTGCTTATTCGGCAATGGTGAGCGAACCGGCAATGTGGATTTGGTCACATTAGCACTTAACTTATATTCTCAAGGTGTGCATCCGGGTCTTGATTTTTCGGATATTGATAAAGTCAGAAAATTAGTGGAAGCGTGTAACCAAATTCCGGTCCATCCGCGCCACCCCTATGCCGGTGAGTTAGTCTTTACCGCATTTTCAGGTTCACATCAGGATGCGATTAAAAAAGGCTTGGCCGTACAGGATAAAAATGGATTATGGCAAGTGCCTTATTTGCCAATCGATCCGGCTGATTTAAACCGAAGCTATGATGCGGTTGTGAGAGTAAACAGCCAGTCAGGCAAAGGCGGCGTCAGCTTTTTGCTTGAACAACAGGCCGGTATTCAATTGCCAAGAAAATTACAGATTGAATTCAGTAAAATAGTTCAACAAGTCAATGACAGTCGCGGGAAAGAAATCAGCGGCACAGACATTGTTGATTTATTTACTCAGGAGTATTTGACGAAATCAGCGCCCGTAGAATATCAGAGCAATCATGTCACTGATTATTCAGACAGTCAGCAACAGGTAGAAATTACGTTTGCATATCAGGGCAAACAAGTTGATGTCATCGGCTTAGGTAATGGTCCGATTGATGCCGCAGCGCAGGCCTTAAGTCAATATGTGCAAATGCCGATTGAAGTGATTGATTACCATGAGCACTCAATTGGGGAAGGCTCCAATGTAAAAGCAATCTGTTACATTGAGTTAAAAATAGCCGGACGCCAAACCCATTTTGGCGTGGCCAAACACAGCAATATTACCACAGCGGCCATTCAGGCGTTAATAAATGGCTTAAACCGGACTTTGGTTAAATCAGAGCAGATTCAGCAAGAAACGGCTGAGGTTTAACCTGTAACCACAATCTGCAATGAATAATTTAAAAAGCCCGTCAAAATTTTAAATATTGACGGGCTTTTGTTTTTTAAGCGATATCAGTTGATGCTCATACTGAGCTAAACCGGGCACTACAAAATAGTACGCTTAGCGCAAAGCAGCGATTATTGCACTTCTTTGGTTTTTAAATACTCTTCATAGGTGCCAGCAAAATCAATAATGCCATTATCGGTTATTTCTATAATACGGGTCGCAATGGAAGATACAAATTCTCTGTCGTGCGAGATAAAAAAGACGGTGCCTTCGTATTGCTCTAACGCCATATTCAAAGATTCAATAGATTCCATATCCAAGTGGTTAGTTGGTTCGTCCATCATGATCATATTGGGTTTATGCATCATAATTTTGCCGAATAACATGCGGCCCTGCTCACCACCTGAAATAACCTTAACTGATTTTTTAATATCATCGGCTGAGAAGAGTAAACGTCCTAAATAACCGCGGACAGCTTGTTCATCATCCCCTTCTTTTTTCCACTGACTCATCCAGTCAAACAGGTTTATATCCTGTTCAAAATCAGCAGAATGATCCTGTGCATAATAACCAAACTGGGTATTTTCAGACCATTTAACCTCACCCGAATCCGGCTCTAATTCGCCTAAAAGCGTGCGCATTAGGGTTGTTTTACCGGCCCCGTTCTGACCTATGATAGCCACCTTCTCACCCACTTCAACCATGATATTAAAGTCTTTAAAAACCGGACCTTCATCAAAGCTTTTGGTTAAGTTAGTCACTTCCAGTGCGTTTCTGAATAAAGGCTTTTCCTGCGTAAACCGGATAAAAGGATTAACCCGGCTAGAGGCTTTCACTTCAGCCAGTTCAATTTTTTCAATCTGCTTAGCACGAGATGTCGCTTGTTTTGCTTTTGATGCGTTAGCCGAGAAACGACTGACGAAAGTTTGCAGCTCAGCAATCTGGGCTTTTTTCTTTGCATTATCAGCTAATAAACGTTCGCGCGCCTGAGTAGCAGCCGTCATATATTCATCATAGTTACCCGGATATACATTTAACTCACCATAATCCAAATCAGCCATATGAGTACAGACAGAGTTTAAAAAGTGACGGTCATGCGAAATAATAATCATGGTGGATTTACGCGCATTCAAGGTATCTTCAAGCCAGCGAATCGTATCTATATCCAAGTTGTTAGTTGGTTCGTCGAGCAATAAAATATCCGGGTCCGAAAATAACGCCTGAGCCAGTAATACCCTAAGTTTCCAACCGGGTGCCACTTCAGACATTAATCCATAATGCTGTTCTAGCGGAATCCCTACAGCAAGTAATAATTCACCGGCTTTTGACTCTGCCGAATAACCATCCATTTCCATAAATTCAGTTTCAAGATCGGCAACTTTCATCCCATCTTCTTCGCTCATTTCTGGTAAACTGTAGATACGGTCGCGTTCAGATTTAACTTGCCAAAGCTCTTTATGGCCCATCACAACCGTATCAATCACTGAATACTGCTCAAACGCAAACTGGTCCTGATTCAATTTACCTAAGCGTTCATCAACATCAACTGAAACATTACCGGCACTGGGTTCTAGCTCACCGCTTAAAATTTTCATAAATGTAGATTTACCACAGCCATTGGCACCGATTAAACCATAACGGTTTCCATTACCAAATTTGACCGAAATATTTTCAAACAGGGGCTTAGCACCAAATTGCATGGTGATATTTGCAGTTGTAATCAAAACAGACTCACTTATGAATTAAATAATAGAATGATGTAACCACGAAAAGCGGTTTAAAATTGTCGCAGATTCTACAGATACGGGCGCTTAATTACCAATGAATACTCTCCTTTACAGCCGAAAAGCTCAGACGCGCCAGTAAGCCTCTTGATGAATGCTTAAACGCAAGCGCTCAAGCGCCACTGAAATTGCATTTGCAGGTTCGGATTTGCGATACATAACATAAACTGGATAAGTAAATTCAGGGGCACCCTGTACCTTTTTGAGTTTTCCCTGAGCAAGATAAGGTGACACTACACGGGTTCTGAAATAGCCATTGCCGCCTTGGTTTAACATAATTTTAAGTGCCAGCGGGCCAAAATTAAACGACATCGCTGCTTGCCTTGAATGAGGTAATGCCTTATCAAACTGACGCTTAAAATCACTCCCCCAATCAATAAACAAAGTGGGTTCAGGCTGATTTTTATTTTGTACATGGATAAGCTTTTCTTCAACTAACTGCTCCACTACAAATCCGGAATAATAGTTAGGTGTATGCACCACTATCGCATCTAAATAATGATTCTCCAGTGCAGCAATTAAGGTATCGGCCTCAGACACCTGGTTATAAATATGAATAGCCGAATCTGCTGCTGATATGGCTTTAATCCAGTCGACCATAATCGGGTTCCACAAACTTTGTTCTACACCAATTCTAATCGCGTCTTGCTGATTATCAGCCAGATTTAAACTCTGTTTAGCCTGCTCCCAAGTCTGAACCAGATTTAACGCATAACTGGAAAAACGTTCGCCATCGGCAGTGAGTTTAGCGCCGGCCCGGTTGCGTACAAATAAGCTTTTACCGAGTTCAGATTCCAGTGCTTTGATTCGGGCGGTAATCGTGGTCTGAGTAACATGTAAACGCTGTGCGGCCTCATTAAATGAACCCAGATGCATAATTTCTAAAAACGTTTTTGCCAGTTCAATATCCATTCTCGACCATTTAAATTCAAAATTATTGATTTAAAAAACCATTATTATTCATTATACACAAATATAAATAGTTAATATCATAAGTTTTTCATCTAACCGTAAGGAAAATAAAGTTGCCTCCCGCTTTACGCAGAGCTCGTTTGAACGCTTTTTTGACTCAAACCCGTCACTTTCTGGGACTGAATACCAGTACAACAACATCAAATACGGAAAAACTAATTTCAGGCTTGGGTGCAATAATAGGCATATTATTAACACAATGGATAGCCCAGCAATTTTTTGATTTAAGCGCTTCGCTATTTTTTGTTGGCTCTATGGCGGCGACAACCGTGCTGATATTTGCGCTGCCGCACGGCACCTTGTCTCAACCCTGGAATTTATTTGCCGGTCATATTTTATCTGCGGTTGTTGGAATTCTATGCCAGCAAACGATCAGTGATCCAATGATTGCAGCGTCTTTGGCTGTCGGCCTATCTATCTGCCTTATGCATTATACCAACAGCCTGCATCCTCCCGGCGGCGCGACAGCCTTATTTTATGTGATGGGCGGTGAACAAGTGCATCAGCTTGGATTTCATTTTATTTATGCGCCTTTGCTGATTAATTTAATTTGTTTAGTCAGCATTGCCTTTGCATTTAATTGCTGTTTTCATTGGCGTCGTTATCCGGCGCATTTAAACTTTAAACAGTCACAAAAAGCATCGGCTCAATATGCATTGAGTCAGGAAGATTTTAATGCCGCGATCCGGGCTCAGGATTCTTTTGTCGATGTCAGCTCTGACGAAATTATCGAAATAGTCAATCAAGCGATTGCCAATGCACAAGCCAATACAAAGCAAAATTCAAATGGTAAAAAGTTAACTTTACAGGTTAATCACTTTTACAGTAATGCAGGATTAGGCGATAACTGGAGCGTCAGGGAAATAACGGCTATTGAACGCAAGCAAATTCAATTTAAAGTGGTTGCTGGCGCAGATAAAGGCATGCTCGCTTCAACCAGCATTAAAAGGTTTAGAGGTTGGGCAAAGCACCAAGTGAGTCTGGCAAATCAGCACTGGATTAAATCACACTCGACTGACAGTAAAGCCGCAACTGAGGACATACTTTAGCGCTTTTTAATCGGTTAAGCTCATCATCCCAGCTCGCTTGATTGTCGATAAAAATATGGGCATCCGGTTTTAACTGAACATCTGAATTCAGATAACCGGCCGGCACAAATAAAAAATGCTTTAACTCCCCATCAACTTCAAAATTTTTGTGAACAACAAAAACAAAAAAGCCTGAGTTAATTGCTTAACTCAGGCTTTTTATATTTCATAATTGAACAGCTAAATTACTTTTTCTTTGCCGCTTTTTTATTCGGTAAGTCAGTAATTGAACCTTCATAAATTTCAGAAGCAAGGCCAACTGATTCATGTAAAGTTGGGTGAGCATGGATAGTTAATGCGATGTCTTCTGCATCTGCGCCCATCTCAATTGCTAAACAAACTTCACCTAATAATTCACCTGCGTTGCTACCAACCATAGCGCCGCCTAATAATCTATGATCATCTTTATCAAAAATCATTTTAGTGAAGCCGTCTGTTGCGTTAGATGCAATCGCTCGACCTGAAGCCGCCCAAGGGAATACAGCAACTTCGTAGTTGATACCTTGTTCTTTGGCTTCTTTTTCAGTTAAACCGGCCCATGCAACTTCAGGATCAGTGTAAGCAATTGAAGGAATCACTTTTGGTTCAAAATAATGCTTTTTACCGGCAATGACTTCTGCTGCAACGTGCGCTTCATGCACAGCTTTGTGAGCAAGCATAGGCTGACCCACAATATCACCAATTGCAAAGATATTAGAAACATTAGTGCGTAATTGCTTATCAACGTTAATAAAGCCACGATCCGTTACTTCAACGCCCGCTTTATCTGCATCAATTAATAATCCATTCGGTGCACGGCCAACAGCCACTAAAACCGCATCATATTTAACCGGTTCAGCTGGTGCTTTTTTACCTTCAAAGGTCACATAAATGCCATCATCTTTCGCTTCTACCGCAGTCACTTTAGTTTCCAACATAATGTTGTTGAACTTTTTGCTGATAGATTTAGTGAAAGTTTTGATGATGTCTTTATCTGCAGCCGGAATTAACTGGTCCATAAATTCAACGACGTCAATTTTAGATTCTAACGCGCTGTAAACAGATCCCATTTCCAGGCCAATAATACCACCGCCTAAAATTAGCATTTTTTCAGGGATGAAAGGCATTTCTAACGCATCCGTTGAATCCCAGATACGTGCATCTTCATGTGGAATAAATGGCAATTTAACCGGACGAGAGCCTGCTGCAATAATCGCATTGTCAAAGTTAACGCTTGTTACTGAACCATCTTCTGCTTCAACAGCAATGCTATTAGCGCTGGTAAATTTACCGTAACCATTGACGGTTTTTACTTTACGCATTTTAGCCATGCCGTCTAAGCCACCGGTTAACTGACCGATTACTTTGTCTTTATGGGCACGTAGCTTGTCGATATCAATTTCAGGCTTACCGAAGGTTACGCCTTCGTGTTCCATGTTTTGTGCATCAACTAAGTGCTTAGAAACGTGTAAAAGTGCTTTTGACGGAATACAACCTACATTTAAACAAACGCCGCCTAAAGTACTGTAACGCTCGATTAAGACAACATCTAACCCAAGGTCTGCTGCGCGGAAAGCGGCAGAATAACCGCCCGGGCCTGAGCCTAAAACAACAACCTGAGTTTTGATTTCATTACTCATAAAAATCCCCAGTTTTTTTATTAATTAAGGGCAAAATCACTCTGCCCCCGTTTTGTCTATGAGAAGTTCAGCGCGTCTTACAGCACTAAACGGCGTAAATCTGTTAAGTTTTGCGCAACTTCAGTTGAGAAAGCTGCACCTTCAGCACCATCAATCACACGGTGATCGTAAGATAATGAAAGCGGAACCATTAAACGTGGTTCAAATTCTTTACCATTCCACTTAGGTTTAAAGTCAGATTTAGAAACCCCTAAAATACCAACTTCAGGTGCATTAACAATCGGTGTAAATGCTGTACCACCAATACCACCTAAGCTTGAAATCGTAAAAGTACCACCTTGCATATCTGGAGCTTTTAACTGACCAGCTCGTGCTTTCTTAGAAACAACGATTAACTCTTCAGAAAGCTCTTCAATACCTTTTTTATTCACATCACGAATAACAGGAACAACTAAGCCACCCGGCGTCGCTACGGCAATACCAATATTAATAAATTTCTTAACGATTAAGCTGCCACCATCTTCTGATAATGAAGAATTAAAGTTAGGAAACTTCTCAAGCGCTTTCGCAACCGCTTTCATGATGAAAACTAACGGCGTAATTTTCAGGCCTGTTTGCTTTTTCGCATGATAAGCATTCTGCTCTTTACGGAAAGCTTCCAGCTCTGTGATATCCGCTTCGTCAAATTGAGTAACGTGAGGAATCGTCGCCCAGTTTCTGTGTAAGAAAGGACCCGAAATCTTAGTGATACGGCTTAATTCTTTCTCTTCAACCTCACCGAATTTGCTATGGTCGACTGGTTTAACCGGAACAATTTGCAATACATTGTCGCCAACAGGTGCTGAACCAGCAGCTGATTTCGGTTTAGCTAATTCTGATTTAACCCAGTTTTGAACATCTTCTTTTAAGATACGACCTTTGCGACCTGTTGCCGGAACCAGAGTTAAATCAACACCGAATTCGCGAGCTATACGGCGAACAGAAGGTGAAGCATGTACATTTTTACCTGGTTTGGCTGGCTCAACGGCTGCGGCCGGTTCTGCTTTAGCCGGCGCCGGTGCACTTGGTGCAGGCGCTGGTGATGCTTGCGCTTTTTGAGCGGGTGCACTTTCTACCGGAGCCGCAGCACTTTTAGTTTCAACTACAGCAATTAAGCTGCCTTCTGATACTTTATCGCCCACTGCCACTTTAAGCTCTTTCACTGTACCGGCAAATGGCGCTGGCACATCCATAGTCGCTTTATCAGTTTCTAATGTAATTAAGCCATCTTCTGCATTAATCTCATCACCAACTGCAACTAGTAACTCAATCACATCAACGTCAGTATCACCACCGATATCCGGCACTGTGACTTCTTTTAATTCTGATGCGGCTGGCGCAGATGCAGGTGCCGGAGCAGCTGTCTGTGCTGGTGCACTGGTTTCTGCTGCAGGTGCAGAGCCTGCTCCCTGAGTTTCTAATAAAAGAACTAAGGTCCCTTCAGACGCTTTATCACCAACTGCAATTTTTAATTCTTTTACTGTACCATCTGCCGGACATGGCACGTCCATAGTGGCTTTATCAGTCTCTAATGTGATTAAACCGTCTTCAGCTGATACTTGGTCACCGACAGCAACTAAAACTTCAATGACGTCAACATCCGTATCACCACCAATATCCGGTACTGTTACTTCAATCACTTCACTTGTAGATGCTGACGCAGCCGGTGCTGATTCGGCTGCCGCCGGAGCGGCTTCTGGTGCAGACGCTGGCGCTTCGGCCGCTTCTGCACTTGCATCTTCAACAGTCACGATTAAAGTCCCTTCAGATACTTTATCGCCCACTGCTATTTTAATTTCTTTCACTGTGCCAGCAAAAGGTGCTGGAATATCCATTGACGCCTTATCACTTTCAACTGTGATAAGTGAATCTTCCGCTTCAACTGTGTCACCAGGCGCAACACAAAGCTCTATTACTTCAACTTCTTCACCGCCCACATCAGGGACTAAAACATCTTTAATTGCCATTGTTACTATCCCCTAATTAAGCGTAAAGTGGGTTAAGTTTTTCTGGATCAATATTGAATTTAGCAATCGCTTCTGCAACAACTTTCTTTTCAATCTCGCCACGTTTTGCTAATTCATATAACGATGCCACTACAATGTAATGCTCGTTCACTTCAAAATGCGTACGTAAGTTTTCACGGCTGTCTGAACGGCCGAAACCATCAGTACCTAAAACACGGTAATCTGTTGGCACAAAACCACGGATTTGGTCAGCATACTGCTTCATGTAATCCGTTACGGCAATGGTTGGGCCTTTGCTGTCTGCAAGCACTTGCGTTACATAAGGCACTTTTTCTTCCGCTTCAGGGTGAAGCATGTTGTAACGCTCACAATCTAAACCATCACGCGCTAATTCATTAAATGAGGTTGCTGAATAAACGTCAGATTCAATACCATAGTCATCCGCTAGAATTTGAGCAGCCGCACGTGCACGTTCTAAAATTACACCTGAAGATAATAAGTTTACAGACGCTTTTGCTTTTTTCGCAGCAACGGTTTCTAACTTATAAATACCTTTTTTGATGCCTTCTTCTACCCCTTCCGGCATAGGTAACTGAACATAGTTTTCGTTCATTACCGTTAGGTAATAGAATACATTTTCATTGTCGCCGTACATACGTTTGATACCGTCCTGAACGATAACTGCAATCTCATAACCATAAGTTGGGTCATAAGTAATACAGTTAGGTACAGTACCAAAATGTAAGTGTGAGTGACCGTCTTCGTGCTGTAAGCCTTCACCATTCAGCGTTGTACGACCTGCCGTACCACCGATTAAGAAACCACGAGCTTGTAAATCACCAGCAGCCCAAACTAAATCACCAACACGTTGGAAACCAAACATTGAGTAGTAGATATAGAATGGAATCATAGGTAAATCAGCGTGCGAGTATGAAGTTGCAGCAGAAACCCAAGACGCCATAGAGCCTAGCTCGTTAATACCTTCTTGTAATACCTGGCCTTTTTTGTCTTCACGGTAATAAGCAACTTGATCTGCATCCTGAGGCGTATATTTTTGGCCTTCATGCGCATAAATACCAACCTGACGGAATAAACCTTCCATACCAAAAGTACGGGCTTCATCAGGAATAATTGGCACTATGTTTTTACCAATTTTCTTATCTTTTAATAGTGCAGTTAATACTCGAACAAAGGCCATTGTTGAAGAAATTGCACGACCTTTAGAACCATCGGTTGTCGCTTTAAATGCATCCAACCCAGGTACTTCCAACTGGACGGATGAGTTTTCACGACGCACAGGCATCACACCGCCTAATGCTTCACGACGACCCATCATATATTTGTATTCAGGGCTGCTTTCAGGGAAACGGTAATAAGGTAGTTTTTCTAACTCAGCATCTGATACTGGTACATTGAAACGGTCACGCATATAACGAACCGCATCCAGGTCCATTTTCTTAACACCGTGAGCGATGTTTTTGCCTTCGGCCGCTTCACCCATGCCATACCCTTTTACCGTTTTAGCAAGGATAACACTTGGACGACCTTTAGTTGCTTTGGCTTTCGCATAAGCAGCATACACTTTAACCGGATCATGACCACCACGGTTTAAACGCCAGATATCTTCATCTGACATATTCGCAACCATTTCTTTTAACTCTGGGTATTTACCGAAGAAATGTTCACGTGTGAATGCACCGCCTTTGGCTTTAAAGTTCTGGTATTCGCCATCTACGGTTTCATCCATTAACTTCTGCATCAAGCCATTATGATCTTTTTGGAATAAAGGATCCCAGTAGCGACCCCAAACGACTTTAGTCACATCCCAACCTGCGCCGCGGAATGTACCTTCTAATTCCTGAATGATTTTACCGTTACCCCGTACCGGACCATCCAGACGTTGTAAATTACAGTTAACCACAAATACCAAGTTATCTAATTCTTCACGAGCCGCGAGACCAATTGCACCTAATGATTCCGGTTCATCGATTTCGCCATCACCCAGATAACAATAGACAGTTTGCTCTGAACAATCTTTTAAGCCACGATCCGTCAAATACTTTAAGAAGCGAGCCATGTAAATAGCTTGCATTGGACCTAAGCCCATAGAAACGGTTGGGAACTGCCAGTAATCTGGCATTAATTTCGGATGCGGGTAAGAAGATAAACCGTCGGCAAAAGCTTCCTGGCGGAAGTTGTCCAGTTGCGACTCGCTTAAACGACCTTCAACAAATGAGCGAGCATAGATACCCGGAGAAATATGGCCTTGGAAATAAACTAAATCACCGCCATCTTTTTCGTTTGGCGCACGGAAAAAATGGTTAAAACCAACATCATAAAGCATAGCTGATGATTGGAAACTAGAAATGTGACCACCTAGCTCTAAATCTTTTTTAGATGCACGAACCACCATCATCATCGCATTCCAGCGAATTACCGCACGAATTCTGGCTTCTAACTCAGGGTCACCTGGCATTGCCGGTTCCTGACCTGCCGGAATTGTGTTTTTATATGCTGTCGTAGCATCAAACGGTAAATGAGCACCATTTCGGCGAGATGTTTCGATCATCTGCTCAATTAAATAATGTGCACGTTCCGGGCCTTCATTTGCAAGTACAGATTCAATCGAATCAATCCAATCATGAGTCTCGATTGGATCTACATCGTGATTAAGGACGTCAGACATATAGTTTTCCTTTATCGTTAGGCTCGCAAAGCCTTCACCGCTTTGCTTCATCTTAGCCAATCTAGTGTTTTAGTTCTTTTTGCACACGGCGCATTGCTCGCTGCATTCGGGTTTCTTCTTGCCCTAATTGAAGTAAACACTCTTCAATGTAAGACAAATGATGGTGAGATGCATTACGCGCAGCCTCGGGGTCGCGCGCGATAATCGCTACCATCAATGAATCTCTGTGTTTGTCCAAACTCAGCATAATCTCTGGTTTAACAGACAATATTTCTATATTTTGGGCGATATTCTTTTTAATCAGTACCGCCATACCTTGTACTAAATGCACAATGACCAAATTATGTGATGCCTCGGCTATTGCCAGATAAAACTCATACAAAGCATCTACTTGCTCCGGAATTGTGGATTGTGCACTCGTTTGCGTCAACTCAAAACCCTGTTTTATTTGCTGAAAGTCAGCTTCAGTCCCTCTGAGCGCTGCATAATAGGCGGAAATGCCCTCTAATGCATGCCGAAATTCTAATAAATCAAACTGAGTTTCCGGTTTTGACGATATAAGCTGAAATAAAGGATCGGCCAACGCATTTTGCAATTGATTGTGCACATAAGTTCCACCGCCCTGACGGCGATATACCAGTCCTTTAGCTTCCAGCTTCTGAATCGCCTCACGCAATGACGGTCTGGAAACTTCAAACTTTTTAGCCAACTCACGTTCAGGTGGCAACTTCTGGCCAGGCAACAAACTGCCTTCCAAAATCATAGTTTCCAGTTGTTGTAATATTGCATCAGCTAATTTTGGCTGGCGAACTTTATGATAATTCATTCAATTCCATCTTAAGGATAATTGGTAATACCAATTCATTTGGCGCAATACCATACCAGAACAGAGCGAGCCTGTAAATTATCGAAAATTGATTTAGCTCAACTCCAGAAGGCTAAACGAGCCGTCCTGATGGGTTTTCAGTATAGTCTTTCAGATCATTAAAACTAAAAATATTAACAAATCACCAAATAAATAGCTGCATCTCCATATTTTATGCTTCCGGACTAGCCTGCAGCCCTCTTTCCAATTCTGCCATACCGGTAGGCAAGTCAATTTTGCCACCCAAATCTCTGATTGAACATCCAAATGCATGTAAAGTTCTGAATAAATGGTGTGCCCGGCTTTGTTCTCCCATCTGACCGATACGAACAATATCCAAACCAAACGAACCTGCAATTTCAACCCGGTAACGATTTGAGATATGCTGACATAATGCTTTTTGCGCAATGCCATTTGGCATGCTAATGCCAATAACAGAGTTTAATCTGGCTTCTTCCGGTACATATAAAGATAACCCCAAAGCTTCTATACCTCGCTGAAGTGCCAATGAACATCTTAAATGGCGCGCAAAACGGTTTTCGAGCGTTTCTTTACAAATTAACGCTAACGCTTCGTGAATCGCTAAAATTCCGGAGACAGGTGCAGTATAATGATACGAACTCTCATGCCAGAATTTTTCAGCCAGTTGGGCATCCAGACACCATTGAGCACTTTTTTTCGGCCGACTGTGAATTCGCTGATAAGCACGCTCTGAAAAAGCAATTAAAGAAACCCCAGGAATTGAAGATAAGCCTTTCTGACCGCCGGTTATCACAGCATCAATCTGCCAGTTATCCATTTCAAGCGGCATAGTACTTAAAGTACATACAGCGTCAACAATGACATAGCAGCCATACTGATGGGCCAGTTGCGCAATTTCAGCCAGGTTTTTATTGCAGACGGTATTTGAGGTTTCCCCCTGCACGAGCGTAATGACTTGCGGTCGAAACCTTTCTATCGTTTGTTTAACTTGCTCTAAATCCGGAATACTGGCTTCTTCAACCTGAAATATTTCAACTTCAGCACCGACTCTGGATGCCATTTCCGCCAGTCTGCTGCTAAAAAATCCATTACTGATACTCAGCACTTTTGTATCCTGCCAAACCAGATTAGTGACTGCCATTTCCATCGCAGCAGATCCTGGTCCCGCAACACCCATAATCCATTTAGACTGGGTTTGAAATACATAGCGTGACATTTGTTTAACCTGATCAATGATCTTAGCCATGGTATCGCCCAGATGGTTGATCACAATGGAGTTAGCTTTGGCAACCTGCTCTGGAATAGGAACCGGCCCGGCTCCCATCATTAATAAAGGTTCAGTAGGTAAAATTTGATCTAAAGAAACGAGTTCAGGCACATCAATGAGCATATAAGTTAAATAACCTCAACAAAACAAACGCAAGCAGGATGATTAAAGACAATTAAGATAACAATTATTTCATCCAGCTGTCATTAATATTTTGCGTTTAAAAACCGAAAAAATAAGGTTTTGACGGCGAACGTGCAGAAAGTTCTAAAATAAGAGCGGTAAACGGGCGCGCTGTGTAAAAAAATACACGCTATTGCAAATCAACAGATTCAACCCCCACAAAGCAAAAAGGCCACGTATGTGGCCTTTTTAATCTTATTTGCAACTCAGTTAAAAACCCGCTGCCGATTTTAATGCTTCCGCTTTATCTGTTTTTTCCCAAGGGAAATCTTCACGACCAAAGTGACCGTAAGCGGCTGTAGGTTGATAAATAGGACGCTCTAAGTCAAGCATCTTAATTAAGCCATAAGGACGTAAGTCAAAATGCTCACGCACTAAATCGACTAAACGGGCCTCCTCGACCTTACCGGTTCCAAAAGTATCAATACTGATAGACGTTGGCTCAGCAACACCAATCGCATAAGAAACTTGAATTTCACAGCGTTCCGCCAACCCGGCTGCAACTATGTTTTTAGCCACATACCGGCCTGCATATGCTGCACTGCGGTCAACTTTTGATGGATCTTTACCAGAGAAAGCGCCGCCGCCGTGTCGCGCCATACCACCGTATGTATCGACAATAATTTTGCGGCCGGTTAAACCACAGTCACCCATAGGGCCACCGATTACGAAACGGCCCGTTGGATTAATAAAAAATTTAGTACTAGCTGACAACCACTCAGAGGGCAATACAGGCTTAATAATTTCTTCCATCACAGCTTCGCGTAAAGCTTCTGTAGAAATGCTGTCACAATGCTGAGTTGATAATACAACCGCATCCACACCGACAGGTTTGCCATTTTCATAAGCAAAAGTCACCTGACTTTTAGCATCCGGGCGTAACCATGGCAAAGTTCCGTTTTTACGGACTTCGGCCTGACGTTTAACCAAACGGTGAGAATAAGTAATAGGCGCAGGCATTAAAACATCTGTTTCATTACTGGCATAACCAAACATTAATCCTTGGTCGCCGGCTCCTTGCTCTTCAGGACGAGCACGATCTACCCCTTGATTAATGTCAGGGGATTGCTTGCCAATTGTGTTTAAAATCGCACAAGAGTCAGCATCAAAACCCATATCAGAGTGTGTATAACCAATTTCACGAACGGTTTTACGGGTAAGCTCTTCGATATCAACCCAAGCTGAGGTGGTTACTTCGCCTCCCACCATTACCATACCGGTTTTTACATAGGTTTCGCAGGCAACACGCGCATGTGGATCTTGCGCCAGAATAGCATCTAATACCGCATCAGAGATTTGATCAGCAATTTTATCCGGATGACCTTCTGAAACGGATTCAGAAGTGAATACATGTTTAGCCATGAGCATGACTCCTATCAACACAAAATTATAAGTTCAATCTCATTCAACCAAATACAAGACCGTATTCAAACCAATACGAAACCTATAAAATTTAAGGTACATTTGCTTAGGTGGAGATCATTATTTATCGCGATTGCGAAATTGTCGCTAAGTGTAGTGATTATTTATTTTTTTGCAAGTCTTTACGTCTAGACGTCTAAACTTCTATTTATAACCAAGTTAATAACGTAAGGTTAATACGATATAAGTTTTTATCCCCAATAGGCGGTCCAAGCCCTTGTTTTAAATAAGCTAGCTAGCAGGTTTTAATGGAAACCATTGTTTGGTTAAGCCAATCGAAACAGCTCTAAAAGCCTATTGAACTAATGTTGACTCAGTTAAGTTCAACTACTTATTGTAAAAAATTCAACTGAGCTAGATGCAAATGACCCGCCTGATAAGCTTCTAGTTCTTCAACCGAGATTAAATATAACTGGTTTAAGCTGGATTTATCTCCGCCCAGATATCGATTCTTTAAATTCACTTTTCTATGATACTTACGTGCCAAAGGCTCAATCCGTTCACCCTGTTTTCGTATTAACTGATATTTGTATTCTGTTCGAACCGGTTTATGACTTCGGCTCTTAGGCGTAGCGCCCAATTTAACAGCCCAAGCTTTCCATACTCTGCCATGTCCCCGCTCTCCATGCATAAACGCCAGCGCATGTGCAAATTCGTGTTTAAGCGTATCGAGCTGGAGTTCAACCGGGTTTTGTTTAAGAATTGACAAAGAAATAGAAATCAGACGCTTTTTATAGTGGCAACTACCCAGCACAGTTTTAGTCTGGCTAAATTTAAGCTGATAGGATGCTAAATCGGGATAGTCTGTCTGGTAGGCTTGTTTTAGTTCGATAAAAAGATCTCTGATCTTTTGTTGTTTTTCTGAAATGTCGGGCATGAAAGTAGTTAAAAACAAAAAAGCGATGCCTATAGCATCGCTTTTTTAATCGCTTAATGTCAACGATATTTAAGCAGCGTTTGCAGCTTGTTGTTGCAGACGGAATAAAGTATCCATTTGCTGCATTGACGTTAAGATTGCATAACACACGCCTAAATAACCGCGTTTACGCATCTCTAGAAAATCTTCATCAGATAACTGATTGAACTTTTCTTCATCAAATGCAAAGAAGCTACCTATGTTTACACGCTCGCCATCAGCTTTAGTGTAACCAACGGTTCTTGGAACCAATAACTCTTTTTCAGAGATAAACTTAACAAAAGCACGGCTTGCCGCTTCACGCTCTAGGAAAGAGTTCATAAACTCTTTAACCTGTTCAAGAATTTTGCTTTCGCTGCCATCTTCGTTAAATAAAGATTCACCTTCTTCTTTATTGAACATTTCAGCGTCTTCGTCTAAACACACAACCATGTTTTCATCATTGCCATTCACTGATGCTGCAGCAAAAGGATAACGACGAATTGCAGCCGGTACATAAGTAGCTGTCCAGTGACCGTTTTGAATAATCAGGTTTTCTTCTTTTTTCAAACCTAACAGAGCTAATGGGTGATATTCACCTGACTCTTCATTTTTATGAAAAATGATTGGGAAACTTGATGAAGCTTGTGGAAATTCGTGTGCTAATAAAGGAGCAACATGAACATTTTTTGCGAAATTGTAATTCGGTACGCGCTTTAACTTTAACTCTTTATGTGTGCTTGAGTTAATTGGAACCAATTTTTTGAACATTTGGGTTCTCCGGATGTAATTATATTCTGTATTTGCTTATCTTAATTCAAACTGCTTCAGGCCGAATCAGTTTGTAAGTAGGATCCAAGATATGCATTGCAGCAAACAAATCAAGTATTAATTAAATAAAAAGTAAAATTAAAGTAAATCTTTGTACACTTTTCAACCAAACTGTTCTATTTACCACCAAAGTCGATCTTTAAGCTGCCAAAATCGATCAGGTTTTGCTTCTTTGCTGACGATGATAGAATAGAGAATCTCTAATCATTATGAAGAAAACCGTGTCTGAATCAGCCCAATTATTAATCTGTCCACTCGATCAATGCCAATTGCGCCTCAATGGCAATAGCTGGCAATGTGAGCACAAGCATCAGTATGATATTGCCCGTCAGGGTTACGTCAATTTATTACCCGTACAACATAAACGTTCAAAATCACCGGGTGATACCAAAGAAATGGTGCAGGCAAGACGCAACTTTTTAGCCACAGGGGCATATCAGGCAATTAGTGAACAACTGAATCAGATCATAATTGATCACAAGCAAACAAATACGATATTGGATGCTGGTTGTGGTGAAGGTTATTATTTAAATAGGCTTAATCAGAAACTAACTGAAAATCAGAGAATTGCACATTGTTTTGGATTAGATATTGCAAAATTTGCCATTCAGGCTGCGGCTAAATCCGATAAAAAGAGTCATTATCTGGTCGCGTCAAACCGTTCGGTACCAATTGCCGATAGCAGTTTAGATATTATCTATTGTGCATTTGGTTTTCCGGTGTTTGAAGAGTTTACTAAAAAATTAAAGCCCGATGGCAAACTGATTCTGGTAGAAAGTGGTGAACAGCATTTAATTGAATTACGTAAACTTATTTACCCAAACCTCAAACCTTACCGGCAAAACCCCTACCCTGAAGCTGCCGAATCTGGTTTTAGCTGGACAGAAGAGTCTTCAATTCAGTACAAGGTGACACTGGATAAAACCGCACTGGCTAACTTACTCTTAATGACACCGCATATTCATAAAGCCTCAGCAGAGAAAAAACAACAACTGGCAGAACTTGAACAGCTTGAACTGAGTGTCGATGTTAATTTCAGGGTATTAAACAAAGACGCACAAAATCTATAAGCCAACAAAAACATAATAAACAGATAAATTATGAAACTGGAAGCTCAAAACGCCCCGCACACAGAATCAGAACTGATTGAAAAAGCAATGCAAATTGCCGGTTTAAACCTGACTCAGCTAGCTGAAATTGCCGGTGTTTCAGTACCTGAAAACTTAACCCGGGATAAAGGTTGGACAGGTCAGTTACTGGAATGGCATTTAGGTGCAACAGCGGGTTCAAAACCCGTGCCTGACTTTGAATTTTTAGGGATAGAGCTCAAAACGATTCCGGTAGACCGAAACGGCCAACCACTTGAAACCACCTATGTGTGTGTTGCGCCTTTAACCGGTTGCTCGGGCCAAACCTGGATGACGAGCCCGGTCAGAATAAAATTAAACCGAGTGCTCTGGATACCGGTTTTAGCCGAACGCGATATTCCGGTTGCGCAACGCTTAATCGGCTATCCTATTCTCTGGTCACCAAATCCTGAGCAAGATGCGGCATTGCAAGCCGATTGGGAAGAATTAATGGATATGATTGTACTGGGTAAGGTGAATCAAATTACGGCTAAAACCGGTGAGTACCTGCAGATTCGACCGAAAGCAGCCAACAGCCGGGTAAAAACCACTGGTATAGGGGAATCTGGTGAGTTAATTGAGACTTTACCGCGCGGTTTTTATCTGAAAAAAAATTTTACCAAACAAATTTTAAATATGATTTGAGGTGTTCAATAAAAGTGTATATTGCTAACTTGCTAAACCCAGTTGTATTAGTTCAGTCTTGCTGTACCAGTCTTAGGTTCAGCCGGACCAGACTCAACTTATTTAACTCTTTAATTTCTGCGCCCGTCAGTTTATTTTCTTTAAAAAAGATTTTAGCTTCGTGTTTGGCAATTAATCCATGACGCTGCAAACTTTTGTACCTGGCATAACAAACACCTTTGTTAAGCACTTTCGCTAATTCAGCATTTCTCCGACCAAAGGTGTCAGAATATGCATAATCGCCTGATAAATAAACCCTTAAGGGCTCAGATAAATTCAGACGCTTCATATTAAATTTATCAAGCAGTTTATAACTCAGCTCTGCTGAATGCTCAAACATTAAATCCCTAAGTGTTTGCGGCTCGGGCTCTAAATCAACCAAAGCATCATGCAACTCTTTTTGGCGCTGATCCCGGGCTAGCTTTAACTGACGTTTCCATTCGTTATCAAAGGTTCTCAAATATAATCGAACAATCGCTGATTTGCCTAAATCATGAAATACCCCAAGTGCAAAAGCGACTGCCGGGTCCTGGTCGTTCAAAATAGCTAAACGACGGCAGGCAATACCCGTTCCAAGCGAGGATTCCCACAATTTACGCTTCATCAGTCTGAAAGGTTCTGTGCTATGTGGGATCCATTTACGCAAAGCAAAACTTGGCACTACCAACTTTAAATTATCAATACCAATATAACCCAGCGCCGTTTTACAGCGATCTACGCGAATGGGTTTTTCCCCTTCAGCTTGCTTGCGATATATCGGCAGATTAACAAATTTAATCATATCCTGTGCCAACCAGGCCATACTGGAAACCAAAGGTTCAATCCG
Source organism: uncultured Alteromonadaceae bacterium (assembly GCA_913056495.1). GTDB lineage: Bacteria > Pseudomonadota > Gammaproteobacteria > Enterobacterales > Alteromonadaceae > Catenovulum. The sequence continues at coordinate 207,072 of CAJXMO010000001.1, read as the reverse complement.
GCCTATTGATGCTGCTCGAACCGATAAAATATCTAAAATAGCTGGAATCGCATCCTGAATTTGCAAAATTTCGTTAAAGATAAAATCAACATCATTAAGTTGCTCTAACACGAGATCCGAAACTTGCTGATTGAGTTCAACCGATTGCATTTCTTTATTCGCTTTTTTATTTGCCTCTTCATGAACCCTTTTCGATTTTGCCTGTTGTTCTATGGCAAGCAGTTTTCGTTCATGATCCGGATCGGCTTCAAAAATTTCATCCGAAACCGGCTCCATTCCATTATGCGAGCGTGCGAAATCATAACTAATCAATAAGTCATGAAATCTCATATGTAATAAATCAGAATAGGTCTGTTGAGTCATTCAATACCGCTAACAATAAATGGAATTATTAATCCTTTGTATTTTCAGGAATTAAGCCTAGCAAAGAATTAGGCATTTAAAAAATTTCTCAGTATTTGATGTCCATATTCAGACATCACAGACTCCGGATGAAACTGGACACCAAATACAGGGTATTGAATATGCTCAATGCCCATAATTACACGGCCTTGTAACTCATTAACCCAAGCTGTTGGTTTTAAAAAACTGGGTAATGTATCTTCTGCGACCATCAGTGAATGATAACGAGTGACCAAAAAGTCCCTGTCTATCTGTTTGAACAGACCACCACTGTTATGTTCAACCAGTGAAGTTTTACCATGCATCACCTTATTTGCTTTAACGACTTGTGCGCCAAAAACTTGAGCAATACACTGATGTCCTAAACAAACGCCCAAAATCGGCAGCTTTCCGGTGAAATGCTCTATCACTTTTAACGAAATGCCTGACTCATTGGGTGTGCAGGGACCGGGTGAAATACAAATATGAGTCGGTTTCAAACGCTCTATCTCTTCTATGCTGATTGCATCATTTCGTACCACTTTTACTTTGATATCCAGCTCCTCAAAATAATGAGCCAAATTGTAGGTAAAAGAGTCATAATTATCGATTAACAACAGCATTGAGTTTAATCCGCTAAAGAGTGGCGCTTGAAAGCCCGCTAGTATATCAAGCAACAAACGCAGTTTTAATTAAATTTTTAGTATATTCCTGTTGTGGCGCACTAAATACCTGCTCGCAGCTGCCCTGCTCAACTATTTTTCCAGCTTTCATAACAACAACCTCTTCGCATAGCGCCTTCACAACCTTTAAATCGTGGCTGATAAACAAATAAGTCAGATGATGCGTCTTTTGTAATTTTTTCAGCAATTTAAGTACCTGAAACTGAACCGTTCGATCGAGCGATGAAGTGGGTTCATCCAGAATAATAAACTTAGGTTTCATCACCAAAGCACGAGCCAATGCAATACGTTGTCGCTGACCACCTGAAAACTCATGGGGATAGCGATGGCGAATAGCCGGGTCCAGCTCAACCGTTTTCATTGCGTCAATAATCATTTGCTCACGCGCTTGCGGCAAACCAATTTGATTAATTTCCAGTCCTTCACCTATGATTTCACTGACCAGCATACGAGGACTTAAACTACCGAAGGGATCCTGAAAAACAAACTGCATATCTCGGCGTATTTTGGTGAGTTCGTGTTTTTTTAATTGATTAATGGTATGCCCGGAAAAATTAAATTCACCTTCACTGTCGATCAGTCTCAATAAGGCTTTCGAGAGCGTAGTTTTACCACTGCCGCTTTCTCCTACAACCGCTAATGCGCTGCCTTGTTTAATCGAAAAACTGATACCATCGACCGCTTTTACATGGCCCACTGTACGTCGAAAAATTCCGCGTTCAATTGGAAACCAGACTTTGAGCTGTTTTACCGTCAGCAAGGTAGCAGCATTTTGATCTGAATGACAAAAACGGTCCTCTGGTTCGACATTAATTAACTTTTGCGTATAGGGGTGTTGCGGCCGCTCAAATAAAAGTTCACTGGTTTCCACTTCAACCAGCTTGCCCTGCTCCATCACAGCGACTCTGTCAGCTAACTGGCGAACGACCGTTAAATCATGGCTAATAAACAGCACAGCCATATTCAGCTCTTGTTGGAGCTGCTTAATTAAATCCAGAATTTGCGCTTGAACGGTCACATCCAGCGCGGTTGTCGGCTCATCAGCGATAAGCAATTCGGGTTCATTAATCAGTGCCATCGCAATCATAATGCGCTGCTTTTCCCCACCGGAAAACTGGTGAGGATAGTCATTTAATCGCTTCTGCGCATTACGAATACCAACTTTATTGAGCCAGTCTATAATTTTAGTTCTACTGTGTTTTGCAGGTAAGCCCTGATGTATTAATAAAGTTTCACCCAGTTGTTTCTCTATGGTATGCAGTGGGTTGAGCGACATCATAGGCTCTTGAAAAATAACCCCAACTTTATTACCACGCCAATGCCTTAGCTGGCTTTGACTCGCTTTTAGTACAGACTGGCCGGATAACAAAATATCGCCAGACGGGTAACTAACAGGAGGCTCATTTAATAATCTTAATATCGACATAGAAGTCACAGATTTGCCACTGCCACTTTCGCCGACCAAAGCCAGAGTTTCACCTGCATTTATGCTCAAAGAAACATTGTGCACCACAGGCTGGGATTGATTAAAAGCAATGCTTAAATCTTTAATTTCAACTATCGCTGTCATTTTTTACCTTTTTAAGCTGCTTCTGGGATCAAAGGCGTCTCGTACGCCTTCACCGATGAAAACCAACAACATCAGGATGACGCCGAGTGAAACAAATGCAGTTAACCCCAGCCAGGGAGCCTGAATATTTGATTTGCCCTGAGCCAGTAATTCACCCAATGACGGAGAGCCTGGCGGCAGACCAAAACCTAAAAAGTCGAGTGACGTTAGAATAGTGACTGAGCCAGATAAAACAAATGGCATAGTCGCCATAGTCGCCACCATGGCATTAGGTAAAATATGTTTAAACATCAGACGCGAATCTGACATGCCCATGGCTTTTGCGGCGATAACATATTCAAAATTCCGGCTTCGTAAAAACTCTGCTCTAACCACACCAACAAACCCCATCCAGCCGAACAAAGTTGTGATCAGCACCAGCCAGGCAACATTCGGCGTTATAAAATTCACCAGAATAATCAACATAAACAACTGAGGTAAGCCACCCCAGACTTCCATAAAGCGTTGCAGTCCAAGATCAACCCACCCGCCATAAAAGCCTTGTACCGCGCCCAGTGTTACACCAATCACAGCAGAGATAATGGTTACCGCAAACCCAAATAAAACGCTGAGTCTAAACCCGTATATCACCAGGGCCAGCACATCGCGGCCTTTATCGTCTGTTCCCAGCCAGTTTTCCGCAGTAGGCGCACTAGGTGCTGGCGTCGGTAAATCGTAATTGATAGTTGAATAACTATAGGGAATTATTGGCCAGATCATCCAGCCATCGGCTTCAATAATTTCAGCCATATAAGGGTCACGGTAATCTGCCGCTAAATCAAACTCTCCGCCAAAATCAGTTTCTGAATACTCGATCATCAGCGGGAAATAAAACTCATCATTAAACTGAATTAATACAGGTTTATCATTTGCCACGATTTCAGCAAATAAACAAATACTAAATAAAAATCCAAACAACCAAAGTGACCAATAACTTTTGCGGTTATGTTTAAATTTTTGCCATCTTTGCTGATTGATTTGGCTGAGCCTAAAGCCTGATTTTTTCATCTGTATTACCTCGACTCAAAATCAATACGCGGATCAATAATCATATACATGACATCGCTGACGATATTGAGAATTAAGCCAACTAACGTCAGTACATACAGGGTTGCGAATATCACCGGATAATCGCGCTGAACGGTCGTTTCATAAAACAACAAGCCTAACCCATCCAATGAAAAAATAATTTCAATAATTAACGAGCCGCCAAAAAAGATACCAATAATGGCAGCAGGCAAACCAGACACTATCAGTAACATAGCGTTTCTGAAAACATGTTTATATAAAATAGCGTTTTCAGTTAAACCTTTAGCCCGAGCTGTCATGACATATTGTCGATTAACTTCATCTAAAAACAAATTTTTGGTTAGCATGGTCAAGCCCGCAAAAGAACCTACCACCATAGCAATAATCGGCAACGTCATATGCCAGAAATAATCAGCGATTTTGCCCCATAACGAAAGCGCTTCCCAATTATTTGACGTGAGTCCACGCAGCGGAAACCAGTCAAAAAAGGAACCACCGGCAAATAAAACCACCAGTAAAACCGCAAATAAAAATGCAGGAATTGCGCTGGCAGCTAATATGACAGTGGTTGTCCAGGTATCAAACTGACTACCGTTTTTAATCGCTTTGCGAATCCCAAGCGGCACTGAAATCGCATACACTATCAATAATGACCAAAGCCCAAGCGAGATAGATACAGGTAAGCGCTCTATAATTAAGTCGACCACACTTTTACCTCGAAACAGGCTGTCACCAAAATCAAACTGCATGTAATTTTTCAGCATTTCCCAAAACCGCTCTGTGACTGGCTTGTCAAAGCCAAAGCGTTTTTCAATTTCGGCAATTTCTTCTTTGGTTAATCCACCTGCACCACGATAACCGGAGGCTTCTTTTGCTGCTATGTCTCTGGGCTGATCCACTTCAGAGCCACTGGAAGCTAAACGCTCCTGCATAACATTAGCGCCGCCTAAACCGGCTTGTGCGGCAATATACTGGTCAACCGGCCCGCCTGGAGCCAGTTGTATAATAAAGAAGTTAATCGCAATAATTGCAAAAAAGGTAGGAATCACCAGCAATAAGCGCCGGATTATATAAGCGATCATTTAATAATTATTGTCCTGCTTAATGATTAAGATTAATGTCTGTGCTCAGTGGGCAGTTTTTCTGCTTTTTTCGCATCATACCACCAAGTGTCTTCTCCTAAATCATATTTTGGAATGGTTTTAGGTCGTGAAAACTTATTCCAGTAAGCCACTCTGTATTTAGATAAATGCCACTGAGGAATCGAATAGTATTGCCATAATAATACTCGGTCAAAAGCTTTCGCATAAGCTTTAAGCTCAGCTTCATTCTCTTGATTAGCGGCAATTTTTTCAACTAGATAGTCGACCACAGAGTCATTTGGCCCTACCCAATTGTATGATGAATTCAGGTATTCCGTGTGCCACTGAATTTTTAAAGTTTCACTTGGAAAACCGGAAAAGGCGCGACTTATCATATCGAATTCTCTTTCCCTGACACGGTTAATATATTGAGAAGCGTCTGTCACCAATTTGATATTCATTTTAACACCGACCCGCTCAATATTCTTTTGAAACGGGATTGAGAAGCGTTCTTCAGAAGGTCTGTATATTAACAATTCAAATTCAAGTTGCTTACCGCTGCTATCCACCAGCTTGTTATCCACGAGCTTATATCCAGCTTGCTTAAATAACTTGAGCGCGCTTCTCATCTCACGACGAATATTACCGCTGCCATCCGTTTTATTGAGTTTAAACTCCTGAGTAAACACTTCTTTTGGTAATTTGTCTTTAAATTGATTTAATATTTCCAGCTCTCGTCCTTCAGGCAACCCAGAGGAGGCAAACTGAGAGTTCATAAAATAACTGTAATTTCTCTGATAATCCCCATAAAAGAAGTTTTTATTGGTCCACTCAAAATCGAATAATAAGTTAAGCGCCTGACGAACTCGTCTGTCTTTAAACTGGGGCTTTTGCACATTAAAGACAAAAGCACTGTTACCGGTAGGCGTTTCATGCGCTATTTCTTCTTTTAAGATGTAACCCTTATCAAAGTTTTCACCTGTATACTGAGTTGCCCAATTTTTCGCAATATTCTCCAATCTAAAATCGTATTCCCCTTTTTTAAAGGCTTCAACGAGTACAGTTTCGTCCAGATAATAGTCAATACGAATTTCATCAAAGTTATTTCGGCCAACTTTGCTAGGGTGGTTTACGGCCCAATAATCCGGATCTCTTTGATAAATGATATGCTGACCCATTTCATATTCTTTGATCGTGTATGGCCCCGCACCTAATGGGGGTTTTGCAAACGGTTCAGAGAACTTTTTATCTTTATAAAAATGTTCAGGTAAAACCGTTAAATCACACAAACTAAGCATCAAAGCTTTATCGGCACGTGCTAGTGTAAATTTCACTTTATTGTCCGCTAACACCTCAACCGAGACCCCGGCAAAATACTTTTTAAATTGAGGTACGCCCTGCTCAAAAAACAGGTTAAAACTAAAAGCAACGTCTTGGGCTGTAATCGCCTGGCCATCTGAAAACTTAGCATTTTCGTCGATATGAAAAATAGCCCATGAATAATCTGCTGGATATTCAATTTGTTTTGCAATCAGCGGGTAATAAACCGATATTTCATCTAAATTGGAAGCCATCAAGCTGTCATATAAAATATCTTCAATCATTGCCGGGGCGGATCCACGCTGAGCGTAGCGGTTAAAGTTATCAAAGGTGCCTCTGACGCCGTAAGTTATCTGCCCGCCTTTTGGTGCATCTGGGTTTACATAATCCCAGTGCTTAAAATCAGCTGGATAATTAGGTTCGCCCCTTAATGCAATAGACGAGGCTTTAATAACCTCAACCTGAGTCTGTTTGGAATCAGCTGGACTTTGCTCAGCTTGAGCATTCATACAGGCACTGCCTAAACTGAGAGTCAAAATTAAAAGGTGAGCCAGTTTCATATTATGTTTCTCTCCATATTAGCGAACTAAAGTGAACGGCTAATGCATTTATTTTTATAAGGTTTTGTATCCATCTTAGCAACTCGATAATGAGGATTAAAGCACATTTGATTGATACGCTAATTGTTATTCTAGTGCTATACTTTTTAGCAATAAAGCTAAAAAAGACATTAACAACTTACCCGGTTTAATTAAACTGACTTGTTTAACATAATAAAGTTGCATCAAACCTATGAGAATCAATGTAAAGCTTACGATTTGTGTTGGAATAATTGCCTCGATTGCAACTTGTGTTTTAGCTTACACCTCTCATAAAAATATGCTTAAAAGCACTCTTAAGGAAAATGACCGCATCATTGCATCATTGAGTGCAACGGTTTATGAAACAGCCTCAATTGCCGCTTATCTGGACAATGAATCTCTCGCCTCCGATGTCATCTCTGGCTTACTTAAAAACCGGCAAATTATATGTGCAGAGCTGATTACAAATAAAATGTCCGTCAGCTCAGATATAAATTGTAAAAATATATCTTCTGAAGACGAGGTTTATATTGAAACCCTCTATTCTCCGTTTAACCAGACAGAAGTTATCGGCCAGATTAAAATTTTTAAGAACCTTGAACAAGCTCAACAAATTGCCAATGCACTGGCGAATAACAAAATACAAGGCATTGCTTTAGTGGCTATTATCAGTATTTTGGTGACCTTAGTAACCACTTACTTTCTAGTATCTCACCCCATTGAAAAGCTGGCTGCCTGGCTGGATTCGGTCAAACTAAACAACACCCAAAGTGAGCGTTACCCCCATACCAATAGAGTAGATGAGATTGGCAAGATAGGGTTTAAAATCAATCAATTATTAAATAAGCTGGACGAAAGGCTTAATAAAGAAAGAGCGCTAACCAGGCAAACTCAAAAGCTGTCTGAAAACTTTCAAATGATCTGCAACTTATCAAAGAACGCATTATTGGTTACAGACAAAAACCTGAAACTGATTTCCTATAATCCAGTATTTGAAGCCCTAACTGAAAAGTACTCAGTTAACCCACTGGTCCAAAATGCTGCTCAGTGGTTAAGTGATATTTTCGAAAATTCAGATTCGATTATTGAACAAATTTTGTCAAACCAAAAAGAGAGGCAACCCGTTACAATTGAGGTTGAATCCAAGCATATTGCAGGTCAAGACTCTGGCAATAGTCAGTGGTTTGAGTTGACCTTCAGCAAAGCCGAAAATATGTTTGGCGAGCTGAATATTTTTATTTTTATTAATGATGTCACCACTCGGCGGCAACAGTTATTGCAATCAGAGTTTGAGGCAGATCATGATTTATTAACGAATTTGAAGAATCGCCGTGCAACACGCAGATTATTGCACCATATGTTGCAAAACCCGGATGCTGAAATTCAACTTGCTTTGCTTGTCATTGACCTAGATGGCTTTAAAGCGGTCAATGATACTTATGGCCATGATGCCGGAGATTTGGTATTAACAAAAATAGCAAGGCGCTTATCTATATTAGTTAGGCGTTCAGATATACTGGCGCGCTGGGGCGGTGATGAGTTTGTTATCGCATTAAATTATTCCACTCAAGCAGATGCAGAAACTATCGCCAGTAAAGTGATCGAAATAGTCTCTAAACCCATTACATTAGATGACAATAACCGAGCTGAATTAGGTGCCAGCATAGGTATCGCTATGTATCCACAATCCGCCGCTAATTTTGACGACTTGTTTGAACAAGCCGATCAGGCTATGTATCAGGTTAAAAAGTCAGGTAAAAACACCTATTCTGTTTTTCAACAAAGTCGACCCGCTTAAAATAATACAAATGTAGCGCAAGGTTATGATTCATTAGCTTTTAGCCGGTAAACCACTTTGACTTTTTCGGTCAACCAACTGGCATCTATATAAGCGATAGCAAATTGGTTTTCACTGACGTATTCAATTACATGGCTGGGAGTGTCTAATTGTAACGGTGGGCTGTAACGACCCGTAAACAAAAGCTTTGCCCAGTAACTGCTCATCTGAGCGAGCGTTTTACCTGTCAGGCTCTGGTAAAAACTCGCTTTGACATTTTCTTCATCCGCTAAATCTACCGGTAAAGCCGTTTTCCCATTAGGAAACGCGACCAGTTTGCCCGTGTATATATCTAAAACGTTGCGATTGGTTAACGAAGCAACTGGATTATCCGGATGCACAATAACCAAAATTTCTTTCGTATAGCCTAGTCCACTCATACTGGTTAGAGCTAATAAAAAAATAAAGCTGCGTACTACTTTAATGTAACTCACTCTAAAACATCCAATCGTAGCTTATCAAGAAGACTTCAACTTGCTCTGCTACAGAATCAACTGCAATATCCCTGTCCCAAAGTCCGGCACCATTCTTATCAACCCACTTTTTTTCAAACTGAAACTTGAATGCCTGATAATCAGCAAAATCCCAACGCATTCCTAATGAAACAGATTTTTGTTTATATGCCGGATTAATAAAGCTATTGACCAATTGTAAAATAGCCCGGCTATCGAGTTCGTAAACTTGGTCTACAGCATCTAAGAATGCATCTTCTGGCATTGTTTTTAGTTCAACGCCTTGCTCTGAGTTAATCATCGACAAGGTAATAAATGGCGTTACACGCCCGCTGTGGTAAGCAAGATTAATATAAGCTGTATTGGTATCTGGTAGCAAATAGTTCCCGGACTCTAAATGCGCAAGTTCGGTTCTAACTCTGAGTTGCTCATGATTGTATTCGGCTGCAAAAGAAAAATATTTAAAGACATCGCCTTTTTTTTGGTTTTGTTCGAGGACTTCAAGCCCTTCAATCCAAGGCGTAAAATTGTTATCAACCGGGAAAGATTGAGGATAGGAAAATATATTAAAAAAATCTTCAACCTGTTGAAAAATAACCCATTCATTAAATTGTTCGACCTGAGAATAACTGAGCCTGAGAAGCCAGTTATTGACTTCATAGTTAAAATTAACACCGACCAGGTTTTTAAGTTTTTCACTTAACTCACCTAAGTTATCTACGTCAAAATTAACCTTAGTTTGACCGTAATAGGCATTTAGACTCAACAAACCGGTATTCAATCTTTGCGTCAGTGTAAAATCAATGCCATCAATGTACGGAAAAGCTAACTGAGCATAAAAATCCTGAGTCGGGACGACTTCATTATGAGCATAGCCAATAAAACGGCTTTCACTAACCAGGTAGTTGCTGGGATAAAAGCGACCCACTCTCAATAAAGCACTTGAGTTGGGTCGATAATTGAGCGTTGCAATTTTAACTCTGTCGAGTTCACTCCTGACCAATTCATCTTTCAATACAGCCTGAGCCACAACTTGCCAGTTTGCATTAAACTGATAGTTAACTTGCCCACCAACTAAACTAAGGTCATTAAAGACCCACTGGCTTCGTTTACTAAAATGCTCACTGGAAAGCGATGTTCTATAACCTAGCTGATTGCTTGAACCATGGTAACCAGCGAGCGTTAAAAAACCATTAAATCTTAAGTTTTCGGCCTGTAATACAGGAGTTAACAAACATGTACTTGTCAAAATAAGAACAAGAGCCAGATATCTGGCTCCGGGTATTTTTTTAAGCAACTGAATACTCCTGAAAATTAAGCTCACACATTTGAGCTTAATTTAGGATAGCTATTTTGCAATTATATTTTTGGTCTTGGGATAAATCCGATTGCGTCCGAAACCTTGTCTAAAATCACCTGAGCACGCTCAGAAGCTTTGTGAGCGCCGAGCGCCATGATACGTTCCAGTTCAGACTGTTCCTGTCTAAGCTCTTTAAAACGAGTTTGAATTGGCTCTAATAAAGCGACAATGGCCTCTGCTGTATCCCCTTTTAAATGACCATACATTTTATCTTCATATTCAGGGACCAGTTGCTCAACGGTTTTGCCTGTTGCACAAGATAACAGAGTTAACAAGTTAGAAACGCCCGGTTTTTCTTCAGTGTCAAAATAAATGCGAGCCTGCTCATCTGAATCTGTCACTGCACGTTTTACTTTTTTAGTAATTTTTTTCGGCTCTTCTAATAATCCGATGAAGTTACCCGGATTATCGTCTGATTTAGACATTTTTTTGGTCGGCTCTAACAAACTCATAATTCGAGCACCGGTTTCCGGTATATAAGGTTCAGGCACAGTAAACGTCTCACCGTAGGCATTATTAAACCGAATCGCAATATCACGGCTTAATTCTAAATGCTGCTTTTGATCGTTACCAACTGGTACCTGATTAGTGCCATATAATAAAATATCTGCCGCCATTAATGCCGGGTAAGTAAACAGACCGGCATTAATATTATTTTCGTTTTTGGCAGATTTATCTTTAAATTGTGTCATTCGGTTCAGTTCACCCATTTGGGTATAACAGTTTAAGATCCAACCCAGTTGGGCATGTTGTGGAACATGAGACTGAACAAAGACAATGCTTTTTTCCGGATCAATACCGCAGGCTAAATACAAGGCCAAACCATCTAAGCAGGCATTTCTTAATTTTTCCGGTTCCTGGCGAACCGTTATTGCATGCAAATCTACCAAAGAGAATAAACAGTCATATTCATCCTGCATGTTAACCCATTGGCGCAAGGCCCCCATATAGTTACCTATACTTAACTCGCCACTTGGTTGCGCGCCACTAAAAACGATGGGTTTACTCATATTTTCCTCTAAATATATTAATCTGATTAATTGCTGCAATGATCGCTATCTACCAACATAATTCAAGTAGAAATTGGAATAAATAACCATCATCAATAATATTTTTGTATTTTAACAAATCTGAATACAAAAAGGGCAAGCTGTTTAGCTTGCCCTTTCAATTATAAAAATTTTAAATCTAATCTGAGGTATTAGTATTTAAACTGTTTAATCTGCTCAGATAAGTGCTTTTCAACTTCGATCATTGAACCGGTTGTGCTTTCCAGTTCATTGGTTTCATTAGTTAACTTAGTTGCACCTTCAAGCAAATGTTCCATGCCTTGACTGACTTCTTTTGTTAACAATGATTGCTCTTCTGTCGCGCTGGCAATTTGGATAATCATATCGTTAATGCTTCTAACTTTATCTGAGATAGTCTCAAATGCACCCACTGTTTTATTGGTTGATTCTATGGTTTCACTGACCAGCTCTTTACTGCGGTAGGATGCCTGATAAGAATCATCTGCTTTACTTTGCAAAGACGCAATTATACTTTCGATTTCTTCAGTTGACTGACGCGTTTTACTTGCCAGAGAGCGAACTTCATCGGCAACCACTGCAAATCCGCGACCCGTTTCGCCGGCTCGGGCTGCTTCAATCGCAGCATTAAGCGCTAGCAGGTTAGTTTGCTCTGCAATACCTTTAATCACATCCAACACACCACCGATATTTTCACTGGCTGCTTTTAAGTCTGATGCAACTTTTGCATTATTTTCCAACTCGTCGACCAGTTGCTGGACATGAGATAAATTGGTTTCAACATCCGTACGGCTTTGCGCAGCTAAATCAAAAGTTTCAGTTGAACTAGATGCAGTCAGTTCGGCATTTTGTGCAATTTCACCTGTCGCCTCTGATAATTGTTTTAAGTAACTTAAAGAATGTTCCGTCTGCTCTTTTTGCTCATGCGTATTCACGCTGGTTTTGTGACAGACAGAGCTAATCGATGAAGATAAGTCGCCCAATCCATTTGCGCCCTGCGCAACGTCTGTAATTATCGTCTGAATTTTTTCGATGAAGTTATTAAAGTTGCGAGCCAGTGTACCAATTTCATCATTAGTTCTCACCGGGATGCGCTGTGTTAAATCACCACCGCCTCGCGCAATATCAGCCAGAACTTCACTGACATTAGTGAGGGGCTTAACCACGACTTTATTGATCAACAGGATAAGCAGAATGCTTAATGCAATCATTGATATCACCATGGAGATGAGCTTTTCATACCATTGAGAGGCTAATCTGCTTTCCACTCCGCTGCGGGAAAATGCAATTTTAACTTTACCAATAAGTTCACCATCATCCCCTTTGATATCGTGCCAAAGCGCCTGACCATCTAACTCAATGTCCTGCTTGAGTTTGGTCTCAGCCATCGCTTTATCTCTGTGATCCGTTACTTTTACCTGTGCAATGACAGGATCCGGCATGTAAGCATCAATGGTATTTTTGATAAGAGGAAAATCATACGAGAAAACCGGATCTTGTAAAATGACTTTCAGCTGTTGAACGATTGCTTCTTTTTTGTTTTCATAGCGTTCATTTTCGCCGCTGGTTTGAACCGACATAGAGCCAAAAGCAACAAGTCCCAATACAAGTAGGTTTACACATAGTAAAACCACAAGCACTTTTCTGGCAATAGATTGCATAATAGAATTTACCTCTGAGCCATGATTCCGCTCCCGGTATCCGTCCGGGTTTAAAAGAATCTTTATATTGTCCCCTAGTTACATTAAGGGTTATTCGTGTGTATTTTTGTATCGCCTCAAATGTGATTTTAACGTTAAAATCACATTTGAATAACTTAAGTTTTATATTAATTTAAGCTAAGAATCAACTAAATCTCTTAACTCGCCTTTTAATATCAGTAGGTTTCCCCTTGCAACGTAACTAAAATTCTTCTCGCGCCACCATAATCTCTGTGCTCACCTAAATATAGACCTTGCCATGTTCCCAAACCAAAACTGCCTTGCTGAACCGGTAATTGCAAACTAACCCCAAATAAACTGGATTTAATGTGCGCTGGCATATCATCCGCCCCTTCATAAGTATGCCGGTAATAAGGCTGGTTTTCAGGTACCATATGGTTTACATGAGCTTCAAAATCAGAACGAACGGTAGGGTCTGCATTTTCATTTATTGATAGGCTGGCTGAAGTATGCTGCAACATTAAATGGCATAAACCAATTTTGAATTCATTTAACTCAGGCATTAAAGATTCAATTTCTGAAGTCACTAAATGAAAGCCACGAGACTTGGGACTTAATGTTATTGTTTTTTGTAACCACATAAACTAACTTTTCACTCTGTCAAAACAAATTTCAATATGCGCTTTACCCGCCTCAGCTTCAAACGGCATTATTACAATGGGGCCGTCAGATTTATGATTAATGGTGTGGCCTTTACCTGATACAACAACCGGCGTTGCCATGTCAAAATCATACCCTTTTTCGGCTAATAATTTTTTAGCGCCACCTGTCACCATATTGGTGATTTCCCCCACCATATCGGTTACTTCTTCATTGATTTTAGGCGGCTTTTCTCCAAGCATACGCTGCATAATGTCTAGCGCTAACCCTTCTTCAAATGAAACCGAAAACGAACCTCGAGTTTGTGGACCTACCATACCAATCAGACCGGATACATCCCCTCGGGCCACTTCGTCTTTTTTTACTCTGGGCTTTTCCGGCTTTAAATCCAGCATCGCCATTGTGCTTATCACATTAATCAACGAAGATAAGAATGGATTAATGAACTCTACATTCATAATATGTCCTAAAATATATCCTTTTCAAAATTAAATACTTTTTCGATATACTGCCGTCAAATAACCACAATGTAAATATATAAGAACTTATAGGTTCAAGTATAATTGATTAACGGAAAGTTTTGGGCTTTCTTTAAAAATAATTAAGAGTCAATAAATGAACGCTATCCATATTAATGTAAAGTGGCTTAATAGTAATTCAGCAAGTCGCCAGCCTATATAACCTCAGCTGCACATAATAAAATTGCCCAACGAGTCTATTTTTGCGCCTCTCAGCGTTATTTTTATTACTAATAGCCAGCTATTAGGTACACAAAAATGCCTTGATAGTCGAAAAACTATCCACATTTGAACGTAAAATGAAAAAATTGAGGTTTTGTTCAGAAAATAAAGTCCAATTTTACTTCAGCTATTCTTATACGCAGCTGAGGTTATATAGCTTAGCTATCAAATCACTTTCGTTATATACTCAAATGGTGAGTCAGAATAATTTTTAGAATAGCTAACGCTTGCTAGCCCCTGCGAGTCAGTAACTAGGTTTATTTTGGCATCACAGATAGACAAGATAAATACGCTCTGGTTAATTGAAAATGCAGCAGAAGAAACTTTTTGAACCTGAAGACATTGAAAGCCCATGTGTTGGCATCTGCGAGTCAGGTGCCAGAGGCTATTGTCGTGGCTGTTTAAGAAGCCGGGAAGAAAGGTTTTATTGGGCTAAATTAACGACAGAGCAAAAAATCAAAGTGGTGTCACTTTGCAAAATGCGTCGCAAAAAACTGACCAATAAACAATTAAAACAAAAAGAAGAAGAGCTGCTCAAACAGATTAAAGGTGAGCAGCTGGATTTATTTTAAACGATAAATCCGTTATACGATCTCAAAGCTATGACTGATTTCAACACCGCCAGACATTAACATAGCTGCAACCGAGCAATACTTATCAACGGACAGACAGATCGCCTGAGTAAGCGCTTTTTCACTGACTTTTTCCGCACTGACTATAAATTTTAAATGAATTTTAGTAAATACCGCAGGAGTCGCATCAGCACGCTCAGCGTCTATATCAACATCGCACTGAACTAACCCGGAACGCTTTTTTTCAAGGATAGAAACTACGTCAAACGCAGAGCAGCCGGCAAGTCCCAGCAATACCATCTCCATTGGGCGGATGCCCTGATTCTCGCCACCGGCACTTAATGGACCATCAAGCGTTACTGTCTGACCATTGCTGCCCGTCCCTAAAAACTGGCGTTTGCCACACCACTTTAAATTAAGTTTTTGTTTAGACATAAGGAAATTTACATTAATTTTTTATAATATACAGAGATGGCAGATATTGACACAAAATCGATTATGAACAAAGAAAAAGGTTTTACAACTCAACTTGTCCATTCAGAAAGATTGCAGAATCTTGAGAGTGGCGCGATCCACCAGCCAGCACACCATTCTGTTTTATTTGCTTATGACAAAGCAGAGGACTTAGTAGATGTTTTTCAGGGGCGTAGTAAAAATCATTCTTATGCGAGGCAATCTACGCCCAGTGTAAACGTTCTGCAAAATACCCTTACCCAACTTGAGAAAGGTCATTCCAGTTTGGTGTTTGCAACCGGGATGGCAGCATTAACCACCACTATGCTAACCCTGTTAAAAGCAGGTGATCATGTAATCTTCAGCCAGTTTATCTTCGGAAACACCAATAGCTTTACGCAGACACTGAGTCAGTATGGTATTGAAGTCGATTGTATCGATATAACAAGTTGTACTGATATCAAGCAGGCAATAAAATCCAATACCCGTATGTTATTTTGCGAGACTATCGCAAACCCGGTCACTCAGGTTGCGGATATAAAAGCGATGAAAGACCTGTGTCAGCCCCACAATATTGTGTTGGTCGTCGATAATACCATGACGCCAAGCTACCTGTTTAACGCTCAAGCACATGGCGCAGATTTAATCGTCACCTCATTAACAAAGTACTTTGGCGGCCATGGTAACGTATTAGGAGGTGCGGTTGTGGATACGGGAAATTATGACTGGCAAAATTACCCGAATATACTGGACACCTATAAAAACAATGACCCGAAAACCTGGGCAATTACCCAGATAAAGAAAAAAGGACTCAGGGATATGGGCGCCAGCTTGAGTTCTGACTCTGTTCACTTATTAAGTGTGGGATCTGAAACACTGGCGATGCGGCTGGATAAAAGCTGCTCAACCGCTCACAAACTCGCAGAATTTCTCCAGCAACATGAAAAAATAAACCGGGTATATTACCCCGGACTTAAAAGCCACCCTCAATATCAGATTGCGCGTCAGCAATTTAAATACCCGGGTGCAATACTGAGCTTTGATTTAGTCGACTCAATTGATTGTCTTGCATTTATCAATCAACTTAAAGTGATTTTATGCTCGACCCATCTAGGCGATAACAGAACACTTGCAATTCCGGTAGCCCCAACCATCTATTATGAAATGGGACTCGCACGCCGTCAGAAAATGGGAATCAAAGAAGGTATGATCCGCTTGTCAGTAGGCATTGAAGACGGCGAAGATTTAATTGAAGATATCAGTCAGGCACTCGATAAGTGTTAGCATCCCGCTTTTTCAGTTAAAGTCGGTTACTGATAATGGCTATCTGTCATTCAAAAATGTTCTGAATGACAGATTTATTCTGATTGCACTCGGTTAATACATTAATTGAGTGAATGGATTTAACAATCGAGCAGCGCCTTCGGTAAACTGCACCGGTGCATCCATGACAGTTAAACACAAACATGCCTGCTCCGATTGCGTAGCGGGCGAGTGTGTCATGCTGTTATCCAGTACGATAAAATCTCCCGGATAATACTGACCCTGTTCATCACACAATGAACCAGCGAGCACGACTGTAATTTCCAGGCTTTTGTGAGTATGCTTTGGCACATGAGTCTCTGCTTCGATATACAACAGGTTAGCTCTAAAATCGTCGTATTCACCCAGTTTGTTCGTGTGTACACCGGATAATTTTCGCCAGCGCACGTCGGGCTGATAAAAAGATTTTAGCGTTCTGGGCAGGCTATACTTTTGTTGGTTAACTTCAAGCAAATGATGCTGGGTAACGGCCTTTGTTTGCTCAGCTTCATCAACCGATATATCTGTTTGCAAAATCTGATCTAACATATTGCCCATACCAGCTAAACTATCTGGTTCTGCAGTATTATCAGCTTGCGCCAAAAGTAATTCAGACATACTGTCTTGGTCCAGCAAATGCGCTTGGGCCAACTCAGCTTCAATCTGCTCAACATGCTGACGACAAATGGGACAATAATCCAAGTGTGTCGCTACTGCGAGCGCAAGACCTGAAGACAATTCAGCGCTTGCGTAATTTTCTAATAATCTGTCTGATGGATGGAAATTTATCATACTGTTTGCTCCATCGCTTGTTGTAACTTAATTAGACCTAACCGAATTCTGGATTTTACCGTACCCAATGGGATCTCCAATAGTTCGGCTACCTCTTGATGAGATTTCTCATCCAGGTAAACGAGCTGAATCACTTCTAACTGCAATTCAGGTACAAATCGATAGAAGTTATCGAGTTGCCCCTGCAGCAATAAGTTTTCTAACTCAGTAAATTCACTTTCCTGATCATCTGATTCAACGATTACCGGCCAGAGCTCTTCCGCGATATTATCTTCTTTTTTGCTACTGATTTTGCGTAGAATGTCATATCTGACGTTTCTGGCAATCGTATATATCCAAGTAGAAGCAGCCCCTTTCTCTGGATTGAACAAATGCGCTTTAAGCCAGACATTGAGCATAGTTTCCTGCACCATCTCAAGCGCAAGTGCTTCCTGTTTAAGGAGTTTTAAACCAAATGATTTAAGCCTGGGCGCAAAATAATTGAACAAACGAGTATAAGCTGCTTTATCTCTTTTTTCGGCTACTCGATGGAGTAGTGTCGCCCAATCGGGTGATTCAGATTCTGTCATTTGTGTCTGAATAGAATTCGTCTGTCGCTTCAAATTAAGACTATCTTGACCGAGGATATCCATGTGAATCAACTCTTTTTGCAATTAATTTGATTATTACGCAGCTAAATTAAATTTGGTTCACTCAATCTGGCAAGAAACTCGTTCAACAACTAAGCTAATGACAGGTTTTATTTAAGGATAAATGTTATGAAGCTAGATGATGATATTCACAACTATTATGAAAGACTGGTTATTGATAAACTAGAAAGTATGGGGATTACCGAAGAGAAGGAAAATCCGAACTATTTAGCTGATTTATGTTGTCTGGTGTTAAATCAGCTCCCCCCTCGCTATATTCGTTACGAAGTTGATATGGCATTTTATTTGGCTCCGGCTGAACGCCTGCAAATGGAAATGAATGTCGCAAATGCGATTCAAACCTCGATTAAATTTTTACAAGAACAACAAGTGCCCAAAAAATCAGCGTCTTAACACGCCCTTGTCAGTAAAAATTAGAATCATTTCCGTTTATACAGTAAACTAGCGAATGATTCTAATTTTACCTATACCTGAAATCGCAAATTAATAAACAACGGTCAAATTAAACATGTGTATTAAATTGATGAAAATCAAATAGAATCAGTTTCATCATCTCGATTCAGGCCAACTTAGTTCAAGGTTCAAAATGTCACTAAAAGATGCGCCTAAGCATGTAAAAATCGCTGTCGATTTAATTATGATTCTGGAAGACAATGCGGTTACAACAGAAGATGCGCTTAAGGCCTTAAAAATTGTTGAACAAGACTTTATTCGTAAGCAACAAGCGGAAAAACGAAAAGAATTATAAAAAAGTTGTATAAATTAAACGCACATAAACCAAAATCGTCTAGACTTGTAGACAAGTCATTGCTTATCATAGCTTGATTCGTTTGAACTTAGTGCGTCTACCCATTATATATTTAAAACAATAAGTTAGACTATGAATATTAAAACGCTGAGCTTTAGTACATTAAGTTGCTTATCTGCTTTTATGGCAGTGAATCATGTATACGCTGCAGAAGACTTATTTTCATTACCAATCGAACAACTTGTGCAACTCAAAGTAGCGAGTGCAACGCTCACGAATGAGACTATGCTGACGGTACCTTCGAGTGTTGCCGTATATGAAGCTGCCGATATCAAACAAATGGGGCTCGATACTGTCGATGAATTGCTAAATTTTGTCACAGGTGTGCAAAGTACTTCATCCGACAGAAACGCTTTGTTTAAAAGAACATCTTTCAGAGGGCGCTCTACCGGTACGGGTGGACGAGAAATTTTGATTCTGCTTAATGGTCAGCGGATCAATAGCGAGTACTCCGGCAATAATGATTATACCTTTCCAAAAATTCCTCTCTCGATTGTCGAAAAAATAGAAATTATCAAAGGCCCTGGGTCTGCAATTTATGGCTCTAACGCATTTTTAGGCGTCATTAATATTCTGACAAAAACGAATAAAACACCTGAAATGAGTATCGCGGTTGGCAATATGGATTCAATTGAATTTTCAGCGTCGGGCGGTATCGAGCTCGATAAACTGAATATTCAGGCTTCTGTTGCTTATGGTAAAACCGATGGTGATGATTATCACAATATACTGGACAGCTATAACCCATCACGTCGCCTTGATATTTCCGATCCAAACCATCACGCAGAGCTGGTTTTTAACTTAAGCTATGACAATACCGCCTTTAATCTGGCTTACAGTGAACAACAATCTGAAGACTACTATATTCAGGGCCATATCAGTAAAGGGTTTAACAAAAGCGAAGTTGAAAGTTTATTCTCAACTTTTAATCATAACTTTGTCTGGAACGACAAATTCAACAGTGACTTATGGCTGGATTACCGAAAAACCCGAACGAATTTATTCATTCAGGGGACACCCGAATTTGCGTTTTACGAGGTAACAAACCCGCCATCTACGGCTGCATTACTGGCTGATACGCCGTTTCATGAAGATACCCAAGGTGCCCGACTGAATAATTTTTATCAAATCAACGACTGGCTAGATTTAAGTTTGGGGTTTGAATACAGACACAGCAAATTAAAAGAAATTTACACCAAAACCAATTTGGATTTTGCAAGCTGTCTCACCACACCGGCCTGTGTCATGTATCTGGCCTCTAATGGACAAATTAAGCCAGATGTGAACCCCAACATTGAGTATTTTGGCGGTGAATTAAGAACCAATGCACCTTATGTAATGCCATCCAGCCGCAATATCTACGGTACATTTATTCAGTCACAAATAGAACTGACACAAGATACTGAACTGACTTTAGCAGTTCGTTATGATGACTACAGTGACATCGGACAAAATGTCAGCCCAAGAATCAGTCTAGTCAGCAGAATTGATGAGCATAATACCCTCAAAGCAAACTATGGTGAAGCATACCGCGCACCTCAATTTAGTGAACTCAACCTGATTAATAATCCGCTGATTCGGGGGAATCCTGATCTGGAACCTGAATCCGTTCGTTCAATTGATTTCATCTGGTTAAGCCAGCACAACTACTGGAACTTCTCTACCACCTATTTTGCGCATGAAATTGAAGATGCCATTGTAGATAAAGTCAGAGAGGGTTTAGTCCGGGTAGATAACAATACTCAGGATACTCAGCAAACGCATGGTATTGAGGTTGAAGTGACTTATGCGCCAAGCAATCAGTTTCATATTCGCTTTGGTGGTACGCATTTCTTTAAACTGGCCGAAGATCAGTTTAAAGAATCAAAAAATCTCGCTTACCTTATTGCCAATTATCATTATGACAACTGGAACATCAACCTGTCTTCCAATTACCACAGCAAAAAACATAACCTAGCGTACAGTGGCAGTTACGAAGATAGAGTGACACTGGATGACTTTATCTTGGTTAACAGTAAAGTAAGTTATCAACTGACAGCCAATACTCAAATATTTGCACAAGCCAAAAATATATTTGGTGAAGAATATACGACTCCTAGCGTCAGCAATGCAACCGAAAATGGTGTGCCTAACCGTGGACGCCAGTGGTTTGTAGGGAGTGAATTTTATTTTTAGGCAGGTTCTATCTTTAAACAAGATTTACAATAGTACATAACCTCAGCTGCGCATAATCAAAATTGCCCAACGAGTCTATTTTTCCGCCTCTCAGCGTTATTTTTCTTACTAATAGCTCGCTATTAGGTACACAAAAATGCCTTGATAGACGAAAAAATATCCACATTGGAACGCAAAATAAACAAGATTGTGGTTATATTTAAAAAATTTAAGCCCAATTTTACTTCAACTGTTCTTATGCGCAGCTGAGGTTACATAAAAAAGCCGAATTAACTTCGGCTTTTTTTATGTTTTGGGCTTTTGAGCGGTTTATTAATATCTAACCGGATTGGCTTTTTAGAGCCCGTCTTTTTAGCGGCACCCGTTTTACTTTTTTGAGCACCGGATTGAGGTTTCCCTGCCCCACTTTTGCCCGCATTTCTGGCTTTTTCCTGTCCCTGATTTGAACTAAATCGGGTTAAGCCTTTCTGGTACTTGCCTTTATCCGACTGACGCTTGGTTTTCCCTTCCGGTGGCACTAAATGATTAGGACCATTGCCAATGAGTTTAGACTTACCCATCTTTTTAAGGGCTTCACGAATCAGTGGCCAGCCTGCTTCGTCATGGTACCTGAGCAAGGCTTTATGTAAGCGTCTTTGTCGGTCGCCCCTTGGAATAAATACTTTTTCACTCTTATGCGTCACCTTATGAATTGGATTCGCTTCGGTATGATACATAGTAGTTGCATTTGCCATTGGCGACGGATAAAAGTTTTGAACCTGATCTAACCTGAATTTATGATTCTTCAGCCAGATGGCTAAATTAACCATATCTTCATCGGTTGTACCTGGGTGCGCAGAGATAAAATAAGGGATTAGATATTGCTCTTTCCCGGCTTCTTTTGAGTACTTATCAAATAACTCTTTAAACTTATGATAAGTGCCCATACCGGGTTTCATCATTTTACCCAGCGGACCTTCTTCTGTATGTTCAGGTGCAATTTTCAGATAGCCGCCAACATGGTGTGTTACCAGCTCTTTGACATATCTTGGGTCTTCAATGGCCAAGTCATATCTGACACCGGAGGCAATCAGGATTTTTTTAATCCCGTTAATTTTACGTGCTTTACGGTACAAGTTGATTGTCGGACTGTGATCCGTATCCATATGGCCACAAATATCCGGCCACACACAAGATAAACGACGACAAGTTTGCTCAGCTTTAGGATGTTTACATCTGAGCTGATACATATTCGCTGTTGGTCCACCTAAATCTGAAATTACGCCTGTGAACCCCGGTACCTTATCACGAATTTCTTCAATTTCTTTTAAAATAGAGTCTTCTGAGCGGCTCTGAATAATGCGCCCCTCGTGTTCAGTGATAGAGCAGAAGGTACAGCCACCAAAACACCCCCGCATAATATTGACAGAGGTTTTGATCATATCGTACGCCGGTATTTTTGCCTTGCCGTATGACGGGTGAGGCACACGCGCATAATTCATATCAAACACAGCGTCCATTTCCGACGTTTCAAGCGGAAATGCCGGCGGATTGACCCAGACGATTCGCTCGCCATGGCGCTGCACTAAAGCCCGGGCACAACCGGGATTAGTCTCTTTATGCAAAATACGGGAGGCATGCGCATAATAAATTTTTTCAGCGCGTACGAGGTCATAAGGCGGCAGGTTAACATAGGTCATTTCCCACGGACGACGCTTTTTAGCTGGCTGAACCATAATAGGCTGAGCGGTATCCTGCTCTGTTTCTGCATCCGCTTTTTTAGAATCGCAACTCGATTCTTCTATCATTTCATACGGGTTTGGAATTGGCTCAATTTTCCCCAATACATCCAGATCAGTTGAATCAACGCCATACCAGCCAGGCAAAGGTTCTTTTCGTAAAACAGCAGTACCACGAATGTCCTGCATACTCGATATGTCATCGCCATTAGCCAGTCTGTGGGCCACTTCAGCAAGCGGACGCTCCGCGTTACCATAAATTAAAATGTCCGCTTTTGAATCAAACAACACAGAACGACGCACTTTATCAGACCAGTAATCATAATGAGCGATACGACGTAAACTCGCTTCAATCCCACCGATAACAACCGGAACTTTGTAAGCTTCTTTACATCGCTGCGTATAAACGGTCACGGCTCTGTCCGGGCGCTTACCACCTACATTACCTGCAGTGTAAGCATCATCGTGGCGCAATTTACGATCGGATGTATAGCGGTTAATCATCGAATCCATATTGCCCGCCGTTACGCCGAAAAATAAATTAGGCTGGCCCAGCTTCATAAAGTCTTTTTTGCTGGTCCAATCGGGCTGAGAAATAATACCCACTCTGAAGCCCTGAGCTTCAAGCATACGACCAATAACCGCCATGCCAAAACTCGGATGATCAACATAAGCATCACCCGTTACCACAATAATGTCGCAGCTATCCCATCCTAAAGCGGCCATTTCCTTTTTGGACATAGGTAAAAATGGCGCAGGTTTCATCTGCCTCGCCTGATAGTTAGGATAAGAAAATAGCTCTTTATCAGCGCGCATTCGTTGGGCTTGCATAAATAATCCGGGTGATTGACTAATTGGCGCGCGATTCTAGCAAAATACGCAATTGAAAGAAATGAAATATACACTTGAGAAAAATTCCACTCAGGTCACATCGTACACAAAATTTAACTTTGAACTAAGCTAAGTATGTTAAATTTACGTAGTAACTATTTAACCTTAACTCTGGATAAGAAGTTAGCTCAAGGCTTCAATTTAATGGCTTTTAGTTTAATTGGGTTTGCTAGAGCCTGTTTCTTGGAACAAGGCGAATTTGCGTACGTAATAGCTGGCGATTATTCGCAGTTATCAAGAGTTGAGGTTATTTAACTAAAGCGATCTGCGGATGCTTATTGTTGATTTAAGAGTTAGATTATGAAGAGATTAATATTACTGGCAATGTTGGCCATTCCAAGTACGGGCTTTGCACTGAGTTGGCAAACGGCCGAGCCAAGCGACTATTCAACCGTTATACAGACCGAACAAGCATACAAACAAAATGTCTCATATCTGACCCCGGATTCTGAAAATTTCAAAATCGGTTTAAGCAAAATAGCCAATAGTGAGCAAACAATTGAGCTCAACTTACCCGGAATATCAAATGAGACGCTAACTTATATTCTTAGCTATGACCCTGTCATGCCCGAATCTCTGGCACACAAATACCCCGACATTCTGACATTTAAAGGCCATCTCAAAGGCGATAAAACCCAGACAGGTCGATTTGATTTAGGCCCGAATGGATTTAATGCCAGTTATCAGATTGATCACCAGCTATATTATTTGGATCAAAACGCTAAAAGTAAGACTTATGAGTTATATCCGTATCAGAGCCAATCTGACATAAATGAAATTGTTTTATCTTTTGAGCAACCCGAGCTTGCCAGGAAAGGATCGCTGGATAGCCGAAACCGGGTATTAACGACATACAGATTAGCGGTAGCAACCACAGGTGAGTACACCCGCTTTTTTACAACTCGTTCACTCAACGCCATGAATGCCGTCATTACCACAATTAACCGGGTTAATGATATTTTTCAGCGCGATCTGGCTATCCGACTTGAGTTGGTTGCCAATAATGATGAACTCATTTATAACAATCCGAACACAGACCCTTTTACCAATACCGACAGCGAAGCAGATTTAGAAAACGTACAGCAAACGCTTGATAATGAAATAGGCAATGATAATTACGATGTAGGTCACTTGTTTACAACCAATGGCGGCGGTATAGCCCAGGTGGGTTCTGTATGTTTTACCGGATTTAAAGGGCAAGGTACATCCGGTAGCCCAAGACCAGTAAACGATTCATTTAATATTGATCTGGTTGCACACGAAATTGGCCACCAGTTTGGCGCCCAACATACGTTTAATGCAACTTCAGAATTTTGCGGCGACAGCAGAGTGAATAGCAATGCTTACGAGCTCGGCAGTGGCGTTACTATTATGGCTTATGCCGGCATTTGCGGTAATGAAAATGTCGCCAATAATACCATTGCTGTGTTTCACAGCAAAAGCATAGAGCAAATTTATCAAACCATTAATTCAAATGGCACAACGGGTAATTGTGGCACAACCCAATCCATAAATAATCAAGCTCCGGTTGCCAATGCCGGCAATAATTACACTATTCCGGCCGGTACTCCGTTTGTACTAACCGCAACCGCAAATGATGCTGAGAATGACAGCCTGACATATTCATGGGAGCAAATTGATCTAGGTGAACCGACCAGCTCAATAGCCGAGTGGCAACAAACAACCACTGGCCCGCTTTTTAGAAATTGGTTGCCCGATACGGACAATAAAAGATATTTACCCAGACTCGATGATTTAGCCAATGGTGCAACCACAACCACTGAAATATTACCTGAAAATAATCGCACAATGCGGTTTAGAGTTGCGGTTCGAGATCAACAAGGCGGTGTCGGGGTTGACGATATGCGGGTTACAGTTGATGCGAATATAGGTCCTTTTGTGGTCAATGCCCCCTTGGATAACGCCGTATTTAGCGCCGGTGAGGAAATAACTGTTAACTGGCAAGTTAATCAGACTGAAACACTGTGCCCAGCACTGGATATTATCTTATCTGACGACAATGCAGCCAGCTTCGAGTATATACTGGTGCAGGATGTTGAAAACACAGGGCAGGCTCAAATTAACATGCCCAATATTAATACCTTTTTAGGTAAAATTATGCTCCAGTGTAGTGATAATATTTTCTTTAATTTATCACCGGGAAATTTCAGAATCATTCCGATTGAAAATAATGCGCCTGTAGCAAACTCTGATACTTACATGCTCGATTTAGCCATTAACAGTCAACTCACTTTAAATGTGCTGGCCAATGATACAGATGCTGACTCTGACACCCTGAACCTGGTACAGATAGATTATCAGGGCACCGGCAGTGCAATGATAACCGATGACCAGATACTCTATATGCCAGCTACCGGCTTTACCGGTACAGAAACTCTGAGCTATACCATATCGGACGGAATTGCCGAAGATACAGCCAACGTCACTTTAACTGTTGTTCCGGCCAATAGTGCACCGGTCGCCAATAACGATTCTTTTGAACTAAATACAACAGAAAATGCATCTAAAACCTTGACCGTATTATCCAATGATACAGATGCTGACGGAGATTCACTCACGATAACAAGTGTTGAATATCAGGGTAGCGGTAGTGCGTCTATCACCAATAATCAAATCACCTACACACCAGCAAATAACTTTACCGGTACAGAAACGCTGAACTACACCATTTCTGACGGTGCAGCATCGAGTCAGGCTACGGTTTCTGTAGAGGTTACGGCTGACGCGGTAAACGATGATCTTGAAATTAACACTAACAAAGGTGGTGGAACTGTAAACTTTTTAGCTATTTGCCTGATATTTTTGCTAAATTTTATACAAAAAGGCAGATTCCCAGCGAATAAATAAATCAGGGTCACTTGAATATCCGCCATGAAAAGCGTATATTTGAAACTTGAGATTGTGATACAGACTTTGGGTTTGCACAAAGTTTAGCTCAACGGGGCCGATTAGGACTCGACGAATTACACAAACTCTAAGGTGCATGCCGTGGGGCGGTTGGCCACGTAAAAAGCCGCAAAAAAATAGTCGCAAACGACGAAACTTACGCTTTAGCAGCTTAATAACCTGCTCTTAGCACTTCTGCCCTAGCTTCCGCTTGTAAGACGGGGAATTACAGAAGTTCAAACCCAAACAAGATAGTGCGGATGCTCCCGCCTGAGAGCTGAACCATGAAATTTAATTCAGGATAGTCTAGTAGTGGCGTGTTTGTCCGCAGCTTCTAGGTGAATTTAAAGATAAACTAAGCATGTAGTACCGAGGACGGCGGTACTTCGGACGGGGGTTCAAATCCCCCCGGCTCCACCACAAGCCTCAACCACACAGACCACTCTAGAGCCTTTAAGCCCAATGAAATCAATGGGTTAACGCTCAATCAAATTTCTCGTGCTTTTGTCTCCACTAGGCTCAAATGGGCTTATTTATACCCATTTTTTGACGAAAATGACAATTTTCAACGAAAAAATCAGACCGATTTTACACCACTTGAAGACCAGCTATTTCATGCTGTATTCAACGACTTACACCCTACTTTCAGCCACGAAACAAACAAAAAATATCAAAAAATACGCGATAACTTAGGCATTCAACACGCCAATTTAATGCTGAATAACATTGATAAGGCGTTAAGAATAGGCGATTTAAACCTTTCGGAATCACTGGATAATCTAAAAAGCTTAGCCATAGAAAAAGCAAGGCTCGTAAAATTAGCGCAAGAATCAGCGCGAGCGCGAATTCTGAGCGGCTGCGCTGATGATGCGCTAATGTACGGTATTGAAAATATTCCATCCGATGAAACCGAGCAACTTAAAAAATTTGGCTGCGATAGTTGGTGGTTTAAACAATTTAAAACGCTTAAAAAGCGTAAACTTGAACAAGTAGCCAGAGATTTAGAGCTTGTCCACAAACATCAATCAAGTTACGTCAGCAACTACACTAACAACCGCAGACGACAAGAAAAATTACTTTCACGCCAATTTTTAGAATCGACCTATATCAATAATGAATTGGGCGAAGAATTTTCGCTGGCCGAAGTTTACGATAAAAATGTGTCTAATCCGGCAATCAGACGTGCCGAGCTTATGGTTAGAGCAAAAG
Organism: uncultured Alteromonadaceae bacterium; assembly: GCA_913056495.1. Classification (GTDB taxonomy): domain Bacteria; phylum Pseudomonadota; class Gammaproteobacteria; order Enterobacterales; family Alteromonadaceae; genus Catenovulum. Next base: position 179,172 of record CAJXMO010000001.1, on the reverse strand, counting down.
GCTTTGAAGAACTGGCAGAATACCACCATCACCAAGCTTTATTTATTACCTTAACCACGCCATCCCGTTTCCATCAAATTAAAGCCAATGGCACAGCTAACCCTAAATTTAATGGCGCGACACCGAGAGAGGCACACCATTTTTTAAATGAAGAATGGAAGTTAATCCGCTCAGCCATTCATAAAAAACAAATTAATCCGTATGGCTTTAGAGTGGTTGAACCGCATCACGACAGTACCCCACACTGGCATTTATTATTGTTCATTCATCCTGATGATACAAAAAACCTGATTAAGACTTTTCAGCATTATGCATTGCAAGATGAAGATACTAACCGAATTAATCTAAAACATAGAATTAAATGCGTAACCATAGATCCCGAAAAAGGAACCGCGACCGGATATATCGCCAAATACATTTCTAAAAATATTGATGGTCATGCCATTGAAAAAGATTTGGATGGCAAAGACGCGACCGAAGCAGCCCGAAAAATTGAGGCTTGGGCTTCTAATTGGGGCATTCGTCAATTTCAGCAAATTGGTGGCGCTCCGGTCACAATCTGGCGTGAACTGAGAAAGCTTCGAGATCCAGTAGATAACCCGATAATTGAACAAGCCAGAAAAGCGGCTGATAGCAGTGATTGGGCGGCTTACAACCTAGCTATGGGTGGCGTTAACTTGCCCCGCTCTGCCCGACCTATCCAACCTTATTATGAAGAACAAGAAATCAATCTGGTTTTCAATACGGACACCGGAGAAGTCATAAACGAACCTAACATAGTTAAAAAATTAAAAGGCCTTTCAACTGGTGAGCAAATCACAATTACCCGCAAACACGAATGGAAAATATCGGGCTCGGTAAATTCAGTTAATTCGGGTACCGAAATCACTGAATTTGCTGAGCAGCCTTGCGGACGTGGACGGCACCGCGGCAGCGGGAGGGGCTACGGCCGCAATGATGATCAGCAAACTTTAGATGCGGATGAAATTGCAGCTCAATACGAAGCCTACGTAGACTAGCAAGAACGCTGGATTCAGTACCATGAAGAATTGCACAGTTGTCGCCTCGAATGAGGCGACCTTGGACTTGTGTAAATAACTGTACCGAACTTTAAAAATTTAAAATCTAACTGAAAAACAGCAACCAAATAAGAGGGCAAAAAGATGCCAGTAAGCAAAAATACCAGACGCAAAAAAGCGAAAAAGCAAACTAAACCAGTAAACCGACCTACCAGCAGAAGTGATTTTATATTGGATGATGAAGAAGAAATTGCACCTGGCGTATTTTCGTTTGGCTTTCCGCCAGAACTAAACACATTCAGCAATGAAGAAGCCTTTGGCCTGTTAAATAGTCATGCCGTATATGTCGAATTAGCCGAGTCAGGAAACTATCACACAGAAGATATTGCCATTGTCGTTGGTATGTTGGTTTTAAATGACGAAACCGAAATCATTCTAAAGACCAACGACAAAGGCTTATTACAACTTAGGAAATCCACATTCTTTAAAAACTTTGCTCTATTAAATATGGATTTTTAATCCGTTTCTTCGCTCTTTGACAAATTGTGTACCCGATAATAGCCGTTACTGCGTAGCGGCACTCCTTTTTTAGTGACGTGATCAAAGCTAAAAATATGCTCGTTGCCAGCTTCAAAACACTGGCCGATCAAGCGATTTTTAAATTCGCCTTTTCCTTTAACCACTTCAACCAAGGAGCCGCAAATGGGACAGTCAGATTTATAAATTCTAAGTTCTATTTTTCGCCCCTTATGACTATCAGATGGGACTGAGACTAACTGAGCTTCATTAAATTTCTGTTTTAGGCTTAGTGGTATCATCCAATATGGTGCAATTGTGATTCTGGAGTGATTTAGCATGTAATAGGCTCTAAAAGGATAGATTAAGGTAGTAGTAAATAGTATTGCATATATCAGGAAGTTGATCGCATTAGGCCAAACAACGCCAAAAGCAGATAATGTAAAAATGAACAATAACAGCAAGATAATTTCTACAAATATGGCTGCTAATAAAAGTGCAAAAACACCTAACCTCCAGCCTTTCAATTCAATCGACTTAAAAGGTCTTGCCAACCAACTAAACTGAGGATACTCCACCAATTTATAGTCAATCTCTTTAATTAAAGGCTTTTCATTCTCTGAATCAGGTAACTTACTTGCTATGGGTTCCAAACTTAAATACCGCTTAGACTTGTTCCCGGCTCCCCCGCCTACAGTTCCAGATATAATCAAAGTACTCTTACAGCCTGCATTTTCTAAATGACTAACATAGTTTGCTTTGTTAGCTGAGATAGTGTCTTTAAATGATTTTTCGAATCTTGTAATTTTTTCGCGGTAATCCTCAGCCTTAGTTGGTTCTTCGTGGAACTTCTTTTCGTAGAAAGCAGCCCATAACTCATCGTAAGTAAATTTGGCTAATTCCTGTGGTTTATTTAATTTGCTCGTCAATTGAATCGTTTTTTTACCAAACACTCTAAGGTGCTTCATCCAATCTAAATCACTACTACGAATGGTTTCTAAATACTTAATAGTTTGATTAAAAACGATTTTAAACTCTTCAACATCATACTGATTATTAGTCATTTAAACTTAAACGGGTTTATTACCCGTTAACTCCCTCTTTTTATTGCCCTGATAGTTCCATCATTAAGCCCAACACAGACAAACCAAACCGCTAAGGGGCTTACTATGAATCCTAAATATATTTCAGTTAAGGCATTTGCACAATTAGGTGCTTACTCAGAACAGGCAATTCGCTCAAAAATTAAAAAAGGTCATTGGGTACTCAATCAACACTATCGCAAATCACCGGACGGGCGAATTCTGCTCGACTTTGAACAAATTAACCTTTGGATAGAATCAGCAAGTTAAGAGGCAACCCAAATGACAAACTTACCAACTTACGCAGGCATAAAGCCGAATAAATCGAGCATTGCAATTGAGTTTACCTATAACAATGTGCGTTGCAGAGAAACCATAAAGTGTACACCAACTAAAACCCGTATGCAGGAACTAGCCAGAAAGCGTGAAGCTATTTTATATGAAATTTCATTAGGGACTTTTGATTATGCAAAGCACTTCCCGAATAGTAAAAAAGCAACTGAACTGAGCAGCAATAAAGCAAATGCAATTACCATAAAACAGTTAATTACCGACTGGTTTGAACGCCAGCGTAAAGTTTGCCAACTAAGCACAATTCGCGGCTATAAATCGGTTATCTACTTTCATTTAATACCGCAATTTGGTCATTTAAAATTGGCAGAGCTTAAACCAACTATGGTTACAGACTGGATGACTGATTTAGTTTGCGATGGCACGAAACCGAAACGAGTTAATAATATTTTAACCCCATTAAGAGATGCTTATAAACGCGCTTATTTAGATAGTGTCATTGATAAAAATCCAATAGATAGAGTTAAAAATTTAAAACTCGAACGGCCTGATATTAAACCTTTTACCGAAAATGAAATTAATTCAATTCTGTCATTTATACCGAATGAATCAGACCGGAATATGATTGAACTAGCGTTTTATACCGGATTAAGAACGTCAGAATATATGGCGCTAACTTGGTCAGATGTGGATTTTAAAAACAAAAGGCTCAACATTGATAAAGCACTGGTTTACAAACATCTAAAATCAACCAAAACCAAATCGGGAATCCGAACCATTGAACTGCATGACAGAGCTTTGCAAGCCCTACACAAGCAAAAAGCTTTAAATGTAAATATTGAAAATATCGTGTTTCCTGACTTAAAAAATAAAAGTCACTGGCATGATACATCGGCCATACGTAAACGAATCTGGATACCGGCACTGGAAAAAGCGAATATTGAATACCGTAACCCATACCAAACCCGCCACACCTTTGCATCACAAATGCTTAGCCAAGGGAAAAACCCGCTTTGGGTAGCAAATCAAATGGGGCATATAGATTGGGGAATGATAATCAAAACCTATGGGAAGTGGATTGAGAACAATTAATAAACAAAATGCTTTACTCAATATTTAATAGGTCTAAAATAAGTACTGAATTAGATACTTTATTTGGGTTTATTATTATGAGACAAGTTTTAGCAGATTGCTCAGCCAGTATATCGGAATTGAAAAAAAGCCCTACCGCTTTATTAAACGAAGCAGCAGGCGCACCCATTGCGATATTAAATCACAATAAACCAGCGGCTTATCTTATACCAGCTGAAACCTATGAGTGGATGATGGAAATGCTTGATGATATTGAATTAACTAAAATCGTAAAAGAGCGATTTAAGGATAAGTCCCAAGCGATAGAAGTATCATTGGATGACTTATAAATTAAGTTTTTTACCAGTGGCGTTAAAAGAGTGGAAAAAACTTGCGCCACCAATCCAGCAGCAATTTAAAAAGAAACTCGTAGAACGGCTAGAAAATCCAAAAGTCCCCTCAGCTAAATTGAGTGGACTTGATTCAGTTTATAAAATAAAACTGCGTACCGCTGGCTATAGGCTTGTTTACGAAGTCAATGACAATGAAATTACCGTATTGGTTTTAGGTGTTGGCAAACGAGATAAAGACAAAGTTTATAAAACCCTTAAAAACAGAGTATGAATATGAACAAGCCCAAAGAATCAAATAAACTTAGCAAGAAAAAATTAGCTAAGGCTTTAAAAGATAATCCGGATTTGTCTTTCCGGTTTGTTAAACAAGCTTTAACCTCACATTTAGAAAAAGAAGCGGTTAATTTAGAAGCTTATAAGTTCAACTAAAATAGCCCTAGTGATAAGCTTTAGCTTTGCTATACTGGCTCGCAACGGATGATTTAAATTAAAAGGGACTTCAATATGAAAAAATTATTCTATTAAGCATAATCGCTTTAAACCCATTCAATACAGCACTTGCAGGTTCAAATGTCAGGTATACCGAAGCCAGCTGTAACCAGTTCTACCGCGAAATGAAATACCTTGAAGCCGCATTGCTAAAAGAAAATAAAGCCAGTGTTGAAGTAAAAATAAAGAAGAAGCTAAAAATAGCCCGCAGGCACGTTGTTAATTGTCGCGCTCAAGGTTTTTTGCAAGGTAAACAATAAATGCCATTAACACATTCTCTAACTCGATAGTGTAAATATTCATTACTCTGCAAGTGGAATAACGAAATTGGTGTTAGGTAACTAATCAAACAACGAGTGAAAAATTTTTTAAATGTCTAAAGGACAGCCCAAATGCTAAAAATTGCAGGTATAAATATATAGTGCTAGACTGAAATAGTTATTTTTGATGGACATTTAGATAATAATTTAGCCTTATAGCAAACCTAAGCCTTTGGCTAAACTGCTAAAAACAAGTATTTACATTGAAGAAATAAACAATATAAGCACTGTATGTTAAATAAATGAAAAAAAATCGATTGATTTTCGCTCAAGAATTGGTAGAATTCGCGTCCGACTAAATTGTATAAGCTAAATTCAATGATTGATTATTTATTGACTTTCAAATTGAGCAAATAAGTTTATTCACTTAGTTTTAGTATTAAAATTAAATAATTAAGGAAATTTTCATGAATATCTTACTGATTATAGGTGGAATATTTGCATTCGCATACACCTTAAATAGTTTACTTTCAGTAATTTCCAACAAAAAAATGCGCACTCGAATGAAGACTAAAGAAGAGCACCTACGAAAAGTAGGGATAACCCCATACGGCTCTACTTTATCTCATGGCATGTACGTTAATACAAAAACAAATGAACTAAAAGCAGATCAGAAGCAATCTGTAATGTGGTTCAAGCGCTTAATATAACCGCAAAGTACTTCTGAAAATATAATATTTGAAGGGAATTAAATGCATTTTAGCCATGTAGGCTGGGTGCCCTGTATTAGTGGGCACTTAGATTTTGGTTTGATGAAACCTGGAATCATTGGTGGATTCACTAATAACCAATTCTCTGATGAAAGAACTACTTGTATAAATTACTCGCACACCAGACAAAAAGATTATCATGCGAGAAGAATAATACTTCAATCAAAAGTAGATTGGAGAGATACAATTGAAGATCACTATGATGGTCGATTTAGAGTCATTGTTTCTTGCACCGCTAAAGAATCTCACAATCTAGACCAACGCTCTCTGTCTGGCGACCTATATATTTACCGCATCAATTGTGAAGAGCAATATCACAAAAAAAATAACAAGTTTTTTCCATGGTTTGATGTCATTCACAGAATGCAAGAAGACCTTCGACAAGAGAATCCAAATTGGGAAGAGCTTCAAAATACACTCAATAATGATGCTGCTGCACTCGATTTAGCTTTAAATGATCACGAAATAAAAGATCACTTCTATAAAATCAATTTTCAAGTTGAAAGTAATGGACTAGTAAAATTAGGGATTTCTTCCGATAGTAATTCAATTCCCGACGAATATAAGTATTTAGCAATAAGACAAGCATACTACTACGTCAAATACTCATTACATTCACATAAACATCACTTTCAGCAAGAAGACTCATTGACAACTGTGGTTGAAATTGATGACTTAACACAAAAAGAAATCGGGTTAAAGCTCCTAGGGCAACTCAAAAGAGAATTATCAAATATAAAAAGAACATATGCTAATGGAGGAAATACCTCTTCATGCGATGAGCAAGGTGTAATTGCATATATGTATTCTTTTATAGAATCGCTTTACCAGTCTGATTATTTGTGTGAGAAACTTTATACTCGAGAGAAATTATATTTAGATGCAGTCAGAGACTCTTTTAATGTTCAAACTAATAAATTAGATAAAAAAGAATCATCAATTGAAAATATAAAAGCAAAATATCGCTCTTATGTAACTATCGCTTTATCAATTCTAAGTTTAATTTGGATAATCGTATTTAAAGATCTATCCGAACATACAGCAAAAAAATTCTCTAACCCTCTAAACTTACTTGAGCACATTTTAATAATTGGAGCTATTTTTGTATCCTCTGCTTACATATATTGCAAGCAAGTTCAAAATAGAATTAACTCCCTACTCGACGAAAAAGGTTTCCGAACTTGGCTCGAGGCACATTACTTAGTAGAGGAAAAAAAATATAAAAAAGAGTTTAAAAAACAAATAATTAAGAATACTCTAGTGTTTTTATCCTCAATGTTAGTAATTCTTGTATTATACTGTTTACTAACACTTGACAAAAAACATCAACAAGATTGGCTCGATGCAAACTTACAATCAATTGGCCTAGGAAATTATGATTAAAAGAAAAAGCGGGGGTTCAAATCCCCCCGGCTCCACAATTGGCCAATTCAATTCCTTAAAACTAACCTTTTCCAAGTTACCCTGAACTTAAACTTAACTTTCACTACGCCATTAGAATAATAAAAACTAATCAATAATGCCTGTGCACAAGCGATTGTTTAATTGTAAGAGGCTGCTAATTTTAAAACTTAAACAAGCAGCCAGTTTTAGGTGTTAATCAATTCTCCATTTGCGAATTTGAATGGTTGTATAAATAAAAACAGCACTCACCATCAAGCCAACTAGAAATTGTTGATAGTCCACCTGGGCCCACTGGCCGGAACCGAGCATAAGCGCGCTTTGCAAGCCCTGTTGCACATAATCGATTATCAGGCGGCTAAAGTGATCGGTGCCAAATATTAACCACTCAATTAAGGTTATGCCTACTATCGGCAAGGCAGCCGATATAGCAACTAACCGTCCGGGGTAACTGGCGACTAAGCCTAACCACCCATATAAAGGTATCAGCCAGATAACCAAAAACAAAAGTAACAATATAAAGGGGATAATATCACTGAACATTTTGGCAAAAGCGTCTGTAAGCTGTATCCCAACATCTGGAGTTGACAAGGTTAACTTAGCCATTGCTACCATGACCACTATCATCGCCAAAGTGATAAGCGTTATAGCAGCATAAATTAAGGGCAAAACTATGTAAGCGGTTGCGCACTTAACTAAAACATTTATTTCTTCCGAAACCGGCATTGAGCGCCACAATAAAATACTGTTGTCTTTTCTATCCGCGCTCAAGGACGACGATAAAAAAGCAACAATAAATACAGATAGAGCCCACCCTGAAAAAATAAGTAATGGGTTACTGGACAACTTTTTTATATCGCTTTTCACCTTATCTAACTCAGGTGAATTTTGTGACGATTTTATTAACGGCTCATCTTCCTTCGATAACCCCTCATCTGACAATTGCTGAGTATTATTTAAATTTTCAGTAGGCTGATTATTTTTGGATATGGTAATGCGAGTGCCTCCATCAATATTAATTAAATTTACCGAGCCTGCGATACTATCGGATGACTCAACAAACAAAATTCCCGCTAACACAACCGATAAAATAATCGCGGAAAAGCCTAACGGAACCCATAATAATACGCCTTTATGCTCCCAATATTCGCGCTTAAATTGTGCCCAAATTAATTTAAGCATTAGCAAGCCTCCCTATGCTCAGTAGCAGTCTTTGGTGACAACATAGCAACAAATAAATCTGCCAGTTCCGGTGTATTTATCTTGCCAAACTGACTCAGTGTTTGGCTGTCTTGCCCATCAAATATATATCTATGGCCAGACAATGTTTTTTGACTATAAATAGGCTTAAGCTGCTCAACTTGGGTTTGATATTCTGGCAGTGTTTCCAGTTGAATAAATCGATTTTCGAGGTTTTCAATTTGCTCATCCAACACGATTAACCCATTGTCGATAAAAATCACCCGGGTCAGGATATGTTCAATTTCTTCAATCTGATGGGTGGTAATCAAAATAGTGTTATTATGGTCAAAATAATCTTCTAATAAGCTGTTATAAAAAGCCTTTCTTCGAATAATATCTAAACCCAAAGTTGGCTCGTCCAATACTAACAAGTCAGATTCAATCGCAATCACCAGTGCCAAATGAAGCTGAGTGATCATACCTTTCGACATTTTTTTCACTCGCATATTTGGCTTGATTTCAGTATTTTCTAAAAATTGTTCTGCCAAATTGCGATTAAATTTGGGATGTACCGCTTCACTGTAATCAAATAATTGGGCAGCCGTAATCCATTTTGGCAAAGTTGCCGTGTCAGCAATAAAGCTAACTGTTTGCATTAATTTATCTTGCGCTTGCCTTGGATTTAATCCACATACGTTTAAATCACCAGACACCCGAGTTAAGCCAAGTAAACTTTTTAATAATGTACTTTTGCCAGCGCCGTTTACACCCACAATGCCTACTATTTCACCAGGGTTAACTTGCAAATTGATATTATTTAAAACCTGTTGTTTACCATAAAACTTATTGAGATGACGAGCCTGAATAATGTTAGTCATGCTTATTCTCCGTAATAAGTTGCTGAATTTGACTGATCACTTCCTGCTTATCAATTTTAAGTTGCTGCATTTTTTCAATAAAATTAGGTAAATCTTCTGCTAAAAATTTAGATTTTTCAGCATGTAATAAAGTTTCCTTTGCACCGGTTTTAACAAACATTCCCAGTCCCCTCCTTTTTTCGATTAAGCCTTCATCCAACAACTCGTGATAGGCTTTTGATACAGTAATATGATTAATACTAAGCTCTGCAGAAACGGCTCTGACCGAGGGTAAAGCACTACCTTCAGGATAGAGCTGGTTCAAAATGCCTTGCCGGATTTTAATCACGAGTTGTTTATAAATAGGTAAATTTTCATGCCACTGATGCGTCATAAGTGGTTTCCTTTTAATCAGTTTGCAACTGCACATCAATGCCAGCCGCAGGACGATTAAGGCTCAAACACAAAATAGAAAAATCGCTTGTTCGGCCTTAATTTTATAAAACGACTTTTTAGCGTTTTATGCTTACGTCCATTGAAGCTTCTTTCAGCAGGTCTTGTTTTGCTTTAGCAAATTCTTCGTCTGTAATAATGTTTGCGTCCTTTGCTTTTTCTAAATCAATCAGCTCTTGCCCTATTGTTGTTGCACGTGTTTTATGAATGTTTTGTTCATTTGCAACCGCGCAGCCTGCTAATACCTTAATACAAAATAAAACTGTTAATATCTTCACTAATTTCATCTTCTAATTCCTTATTTATACCCAAGTTGCTTGGGGATATTCATTCCAGTTGTAATCAATTTCGGAGCAAATTTCGGCTTCGATATAAAACACGGTTTAACGACGCTCGACATTTATTCAACTCACCACAAAATATAGTGATATACAACAATATAACACTATATTCAAATTGGCAAACAATTTGTTTGTTTTTTTAGGCATTAAAGTTTGAAGGTGGGCTTAAGTGTATTAGATAAAAATAACCTGACTCGTACATCTAAATTAATATAGGAATCAAAAACTTGAAACCTATCAAAGTAAAATATCGAGAGTAATTAGATTATTGAAGTGAAAATACTCTAACTTAAGAACGTCGTATTTTAGCTTTGCTCAACAATACAAAAGAATGACTTTGTAGCTGATATATGTCTCCTGCTTTATATTTTTTAGATTGCTGACGGCGGCTGGGTTTATCTATTGCCGTATCAAATAGCATTTTCCAGATAAAATCCTCGCCTAAACTGTTTGGCATGCAAAACTCAACGTCACGATAATCGGCATTTAATAAGATTACAAAGTCAGTATCGGTTAATGGATTGCCTTTTTCGTCTTCATCTTTTAACGCTTCACCGTGTAAATGCATACCTATCGTGTGTGTATCTGGGCTCATCCATTCAGTTTCTGACATTTCTTCGCCGTTTTTAGCAATCCAGCTAATATCTTTAGCGCTTGCACCTCGCACTGTGTGGCCCTGAAAAAAATGCCTCTGGTGAAAAATAGGATGTTCTTTTCTGATTTTAAGCAGCATTTTAGTAAAGTCTAAAAAGGCTTGTTTTTCCTCATTCAAACGCCAGTTGAGCCAACTGATTTTGTTATCCTGACAATAGGCATTGTTATTACCTTCTTGGGTTCTACAAATTTCATCACCTGCTGTGATCATTGGTACGCCTTGCGACAGCAATAAAGTTGCGATTAAATTTTTACGCTGCTTGCGTCTTAAAGTGAGTACTTTTTCACTTTTGGTTGTGCCCTCTCGCCCCATATTCCAACTTAGGTTGTGATTGTCGCCATCCTGATTATTTTCGCCATTCGCTATATTGTGTTTGTCGTTATAACTAATTAAATCATTGAGGGTAAAACCGTCATGTACGGTAATAAAATTAATGCTCGCGTACGGGCGTCGCCCATTATGCTGATAAAGATCACTGGAACCGGTTAAACGATAAGCTAGCTCGCCCATTTTACCTTTATCGCCCTTCCAAAAGCCGCGCACTGTATCGCGGTATTTGCCATTCCATTCTGTCCAACCAACAGGGAAATTACCAACCTGATAACCGCCTTCACCTATATCCCAAGGTTCGGCAATGAGTTTTACCTGAGAAATCACAGGATCTTGATGAATAATGTCAAAAAAAGCGCCGAGTTTATCAACATCGTGCAGTTCACGCGCCAGCGCTGAGGCCAAATCAAACCTAAAGCCATCAATATGCATTTCTTCAACCCAATAGCGTAAGCTATCCATCACCAGTTGCAGTACTTTAGGCGTCATCATATTCAGCGTATTACCTGTGCCGGTATAGTCCATATAATATCTTGGATTATCTGCCACCAGCCGATAATAAGCGGCATTATCTATACCTCTAAATGACAACATAGGGCCAAAATGATTGCCTTCAGCAGTATGGTTATAAACAACGTCCAGAATCACTTCAAGGCCTGCATCGTGATAGGCTTTCACCATGTTTTTAAATTCACGAATATCATTGCTTGCACTATAACGCATATCTGGCGCAAAAAAGTTAATGGTATTGTAGCCCCAGTAATTCGTCAGGCCTTTATCCACCAAATGCCTGTCGTTTAAAAATACATGTACAGGCATGAGTTCAATGGTTGTTACGCCTAAATTTTTAAAATATTGAATCACTGACGAGTGAGCCAACCCAGCATAAGTACCTCGGATTTTAGCCGGAACATCTGTCATTAATTGGGTAAAACCTTTCACATGTAATTCATAAATAACGGTTTTGTGCCACGGCGTTTTGGGTAAGGCATCACCTTGCCAGTCAAAATCAGGGTTGATTACCTGACACTTAGGTAGGTAAGGCGCACTATCCTGAGTATCTATTTTTAGATCAGGCGCTTTGTCTGTGGTATTGGCCATCTGATAAGGAAACACCGCATCGTGCCAGCTTACCTCCCCCAATAAGGCTTTTGCGTAAGGGTCAATCAATAACTTATTCGGATTAAACCTTTGTCCGTATTTCGGCTGATATTCGCCATACACACGATAACCGTATAACTGTCCAGGTTTAAGCTGAGCAATATAAATATGCCAAACCCGGTCGGTTTGTTCTTTCAACTCTATTCTATGGGTCTCTTTTTTGCCTGTTTTATCAAACAAACATAATTCAACTTTTTCTGCCTGCTCAGAAAAAATCGCAAAGTTAATACCTTTACCATCCCAAGTTGCACCCAATGGATAAGGAGAACCCATTTTCAGTTTTAGTACTTTCGATTTTGAAGAAAATAATTGCATGATAAACCTCGTTAAGGTTTTTAAAGTGAATATATGGGAGACAGCCTTAAGCGAGATAGTGAAGGCAGAAATAAAATAAGGAAAACTCACAGCCATCAGTCCCATAATGGCGCTAAATCAATATAAATAGCGAAGTGAAAAACACTTGCTTAAAACTTAACCAGTTTACTGTCTACCGTCAATCAGGTTTTTATGACAACTATAATTCACTGCATCTGAAAAAGCGCCGTTTTTACGGCTAACGTTATAAAAGCTATACAAAAACTGTGATACCAGGGGCTGTTTATCTTTATTTATAATTTGAGCCGTGGGAAAAATTATTGTAGAGACGGCAAACATAACGAAATTTGGCCTATCACCGGAATTTCTGTCTCGTTTTTAATTCTGTGACTTACACTTAAAATACCCTAACCTCTTGAAGGAGATTCTGATGTGCGGCCGATTAAATGTAGTGGACGATCCCTTATCCATGATAGTTTCAAATCAGTTGGGAGTGCAGTTTGCTAGCCCGACTAATACTGATTTAAAACCCTCGCAGACGATTGCCTGTATTGCAAAATCAGCAAACCAGTTAACACAAATTAATCTGACTTGGGGAATTAAACCTGACTGGTCAAATACGTTAATTATTAATGCAAAATCCGAGACCATTTGCGAGAAAAAAACCTTTAAAACGGCCATTTTGCAAAACCGCTGCCTAGTCCCCTGCAGCGGCTGGTATGAATGGCTCACCGAAAACAATAAAAAGCAAAAATATTTATTTTCATCCCCAGATAACATACCCTTGTATATGGCCGGAATTTATTATCCTCAGCACAGTGGCCAATCTGACAAACTGGTAACGCTAACGACCAAACCAACAACTCAGTGCGCAGCTTATCATCACAGAATGCCCGTCATTATTGCTTTAAATGAAGTGAGTTATTGGTTTGATGCCAAAGCGCAAGCGCTTGAGCCACTATTTGAAGTAGAGCAGTCTTTTTTAGTAACCGCTTGCTAAATTAATGTTGTTTATACACACGCGAAAAAATAAAGCTTGTTTCAAAATAAAGACAAAGCATCAGATGTCATTTTCAAACGAGGAGGCCTTATTCTGGTTTATTGCCCTGGCCCTTACCTAACCCTGCACTGATCGCTATTTGAATCGCATCGGCCGGCTTGATATCGATAGATTCAACATTATCTTTTGGCACAATAATCATATACCCACCCACGTTATAGGCCATAGGTAAAAATACAGACACATGATCATCCGGTAATACCCGGCTTAGTTTGTCTTTACCATTTGAATCACTGTCACTGCGTTTAGTCACTATACCAATGAGTTTCATCTGACTGCCCGGCATAGTGACCAAAACCACAGATTCATCGGCAAAGTCTTTGCCCTGCATCATGTCAAACAAGTCATTAATCGTGCCGTATAAATTTCTCAGTAGCGGCATTTTATTCATAATCCGCCCGGGTAATTGCCAGATAGCTTCTAGCAGGGACCACCTTGAAGTGAATCCAATTAAGACAGCGAGCAATAAAAAGCTGATAAACGCCAGCCCCTGAAAATAATAGTCCTCCCCCAGCATGGCTTTCCAAATCGGACTTAACGCAGTTTCTATCGTCAATAAAAGCCAGTGAATAAGCATAACGGTAATAATTACCGGCAGCAGAATAGCAAACCCTTTAAGCAAAGATTGGAAAATATATTTCATGTTAGCGGTCAATCCATTCAATCATTATCAGAGTCCCTGATACTAATCGAGTTATTCCCAGATTTCACCTAATTGGGTCGATTCTGTGTAGGCATAGGCAATTTGTGCCTGCAACAGCTCAGCACAAGCAAGCGCATCAGTTAATGCATGATGTGGTCGGTAATAAGGCAGATGATATCGATTTCTCGAGTCCCCTAGCCTAATTGAAACTGCTTCTTTCCCCATGATTTTGTCCCAGAACCCAAGGGGTTTATACTGGCTGATTCGAGCTTCAATATTCATCGTATCCACCACAGGAAACCGGATACCTTCTTGTATCCGGTGTAACAAAGCGGTATTAAAAAATGAGCGCTCAATTGCAGCACAATGCGCAACAATCACTTTACCGCTCATTTCAGCCAGAAGATCATCTAATATTAAGCTTAAATCCTGTGCATCTTCGATTTCAGAATGCGTAATGCCATGAATCACAATTGAATTTTCGCTTAGCTGACTTCTGGGTTTAACCACCCAGTATTTAGCTTTGCTTAAATAAATACGATTGATAGTAAACGGAACCAGCCCAATACTGACGATTGAGTTTCGGCTGGCGTCCAATCCGGTTGTTTCCAAATCTAAGGCCAAAAACTGAACCTGATTAAGCTCAGTTTCCGGGGATTGCGTACCAGCCTGATAAAAAGCTTTTAAACCCGGGTATTGAATCTGCTCGGCTTGCGCCTGATAAAACTCAGGCCAGTTATCTATTTTTTCGCTTAGTTTTTTCTTTTCCAGATAAAACATTGCAATTAGTTCGCTCTGCCTGGCTGATATTTAAAACGCAGAAATTTTTGCGCATCACTGACAATTTGAAACGCATCTTTCAGATTTTTGCGCTCAAAGTCAGACAAGGCTTCCGGTTCAATATTATTGTCAGGTTCGATTTCATGCTCTAAATCCGAAGCTTGATATTTGATTCTGACGATAGAAATGAGCTCAAGCGCATCTCTTAAATCTTCACCGCGCCCATTTGGCAAAATTTTACTTTTAATGATATCGTCGAGCCGTTCAAAAGAGTTATGAGTTTCAGAGCCAACCGCTAAGGCATGAACCCGAATAATATCAGCTAATGGACCTGTCCCCCGACGTTTAATATTGATTGAATTTGTATGCTTGCCATCTTTTTCCATAACGAATTCCCGGAAAAATCCAAGCGGCGGAGTACGCAGCAGCGCATTGCGTGCCATGCAAGCTAAAAACCGAGTATTCTGCTTAGCTTTGTACCGTATCAACTGATTAAGCTGTTTAACATAGCCTGCTTTCCCCCAAACCGGCTGCAAATCAAAAAAGATATTGGCATGTAATAAAGATTCAGGTTTAGGCTTATCAATCCAGTGATTAAAGTACTTTTTCCAGACATCCAGTGGCTGACGCCATTTGGGATTGGTTGCCATAATCCCGCCTTTACAATAGTCATAACCGCAGGCATCAAGACCATCACAGACAAATTTTGCTAACTGCTCAAAATAATCTGAGTGCAGGTTTTCCTGATAATCATCTGACAATATCAGCGCGTTGTCCTGATCGGTCACAATAAGCTGCTCTTCACGGGCCATAGAGCCCATAGCAACAAAACAATAATCAACCGGTGGCGGGCCTAATTTTTCTTCAGCCAGCTCAAGTAACCTTTGTTTATAGCTGCGCCCGATTACCGCCATAGCGCCGCCAATCATTCGTGAATTTGCATCTTCACGAACCATGCGAACAAAGCTGGAACGAACATCAGCTTTCAATGCAACCAGATCATCTACACTTTGCGCCTTAAAAATACTACCGACTACAAACAAACTATTTTGAGTTTCGTAGCGAATAATATCCGGTAAGGTAATAATGCCAATTGCGGCATCCTGTTTTAAAACCGGTAAATGATGAACGTTATGGCGCAGCATCAGCAACATAGCTTCAAACACCTGCTGATTATGTGCCACGCTAAATACTTTGTCGGACATAATCTGAGTGACAGGCGTATCTAAGGGTAAACCGGGCGTTAATAACCTGTCCCTTAAATCTGTGTCGGTAACTATGCCGCAAATTTGGCTTTGAATGTCGGTTATCAGTAAACAGCTTGCAGCGGTTTCGCTCATTTTTATCGCGGCTTGATGCGCCGTTACTGTATCTGGTAATGACTGCGCAGCCTGATTCAAAAGTACTTCAACCGAGGCCGTCATCAGCTGATTGGCATCTTCCCGTTGTGAAACTGAATTTCTTAACCGGCTTCTGTCTTCAACTTCAACCACATCAGAAAAGGTTTCATATTGGTCAAAAAACTCGCTGAATACTGCATGCGGCAATAAATACACCAGACAATCTTCGAGTGCGGTAACCGGAAAACGGCTCGGACGATTTTGTAATAAACTTAGCTCGCCAAAATAATCTCCTTCGCTTAACCGATTGTATAGCTCGCCACTACGTCTGAATACTTCAACCGAACCACTTCGAACAATATGCCAGGCGTCTAATTGCTGGCCTAACTCAACAATTTGGCTACCCGCTTTAAAATAAGCGACGTCTATGTTGGACGCCGCTTTTTCTAGTGCATCTTCTGGCAGCTGATCAAACGGCGGATGCTCGCGCAAAAAATTAAGCAGGTCGATTTTTTCAGCTGACAGCATTCAGGTTAACTCCTAGGTTCAGACATTAAGCCTTTCAACATCGAAATAGTCGCTATCAGCAAGACGATAGTAAACGGCAAGCCGGTTGATACAGCCATCGCCTGCAAGGCAACCAAACCACCGCCTAAAATTAATGAAATAGCCACCAAACCTTCAAAAGTACACCAGAATACACGTTGAGGCGTAGGTGAGTCGACCTTACCCCCGGCAGCAATTACATCAATAACCAAAGAGCCTGAATCGGAAGATGTAACAAAAAAGACAATTACCAGAATAATCGCAATGAAGGAGGTAAACGCTGCGAGCGGCAATACATCCAGCATAGTAAATAACTGCAGCGGTAACTCAGCGTCAGCCACGGCTCTGTAACCATCTGTTACATATTGCTCGATTGCGGTACCACCAAATACACTCATCCAAAATACACAAGCAATAGAAGGCACCAGCAAAACTGAAATAATAAATTCTCTCACCGAGCGACCGCGTGATACGCGAGCAATAAACATCCCCACAAACGGACTCCAGGAAATCCACCAAGCCCAGTAGAATGCGCTCCAGCCGGATGCAAAATTAGCATCTTCCCGGGCAACCGGGTTAGACAATGCTGGCAAATATTGTATATAAGCGACTAGATTATCAATAAACCCAGTCAAAATAACTAATGTAGGTCCGACAATAATGACAAAGGCAAGCAAAGCAACCGCCAGCATCATATTAATTTCAGAAAGCTTTTTAACCCCGGCATCAAGACCTGCAACCACAGAGAATAACGCAATAGCGGTTATCCCTATCACGAGAATAATCTGAGTGCTTGTACCTTTAGGAATATCAAATAAATAATTTAAACCGGATGCAGCTTGTGACGCGCCATAACCTAATGAAGTTGCCAGACCAAACAAGGTCGCCAGCACAGCTAATAAATCAATAATATGCCCTGGCCAGCCCCAGACACGCTCACCCAAAACGGGGTAAAAAACAGAGCGCAAGGTTAGCGGTAAACCTTTATTGAATGAGAACAGACCTAAACCCAAAGCCATGATTGCATATATCGCCCAAGGGTGTAGAGCCCAGTGATAAATGGTAGCAGCCATCCCTAATCTCTTAGCCGCTTCGGCGTCTCCTCCCGCTGCACCTAAGGGGGCCCAGTCAGTACGCACACCATTTTCCATACTAATGCCACCAAAAGAGCTGCTAAAATGCGATAATGGCTCTGATACACCAAAAAACATGAGTCCTATACCCATGCCGGCTGCGAATAACATTGAAAACCAACCAAGATAAGAATAATCGGGTTTGGCTTCTGTTCCGCCTAAACGCACCTTACCTAAAGGTGATAATACTAAAGCAATGCACACCACCACAAAAATGTTGGCGGCGCTAATGAAAAACCAGTCTAAATTAGTCGTAAGCCAATTTCGCAGCGATGAAAAAACAGGTTCAACATCTTTTTGAAAAGCAATAGTTAATACAACAAATGCAATTATAGACAGTGCTGAAATCGCAAATACCCTGTTATGGATATCCAATCCAAATGGTCCGACGTTAACAACAATATTATCTTGACCAACCTGATAGTCGGTATCGATCGGATTGACCTCGCCGTCTGGGATCATTGGATCTTTATTATCCGGCATAAGTTTTCTCCCGTTTTATTTTTAGTGAATTGAAAGTTCTTTGAACTTTATAGCGCATTAAGGGGGCTATTTATCTGTGAGCCTTATCATGGCTTAAGAACTGAATTCCAAGCTGTTGTGAAAACAATCAGAGATAAACAGACCCGGCAGTTAATAATTGTAGACGAAATAAGGATTTATTTCAGACTTAAAGTAAAAAAGTATACAAGCTGGTCGTTAAATACTATCGCTTTAACGACCTTTTTAGTGTGATATTAATAATGCTGTTGATAGAGTTTATCTAAAGAAACAGACAAACCACTTTCAGTCACCACCCTGACATGCTTAGCATTAATCTGGCGAATATTTTTAACGCCACAAGAATGAGCCAACACGCCTAAACCATAATTAATAAATTTATTATAATTGGCGACTCGTTCAGATTTATCGGTTACATCCAGACCTGCTTGTCTTTTTTTATTCTGAGTCGCAATGCCGGTTGGGCAGGTATTTTTATTACATTGCAATGATTGTATACAGCCTAATGCAAACATATACCCACGTGCCGATGTAACAAAATCAGCGCCCAGTGCAATTGCCCAGGCAACTTTTGACGGGGTTACCAACTTACCCGAAACAATAATTTTAATCCGGTCACGCAAGTTATGGCGGTTTAGCGTATGAACCACAATCGGCAGACTTTCTTTTAATGGCATACCAACATAATCCATCAGTGGCTGAGGCGCAGCCCCCGTGCCACCATCGGCACTGTCTATGGTGATAAAGTCAGGAGCACTCTCAATGCCACGCTTTTCTACTTCCTGACACAATTCATCAATCCATTCATATGAACCAATTACAGCTTTAAAACCAACAGGCTTACCGGTCACTTTACGCACCAGCTCTATCATATCCAGCAAATCCCCCACACTTCGGATGTCGGTATGACCGTTAGGGCTTATTGAGTCCTGTCTAACCGGAATGCCCCGAATTTCAGCAATTTCAGCTGTCACTTTTTCACCGGGCAAAATACCGCCTTTACCTGGTTTTGCACCCTGACTCATTTTAATTTCGAACATTTTTACCTGCTCGTGACTGGCTGCTTTTTTGAGTTTTTCTTCGCTGAGTAAGCCTTGTTCGTTACGAACGCCATATTTTGCTGTACCAATTTGTACAACTAAATCTGCGCCGCTTTCTAAATGATAAGGCGTTAACCCTCCTTCACCCGTATTCATCCAACAACCGGCTTTTTTGGCGCCATTAGCAAGTGCTCTGACCGCTGGCTTTGAAATTGCGCCATAGCTCATCCCTGAAATATTAAAAATAGATGAGGTTTGATAAGGTATGTTGCAATAAGGTCCTATGGTTAAAGCCTCAACCGGCAAGGCATCTTCATCCAGAGTCGGGAACGGACAATTCATAAACAAAATAGTGCCGGCTGGATCCAGGTTACGAGTCGAACCGAATGCAATCGTATGATCAACGTTTTTAGCCGCACGATACACCCAGCTGCGCTCAGCCCGGTTAAATGGCATCTCTTCTCTGTCCATCGCAAAAAAGTATTGTCTGAAAAACTCTCCCTGCTTTTCTAACACATAACGTAATCGTCCGATAACCGGATAGTTATGACGAATCGCATGCTTGTACTGACGTTTATCAGCAAAATACAGGTATACCAAAGCAATTGCGATAATAATAAATAAAGCGAGTAATAAGCTGGATGCGATATCTACATTAAAAACCACGGACTCTTGCATAAACCACTCTCAAATCTATAAAAAATAATGCGTTAATTTAACACAAGCAAATATTTTAACCTACCGGATAACCCATGAATTAAAACTGACAACCAACTGTTACACAGATTGAATCTCTATCTTTCTGTTATCTAAAGAGCAGAATCGCTCACTATTTGCACTATTAATATTTTAATATAATATGATTAACAAAATAAAAACAAAATACAGGGTTACTCCCTCATCTTCAAAAAAATCACTCAATAAAGGAATTATCATGCTCACTAGCTTACAAGACATACTCGGGATAACCACTCGAGGGAATAAAATAAAAAATATTAGCTATGTCTTAATATTCTCTTTTTTGCTATCAGCCTGTGGCGGTTCATCCTCCGAATCAACCGAACCAGCAGACGAGAATCAAATCGAACAGCCACCCGTAACCCCGGAACCAGAGCCTGAGCCTGAGCCTGAGCCTGAGCCTGAGCCTGAGCCTGAGCCAGAGCCTGAGCCTGAGCCTGAGCCAGAGCCTGAACCTGAGCCTGAGCCGGATCCAGAACCTGAGCCAATTACAGGCGAGAAATTTACGAATCCGCTGTATTCAAACGGTGCCGACCCTTGGTTACAGTGGTACAAGGGCAATTATTATTTAACAACGACAACTTGGACATCTCAGTTGGTGATGCGTAAATCCCCGACGATTG
Source organism: uncultured Alteromonadaceae bacterium (assembly GCA_913056495.1). Classification (GTDB taxonomy): domain Bacteria; phylum Pseudomonadota; class Gammaproteobacteria; order Enterobacterales; family Alteromonadaceae; genus Catenovulum. Next base: position 158,222 of record CAJXMO010000001.1, on the reverse strand, counting down.
AAGGGCTAAAAACCGCTATACCTCAGTATATCTGGTCAGATACGGTGGCATCGCGCGCGTTTAATTTCTGGGCATTTGAATTTCACCGATTAGATGGGCCAAATGGACCGCGCTGGTATTTAATGTATACCGCAGGCCATGAAGAAAACCTGGATGGGCAGCGACTGCATGTCCTCGAAAGCGCAGGCGACGACCCGCTAGGCCCATATGAATTTAAATCCACTTTAATGCCAAATCGCTGGAATATTGATGGTTCCTATTTTACCGTCGATGAGCAACTTTATGTAGTCTGGAGTGAATGGGTAGGCGCAGATCAGAGTACCTGGCTTGCCAAAATGGATAATCCCTGGACAGTGGATGAAAGTACAGCCATGGTGATTACCAAACCAGAATTAGATTGGGAGTTTGGTGAAGACTTAGATGGCAATACAGGTCGTGTTACTGAAGGTCAGGCAATCTTAAAGCACGATGGCCGTATCTTTATGAGTTACTCAACTAATCCGTGCCACGGCCCCAATTATAAATTGGGTTTGCTTGAACTCGTAGGTGAGAACCCACTTAACCCCAATGCCTGGCAGAAAAATCCAACACCTATGTTTGAAGCGACTAACAGCGTATTTGGTCCGGGCCATAATGGCTTTTTTCAGTCGCCCGACGGCTCTGAAGACTGGCTGGTTTATCATGCCAATCCAACCGCTGAAGATGGTTGTGGCTCAACCCGTTCAGTCCGGGTTCAACCGATAAGTTATGACACTTCAGGTTTTCCAAATTTTGGTATACCAGCCGATCCGGGCGAAGAAATTCAAGTTCCGTCAGGGGAATCAGGTCCCATTACCACAGAACTTGAAGGTATGAGTTATCGTATTGCCAATCAGGATCACTGCCTGATAGTGGATGATAACAATAGTATCACCACAGAAACTTGCTCTGACTCGAGTGATATTTGGATATTGGATTATACGCGTGACGGTAAATATCGCTTTGGTCACAATAAAACGGGAGAATTTTTAGCTGATTTTCCGTGTTTGGCTTCCCAGCAAAATAACTCGGCTGTTGCCCCCGCCCCACTTCCAGCTATGTCGCCGTGGCAAACGAATGGCTGCGCTGAATGGCATTTGAATCAGGGTGAAAATGGGTTTATTAGTATCGCTAATCCAAGCGGAGAAAAGTTGCGTTTGCACATGTGTGAATCAACCCCTGCCGACACGGAACTCTCGCCACTTAGCGACAATTGCTCAAGTTGGTCTTTGCAGCCTGTCGGTGAATTTGCAATTACGAACCTTAATACAGGTAAAGTAATGCAAACCACGGCCTGTTCAGATGTCAAAGGGGCTAGCATCCAGCAATGGCAATGGAACAGACCAAGTTGTCAGCGCGTGACCGCCAAACCGGTAGAAAACGGCTGGTTTGAAATATCACCAGTACATATGGAAAATACCTGCCTGGAACTAAACGGAGATATTACTTCACCCGGCGCAGATATAATTGCCGGAAATTGTGGCAGCGACGCATCACAGTGGCGCTTTGATCCGCTCAGTGATGGTACTTACCGAATTGTGTCACGCGCATCTGGCCATGTCATGGATTTGGCCTATTGTTTATTAGCAGATGGCACTAACTTTGGTCAGTGGGAATGGCTGGATAACTATTGCCAACGCTTTACGTTAAAACCGACATCTGGTGTGCCTCTAGCAGAATCTGAAAGTAGCTTTTTATATCCGGTTGGTGGCGATACCGGCACGCATGACCCCACGCTAGCCATTGAAAATGATATTTGGTATGAATTTCAAACCGGTCGCGGTATTCAGTCTAAACAAAGTACGAATGGCGGTTTAAGCTGGACAGGTACAGGCTCGGTTTTACCGAATGCATTAGCCTGGTGGAATGATTATGTTCCAGCTCATGAAAACAATGATGTCTGGGCACCGGATGTTGAAATTTATAACGGTAAAGTCTGGCTGTATTATTCCATTTCTACCTTTGGCGACAGTACCTCTGCCATTGGTTTATTGTCATCTGATAGTTTGGCCAACCCCAGCTGGGTAGACGAAGGCCATGTCATCAGCACAAATGGTACTCAAAATTATAATGCGATTGATCCTAATCTGTTTATTGATACCGACGATGAGCCTTGGTTAGTATTTGGCTCTTGGTGGAGCGGCATTAAACTAACTAAACTGGACAAAACGACGATGAAACCGACTGGCGAGCTCACTTCATTAGCTACACGAGGGGGTGGCTTAGAAGGCCCATCGTTAATGTATAAAGATGGTTATTATTATTTGTTTGTTTCAGTGGGTAAATGCTGTGATGGGGTTAATTCAACTTATCAAATCCGTTATGGTCGTTCCGCTTCGATTGAAGGACCTTACTTGGATAAATCCGGCAACAATATGCTTAATGGCGGCGGTTCATTACTGTGGGCTGGCGATGCTCGCTGGATAGGTCCGGGTGGTCAGGACATTTATCAGGGCAGCGTACTGAATTTCCACGCGTATGACGCGCTGGATAATGGAGCCCCTAAACTGAATCTGGCCGATTTAAAATGGGATGCTGAAAACTGGCCTTATTTAAGCGAATAGTGTCAAGCTGCAATAAGCTTCTACGCAGCACGCGGGAGCGAGCTATGTATGGGTAAAAACTAACTGGCGCATACCACGCAGCGCGTGGCAGCGAGTCGAAAAAGACTGGTTTAGAAACAAAGATACAAGATAAATACTGGTTCCCACGCTCTGCGTGGGAACCGATTGTTTCATACGATAGCAATTTCAACTCAATTCCAGTGAGTATCAACTTGTATTAACCCTGCCTGACCGGCATAGTTCTGCGCACTTGAATATCGCCAATGCTCAGGCTTTTCCACATAACCTCGCTTCACCGGGTTATAGTGAATGTATTCGATTTTCTGACGCATCATATCTTCACCGGATTTTAATTCAGGATGTACACCTTCCTGCCAAAACTGGTATGCCCTGTCTTTTTTATGTGCTTTCTTATAATAAGCAAGTTGTTCGATTAAAGTGTAGGCTCGGTTTTCAACTAAATAGTCAATTAACTTTCTTGCAGTGAACGATTTAAATCTGGCTATACTCTTATCTAATTGTTTGCTCTGTAAGATAAAATGCATGTGATTTTCTAAAACCACATAGGCATATATCCTTAAACCCTCATTACTTAAATAGTTGAGTGAATTAAAAATAATATTAACCGTTTCAGGCCGGGTAAATACGGGTAACCAATTTACAACCGTTAAAGTTATAAAGTGCGGTTGAGATGCTTGTGTGATCTTATAACGACTGCGTCCCATGCATGCCTCAATTTCACCCTAGAAAGCGTATTAATATAGTTGATGGGATGAGTTTAATCCAGCTGGAGTTTACCACGCTGAGCGTGGGTGCGAACTGAGTATGAGTAAAACTGAACTGGCGCATAGCACTCTGAGCGTGGGAGCGAGCTGAGTATGAGTAAAGCTGAACTGACGCATACCACGCAGCGCGTGGCAGCGAGTCACAAAAGATTGGTTTAGAAACAAATATAAATACTGGTTCCCACGCTCTGCGTGGGAACCGATTGCAGACTCAGGTTAGGCTGATATTGCCGCCATAGCTTCTGCGTTTTCTTTTTCTTTTGACACATACTTTTTCCATTGTTGTGCCATAGCTTTAGAGCTTGAATGTTCACTGGCCAGCTCAAGCGCTTTGAGTGAAGCGTCAAACTTCTTCAAATTAAAATACGCCATTCCAAGTACTAGCTGAGCCTTTCCAGGATCGTCTAAATCCCCTTTTTCAAGCGCTGTTTGAGTTGATGCGATGGCCTGCTCCCATTTTTCTAAATTTAAATAGGTTTGGCCCAGTTGAGCATCCAAATTGCCGTCATCAGATAAATCAGCCGCTTTAGCTAATACAGGGACAGCTTTTTCATCTTCACGCGCCAAAGTATAAGCCTGAGCTAAAAACTTGAGGTTTTTAACGTCTTTTTCAATCTTACCGGCTTCTATCGCTTGCTCTAATAATAAAGCGCCTTTAATAGGCACCTGATGGTAAACATACAATTGAGATAAAGCTAAAATATCCTGACGTGATTTAACAAACCCCTGCTGATAAGCAATTTCCATCATCGCAAGCTGTTTATCTTCTAACCCTAGCTCACCATACATGCCCGCCAGTTGTAGCCAGTATTCAGGTTTATTAAATAAACGCACCAGAGTTTCGGTTACATCTGCAACCTGCTCAGGCTTTTTCATCGAATAATAAATCGCACGCTGCAATACAAACCAGTTTTCTTTTGGTACATCACCGGCATCAGAAACGATTTTTATGGCTTTAATAATAGGGTTTAAAGCCGCTTTATAGTCTTTTTGCTGATAATAAGCTTGAGCCAATAATACCTGAGCATTCGCATTTTCAGCATCCCCGCCATTGGCAAACCACTGCTTCAGCTTGTCTATCGATTTATCATAGTTACCTTCCGCCATATGCAGCTGGGACAGACTATAAAGTGTGCTTAATCGTAAACTTTCCGGTATTGCTTGTTCAGCAACCACCCGCTCAAAGTTTTCAATCGCTTTGCTCATATTTTCCATATTGTAATAAACAAACGCATAGAAATTATGCATCATTGCAATTTCATAGCTGTTCATTGAACTGCGTTTGTCGTTTACATTATCCAAAGCTTCAATGGCTTCTTGAGCTTTGCCTTCATCAGCCAAGCCTTGCGCACGAGCAAGTTGCTCATATACTTTTGAGCGCATTGCCGGTACTTTTACCGTTTCTTTCTGGCTGGCCGCTTCATCAGCAGCAACAGCAGAGACTAACGGCGCAGTTGATAAAGCCGATAAAACAGCAGTTAACAATATGGTTTTAGATAATTTTTTCATCTGCTCACCCATTAATTAAGCTTGAAGGTAATTCTGTTTTGAACACCGGCTACTTCCACCGCTTCGCCGTTTACCACTCTAGGCTTATATTTAAATTTAAGTGCAGCTTGAAGTGCAGCCTGATCGAAAATATTTTCAGGTTCAGCTTCAACTACGAACGGATTGGTCACCGCACCTAATTTATTCACTGTAAATTCAACAATGACATAACCTTCAATACCACGCTGCTGTGCTCGTCTTGGATAAATTGGCTGAACTTTAACAATAGGCAAATATTCACCATCACCAGACTCTAACGACAGTCCGCCTTCTAAACCCACATCCGCTTGGATATCAGCACCAAAATCTGTGCTGGCCGCATTGGCATTTGGATCCGGGGAATCCATCGGCGGCGCTTCCATTGGCGGAGGCGGATCTTGCGGTTTAGGCGGCTTTTGCGGTTTTCTTTCTTTTTGTTCTGGTGCTGATTCCTTTTTTACTCTGACAAAATCCAGCACACTGCCTCTGGGTGGATCGGTTAACGCGCCTTCACCACTTTTTATCAGTGACTGCATGCCAAAAAAGAGTAAAAAAGTCACCGCAACCGATAACCCAATTGCAATAATATATCTAAGCATAATCTTTAATCATTTGCGGCAATCGATACGTCATACGCGCCAGCAGCACGAGATGCATCCATTACTTTAATTAGAGTATCAACGTCAGCTTCTTTATCCGCCTGAATCACAACTGAACCTTGTGGATTTTCGGCTTTTAATCGCTCTACGTTCGCCTGAACTGCACGAATATCAACACGACGTTTATCAATCCAAACTTCGCCGCTATCGCTAATCGCTATTAGGATATTTGCTCTGTCTTTTTGAACCGCAGTTGGTGCATCAGGGCGGTTTACATCAATCCCCGACTCTTTTACAAATGACGCGGTCACAATAAAGAAGATCAACATGATAAATACAACGTCCAGCATGGGCGTCATATCAATCCCTTGTTCTTCCTCTTCCATCACTTTATTTAATGGGCTTGCTCGCATTTTTTAGTACTCTTTAATTGGTTGGCCTGCCAGATTTTGCATCCATCACAAAACCCACAAGCCAAATTAATTTTTTATCAACTTTTAACAACTGAGTTAGTGGTCGGTTGTTAAATGATCTTCAAGCAATTCTGCTTCACGTTTTGCGCTTCGGCTTAACCAGGTTGAGGCAAATACGCCAGAGAGCGCACCTACCATACCCGCCATTGTCGGTATGGTTGCTTTAGATACACCCGATGCCATTGAACGGGCACTACCTGAACCGCTGATGGCCATCACATCAAATACTTCAATCATCCCGGTTACTGTGCCCATCAAACCAAGTAAAGGACACAAAGCAACCAGAGCATTTAACAGCAATAAATTTTCATTTAACTTGTTTGAAGCACGTGAAATCATAGCTTCGCGAATTTGCATCGCATTCCATGATTTACGCTCATTACGTGCTTCCCAAGTTAACCGGACTGCTGTTTCGTATTTTTTGTAGCCAAATTTAATAAACGCAATACGCTCGAAGATCAGGATCCACATGACAAATATCAGGGCTGCAATCCAGGTTAAGACGTTACCGCCTGTTTCCATAAAGGCTTGAATTGCTTCCATCATTTCGAAAAAAGCGTACACTTTTATTCTCCTTGCTCTGCTCGCTCAGCAATAATGCCAGCGCTTTGTTCTTGCAAGATTGAAATCAAACCACGACTACGGGTGTTTAACACTGTGTAAAGTAATAACGTTGGAATCGCGACCACTAAGCCAAGTACAGTTGTAACAAGTGCTTGCGAAATACCACCTGCCATTAATTTAGGATCGCCTGTACCGAATAAGGTAATCGCCTGGAAGGTATTAATCATACCTGTCACCGTTCCTAACAAACCTAATAAAGGGGCAACCACTGAGATGATTTTGATAAAAGTTAAGTTACGCGCCAGTTTAGGTACTTCGCGTAAAATGGCTTCACTTAATTTAAGTTCAAGCGTCTCGCTATCAGCAGTTGGGTTATCCGTTTTAACCTGCATCACACGGCCTAAAGGGTTGTTGCTGCTTGGTGTCGCTTGCTTAAGTTGACGCTTAATTTTGCCACCCACAATAGTCAATGAAATAAAGCGCTCAATCGCGATTAATAAACCAATTAAGCCCACCGCCAGAATGACATAACCTACTGTGCCACCTTGTTCAACGCGCTCTTTCATATTAGGCGCCTGAACCAATAAACCTAAGATAGAACCGCCTGTAGGATCTAAAGCAAACTCAACCAGTTCACCTTTATTTTGCTGTACCGCAGATGCGGTTGATAAATAGCGGTCAGAAGGTTGGCGCGATAGTTCTGCCAGTGAACCGGTTTCTTCAACATACTCAATAAATTTACCGTTTGAAACCAGGTTAAATGAACCAACTCTTACCACTTCCTGTTCACTTTTAGTGCCGGTTTCTGCACTCATAACTGGGGCGGTAAAGCGAGTGACTTTTCCTGATTCTGTCATTTCGCGTTGCAGCTCAAACCAGACTCGCTCAATTTCTTCTACCGAAGCTAGTTTAGAGCTTTGACCCATCTTTTGTGCCAATTCATCTAAGAAGACATCTCGATCTGGGTATTGAGCTGAAATAATTGAGTTCTGGAATTTGACTTTCATATCGCCAGAAACTTGCTGAAGCACCCCAAATAACTCTTTTAAGGAACCCATTCGGTTGCTCAAAGTTTCAGTTAGGTTAGCTAAATCCACTTCGTTTTCTTCAAACTGAGTTTCTAGAGCTTCACTTCGATTTACTTGATTATCGCGTTGCTGAGCAGCTTCATTTAACATACGAACCTGCTCAGATTTTTTAGCTAAAAACGCTTTTTCGCGCTGTTCGTTTTGTTTATTTTGAAATAATTTACCTTGCTCGAGTTGCGTTAATAACTGGTCAAGATTTACGGCTGTTGTCTCTTCGGCTGCAAAAGCAGATGTAGCTAATGTCGTAGAAAGTGCAGCTGCGGTTAATAAACGTTTAAAAATAGTTCTCATGATAAAACCTCTTATTCCGCTGCTGAAATTGGCAGAGTTAATAAGTCTGGGGCTAACTGTTTACGAGCAATGCGTAAACCTTTAGTGATTGAAGTTCGGTATTCCGGCGATAATTCAACAAACTCATTTTGGTTTGCATCCCAAGCACCGCTTAGTTTGCCATCACGAGTTTGATAAATAAGTGCAACACGGCCCACTCGCAAGAAGTCCACATCACGCTCTTCACCTTGAATATTTAAAGTGCCGGTATAAGCTTCAATTGTTTTGCCGTAATCCACTTCAACCTGATACGCTTCCAGTACTCGACGGAATTTTTCAGATGGTGCAATATCCGCTCTGTCCATCATGCTTTTTAAATCTTCGATGCGTTTTGCTCGTTCTTGTGGTAAAAACGGCACATCTAAATTTACAAATTGTGCCAAACCATCAATCATACGAATCATTAGCGGAGTTACCTGGCGCTCAACGACAGACACTTTATCGATTGATTCATTGATGTCTGCTTTTTCAGCTTCCTGATTAGCAATTTGTTTATCTAGCTGCTTGTTGTAAACTAATAAACCGTCAATTTCTTTATTGATGGCTTTAAACTGCTGTAAGCGGCTTTGAATATCGTCACTGATTTTGTCGATTTTCTGTTGTGACTTTTCAGCAGATTGGTTGATTTCTTTACCTGCCTGGATTGCAGGATCTAAACTCTCGGTCTGGGCAAACGCAGATACTGAAAATACAGCAGATGCGATAACAGACATTTTAAATACACGAGAAAGGCTCATAGGTAAGCTTCCTGTTAATTGATACCATTAAAAGATTGAGTGCACTATATGTCGTTTATGTGACACTAAAATTAATCGGATATGACAGGAATATGACAATCAAAAAGCCAGTATAAAAAGGTAGGAATTTCAGATAATAAAAAAGCAGCCGAAGCTGCTTTTTTTAGGTAAGCGGGTAATTTTACATTTCCCAGGTAAAACTCAAGCTAACTTCTTGTCCTGAGTCTGAAGCTTCAGCGATTTGCCCATTGCGGGTAAACTCTTGTGAATCACCTAAGATATTTTTAATCTTCAATGACATTTTAGTTTCAAACGTCGGATAGTAAGTATAAACCACGTCAAAAGAGTCAAATGGCGACTCAATCAAGTCTGGCATTCTGTTGATACCCGCACTCATAATACGTTCGCCAAAACGATTGTATACAAGTGATGCCGAATGCTCTCCATCATATGAATCAAAACCTAATTGTAAGTTTACAACATACTCAGAGTGCCCCGTCATACGTCTGGTTGAGTTTGTCACGTAAGCATTATCTTCACTGGTGATTGGCAATAAAGCTTGGTTTGCCAAACTAAAGTAAGAGTATTGCTCAGGAATGACTATTTCAGAGTCACTTAACGTGATGTTGCCTGAAAAGAAGAAGCGATCAAAACCGTCACCAATAAAATCCAGGCTCTTCATCCACTCAAACTCTGTACCGTATATTTCACCGCTTTGCGCATTAATGAAAGATACGTTGGATTCATCCGCGCCTGGTAACTGAACGTTTTCAATTGGAGCGGTTAGATCCTTATAAAACAAAGCAACAGATAAAGTGTCAGAGGTATCTGAATAATATTCCCAGCGCATATCAAAGTTTTGAATTTCGGTTACTTTTAGATCAGGATTACCAAATACCGGGTTATCGGTTAACGGATCTAAGTAACGAACCGGTGACAACTCTTTTAAATCAGGTCTTACTAAAGTTTTACCATAACCCAATCGGACTTGCTGCTGATTGCTCATGATATAAGTAAAAGATAAAGCTGGTAATAGCTCATCTTCAGCAATAGATGTAGGCTCTAGAGCTTTTTTACGATTATTTTCGAAACCGATAGGCACAACAGCCTGTCGCCAATCTTCAAAACGTAAGCCACCGCTTATCCGGTATTTTTGATCAAAAAATACGTCAAACTGTCCATAATAAGAATCTAACATGCGTGCCGCAATGTAATCATCTACACGCAGAAGTTGCTGGAACTGAGTTAAGTCAGATGTTAGCACTTCGTTGTTATAAACAGAGTCGATATCCCCTACCAGATAGTTCTGTTCGCCGGCGTCAGCTGGCGAGTATTTAGATAAATACTGAAAGAAAACACCGCTCGAAGTACGCCACTTTTTAGAGTGATCCGCTCCTACTTTAAGTTCAATCTCGGTGCTATCAAGATAAATAGGCAATGAGGCATTCCATTGAAATATCTCAGCTTCATCTTCAAGTTCACTGAAGAACCGACTCAGTGCAGGGGTTTTTGAATCTGTTGCCAGCGCAAGTTCTCCCTGCAATGGGATATAAACAATTTCACGTTCATCTGGGGCATCACGTGTTGCTTTGGCTTTAGTATATTGCCAATCAACCCCTAAATTCATTAAGTCTGGAAAGTTATGAATACCACGAATTTGGTTGGTCGTTAACTCTCTTTTTTCAAACAGAATATTATAAACGTCAGCCGATGCATCATAGTCAAAGTCATCACCTTGTTCTAATTCCACTTTATCACGACTATTTCTTAAAAAGATACTAGTTGTTTCAAAACGGTGATTATTGCCCAGCTCTAAACCAAAGTTTAAGATGGTGCTCATTTGAACTTCATGCTCAGTGGCTAAGACAGCTTTATCTTCAATGGCGTTAATACCATCTGAAGTAGTGTCAAAGCGAACCTTGCGTTCTTTAGCATTGTTCCAGCTATTGTCATATTCAGATGATAATAGAACACCAAACACTACATCGTCAGTTACATCAAAACGATTTCCAATTGAAAAACCAAACCCATAGTCTGGGTCTATACTTTCACGAGTTACGTTACTACTATTATCAAAAGCAAGTATGGTCTCATCAACAATTTGATCAGCAAGTTCAGCATCGCCAGTTGAAGAAGCTAAAATACTTTTGTTGATAACGCCATATTCATCAATATTTTGTTGAACAACACTAGGCAACTCCCGATCACCCACATCACCCCAGAAACTACTTCCGTTATCATAAGTTAAGCCATCATCAGAGTTTTCTGAGTTATAACCTAAACTTCCGTTAAGCGTGAAAACAAATTCACTTGGGATTGATTTGGTGCGGATATCAATTGCACCACCACCAAATTCACCCGCCATACTGGGTGAATAAGCTTTTTGCACTGATAAATTCTCAATAATGCCACTTGGGAACATATCCAATGGTACAACTTTACGGGTTGGGTCCGGTGAAGGCACGTTTGCCCCATTGAGTGTGGTGCTTGAATAGCGCTCACCTAAACCACGAACATAAATGAATTTACCACCAACTAGGGTTAAACCCGTAACCCGCTTCAACGCTGATGCAGCATCACTGTCACCTGTACGTGAAATTTGCTCTGAGCCCAACAAATCAGCGACAAATGCTTGTTGTTTTCTCTCTTGGATAACTGCCGCTGCACTGCCCTGCAAACGACTTGCCGTCGCAACAACCTCTTCCATCAGAGGATCTGCGTCTGCAGCAAATAGATTGGTTGAAGCCACAGCAGCTAACACCGCAGTACAAACTTTGCTATTAAGCAGTTTAAAATTTCTAGACATACTTTTACCTCGGTAAATCAAACTAGAGTCAAAAAATAAGGCGCTTAATGAAGCGCCTTAGTTAGAGGCATTTATTGATTAAAGGCCATGAGTCCAGTTTTTGTACCAAGTGTCATCAGCATCTTTAACTGCACCTACATAGTCGGTTGCATCAAATGCATCATCCACTGTGCTCATATCTGTTGCAGTGACAGTACCTGTTGAAGAAGCTACAAAATTAGCATCAACCGTTACACCTGCAACCACTTCGTTACCAGCTGTAGCTGTTTCAAACCAAGCTTGAGCTTCTGCGTTTGCATAGTTTTTAGCACAAGAAAGAACTGAAGTAGAGATAGATAATGAGCCAGCTACAGCATTCGCTTTAGCAATATCATCATCAATGTCTAAACAAGAACCTTCAACAGCCGGCTCTACAAATAAGAAGTTATAGAATGCCCCTTCTGAGCCTTTACGAATATCCATACCGTTTGAGCCAGGTGCAGTACCGCTACCAATAAACGTTAAATTAGCAATTGTAGGTTTAGAATTTGGCGTACCACCAGCAGCACCATCACCTTCAAGCGCATGGTCACCACCAATGTCATTTTGCTTAATTAATGCAAACTGAACACGACCATTCCAACCTTGAGTCCAGTCTAAGCTATCATCTTGGTTACCTGTTAATACTAAATGTTTCACATTTACTGTCCCGCCAAAGAACTCTACACCATCGTCTGAGTTATTGTGAACCTGCAAATATTCAACAGTAGTGCCAGAACCAACAGACTGGAAAGCCACGCCATTCAGTTCGTTTTCACCGTCTACTTTAAAGCCAGCGTATTTTACCTGAACGTATTGCAAAGTACCTGAATTGTCATCAGCGATATCACCGCCATAAGTACCCGTATTTGCTTCGCCAGGAACGTTAGCACCTTCACTGTTTGGAGCTTGACCATTTAATACAATACCGCCCCATAAACCAGAATCTTCTTCACTAACAGTGCCTTGAATATCTGAAGCAGAAGTAAATACGATTGGCGCTGATTCACTACCCGCAGCTTCAAGTTTTGAACCTCGGCTCACAACTAAATAATCAGCACCAGATTGGCCAAATACCTTAACTCCAGGTTCAATTGTCAAAGTAGCTGAATCAGCAGCGGTATAGCCTTCGGTAGCAATGTCTTTACCGACAATAACTGCACCGGTTAACTGATAAACAGCACCAGGAGATAGAGTTAAGTTGTCAGTAATAGTACCACTTACCGCACAAGTTAATTGACCAGCAGTAACTTCGTTAACTTCATCTGTACCTTCTGGACATTCAGAAACTGTATTGTGGATACCGTATGTCCAACCTAAGGTCCAATCAGTGGAACCATCAAAGGCACCAATATAGTCAACGCTATCAAAATAACCATCTACTTCATTAGCAACATCTTTACCTGCACCTAAAGCTGGTGAAGATTGAACAGGCATGTAATTAACTAATTTTGCATCTTCTTGAGAGTTTGTATCGGATACTGCAAACCAATCGGTAATCGTTGTTGCACCGTCTTTATCAGCAAATGGTGTTTCGCAGTTTACAATAGCGTTTTCAATTTTCAGGGTCCCAGCAGCTGCGTTAGCTTTAGCAATGTCATCATCAATATCTAAGCAAGCTTCAGCGTTTCCGCCTACAAATAAGAAGTTATAGAACGCACCTTCTGAGCCTTTACGAATATCCATACCATTTGAAGTACCTATATTGCTACCTAAGAAGGTCACATTGGAAATAGTTGGATTTGAGTTAGGCTCGCCCCCAGCTGCACCATCACCTTCAAATGCATGATCACCACCAACACTGTTATGTTTGATATAAACATGCTGAACTTTACCACGCCAGCCTTGAGTCCAGTCTAAGCTATCGTCTTGGTTGCCTGTTAACACTAAATGTTTAGCGTTGACTGTACCACCAAAAAACTCGACACCGTCATCCGAGTTATTGTGCACTTGCAAATAATCAACTGTTGTACCAGAACCAACCGACTGGAAAGCAACACCGTTTAATTCGTTTTCACCGTCAACTTTAAAGCCGGCAAAACGAACTTGTACGTACTTAAGCACACCACTGTTGTCATCTTCAATGTCACCACCGTATGTACCTGTATCAGCTTCACCCGGCACATTCGCACCTTCACTGTTTGGTGCCTGACCATTAATTACAATACCACCCCATAAACCTGAATCGTCAGCACTGACAGTGTCATTGACATCCTGAAATGCTGTAAATACGATTGGTTTACTTGCTGTACCCAATGCATTAATTTTTGAACCACGGCTAATAACTAATGCATCACTACCTGATTTACCAAAAACAGTTGCTCCGGCTTCAATATCCAAGGTTGCAGAATCATCTGAGGTATAACCTTCGGCTGCAATGTCTTTACCGACAAAAACCTTTCCTTCAATTGCCCAATAAACATCAGCGTGTAATACGACATCTTCAGTAATCTCACCTGAGATAACATAAACATCTTTATCTAAACTGCTTGATAACGCTGTATCTTTTGAAGCTAAACCCAAAGTAATTGGAGACTCGGCCGGGAAAGCAACTGTAGAACCACCGCCATTATCATTATCGTTATCTGAGCCGTTGTTAACTACGCTGTTATCTGTGCTTGCATCAATATTTATATCACCACCGCAGCCGGCTAATACTAAAGACGCCGCAACTGCTGTTAATGAAAATAATTGCTTTAAATTCATTGTTATCACCGTTTGTTAAAATAGAATGTATTAAGATTTATGGCGAAGATTACGCACCAAAGATGACAACTAAATTCCAAAATAATGACAGTTCTGTGACAAACCAAATGGTCTAAAAGCCACTACTCATTTTCAAAACAACGAAGCAAAAACAATAAAAACATTAAAAAACAAAGCTTTAAATTAAGTTTAAATTTAAAGCGGGTTCAAACATGACATGGATGGGCCTAATACAAAAATCAATATTTAACCTTTTTGTGACAAATGAACTTGACTCAATTAATGTAAACTAATTGTTTAATCTCACAATCTAAGCCACTAAACTAGCTATGCAAATACAATCAGTTTTTAGTACAATGTGTTTAATTATTGATAAATAAGTGGCATTCAAAGATGAGTGATTCATTGTTGTTAGAGCAAGCCCGATTGCTTTGCCAGAATAAAGGCGTGCGGTTTACCGCTGTGCGAGAACAAGTATTTAGCTTGCTAGCCAATGCGAATGGCTCTATGGGCGCTTATGATTTGTTAACTCAGTTACAAAAAACAGACGCCAAAGCCAAACCCCCAACTATTTACCGGGCATTAGACTTTTTATTAGAGCATGGTTTTGTACACAAGGTAGAGTCACAAAATGCGTATGTATTATGCAGTCACTTTGCCGAACACCATAAAGCCCAATTATTAATTTGTGATCAGTGTGGTGATGTACAGGAAATAAACAGTACCGCAATTAGCAAGGCATTAATTAGTGCAGCTAAAAAAGCGAATTTTCAAATTGTTGAGCCTACGATTGAAGCGCATGGTGTGTGTGAGAAGTGTCAGCATCAGGCAAACTGATAAACACCATGGTTTATCAGTTTGCGATGATAATTTACGAGTAAAAAAGTTTACCAATAAGGTGTCATTTTAAGCGCGGATTGACGGGACTGCTCTAAAACCTTAACCAGACTGGTCACTTTGTTTGAAACCCAAACTTTAAGCTCGTCACCATTTTCCCCCTGGTAGTTAGCCAGGTTCTCGTCAAATAACGCCAGTGTTTTTAATTCAAAGATACCTTCGAGTATATCCAACCAGGGCGCTCTAAAATCTGATCTTTCTTCATTATCGAATAGAGATCCTATGCTAGCACCGGACAACAAACCGCGCCCGACATATTTTTCAACCTGAATATAATCTTCAACATCAAAGCTTTGTTTTACCGGCATGACTCTTTTAAGTTTTTCCCAGTCTTGCTGGTTTAATTGTGCAGCTATCGTACCGATATTTTGACTGATTTTATTTTCATCGATTTCAGAATAACACCGCCAGCCACGTTCAACTAACCACCGCATTAAACTCAAAATTAATTGAGTGTAGCGTTTACTGTAGAATAAATTAATCACATCAGACTCTTGCTGAAGCCCTTTACGGCTGGCTTCCAGATAGCTGATTAACTGTTCGTCTTCTGCTATTTTTTTACGGTAAATGCCTCGTTTTGAGGTTAATTGCTTAATATGGACAGCTTCATCCAACCAACTAAATTCACGGATCAGCCACTTAATTTCCTGCCATATCTGACTGCCGGCTTTTTTAGGAATAAATTCACGGTAAAGATTCAGTGTATGCCGAACCAGATATATCCCTTTAAGCAGTTGCTGTAAATTAGATAAATGTTGCTGTTGGCAATAAACTTCTTCGTGGTACTGCCAATAAGCCAGTCCGTGCTCAATTGACTGCTGAAAAGCTTGTTCCACTGTCATTTCAACATTGAGTCGACACATGCCTATCTCAGGTTGATTACCGAGCGGCTGCCCTAAAAATAGACGGTAACCACGCGCCGCTTTACTGTCGTTGGATAACCTAAGCGGTAGAACATCCGTCAGCAGATTCGCTAACTCAAATAACTGCCGCATATCGCCGTCAACTAATTCAAGTTCAATCTCACGAATATCAACTGTTTTGTTTTCAGAACTGACATCGCCGGTATCAAAAACAACTTCAATCACACTATTTTCAAAGTTAACCAACCATAAATGCCGCGTAAAATGCGTAGAAAACAATGGCACTAAACTGTTCTGTAATTCATCCAGTAAAGCAGGCTCCGGCCAAATATCGGAAGGGAATAAACTCAAGTCAGGTTTTTGAGTGTTTTCAATATCAATATTGTATTCAGGTCGTTTATGCAAACCACCGACCACCCGACCTGCCGTTTTGATTGTTTGTTCTGAATGCTGGTCACGAGTGCGAATTCGCAAGCCAAAATCATAGGCTCTTAATTGTTGATTGGGGGTGTCAAAATAGGTATTAATTAGCTTTTTGCAGTTGTAACCATCTGTATTTAACAATGGTAATAACAGCTTGTCTAATTCTGCTTTAACTTCGCAGCTTTCAATAACGTCTTCAGATGCAACTGCAAACTTAAGTTCTATCTCAGTATCCATATAGGTGCGTTTCACGCGCTAAATTTTGGTAAGAGAAGGAGAAAATACCCCAGCCTAATTAATTGTTCAAGTAATCCTTACTGAATGAATCAATATAGCCCATAAATTTAGAGAATATATCCTTTAATTCGTTTAAATGTGATCAATTAACGCTATTTCACTGGTATTCTATTTCAATAACGTTTTAAATAGTGTTATTAACTTGGGCTCTGGATAAGAACTTGCTGTCTAGTCGCTATTTTTCCTTATGACGCCGTAAAGTTTGTTTGCAATAGGCTAGCCATTGCCTGACAAATTTGCCGTTCTAAGAAAAAATCCTTAACTAGAACATCGAACTAATTAAAACTGAATAGATTCAATGTTATCGCTAAATTTTATTCAGAATTCAGGTTTATTAATAATAATTCTTAAGTTTATTACGCTAAAATCATAATTTTAGCCTTCAAAAATGTTGGAGTTCTCCATGAAACGCTACTTACTGGCTATGCTCTGCCTGAGTTTAGCCTCAGGTCCAGTTTTCTCAGCACAAGATAATAATCAATTTAGCTACATATCTGATCAGCTCACAGTGTTTGTGCATACTGGCCCGACCCGAAATTACAGAATTACAGATACTGTGGTTGCAGGCAGTGAAATAACGATATTACAGCGTTCGGAAGATGGCAGCTTTAGTAAAATTCAATATGACGAAAATAAAACAGGCTGGATTGAAACTCAGTACATACAAGAAGGCGCAAGTCTGGCGCAAAGATTAAAAACAGCTGAGTCTAAATTATCAGAGCTCAGCACTGAGCTTGAGCAAAAACAAGCTAACTTAAACGACCAGCAAAGCGAAAAACAAATGTTGGAAAGTCAGCTCAGAAGAAATCAGGAAACCACTCAGACGTTACAACAAAAATTAGATAAAACTCAAAGCCAGTTGACCGCATTACAACTGAGCGAAACAGAGAGTTTAGAAAAAGCCAAAATGGACTGGTTACTCAGAGGGGGGTTATTGTCTCTGGGAAGTCTAATTTTAGGTTACATTTTAGCTTTAATGCCACGCAAGAAAAAGCGTCAGAGCGAATGGGCGTAAAGCCTTAAATCTCTATACCTAAACTACTTGTATATATAAAAAGCCAGCACCTAAATGCTGGCTTTTTTGTTTGTGTGATGAGCCATTAAATTGGAGAGTCAGGCGCTGGAAACTCAACAAAACGTTTGTCTGAGCAGCTAATCGGCTCTGGCGGATTGCTTTGTATATCATTTACGCTGATGTCAGCCTGCGTTCTAACCGGGAAGTTTTTCACTGCGCCCGGGCCAAACGTATAATCAATATGATGATGTTTATAATGTTTGTTATCCCGAATTTCCGGCTGGGTGTCAAATACCAGATTATCCAGTGTAATCTTCAGCGGGTGTATTACCCCACTTCTGTCGTAACCACTTATATTGATTAAAGATTCATTATATTTAGCGCCTGGGTAATCAATATAATGGAAATTTCTGACCACAATATTTCCCATTTTAGGGGGCAGTTTATCTGATTTAGTTGAGCTGTAATAAGGCGTAAATACCAGAGCATCTTTGACTCGGCGCATACAGACATTATCGTAAGTGACATTGGTGATCTCTCCGCCTCGTTTACCATCGGATTTAATTCTCACACCAACCCCATGGCCGCTGTCCATACCGTCTAAAGTAAGGTCCCATACTTTAATATTATCGACGCCCGCATCGGTTTCACTACCAATTGACATGCCATGACCATAATAGAAGTGGTTATGTGCATATAAATGGTTTTGAGAAGCAGGTCTGTCCGTTTCTTTACCGGATTTAATCGCCACATTGTCGTCGCCAGTACTGATATATGAATAAGCCAGGGTGACGTTTTTACTGGTACCGGGATCAATGCCGTCTGTATTTTTAACTAGCTCCGGAATAAAACAAGTGCTAGGTTTATCCAATTTGCCTGGTTTGGGCATATCTTCTTCTGCACACTGATAACCCGGGTTAGTGTAAGCTAATGATGGGGTTAATAATTTAATGCCCCAGAAAGTCAGACCATCGTTACGTTTAGTACCGACATGGAACTTAGCCCCGTTTTGCAAATTAATTTTATAAAACGTAAAGTTCTTACTATCATCAATCTGAATCATCCGAGGGTTGTTCTGCTCAAGCTTAGGTTTAGCTTTGCTCTGCATAGATAAATCCCACCAGGTTGTCTGATAGGCACGCTTACCGGATGTTAAGACTGAGCCACCACGGGCATCGATTGTCCCCTCACCTACGATACCACTATTGACTGTATTTTTTGCATAAATCCAAGGCTCACAGCGGTTTTTAATTTTAGGTAAAGCATCACCACATACACCGTCGCCCAGGTCATAATCGACCGGACTGCGAGAAGCAAATAACTTTACATTTTTATCAACCCATAAGGTTACACCGGACGGTATTCTGAGCGGACCAGATAAAAAAGCATTATTACCTTCGGCTTCAACTAATTTAACCGCTTGCCCCTCTGGACAGTTATCCATCGCCTGTTGAATTCGCTTTGAATCCGGGCTTGAATTTTTTGGGTTATGATCCACTTCGTCAGGTAATACCCAGTCGATATATTGTAATTGAGCTTCTAATGTGGCGCAGATTTTTGTTGGGTAACTCGGTTCTTCTGGCAGTAATTGGTCAAACTCATGTGCAACAAAGTTGCTGTTTGTCGTGTTGCTCGCTTTTGCTGCTTTGACTGATTCTACAACCGGAGCACTACAGGCTAATAACAGGCCGGTTGCCGAAATAGAAAGCAGGCTTTTAATAAAATACGGTTTCATATTGCCTCTTTTTTATATGTGACGTGTGAGTATCTGTATTTGAGTATCTCCACAGAATGTAAGCTGATAAACACTCAAAAATGTTTAATTTCAAATTGCCACCGGTGGCAATTTAACAAAAAACCAATATAAATGCACATATTTTTTCAATTGAGGCAAAGCTAAAACTGCCGGTTGTTATAACACAACCGCTTTAACTCTGGTCAGCAGGTTAGAGTTCAAAACTGGCCAGTTTGGGTAATTTACCGGATGTCCCCATGGCTAAAGCGGCCAGTTTTTGTTTTAACATGGGAGTATTATCAGCGATAGTCAAAGCCAAGCCTCTGAGCTGTTTAACTGGCAAAAAGTCAGTACCAAACCCTTGCTTAAATATCGCCATTGCGGCAATTCTCTGAGCTGCTTCAGCCTGACGCCAGCGCATGGTTTGTTTAAGCAAAGTCATATTGATTTCATCTGTTAGCTTAAGACTGTCTTCGACTGACTCGGCAACGGCTAGAGCGTCTAGCAAACCTAAATTAGCACCTTGTCCGGCAAGTGGATGAATCGTATGAGCTGCGTCACCAATAAAAACCGCATTACCGGTAACAAAGCTTTGTGCAAATCGCATTTTTAACGGAAAAGCCAAGCGTTCTGACAGCAGTTCAACCGGACCTAATACACAATCAAAAGTAGCGGCTAATTTTTTAGTAAATGAAATTTCATCTAATGCCATCAGCTCATCTGCGAGTTCCGATGTTTGTGACCAGACAATAGAAATTTCATGGGGATCAGACAAAGGTAAAAAAGCCAAAGGTCCGCAGGGTGTAAACACTTGGCGCGCTGCATTTTGATGCGGATAAGTGGTTTTGATTTTTGCAACTATCGCTTGCTGGCCATAGTCGGAAAATGTCAGCGGGATGTTCAGATTTTTTCGAAGTTGTGATTCAGCACCATCAGCCGCAACCAATAAATGACATTGTAAAAACTGACCCGTTTCCAATTGAATTAAAGCCTGATTATCATCCTGATTAACCTGAATCACTTTAGTTTGATACAGTTGGCAATGCTCGTGCTCCGATAAAGCCTGATTCAAGACTTTTTCTATCTGCGCATTTTCAACAATATACCCCAAGTCATCAGCAAAATTATCTGCACTCGAAAATGAAATACTCGCTGTACTATTTTTATCCCATACCTGCATTTGATCAAATGCAGTTTTAGATTCGTCCGGAATAGCCTGCCAGATCCCAAGATGATTAAACGCATTAATCGAGGCCTGATTGATCGCACTGACCCTGAGTTGCTGGGCCGGTGAAATAGTCTGATTAAGCGAAGGCGCAACCAAAGCGACTCTGACTTTTGCCTGAGCAAGCGCCAGCGCACAGGTTTGGCCAATCATACCACCGCCCACAATCACAACATCAAATTTATCTATCACGCGTTTAACCTATTTTTATTATTTAAAAGCCCCATGGCTCTTTGACTAAATATTTGTTTTAGTAAGGGATTAAGCTCCAGTGCTAACAATCCTGCATTTCGGGCAAATTTTAAAAGTGGTTGGTCATTTGAAAATGTTTTGACCAGTGTATCTGTTGCTTGCAATATTAACTGAATATCTGAATTTCGTTCAGTTTGATAGCTTTGCCAGCCAAGTCCGATATCTTCTTGTTGCAAAGTTTTTTGAATCACTTGTCTGGCGACCGAATATATATCTCTGATGCCTAAGTTCAATCCCTGTCCGGCAATAGGGTGCACTGTATGAGAGGCATTGCCAAGCAATACTGCTCTATGGCTGATATTTTGCAAATTATATCGACGCGACAAAGGATAAGCCTGACGCGCACCACAGCGAATGACTTTACCGGCTTTATAACCCGCGTTTGCCTGAAGTGCCTTGATAAATTCATCATCTGATAGCGCCAGTAAATCTTGAATATGCTGTTCGCTGGCGCACCAGACTAATCCAAAACGGTTATCCGTCATAGGTAACATGGCAAGCGGACCTTCGCGGGTAAAGCGCTCATAAGCAATATTGCCATGCTTTTGGTTCATTTCAATATTCGCGGTTATAGCCCACTGTTGATAATCTTCAACCTGATGTTCTAAATTCAGAATCTGACGAACCTGACTATTTGCACCATCACAGGCTAATAACAGTTTTGTCTGTATCGACTGATGATTGTCCAGAGTCAGTTCAATATGGTTTTGATGCTGCGCCAAATGCTTAATTTTAACCGGGCATAGCCAGTCTATCTGTTTTTGTGACAGGTTATTGAGTACTGCCTGCCCCATCTGCTGAGCTTCTACAACAAAACCTAGCGCAGACTGGTTAACGGGTTTGTGCATAAAATTAAAGCCTGCGCTGCCCTGCTCGCTGACCTCTATTTTTTTAATTGATTCAACACAGGGTTTAATGTCCGACCATAACTGCCATTTATTGAGCAATAAAGCCGAACCATAAGATAACGCAATTGCTTTACCATCAAAACTTGTACTTTGAATACGGGTTTGAGTTGGATTTACCGATTGCGAATCAATTATCGCTATTTTTAATGGCTTATCAGATTTAACCTGAGCCTCTAGCGCTCTGATTGCGCCAGCGCAAGTTGCACCAACCAGTCCACCGCCGACAATTACAATATCAAATTGTTCCAAGCTCATTTTAGCCTGCCATAGTTGCTTCTATTTGTTTAATGGTTTTGGGTGCAGCCTGAGTCAGGTTTAAATAGCCGGTTTCGGTAATCACTATGTTATCTTCAATTCGAATACCAATTCCACGCCACTTTTCATCAACATTAAGCGCATCCTGCGAAATATATAAACCCGGCTCCACTGTTATGACCATACCGGGTTCCAAAACTCTGTCCTGACCATTTAACTTATATGCACCTACATCATGTACGTCCAACCCTAGCCAATGGCTCAGGCCATGCATAAAAAATTGCCTGAATGCAGCAGGCTGATCACCCTGAGCTTGGGTATTTTCTTCCAGACTGCCGGTTAAAATTCCTAAATCAATTAAACCCTGAGTGATAACATTGACCGCTATCTGTGTTGCACTAACGAGAGTCTGGCCTGGTTTAAAACTGGCCAGCGCAGCTTCCTGCGCATCTAATACTAATTGATATAAGCTGGCTTGGTCGGCTGTAAATTGGCCATTAACCGGAAAAGTGCGGGTGATATCGGCTGCATATCCATGAAGTTCACAACCGGCATCAATGAGTACCAAATCACCAGATTTAAGTTCATCTGAATTTTCAGTGTAATGTAAAATACACGCATTATCACCACCGGCAACTATGCTGTTATAGGCCGCAAATCTGGCCCCCTGATAAGCAAACTCATGCAATATGTCAGCTTCTAGCTGATATTCAAACTTACCGGGCTGGCTGCTCTTCATTGCTCTGATATGAGCATCGCAACTAATATCAGCAGCTTGCTGCATCAGCTTTAATTCAGCTTCAGATTTTATCAGCCTTAACTCATGGATGATTGGACGCAGATCAATAAACTGGGTGGGTGCTGAGGCAAATTTACCTTTATTCCGAATGGATTGAACCGCTGAAAAAATAGCCTCATCAGCGACTTTATCTTCACCTTGTGTCCAATAAACCGTCTGCTTATTGTTTAATAATTCAGGTAAGTGTTCATTTAATTCAGTGATCGAGTAAGCCTGTGTCATTTGAAGCTGGTCTTTTGCAGCGTCAGGCCCGCTTCGGCGACCATTCCAGATTTCAGCTAACTTGTCTTTACTGCGGCAAAATAAAATACTTTCACACGCTTGAGGCGATGTTTTAATTAACAATAAACAAGCATCCGGCTCGTTAAAACCGGTCAGATAAAAAAAGTCGCTATTTTGTCTGAACAAATATTCTGTATCATTACTACGCGTTTTTTCCTGTGCAGCCATCATAAGACATACACTCTGGTCGCTCATTTTATTAAAAATGGCCTGTCGGCGCGCAAGGTATTCATTTTGCTGTATCATCTTATTGCCCTGATTCCTTTTAAGCTGTCACAATTAATGCAACATTGGATTATTCGGTTGCTCTATACTTTCCACTTTGCGATCACCTAATTCGGTAAAACATAAAATGGCTGTCATACGAACATATTCGGCAACTTCTTCAAAAGCGATCTGGTTTTCTTCGCTATCTTCCATATCCGTATCCATTTGGCTAATATCCAGGATATCCTGATAAGCTTCGCGTACTTCCGTATTTAGTTGAGTAAATTTTTCACCTATTGCACTGCCAAATGCGGCAACAAATGCACCTAACCACTCTATCAGCATTTGTGCACTTTCATTCAGCGGAATATCGTCTTCCTGCGGTAAAAAAATTTGAAAAGAATAATCTGTATCCAAAAGCTGTTGGTAAGTGGTTTCATATAGCGTTTTAAACTTATCTTCCGCTACAGCGGGAATATCAGCGCCCTGCAGTACAAATTCGCTTACCAGCTCCAGCCAGTCAGGCTGTTTGTATGGCATACCCGCACATAAACAGCCGGCAATCACACCATGAATTTCAGCCGCTGTGCCGTTTAATTCGTTATTATGTAAAAAGAAGTCAAATTGGTCGTAATCCGGTAAGCTTATCTCTGTCATTTTGTTCGGTATAAATTGGGCAAATTGTTGCTTATCCTACCATTGTGAGTGGCTGTCAGCTAGGGGCTAATTTTCAAAACGGGATTGTTTGCCTGAAAAAGCGACAAGCAATTTAAACTTATCAATAATTATCTGCTCCATGCTTGCAATCAGTCAGTCGCCCGCTTATAGTGCGCGCCATCAAGCCAAGTATTTGGCACTGGAAAGTCAGTTAAAGTGTCAACTGTACAGATAAGTGCGCAGTTGATGATTTAGGTTAATTTATAAAGATTAGCTATAATGCAAACTAAGCAGTTTGTAAGATCCAGTTAACAGTTTTGTTCCCTGAGGTGTTCGTCTAGGGGTTAAGTCCCTGAGCCGATACTAATACTTTAGGATTATGATTTCTTAGCTATTGAGCAGGCTCGGCATGTACCGAGAAGCCTACGGTTGAGGATTGTTTTCCGCCTTGAACTTTACGGTTCAAGGGCCATTACCCACAGCGGCATTTTGGGGAACTTCCTATCTTTTATTCTATATTAAATTCAATAATATAGATTGCCCCCTTAATTTATCATATAATTCATAACCTTAGCTATGGTGGCCCTACCAGACTAGTGACACATATATAGCTGCGTGGTTAATCACCTAAATCTAGTCGCTAAAAAACAATTAAATCAATCATCAAGAAAAGGAATTTTATGCGTATAAAATACTCGCCTGCTTTACTATTGCCTCTTGTTTGTCTCACCGCTTGTAATAACAGCAATAACAATACTGACCCTCAGGTAGCAAACGACATTACTTCCATGGAAACAGTTACAGCTGAAAACGATATCTTTGTATTTCTCTACAATGAATACAATAATGAGTTAGCCGGTGCGTTTTATACCAACGTCATTATGCCTGAAATACCAGGGCTGATTGCCGAAACTTTTATTTGGACTCAAATGTCACCGGGGTGGACAGATTTAGAAACAAATGCAGATGATTCTGGAACAGCAGATACAACCGGGAGATATATTTTAACACCATCAGGCTGGCAGCACTTTATCCAACCCAATGTCCGCGAAGCCAATTTTGATGACCAAGGCGCTTTAGTACTGACAAGTTCCTACGGTGACTTCCAACTGACTTACAAACTCTCAATATCTGAAGCTATCAATTTAGAGGGTAAACCAGTTAATAGTATGCTAGAGCTGAACGCTTTAGCTGATTCACCTAGCGTTTTTCCTGAAGGCGCTAAACAGTTTAAAGTAAAGTTACAAGACGAAGATGAATACATTTTTGTAGACAGGGAGCTTTGTGTAAACCTGGCAGCAAGCGAAGGCCATCATGAATGTCGGAGCGACTATATTCCTGTTCTAACACCTGGCGCTGAGCTACTCATAAAAGATGAAGAAGCGCTGTGGCAAATCCCAGTAAATTTAACTGTTGCCGATATGTCTGAATTGACCAGTTTGTACTCACAGGAAAATGATAATTGGCTGACATTACCGATTATTCTTGGGAATAATGAACATAGCATCCGTCAAATACAGTTAGCTGATAACTTCAAACTCAATTTAAAAGGAGCAACTTATACTTATCCGGTTGAAGGCAAAGTACTTGAACAGCAGGGTGAATTAGAATTATTTGAAATTAACGGAGAACAATTATATTTAATTCATTTACCGGAAGATTATAAATATGAGAACAACCGGTCTGTTTTGTTTTTGACAGAGCATAACCAAAAAGTTTATTTTGGCACGGCATATTTTTCATCCGCATCTAACAACTTTGTTGATCAAACTTTCGTTAATAAAATTGCACTCGAAAGTCTTAAATTGGAACTTGAATTCATTACACCAGAAATTAGAGCTAATAACGGCGCTCAGCTCAATCAAAATATATTAATGCGTCAATTTAAGTTTTAATCATTATAAGTCGCGCAGAATATTTAATTACTGATAAAATAAACGAAAAAGCAGAGTCAGGTTACACCCGCTCTGCTTTTTATTTAAAATCAATTTTTGAAAATGACACTTGCCGCTTTATTCCTCGGCAATGTTCTCTTCACTTGCTGCAACCGGGTCCTGCTCATCTTCAGGCTGCGCCGCTAACAATAAACGATCACGAATGATTTTTTCGACTTCATCCGAGATGGCTGTATTCTCTTCTAAATATTTAATACAGTTCGCTTTACCCTGACCGATACGGTTGCCATTATAGCTGTACCAAGCGCCGGATTTGTCGATTAAGCCTTCTTTCACACCTAAATCTAATAACTCACCGTGTTTAGAAATCCCTTTACCGTATAAAATCTGGAAATCAGCTTGTTTAAACGGTGGTGCAACTTTGTTTTTCACCACTTTAACCCGGGTTTCGTTACCTGTTACTTCATCACCTTCTTTTACCGCACCGGTACGACGAATATCTAAACGAACTGAAGCATAGAACTTAAGGGCATTACCACCTGTTGTTGTTTCAGGGTTACCAAACATAACACCGATTTTCATCCGAATCTGGTTAATGAAGATACACAGGGTATTTGATTTTTTAATATTTGCCGTTAATTTACGTAATGCCTGCGACATCAAACGGGCTTGCAAACCAACGTGTGCATCACCCATTTCGCCTTCAATTTCTGCTTTGGGCGTTAACGCTGCAACAGAGTCAACAATAACGACATCAACTGCGTTTGAGCGCACTAACATATCTGCAATTTCCAGAGCTTGTTCACCCGTGTCTGGTTGAGAAACTAATAAGTCGTCAATATTAACGCCTAGTTTTTTTGCATATACAGGGTCAAGCGCATGCTCAGCATCCACGAACGCACAGGTTTTACCCATTTTTTGCGCTTCAGCAACCGTTTGCAAAGTTAATGTGGTTTTACCTGATGATTCAGGACCATAAATTTCAACCACTCGGCCACAAGGTAAACCACCTATGCCCAGTGCGATATCTAAACTCAGTGAACCCGTTGAAATACTTTCAATATCCAGAGCTTTGTTATCTCCTAACTTCATGATCGAGCCTTTACCAAACTGGCGCTCAATTTGTCCTAATGCAGCACTTAAGGCTTTTTGTTTATTATCACTCATCAATTTCTCCGGCTTGCTTTACGCTAATTCTTCAATATAAAAACAAGTATACTGGTTACTCATACAGTATCAATGTTTTTTTCTAAATTTTTTCAGACAACAAATAAATCGATTTATTCAATGCATGCAATACAGCTTGCTGGCGAACTTGAGCGCGTCCGCCCTCAAAAATCTGATGCTCCACAACTGGTAAACAGCCTTTAAATTGCCAGGCAAAATACACTAAACCTACGGGTTTACTCTCGGTTCCACCGCCCGGCCCGGCAATCCCACTGGTAACGACCGCTAAATCTGCATTCGCTTTTTTTAAACATCCCGATACCATTTCACGGACAGTTTGTTCGCTAACCGCACCAAATTGAGATAAAGTTTGGCCGCTCACATTCAGTTCGTTTTGCTTTGCCAAATTACTGTATGTGACCCAGGATTGGTTAAAATAAGCTGAGCTACCCGCTATTTCGGTTAAAGCATAAGCAATCCCGCCTCCTGTACATGATTCAGCAGTTGCAATCGTTAGCTGGTTTTGCGTTAAAATAGCGCCAAGTTTTTTTGATTGATTTTCTATTTCAGTCCAGGACATATTTTTCCCATATTTAAATCAGGTTGCCTAATGACAGCAGATATTTATTCAGAACAATCGCTACGTCAACATACTCCGATGATGCAGCAATACTTAAAATTAAAAGCTGAGTATAAGGATATTTTATTATTCTATCGAATGGGCGACTTTTATGAGTTATTTTTTGACGATGCCAAAAAAGCATCTGAACTCATAGATATTTCTTTAACTCACAGAGGAAAAACTGCCGGTACGCCCATTCCAATGTCAGGCGTGCCTTATCATGCCGTCGATACCTATCTGGCAAAGTTGGTTAAGTTAGGCGAATCCGTTGCCATTTGTGAGCAAATTGGCGATCCGGCTACCAGCAAGGGGCCGGTTGAGCGCAAAGTGGTCAGAGTAATCACTCCGGCAACGATTACAGAAGAATCATTATTAGAAGAAAGACGCGACAATGTTTTAATGGCAATTTATCAGGCTGTGAACAATCAGTTTGGGCTTGCTTGTTTAGATATTGCATCCGGCCGTTTTGAAGTTGCAGTGATTGATAACCAGGAAAGCCTGCAGGCTATTTTGCAACAAAAACAACCGGCTGAACTCCTATACCCGGAAGGCTTTCGTTCAATGCATTTAATAGACAATAGTCCGGCCAATAAACGCAGACCCGACTGGGACTTTGAAGCCGACAGCGCCTACAGACAGTTATGCAAACAGTTTAATACTCAGGATTTAAATGGCTTTGGCATAGGTGAAGATAATATCGCCATTTGCGCTGCCGGAGCCATTTTGCAGTATGTCAAAGATACTCAAAAAACAGCGATTCCACATTTACGTGGTTTGCGCACTTTGCAACTGGGCGAAAATTTATTTTTAGACGCCATTTCAATTCGTAATTTAGAGCTGAATCAAAGTTTATCCGGTTCAAAAGGCCAAACTCTGTTATCTGTATTAGATAAAACGGCTACGCCTATGGCCAGTCGTTTATTGCAACGCTGGATAGTGCAACCGATTCTCGATAAACAAGTTTTGAATAAACGTCATCAGATCATAGAAAGCATAATTCAATCCGGGTTAGCACCAGAGCTTAGAGCAGAGCTAAAAAATATCGGCGACATTGAACGGATTATTTCGCGAATTGCGCTGCGCTCAGCCAGGCCAAGAGACTTTTCAAGGTTACGCAACGCTCTGGTTTGTTTGCCCGAATTAAAGCAGGCTTTAGCAAGCAGCGATGCTCAACACTTAATAGAGTATCAGTCACGCATCAATGAATTTGAAGCACTGCGCGAATTATTGATCAGCGCAATTGTTGAAAACCCACCCGTAGTTATTCGCGATGGCGGCGTGTTGGCTGAAGGTTTTGACCCTGAACTGGATGAATTAAGGCGTTTAAGTCAAGGCGCACAAAATGTACTTGAACAAATTGAACAAAGAGAACGTGAACAAACCGGTATTTCAACCTTAAAAGTTGGCTATAACAGAGTACACGGCTTTTTTATAGAAATCAGTAAAGCTCAGTCATCACAAGCGCCGGTTGAATATATTCGACGTCAGACCTTAAAAAATGCCGAACGTTATATCACACCTGAATTAAAAGAGCTGGAAGATAAGGTGCTCAGTGCTCAGAGTAAAGCACTGGCGCTTGAAAAGCAGTTGTATGAAGCTTTATTTGATGTTTTTCAGCCACATATTTCAGAACTTCAGCAAGTAGCGGATGACATTTCCCGGCTGGATGTCTTAAATAATTTTGCCGAACGCGCTGAAACCCTCAATTATTGCAAACCTGAATTCAGTGATGAAATTGGCATTCATATCAGCGCAGGTCGTCACCCTGTTGTCGAAGAGTTAACGTCAGAACCTTTTATTGCCAATCCGATTGAGCTGAATCAGTCACGTAAAATGCTGGTCATCACAGGTCCGAATATGGGCGGTAAATCAACTTATATGCGTCAAACTGCGCTGATAACCATTATGGCTTATATAGGGAGTTATGTCCCGGCTGATTCTGCCCGTTTGGGTCCGGTTGACCGAATATTTACCCGAATTGGCGCATCAGATGATTTGGCCAGTGGACGCTCAACCTTTATGGTGGAGATGACAGAAACAGCCAATATTTTAAACCATGCAACTGAAAAGAGTTTGGTTTTAATGGATGAAATTGGCCGCGGTACCAGTACCTACGATGGTTTGTCTTTAGCCTGGGCATGTGCAGAAAATCTGGCGCGTAAACTAAAAGCACAGACCTTGTTTGCCACCCACTATTTTGAATTGACTCATTTGGCAGAGCAGTTGGATTCAGTTGCCAATGTTCATCTGGATGCAATTGAACATGGCGATACCATTACCTTTATGCATGCGGTGCAAGAAGGAGCAGCAAACCGCTCATTTGGCTTGCAGGTTGCCGCGTTAGCCGGGGTGCCTAAATCTGTTATATTAGAGGCTAAACATAAACTGAATGAGCTTGAATCTAATCCGGTTGTCTCAAAAGAACCGGTAAACCGCCCGGCGGTCACTGAAACACAAATGGACTGGTTAACCCAAACACATCCTTTAGTTGAAACCATGCAAAATTGTGATCCGGACAGTTTAACGCCAAGGCAAGCTCTTGACCTGCTATACGAGTTAAAAAAGCAGGCAGAAAACTAAATTTAGACTTTATAAAGTTTTTTTTCATGCGACAATAGTCGCAGTAAATGAGTTTAAGAGACACACAGTGGTATGACAGCACAAATTATTGATGGTAATCAAATCGCCAAAAACATTCGCGCATCCGTGAAAGCATCCGTATCTGAACGAATTGCAGCAGGCAAAAGAGCGCCTGGGTTAGCCGTTATTTTAGTCGGTGATGATGCCGCATCTCAGGTTTATGTGGGTAAAAAATGCAAAGCCTGTGAAGAAGTAGGTTTTGTTTCAAAACCTTTTTTTATGCCATCAAGTACAGGCCAGCAAGAACTGCTTGATAAAATTGATGAGCTTAATAACGACGATACTATTGATGGTATTCTGGTACAGCTTCCTTTACCTGATGGTTTAGACAGCTCACTGGTCATTGAACGCATTGCCCCCAATAAAGATGTCGACGGTTTCCACCCATACAATGTAGGTCGCTTAGCGCAGCGTATTCCAACTCTGCGCCCTTGTACGCCGGCAGGTATCATTACCTTAATTGAAAGCACGGGTTTAGATATTACCGGTTTGGATGCTGTGATTGTTGGAGCATCTAATATTGTTGGCCGTCCGATGGGCTTAGAGCTTTTATTGGCAGGCTGCACAACTACCATTACACACAGGTTTACTAAAGATTTAGAAAGTCATGTCAGACGAGCTGAGTTATTAGTGGTGGGCGTAGGTAAACCTGAATTTATTCCGGGCGACTGGATTAAACCGGGTGCGATTGTCATTGATGTAGGCATTAACCGCTTAGAATCAGGCAAATTAGTCGGTGATGTAGAATATAGTGTCGCAGCTGAAAAAGCTGCTTACATTACCCCGGTGCCGGGTGGTGTCGGCCCAATGACAGTAGCAACCCTTATTTCTAATACTCTGCAAGCTTGCGAAGCAAACGATTAATAAGTTTGACTGTTAAATTTTGATAAAATCCGGTTACGCCCGTTTAATGGCTAAACCGGATTTTTAATTTATTATCTCCAGTAAAACACCTCAATTTCACGCTAAAGCCTGACCTACAGGGGTAAGCTGATCTCGCCTTTTAAATACAATACCGCCTGACCCGAAATAAAAACACGTTCACCATTCAGTTCGCATTTAAGTTCACCGCCTCGATAGGACACTTGTTTTGCAAATAGCTGTTTTTTACCTAAACGCTCAGCCCAGTAAGGTACCAGTTGGGTAAAAGCTGAACCTGTTACAGGGTCTTCGTCAATACCAACATTAGGTGCAAAAAATCTGGCTACAAAATCGTACTGTTCAGATGGTGCCGTGATAATCACCCCTCGGTAGTCCAGTTTTTTAAGTTCCGTTAAATCAGGTTTAATCGCTAAAATATCAGCCTCATTTTGATAAACTGAAATATAGTCCTGATTGACTAAACATTCGTTTGCTTGTACGCCAAGCCCATTGATTAAAGCTTGAGGGGCGTCTACCTGCTGCGGAGGCTGAGATGGAAAATCTAACGTTAACCAGCCATTGCTTTGGGTGACTTTCAGTTCACCCGATAAAGATGAAAATACGATGACGTGGCTTTGATAAGCCAAAAAATTAAATATCACAAAAGCAGCAGCCAGGGTGGCATGTCCACATAAGGTCACTTCATTGGTTGGGGTAAACCAGCGAATAGCAAACTCATTTTCTTCGGGGACAAAAAATACGGTTTCAGACAGATTATTTTCTGCGGCTATGTTTTGCATATGATTATTGGTTAGCCAGGATTCCAATGGCACAACCGCTGCCGGATTACCGGAAAATAAGGTTTGAGTAAAAGCGTCTACCTGATAAATATTGAGTTTCATGCTGAAAAATCTGTTTTGTATTGAGTTGGGTTTATTTTGTATGCGTTTCTAATTCTGATAACAATAAAAAAGCCAGACAATAATCATTGTCTGGCTTTTTTATTTAATTTACCCGCAAAAGGCAGTTTAAGCATTTGAAAAATACTGTTCTAGTTCTTCACTGCCACCTATGTGCTGGCTGTCAATAAATACTTGAGGAACTGTATCTCGACCAGAAATTGCTTGTAAGCTATTAATACCAATACCATTACCTAACAAGATTTCTTCAAATGCAAATCCTTTTTCGGTTAATAAGGCTTTTGCTTTGGCACAGAAAGGACAACCCGGCTTAGTAAATAAGCTCACTGATTTAGGCGCGGCTTCATCAGGGCAAATGTAGTTCAACATGGTATCTGCATCTGATACTTCAAACGGGTCGCCTTCAACTTCAGGCTCTATAAACATTTTTTCGACAATGCCGTTTTTGACTAGCATTGAATAACGCCAGCTGCGCTTGCCAAACCCTAAGTCAGCTTTGTCTACCAGCATGCCCATTTTATCGGTAAATTCACCATTGCCATCCGGAATCAAAGTAATATTATCTGCTTCCTGATCTTGCGCCCAGGCATTCATCACAAAAGTATCATTAACCGACATACAGACAATTTCATCCACACCTTGCTTTTTGAATACGTTAGCAAGTTGGTTAAAACGCGGCAAATGAGTTGATGAACAAGTTGGGGTAAATGCGCCCGGTAAAGAAAATACGATAACGGTTCTGTCTTTAAAAATGTCATCGCTTTTAACTTTCTCAAATCCGTCATCTGTTTTTACAACAAACTCAACACTAGGAACTGCCTGGCCTTCTTTATTCTGTAACATGTATTGCTCCATTGACTTGGCTGACTAAAATTTTACAGCGGCTTTATTCACTTAACCGCTTAACGTGATGACAGTATTACGCAAATCAGCGTTCAGGTAAAACGGGTAAAATAAAACAGTCTTATCGATTTTTCCGATACATCGCCTAATACTTAGTTATTTGAGAGCAGCTGATTATTAGTCCTGAAAAACTGAATATCCAGTAAACCGGGATGTGAAGCCAGCCCCAATAACATAGGTGCGATTGAAAACATATCAATTTGTTGTGATTGCCAGCCAGTATCTGTGTTTTGATAACGCCATGGAATTTCAATGCCATTTATATCGGTTATTAAAATGCCGGTATTCTGATTTTTCCAGGCCAATATATCATCTAAATAAGCGTTATCAGCAGAGATAAAGCCTGCTATCGTTGGCGCATGTGCAACATCGCTCTTATGCATACTGATGCTGTCAAATTCAGCTTGGGTTAAATTACG
This sequence comes from uncultured Alteromonadaceae bacterium, assembly GCA_913056495.1. Taxonomy (GTDB): domain Bacteria; phylum Pseudomonadota; class Gammaproteobacteria; order Enterobacterales; family Alteromonadaceae; genus Catenovulum. The sequence continues at coordinate 124,765 of CAJXMO010000001.1, read as the reverse complement.
GTTATCTGTACCGTAACCAAATCCCCACAGATAAGACGGTAAGTTAAAATTATCAAGCCAATAGTTTTTTTCTGCATTGGCCTGACTGGCAAATAACTGCCGGTAATTGGCCGATGCCAGCACAGGGTTAATTAAATAATAATTCAATTGATGAATACTGGCAGAAATGCTCTCTCCTTGCTCATCAGACGGTATCGCATTATCCTGATAATAGGCTAATTGAGTCAGCTCCCCACTGGCATAATGATTTTCCCACAAAGTAGCGGCAGCAAAACTACCCGTTTCTTTTGCAAGCCAGACCAACAACATTTGCTGGTCATACACGCCCTGTGTATTGAGTGTATTGCCTGAAAAGTCACGTTCAATAACAACAGTGCCCTGCTGACTGTCTTCAATGGCTCCCTGCCAGTCAACAGACGCAACTAATGTTTCTACTTTTTCTGTTATTTGGGTATTCGCTATCGTCTGCGCAGCAAATTGAGCGCCGGCTAACAAATAGGCGGTTTCCAATAAACTATAGTTATCATCCATTGCGGTTCCGTCCACATTAAACCGCTTGGCAAAAATACCCGATTCGTCGCGAGCGGGGGCAAAGTTTTCATTTTCTCCGGATAACGAATCCAGAGTTGCCAATACTTTAGCGCTTGCATTCGCATCCCACTGCATTTGATGTGCAACCGCCAAACTAACCAATCCCAAACCGGTTGAGGCGGGAGATAAATCGCCGCTTTGGCTGAAGGATAAAATCAGTTTTTCAGCATAGATTCCACTCTCATCCCGCATCGCATCAATCAAAGCTAAACTATCTTGGGCTAACAGACTTGCTTGCTGAATTTGCTGCAAATCTGCAACCCCGGAATTAGCTGAGTTCCAGGTGAGTGTTTGCACAGACAGTCCGGGCAATTGGATAAAAGTACTTTGTCCTTGCCAGTTGATATCCATATCCTGCAGTACATTTGACTGATTCACTACCACCAGTACGATACTACCATCCGGATTTTTAAATGCCTGAGTACTAATAATGCCAGCAACCTGACTGGAATCTATTCTAACCGCATCTGATTCAACAAACTGACTAAAATGGGCAAAGGCATAATATTCTGCATTTTTAGTGATTTCACCACCTTGCTGTTTAGTCAATAAAGCGCGGCAATTTGAACAACCACCCTGATAGGGGCCAAAATTTGAATCCAGAATCAGGTTTTCCAGCATCACTGAACTTGCTCCGGCTGTCAGATACGGCATAATCATGTTGGCTGAGGTATCTATCAGGTACTGACCAAAGCTACGTCCATTATTTTGGTTACGACAAGAGGTAATATGAACATCTCTGGCTCTGGTGAGTTCGGTAACGGCAGCGACCGCCTGACTGACATCCGCAGCTCCGTTATCTGCTTGATAACACTGAAATGCAACACCCAGAGCACGGCCATAAATATAATCGTTTTCTAAAGCTTGAGTCGCAAATAAGGCGATATCCGTATCTTGCTGGGTATCAAAATCCGTCCAGTTGCCATCCCAAATCCAATAGTCAGCATTAACCCCGGCACCATTGAGTTGTGGATACATATAATCTTCAAAGAAGCTTTGGTAATCTAAATTGGCCCATGACATGGACGGAAAATCCGCTTCCGTATGGGGCTGGTTTTGCAAACTAAAGCTGGCGAGTTCAATCCCGGCATCCTGATAGGCATTCAGCGATGCTGTCAGGTAAGCTGCGTATTCTGCGTAAAAATCCAACCGCAAGCTTCCGCCATTAAGCGCGTCATTGTCTTTCATCCACCCGGGAGCGCTCCAGGATACGGCATCTACTTTCACCTCGTTATTTTGAGCAAAAATTTCATTCAGTACAGGTAAAAAATACGCTTCATCTGCCGCGGTGGAAAAATATTGTAAATCCGGATCGGTTAATCCCGGGGGTCTGTCATTATAACTTTTTGCAGCGCGTGCGACATAATTGCCTAGCCCCGAAAGAGAAATACGGACCCGATTAAAAGAAGCACCCTGACCTGGCTCAAACAACTCACTGAGAATATCTGTCCGGTTATCGGATTCAAATAATAAACTCGCCGCGCTGTCCGTTAACCCTGCACCAAATCCCTGAATATTCTGATAAAGGGTACTGTCGCTAACATCAATTTGGTGTGTCGCAGTGCCTGTACCAACTCTAAGTTTTTGCTCTGCTTGTTGGCTTAATAACTGGGTTTGATCGGCTGTCGTTAACCAGGACTGGATATTGTTAGTCAGACTCGCATTAACCGTATGCGAATAAATTTCAGAAGTTTGACTGAGCCCTCGACTGGTCGCTGTGATAGTGAATTGAGTGTCTCCAACCTGATCACAGGCTAAACTAAACTCAAACTCGCTAAAATCGTTCGCTTCATCAAACTGAGCAATGATATTACCGCTGACAGAATTATTCACCACCAGCTTGCGTAAATCATTCTCTGTATCTTCACCCAGTTCAATATTATAAACAATCGCAGATTCGCCTATGGTGCAAGCGGATGAAGTTGAAACCGGCATTGCCAGCGTATCCTGATGTATTTCAGACACATCATAAATTTGTGTCGTTTCAGCAATACCGTCACTGGCAAATCCCTGAATTAATAAACTGTCACCACCCCGACCGCTAGTACTGATAACGCCACAATGCTGCTCATTCAGGTTCAGACTGCGCAAAGGTTCATTAGTAAACTGATAAACGGCGCGGTAACTGATTGCATCATTGTCACTGTCTGTCGCTGACAAACAGACCTCAATATTCTGTCCATCTCTCACCTGAGATGAAAATAATTCAGCCTGAGTTAATTCAATTTGAAGCTGAGGTTTGGCATTCAGTGTATTATCAATCACATGACTGTATACAAGCGAATTTTGTGTTAATCCGCGACTGGTTGTTCTGATCAGAAAATCAATCGCATCCAGCTCATTACAGGGTAAACTGAAATTACCTGCGGTCAGTTGGCCAAGCTCAACCAGTATTTCACCTGTATTCGCATTGATGACATCCAGTGCATAAGTATCGCCTTCAGAATCTGAGGCAATTCTGGCTATAAAATCACTGTCGACATCTCCGACACGGCAACTGCCACTGTTGCTGATTGCCATTTGAATCGTATCCTGGTGAATAACCCCTAAATCTCTGTCCTGGTTGCCGGTTGCAGTGCCATCACTGGCAAAACCTTGCAATGAGAGTTGTTGTCCACCCCGGTTCGTTAACTCAATTTCACCGCAATAATCCGTCAGATTCAGCGTTTGCAAGGCTTGCGAATCAAACCGGTAAAATACCTGAACATTGAGTTCATTTAACTCAGATTCTGAATCCTCTGCATGAGCACAGACTTCAAGTGTCTGACGATCGCGTATCGCGCCAGCGTAATAGTCCAATTCAGCTGTATTCCAGGTTAAATTGATTGTTGGCCGGGTATTGATTTCGTTGCTGACGGTATGCTGATAGTTAGACGACTTTGTGATTAAACCGCGCGATTCCGTTTCTAGATAAAACGTTAACGACTGAGCCATTGTACAGGCTAAAGTAAATGAGCGCTCGCTGCCTAAATCTCTTAATAAAGTGTTATCACTTAAATAAACCTTAACGCTCTGGGTATCCCCTTCGGTGTCCGGATTTAAATTAACCAGATAGGTTCTTGCCGCATCACCAATTTTACAGGACTGCCCAGATGTAAATGCAAACTGGACTGTATCCTGATGAACGTCAACCGTTTGGATCAAAGTTTGCGTATCCAGCCCATCAAATGCGGTCAGGTTAAGCGTAAGTTGTTTATTTCCGGCTCCTGCAGTGGAAATCGTACCGCAAAAATTATTAAGCACTATGGTTTGTGCCTGCTGACCTTCTATTTGATAACTCGCATTCAGCTCAAGGTTGTCGCCATCCGGATCACTCGCCTGAAGGCAAATTTCAAAACTCTGATTATCACGTAGTGCATTTCCGATTCTTACTTCATTGATAAATTGATAACTCAGCTCCGGCAGCGTATTTTGCTGAGCATTAACCTGATGTTGATACACAAGCGATTGAGTAGATAAGCCTCGGCTACTATTGCGAATATAAAAGCGTCGGCTTTCTGATTCGCTCTGGCACGACAAGCTGAACTGTGCGCTGGTATCCGTTTGATTTGCAGTTGCGACTATACTGTTACTGTCCGGGTCTATCACAGTTAGTGTCTGGCTATCCCCTTCCAAATCCGGCGCTATATTAATTTGATAGGTCAGACTGGGCTCACCTTGTGTACATGTTTGTGAACTGCTGCTGGCCACATTAATTTGATCACCATGAATGATACCTTCATCGGCGAGCACCTCTGTCTGAGTTTCGCCGTCTGTAGCGGACAACTCTATTTTAAGGGCCTGACCACCTTTATAATAAGTTGAAAAATTCATACAGTCTTGATTATCTAAGGCTATCGATTCTGCACTGATTAAACGATTATCAGCCGGGTCTTCAAACCGGATAACTCCCGTAACGTCCACAACCAGCCCTTCGGGATCAACCGCGTCAATACACAGGCGCAGGGTTGAGTTATCCCGGTAAGCGTCTTCAAATAAAGTGACGCCACTGGATGCTGCTTCTGATGAATCCACAACGGTCAAACTGTAACCCAGTTCTGGTTGTTGGTTTGCTTGCTCACTGACTGTGTGCATATAAACCGGCGATAATACAGACAAACCGCGACTTTCATTTTTTATTTGAAAAGAGAGCGTTGAAACCTGATCGCAACTTAAATCAAACTGTCCGCTGGTTACTGAGCCTAAATTCGTGATGACTGCCTGAGTACTGGCATTTATTATTGATAATTGGTGGCTGTCGCCTTCAATATCAGCGTCAACCTTAACAGAATAACTAAGCGCAGCGTCACCGGCAATGCAGGACTGACTTTCAGTCGTTGCAAACTGAATGCTGTCAGTATGAATAATGCCTAAATCCCGAACAAACTGAATATCAGCCTGTCCGTCACTGACATCTGCAATCAGTTTAAGTCTTTGCCCGCCTCTGCCCTGAGTATTAATTGCAGAGCAGTTATTAAGCAGTTCGACTACCTGCTCCTGCGCGTTGTCCCATTGATAAGCCATTTGTGTTGTCAGAGCATCATTATCCGCATCCGTTGCGTCAATGCAGATATCCAGCTGCTGGTTATCTCTGTATTGGATAGCTGCATTGTTTAAGACTTCACCCTGAATATCAAAACTCAGTTCAGGTAGCTGATTTTGCTGAACAGTCACTGTATGGGAATAAATTTGACTGCGCTGAATTTTCCCTCGGCTAGCGGTCACAATTTGGTATTGCAAACTGCCGAGTTGCTGACATGAAAAAGTTAAGCTGGCCGAGGTGACCTGCCCTAATTCCCTGAGTATCGAATTATCGGCCAGGTTAATCACACTGAGTGAATAATCATCCAGCTCTTTATCCGCATCAATGGTTACTTGAGTCGTTTGATCAGTATCGCCCAACTGGCAACTAGAATTAGATGCGCTCGCAATCGCTACTGAATCTGGATAAATAGTGCCCAGTTCCAATCTGGCTTGGCTGATACTGTGTGCTGAGTTTTGCCCATCATTTGCCTGTGCAATTAAAGTAAGCGTCTGTCCGCTATAATCTGTTGTATCCAGTTGTGTGCATTGATTAGTTAGCGTCAGATTATGAGTAGCCTGCTCTGTTATCGCTGTTAAACTTAGCGTAATTTCATCGTTATCTTGATCCTGAGTTTGCAAGCAGGTTTGAAGTGTTTGTCCGTCCCGAATCAGTCCCTGATAACGCTCTAAATCTGAGTCCAGAGCGCTAAAGCTGACCTCAGGCGCATGATTAATATCAGGGTCGGTTTGCAATTTAATTTGAATACTGCCGGGGGCGGCCGCTTCAGCATTAAAGCTGTCGATGCAAATTGCATTGAGTAAATCATTGTCTGCGAATAAATTCCGATCAAGCCGAATACGAGCGCCGGATTGCTGCTCTATCAAATAACGGCTGTTTTTTCTCAATTCTACTTTGCTGGTATCCTGCTCTGCATCTAAACAACTGGGTAATCTAAGCTCTAAATGAGTCAAAGCAGAATCTTGTGGGTCAAGATAAACCACAGCGTCCTGAGCAAAATCACCGGCATCCTGTAAACTGATCGTATTTTCAAGCAAGGTAAAGTTTAGCGACTGAGTTTGAGTTGTCGTTTGCTGATAAAGCATAGTCGCACGAATTTGCACATCGCCGCTGTAATCAGATGCGGGTAAGATAAAACTTAGATCCGGACCTGTCATTAAGTTTTGCCAACTCTGGCCTGAGTTAGTCGAAACCTGGCCAACGAAACTGGCGTCAGAACTTTGACCCTGAGACAGGTTTATTTGAAAATGCAAATTGCACTGAGCAAAATTACGTAAACGTTGACCGTCAAATTCACACGCTTGAGGTAATGAAAGCGTGGTTAATTCAAGTGTTTCTGATAAAACCGGTGAAGTATTGCCGCTATTCTGATCACCGGCATCGGTTTCAGAACCTTCTCCGCCAGAACCACCGCAAGCACAAAGCACTGAAAAAACAGCAATATATACAATCCAATTAAGAAAACGACGCAACTTTAGCTCCAAACCTTAAGATAGCCAATTTTTTGGTTAGGCTAGCTTAGAGACAATTTTTATGCCAGTTTTCAAACGGCTATTGTGGTAAATATTGATTCAAGATAAATCAACTCTTTTATAAGCACCTCAGGCTAAGTATGCTCAGCAGAATTGTGATACTGTCTAATAAAAAAGATGATGGCCTAGTAAACTTGATTAAATGCTTGAGCCGCATTTTTAAAACAAAAAGAATATCCTAAATCAATCAGCTTCTGACTGCTGATCTGCTTATTTTTTGGCCCCTTGGTTATTATGGGCAAAGTGATACTCTCATTTTTATCAAACGCAGCGGCCTGATAAAAATCAGCTTTTGAAATAAATTCCGGACTGGAAATATTCAGGGTTTGATTGACTATCTTATTTTGAATTAAAAAGTTAATCGCACCAACTGCATCATCAAGGTGCAGCATATTGGCCGGCGCATTTTGATTCAGCTGCTTGAGTTTATTTACAAAACGGGCCGGGTGTCGGTCTGGACCAAATAATCCGGCTAGGCGCAATACCAAATAATCACCATTAAATTCAGTTTTTAACAGGGATTCTGCTGCCAGCAAAATTTCGGATTTTTCATTATATGCGCAGGCATCATCCTCAGTCATAACGGCGTCTATTTCAGGATACACAGCAGTTGAACTGGTCATCATGATATTTTTAACTGAATACTGATTGGCCAGTTCAATCACTTGCCGCCATTTTTTTAGGTAGTCTTTACCCTGACTAGGCTGACGAAACCCCGGCGGAAAAGTCACAATCAGCATATCTGTCTTAAAAATCGATTCAGCCTGCTCGTTTGATATCGGCTCGCCTAACATACAAGGCTGACAACTTAACCCCTGCGCTGCTGTTTGTCGACATCCGACTGCTGAGCTTCGGGTTACAGTTACTTGATAACCTTGCATTTGAAGTGATTTAGCTAATGGCAAACCTAACCAGCCAGCGCCAAGTACTGTCAGTTTTTGATTATCAGGCATCATAATTAACAGGCGTACCAGGATTTAACATTTTTACTGATCACCCAATCCTGAATTCGATTGACAAAGGTTAAAAAGTGCTGACTTTCAAGATGTTGCTGAAATGCGTGCTCATTTTCGTAAGCTTCATAAAAAAAGAAATGAGTGGGTGTATCATGGCTTTGACTCACTTCAAATTGATGACACTCGGCTTCATGATGAAGTGAAGCATCGGCGTTTTCCAGTGCAGCGTCTAAAAACGGCAATAAATATGCTGAGTGTATAACAAACTCAACCGTGACTATATACATATCATTTTTTCCATTTCCCATAATAATGCCCACTTAAATTGTTCAGCCTGATAGGTAAACTCAGCGCGGCAACATCATAGACGAAAGAATTTAAAGAAAGTTCAATTGAAAATAAAAGGTAAACAAAACGTTAATCAAAAACAATCGTTTTATTTCCGTTTATAATCACTCTGTCTTCGATATGGTTTCTTAGCCCTCGTGCCAGCGCCTGTTTCTCACATTCTTTGCCTTTGCGAACCATGTCATCAATTGAATCTCTGTGGCTAATCCGGATAATTTCCTGATCAATAATAGGTCCGGCATCTAGATCACCTGTTACATAGTGACAAGTTGCACCTATTAGTTTTACGCCTCGCTCATGCGCCTGATGGTAGGGTTTAGCGCCGGCAAATGAAGGTAAAAAGCTGTGATGGATATTAATCACCTGACCTGCAAACTCTTTACACATCTCGTCAGGGAAAATTTGCATAAAGCGAGCCAATACAATAGTGTCCGCTTTATACTCTAATAATAAAGATTTAACGTCTTCAAAAGCTTGAGCTTTATTCTCCTTCGCAAAAGGAACATAGTGGTAGGGAATGCCATGCCATTGCACCATTTGTCGCAAATGCTCGTGATTGGCCACCACAGCGACGATATTGCAATCTAATTCTCCACTGTGCCACCTGTGTAACAGATCGGCTAAACAATGAGATTCGCGGCTTGCCATCAATACAACGTTTTGTTTGTGCGTTGTATCCACAATTTTCCAGTTCATCTCAAATTGCTTTGCCAAAGGCGCAAACTCGGCTCTAAATTGCTCAAGTGACAGTTTAATAGACTCGGCTTCTATTTCATTGCGCATAAAAAAGCGATTAGCCTGGCTGTCTTTATGATGATTTGCTTCAACAATTGAGGCTTGATGGTCAGCTAAAAACTGGCTGACTGCGGCGACTATGCCAACTCTGTCTGGACAATCTAAAACTAAACGGTAATTTTTCATTTTTCTTATACCAAAATATGTATTCTTGTGGGTGAGGTTAACAAAGTCTTGTTTAATTTACTCACCTTTTATCGTGGTTCTGACACCAATTAATGTATGTGCGGCATTATCTCAAAAAGTAGTTTGTTTTAATACCAGCCTAGTTTGAATTTAATCAACCTCAACTCTGGATAAGAAGTTAGCTAAAGCCTTAAATTGATTAGCTTTTAGTTTGCTTTCATTTTCCAGTGAGAGATTTTTTCATAGAACAAGGCGAATTTGCTCGTAATAATTGGCTATTACGAGCAAATTCAACGCAGTTATCAGGAAAAATGGCCACTGGAAAATAATTCGTTACCCAGAGTTGAGGTTAATCAGCTCAGCCAGCCCTGAAACTAGCTTATTCAAGCGGCTTGGGTATATAATATGGTCAAATTTGCTAAATCAAACCTCTTAAAGGAAGGAAAATGAGTTTATCTAACGTACCTGCGGGTAAAAACTTACCAGAAGAAGTTAATGTAATCATTGAAATCCCGGCAAACGCGGATCCAATCAAATACGAAGTAGATAAAGATACGGGTACAGTATGGGTTGACCGTTTTATGGCAACCCCTATGTTTTATCCTTGTAACTATGGTTTCGTAAATGAAACTTTATCTTTGGATGGTGACCCAGTTGATGTTTTAGTACCAACTCCATATCCGTTAGTACCTGGTGCAGTTATCAAATGTCGCCCGGTTGGCGTATTAAAAATGACTGACGAATCAGGTGAAGACGCTAAAGTAGTTGCAGTACCTGTCAGCAAATTAACTAAAATTTACGACCACATTCAAGACGTAAATGATTTAGATGAATTATTAAAAGCACAAATCACACACTTCTTTGAGCGTTACAAAGAATTAGAAAAAGGTAAATGGGTTAAAGTTGACGGTTGGGAAGACGCCGCTTCTGCTAAAAAAGAAATCCAGGAATCTTTTGACCGAGCGGCTAAATAAGCCTGTCGGTTCTGTGTTTTAAAAGGCGACTTTTCCAGTCGCCTTTTTTATATACCCAAGCAACTCAGATATATCCCTTCTCTGACCTCAACTAAGCTTTAAATTACTCGTCATCTATAAGTGCATTTAAACCGTCTGATTTCCCTTTTTGAAGATCACTACAGTTATTAGCAAATTGGTCGATATCTGAATTAAGTCTACACTAAAAACCAACCCCTTCAGATTCAGTTGAGAGCCAAAAATGCAAGCCAATAAAATCAAAAAGCACGTCAAGCTCTGTTTATTCAGTTTTTTTTGTTTGTGCTTAACCCAATTTAAAGCATTTGCTGATTCCGATGTCGGAGCCATTGCCTGGATGCAACAGTCAGCCGAATACAGAGCGATTATGTCGCAAACTTATACAAATGCGGCCATGCAATTGGAAAAGGCGGTATTTGACAATGACTGGACAGCTGCAATTGAACAATTTGGTCACACAGGTATGAATCAGTTACCCAATGCCATCATTATGGATTTAGATGATACCCTGATCAGCACTATGCCCTATCGGGCTGAATTGGCACTGGATAACAATTCGCATACAGATGCCAGATTTATGAGCTGGGTTAATACCGAAAGAGCAAAATTGGTTCCGCATGTTTTAAAACTCATCAAAAAAGCGTCTTCTTTGGGGGTTATTGTTTTATTAATTTCGGACAGACAGTGCTTGCCCAACCCAAGAGATCCCTGCCCGATAAAAACTAAAACGCTAAAAATGCTTAACCGCATTTCTTTAAACTTTCCAAAAGACCAAATGTTTTTTCGCGGTGAGTTTTCAGATTGGAATCAGGATCAAAGCAGCCGACGGGCTTTTATTGCGCAAAGATACCGAATTTTAATGATTATTGGTGATGATATTAATCAGATGATCCCCAAAACCGCATCACTGCCCGCCAGTGCAAGGCAAAAACTGGTCGCTCAATATGATGATTTATGGGGTAGCCGCTGGTTTTTGGTTCCTAACCCTGTATATGGAGCCTGGCTGAATACACTTGCCAAGCCGGTTAGCGACAACTTAATTGGATATTAAAGCAAATATTCTAGTCCTATCCCGCAGGCGGGTATCCATATTGGCATGAAGATTTAGGCGCTGACGTTTGTAAACCTAATCGCGTTTTTTCAAAACGTTCGAATAAAAATTGACTATAAATTAGCAGGCTTAACTGCTAAATTAAATGCATCAAACTCCAATATTAAAAAGAATGAAAGAATGCATAAATTTTTATCACTCGTCGCCGGTTTAGTATTCAGCCATGCCGCACAGGCTGACCTTGTATTTGAACAAGCCAGTGTCAGGTTAATGCCGGCTATGCAAAAAAATACAGCCGCATTTATGAAAATTACCAATACCGGCTCAGAGCCTGTCAGCTTGATAGAAGCAAATAGTAATATCAGTGAAAAAACTGAGTTTCATACTCATATTGTGCAAAATGATATGATGATGATGAAAAAAATGGACCAGCTTATTATTCCGGCTAATCAGAGCATTATATTAGAGTCTGGTGCAAAGCATATTATGTTGCTCGATTTAAAGCGAAACTGGGCAGATCAGGGAGAAGTCGAGTTTATTTTCAGGGATAAACACCAAAAATCTTACTCTGTTATAGCACCAATACAAGCGATGCATCATGCTCAAAAACCTGAAAAAATGGAGCATAAACACCATAATCATTAATCGTCAGGGGTTGAGCGTTGGACATTTAAATTTAAGAGTAAAAGGACAATTATGAATAGCAAGTTAATAAAAATTGTAAGCCTGGGCCTCGGCTCAGTCATTCTGATATTCTGGTTAATTTCTGTTTGGTGGAGCCAGGAACCTGAAATTACCTCGGTCAGGCAAAATAGCCAACAACATATTCAGGTAACAGGTTATGCGACAACAACCGCTTTAATAAATGTTGCTGAAACACTGTTAACCAAACCCGGTGGATTTACTGCCAATGACGTTCTACCACCTTCTCTGTTGATGGACAACATGCCTGCCTGGGAATTTGGCGCACTTGAACAAATCAGAGATCTATCACTGGCTATGCGTAAAGACTTCAGCCGTTCTCAGTCGCAGTCTCAAGAAGATAAAGATTTAAAGGTCGCTCAACCCCAGTTTAATATTGACCACAGAAACTGGGCCTGGCCAAGTGCTGAAGGCGAATATGAAAATGCGATTACGGCATTAAAAAGCTACCGCGAACGTCTGATTGATTCGAATCAGGCAGACGGCCAGTTTTATTCTAGAGCGGATAACCTGAGTGACTGGCTAAAAGAAGTTGAGAAACGATTGGGGTCAACTTCACAGAAACTGAGCGCGAGTGTAGGCAAAGATAGATATAATATTGAACTGGCCGGAGATAACAGCGCTCATCAGTCAACTCAAACACCTATGCAAAGCAAAGTACAAACCAGCTGGTGGAAAATAGACGATGTATTTTATGAAGCGCGCGGTACCTGTTGGGCTTTGCATCATTTTTTACAAGCGGTAGAAATTGATTTTGCTGATGTACTGGAAAAAAAGAATGCCAGAGTCAGTTTGCAGCAAATTATTCGTGAACTGGAAGCCACGCAGGATACCGTCTGGAGCCCGCTTATTTTAAACGGTGATGGTTTTGGCTTTCTGGCCAATCACAGCTTAGTCATGGCCAACTATGTTTCCCGCGCCAATGCCGCTTTAATTGATTTACGTAAATTATTAGAGCAAGGATAAATCAGACTTTTAAATGAGTGACCTGGGTCAACCAGGCCACTCAAACCTTATAAAATGACTAGAATAATTCACTTCAGCTCGGTTACATTACACCTTATCCCGAGCTAAGGTTAACTACTCACTCAAAAAATAGTCATTCTCTATTTTTAGTACATCGTATACATCAACAACAAACATACCCGCTGATTTAGCCGCTTGAATACCAGCTTTTGCATCTTCAAATACAATGCACTGTTCAGGGGTTACTTTCATTAACTCGGCACACCGTAAAAAGGTATCAGGCGCTGGTTTTGGGTTTTGAACCTGATCTGCGCCCACTAAATGATCGATCAAATCGCTTAAGCCACAGACTTCCAGTATTTGTTTGGCTTCGCCTGTGTAAGCACCTGTTCCCACTGACATTGGGCGCTTGCCCAGATTCTCTCTTGCAAACTCAGCCAGCTTGGTTGGTTTAACATATTGATGAATGGTTTCACGCACAATAGCTTCTTTAAAGTCATTCACCTCATCACTGGTCGCATTAATATTAAGATCAAAGTGCTGTACCAAAATATCGACGGTTTCTTTTGTAGGCACGCCCGCCAGAGAACGCATTAATTCGGGGTTGACCGGAATAGCAAATTTATTCAGGGCTTGCGTCCAGGCATTTTGATGTAAACGCCCGCTATCGACTAAAGTCCCGTCCATATCAAAAATAATGGCGTCAAATTCTGTATACATAATGCCTCTGCTTTGGTTAAATTCGATTCAGGTAAAGTTCGGAGATTGAATATTTTTTGCTTAAAATACTCAAAAAATTTGAGCTGGATTAATAATTAGGTTGAATGTATTTTCAATCGATTCAGCTAACAATTAATATATATAATACATTAATTCTAAGGTTAAATTAAATGAGTTTTATTGATGTTATTGGTTTTGGCGCAGCTTTCTGCACCACTTCTGCATTTTTACCTCAAGCGATAAAAGTGCTCAAAACCGGAGAAACCCGCTCTTTATCTCTGGCGATGTATGTCATTTTCACAACCGGTGTTGGCTTATGGCTGACTTATGCTTTGATGATAGAAGACATGGCAATGATCAGTGCCAATGCTGTCACTTTTCTGTTTGCCTTAGCGATTTTACTAACCATTGTTAAAAATACAATGAAAGATAAAAAACAACCACAGGCAACCCCTGACAATTAAGCCGCATTATGGTTTACTCAGAATATGAATTAATTCTGATTAAATAATGTATATGAATTTAACGCTCAATAAATGCCAGTTAATCTGGCAAAGTCACAAACATAATGCGTTTACTGATTTAACAGAATATAAAGGCCGTTTTTATTGCTGTTTTCGAGAAGCACAAAACCATGTCAGTAAAGACGGTATTATCAGAATTCTGGTATCAAATGATTTAATAAACTGGAAAACAGCGAGCCTGCTCAGACAAGCTAACTCTGATTTTCGGGATCCAAAACTGACAGTGCACCCATCCGGAAAACTCACCCTGCTGTATTATCATAAGCGATTTGATCATCAAGGCCGCAACTACCTGAATCAAAATTGCATGCACTTTTCACTGGATGGCATCAGTTGGTCAGGCGCTCATATTTTAGGAGAGCGGAACTGGTGGTTATGGCGAATTCGCTACTTTAAAGACACAGCACTTGGTATTGCTTATAACCGCGCTCAAAATCGGGTTAAGCTTTATCAGGGTGATCCGCTAAGAGGCTTTAACTGTCGGCTGCAATCTCTCTTTTCATTGGCTGAGAACGGAAAAGCTTATCCGAATGAATCTGATATCACATTTTTAGAGGATGGAACCGCCATTTGCATTTTAAGACGGGATGCAGACAGCTATACAGCTCAGTTGGGCATTGCAAAACCCGGCTATACCAGCTGGAAATGGTTTGATTTAGCAGAGTATTTGGGCGGTCCTGCTGTATTGCAGCTGAAAAACGGTAAAATTATTATCGCGGCGCGGCGGATATTATGGCCTTTTAAGCTCAAAACTTGGTTATTTGAATTGGATTTAGCACAGAAACAAATAGCGCCATTATTGGAATTACCATCCGCCGGAGACAACAGCTATCCAGCCATGCTGGAAAAAAATAATAAACTGTATATCAGTTTTTATTCACAACATAGAATAAACCGCAACAATCAACTGATTAAAAAGCTGGATACCTGCGCGATTTATTTAGCTGAAGTAAGTTTATAAGGGGCTAGGTTTCAGGCGGCTAGGTGCGGGGTTTCTCTTGCTTGCTGAGACTCACGCTTTGCGTGGTAACCTTGTTTTTATTGCTTACACGGAGGGGTTAAAGTTCACGACCGCTCACACAAATTTTTAAATTTGAATGCAGCTTGTCTTTCGAGTACTAACGGCGTAAACGCCGATCTACAATAAACTCTCACCTGTCAGGGTTAAATTAGAAACAGTGCTGGGTATTGGGTGCTAAGTTTCAGGCACCAGACCTAGCCTGCTAATATTCTTTTTTACTTGCAATACTTATGTTAGGGACTGGTTCCGCGACACCTCGGGGATGGCAAAAGAAGCAGAAATCAGGCATGCTCGATGACACTCTTCGGCCTAAAGGCCGACCTACAACGCTCCCTGATTGCTCACGGCATAGCAAATTCGTAAAAACCGGAGTGAGCGTATTTAGCCTCCGGTCACAGGCGGAAAAAACGCCACTTCGTCACCGCTTTTAACCAAAGCTTGATCAGAAACCATAGTTTGATTAATCGCTGTGAGTAATTTTCGATTGGTAAAAACAGCTTGCCATTCAGGGCGCTGCTTTATCAAAAACTGTTTTACGTCGGCAATATTTTTATTTTCAATTTCTAATTCAACAGACTCGCAGTTTAGCTCTTCTCTTAAACGCGCAAAAAATAAGACTTTGATCATCTAATTGTTACCTTGTTGATTTTGCCAGTGGCCCGTTTTACCGCCCTCTTTTTGCAAGACTCTAACGCCACCTATTTCCATTTCAGGATCAACCGCTTTACACATATCAAATAAAGTCAAAGCGGCAACAGAAGCCGCTGTCAGGGCCTCCATTTCAACACCTGTCTGGCCAGCCAATTTACAAAGGGTTTCAATTCTGATTCTGTGTTGATCAGCTTGCACCTCAAAATCTACCTGTACTTTTGAAAGCATTAAAGGATGACAAAGCGGAATTAAATCAGCACACTTTTTGGCGGCCTGAATCCCCGCGATTCGGGCGACGGCAAATACATCCCCTTTGGCATGGCCCCCCTCTACAATCATCTGAATAGTCTGAGCCGACATTTTTATATAGGCTTCGGCAATGGCAGTGCGTGTTGTCACGGCTTTTTGCGAGACATCCACCATATTCGCTTCGCCCTGTGCATTCACATGGCTAAATTGTTTGTTGTCTGACATTATTACCCCCCGAGTCTGGCAAGCTTCAACCGCTTCGCCCACGGTTTTAAGTTGAGCAACAAAATTACAGGGTTTAACACTGGCATCAATTTGCGACCGGATAATATCCTGCCAACCGGTTTTACAAGCCCCAGTTGAACCCGGCAGGCAAAAAATAACCACTTTGTTTGCCATCCCTGCAACCGCTCTCGACTGAATGGTTGATGTGCCTATATCCGTATAAGAAACTTGTCTGAACAGTTCACCAAACCCTTCTACTGTTTTATCAAATAAAGGCAGCATGGCTTCTGGTGTACTGTCGCGACCGGTAAACCCTGTACCACCTGTCGAAATAATGACCTGAATATTGTCGGAAGCAATCCACTTGGATGTGATAGCCCGGATTTGATAAATATCATCTTTTACAATTTGTTTATCTGCCAAATGATGGCCGGCTTCTGTTAAGGCTTCAACCAGATATTGCCCTGATGTATCACTGGTTTCATCTCGCGTATCAGAAATGGTTAATACGGCAACATTTAAAGGTTTAAAAGGCATGTTTTGTTTGGCCATTTTAGTCTCTTTCAATTGTAATTAATTAGAATGTGATAACCGGGCTAACCGGTCATTTCAAAACGTTAGCTTGAATAAGCCTATAGAGCCTACTCACAAAACTGGCTATGCGTGTGACTCAATATAAGCCCGCCACTGTTCGGGTGTATTGACATTAATCAAATTTTTTTCCATTTCAGGATCCGAAAAACAAATAGCTTGCGCATTAACCGCATTTAATAAAGCGCTAACCGAGCGCGCTTTTCCCGGTTTTACAATCAGTTGACTGGCTACTTGTTTTAAAACATTGACATCGTAAAAAAAGGCAGGAAAAAAATAATCTTCAAAATAACACGCAGATTTCAACCTTGAGCCTGTATCAATAAGCTGAGTTAATAGAGATTTATTGAGTTTTGGCATATCAACCGGCAGCACCAATAAAGCATGCTCAGCGTCAACTCTGTCTAATGCAGCGCAGATACCGCCCAGGGGGCCAGCCTGCTCAATTTTATCCGGAATTTGTCCGGTGTCAGAGCCGCTAACCAGAATAGATTTAAATTTGAGCTGAGCAAGTAACTGCTTATTTTTCTCAAGTAAACTAATACCGTCAATAGTTAAGCTGGCTTTATCCTGACCCATTCGGGAAGATCGGCCACCAGCCAAAATTAAGCCGGTAACAGGTTTAGACTGAAAAGACGGTGCCATTATTAACCGCCAATCATAGCCAAATGCTGGGTTATTCCGGTTTCTCCCTGTTGTAACAGGTGACTCGGCGTTTTATCAGCAAGCGCTAGTCTTAATGCTTGTTTAAGCGATTCTTTTTGCTCGTCTTGCTGCAATAAAGTGCGCATATCTATACCGTGTTCAGTGAACAAACATAAATGTAACTGACCCAAAGCACTCATTCTTAAACGGTTACAACTGGCACAAAAGTCTTTACTGTAAGGCATGATCAAGCCAATTTTACCGGCGTAATCCGGATGATAAAACTCTTGTGCGGGACCGGCCGCTTTATCCCGAATCACAGATGACCATCCCTGAGACAACAATTTTTGTTTAAGACTTTCACCACTGACATGGTTTTGTTCAAAAAAGGATAAGTTATCACCGGTTTGCATTAATTCGATAAATCTCAGTGTATAGGCATTGGTTTTAAGCCAGTTTAAATATTCGTCAAACTGAGACGCATTATACTGCTGCATCAATACTGTATTAACTTTAATCGAATTCAGACCAAGCGCTTCGGCTTTCGCTAAGCCGCGCAAAATACTGGTTAATTTATCATGGCCGGTAATCAGTTTAAACACTTCGGGTTTTAAACTATCTATGCTGACATTCAGCGCATCTAAGCCGGCCTGTGTCCATTCGCTGACTTTATTTTCCAGATTAAAACCATTGGTTGTCATTGCAACCTGTTTTATTCCAGGCGTTGACTTACAGACTTTAATGATTTCAGTTAAATCTTTACGCAAAGCAGGTTCGCCGCCGGTTATCCGGATTTTACTGGTCCCTAACTCTGCAAACGCAGCGACTAACCGACGAATTTCATCAACCGATAAAAATTCTCTTGAGGTATCACACTGATAGCCATCAGGCAGGCAATATGTGCATTTAAAATTGCACACATCAGTTATCGACAGTCTCAAATAATGAAACTGGCGACCTAATTTATCTTGTAACATAAACACCTTTCCAAATTCGGGAGGCCGTGTCATTTCTTCCACAACCCTGGCTGGTTAGATTTAACCAGCGGCCTGACGAACTTATTTTATAAAACCTGAAACGATATTCAGCCGATTATAAAACTTAACCCGGCAGGCTCGGAGTTATTAAATTAAAACGCTTCTATCATAGAGCGAAATTCATTTTAAATCAAAATACGTGAAGCTTCAGTAAATCTGAATATTTAAATTTTCAGCCAAGCAATAAATGTAAAGCCGCCTTAACTCTGACTCTTATTTTAACTCTCACTTTAAAAAATCATCCAAGTTTTAAAATCATAATAGTCAGCTCATTTCGAAAAAGGCCTAACTGTCAAAAATAGCACTTTGACAGGTATATTGGACGAAATTAAGAGAAAAAGCGTATGAATTAACGATATGTTTCAATTTAACTTTAAGCTTAATTAATGACACCAATCAAAAAAAATTATAAAAACTTGATAAAAAGTGTGATCTTTTACTTGTTCTAATTAAATTACTGGTCTAATTTAATAATAGCTTTACAAATCTGTTTTGGATGGAACAAAGCAACATAACCCAAATAAATCTTAAAGTAGTAGATAATCATTGGAGATATCAAAAGATGAATAAACAAATTAACATTAAGCGTAAAAAAGGTTTTACCTTAATTGAATTAATGATAGTGGTTGCCATTATAGGTATATTGGCTGCAGTTGCTGTTCCGGCTTATACGGATTATATGAAAAATGCTAGAGTTGCTGAGCTTGAAACAACAGCGGGTTCATTGAAAGGCTTGGTTGCTGCTTGTATGTTAAAAGATTATGCAGTAAACGAAACAGCTTCAACGGCAGCTGACAGTTGTGATGCTGGTTTGAACGGTATTCCAGCTGATATTACTAGTCACCCTTCAGACTATATTACTAGTGTCGAAGTTTTGAACGGTGTAATTACTGTTACAGGCACTTCGGAAGTTGATTATGCAATCATAAAATTAACACCGACAATGGATGCAACGGCTAAACAAGTAACTTGGGTGAGAGCACAAACAACAGGTACAGCCCCATAGTAATCGCTTAGAATAGTTTGAAATAAAAAAGCGAACTCCGGTTCGCTTTTTTATTATTTCATTCTTTTTATTTTTTATAATCGAGTCAGCATTAACTATTCTTCCCATCCCCAAACAATGTGCTAAACTCAAATAAAACGGAATAAAATTAAGAGCATAAAGCATGCCTGCACTAGATCTCAGACTCTATATGGGTTCGTTAAGCCTTCATCAGCAAGAAGATTTAAAACAGGAAAAACCTAAGTCTCATATTGAAGCTCAGCAGTATATTGCGAAAAAGGCTTGGTTACCCGAAAAGCAAGTGGTTGAAGAGATATCCAAACGCTTCCATGTGCCTTTTCTTGATTTAAATTTTGTCGATTTAGACGCAATTCCAGACTCAATTCTTAAAGAAAAATTATCTGAAAAACATCAGGTTTTACCACTCTATTTGCGTGGCCGTACCCTTTTTATTGCTACTGCCAATCCAATATCTATGAGTGCGGCGGAAGATTTTCAATTCAGTACAGGATTTAATGTTGAATATGTCTGCGCTGAAGCAACCAAGCTGCAAAAAGCAATTGAAATAAAACATGAAGGCGATGAAGCCCAGTTAAACCTATCCGACTTTGATGATTCTGAACTGGACAATATTGAGGTTGCGGAAAGTGATGATAGGGATAAAGATACAGATGCACCGGATAAAGATGATGCACCTATAGTTGTCTATATTAACCGGATTTTATTAGATGCAATTAAACGCGGCGCATCTGATTTACACTTTGAACCTTATGAACATAGTTATCGGATTCGGTTTCGTATCGATGGCATTTTGCACGAAATAGCCTCCCCTCCGGCAAATTTATCAACCCGGCTTGCAGCCAGATTAAAAGTCATGTCACGACTTGATATTGCCGAAAAACGTAAACCCCAGGATGGCCGGATTAAACTCAAAATTACCGCCAAAAAATCTATTGATTTTCGGGTATCGACATTACCGACCCTTTGGGGCGAAAAAATAGTAATGCGGATACTTGATTCCAGCAGTGCTATGCTGGGTATTGATGCGCTCGGTTATGAAGCCAAACAGAAAAAGCTGTATTTAAACGCACTGGCCAAACCACAGGGCATGATTTTAGTTACAGGCCCAACCGGTAGTGGTAAGACAGTTTCTTTATATACTGGCCTGAATATATTAAATACCCCTGAGCGCAATATTTCTACCGCCGAGGATCCGGTCGAAATTAATCTTGAGGGTATAAATCAGGTTCAGATCAATCCCAAAGCGGGACTCAGCTTTGCCGGGGCACTGAGATCATTTTTACGACAGGATCCGGATATTGTCATGGTGGGTGAGATCCGGGATTTAGAAACCGCTGAAATTGCAATTAAAGCGGCACAAACCGGCCATTTAGTTTTATCCACCTTGCATACCAATTCAGCCTCTGAAACTCTGACCCGACTGCTCAATATGGGTGTGCCCAGTTTTAATATTGCCAGCTCGGTAAGTTTAATTATCGCCCAGCGTCTTGCCCGGCGATTATGTAATCATTGTAAAAAGCCAGTAAAGACGCCGCCGCCTGACAATGAACTCATAGATTTTGGTTTTACACAGCAACAATTAGATGACTTAACTTTATATGAACCTATAGGCTGTGAATTTTGTTCAAAAGGTTTTAAAGGCCGGATTGGTATATATGAAGTTATGCCGATTACCTCAGCTATCTCTAATTTAATTATGCAGGAAGGCAATGCGTTAGAAATTGCAGAACTCGCTCAAAAAGAACAAGTTAATAATCTGCGTCAATCCGGTATTTTAAAAGTACTGGCGGGCACTACAAGTTTAGGGGAAATCAGTCGGGTCACAAATTAAGAAATTGTGCACGGCTAAGTGATTAGACGCTAAGCTTTAGGCTATTTGTTTTGACGCGATTGCTGGCTTTGACGTTTTGCCTGAAACCACTGTGTTGAGGGGTGATTCTCCGACGTCTCGGGGGGATGACGGAATAAACCTCGGCGGTGAGGCATAAACAATGATAGGCTTCGGCCTAAAGGCCGACCTACAAAACGCCGTTATTCGCTCCGTGATTCTGTACAGTGAGGCACGAATATGATGTAGGGGGTACGGTTTTAAAATGGCAGTATCGGCAGCTGAGTTTTGGCAACTTAAAAACGAATTGTTTATCAAACGGGCATTAAACGACTAAACTAATAAAAGTTTTCAGGTTAAGTTAAGCTCATTAAGGACTTACACTATGGCAACAGCCAGAAAAAAAGCAAAAGAAAAAGTGGTAATTCAGGACTTTTATGTCTGGCGTGGTGTAAACCGGCGCGGTGAAAAAGTCAGTGGTGAACTCGCGGCAGATAATATAGCCGCGGCTAAAGACCAGTTAAAACGCCAAGGTGTTAACCCAACAAAAATCAAGAAAAAACCGCAGCCACTTTTTGCCGGTAAACCTAAAAAAATTGGCCCTAAAGAAATTGCGGTTATCACTCGCCAACTGGCGACTATGTTAAGTGCGGGCGTGCCTTTAGTACAGTCAGTTGAACTGATTGCTAAAGGCAATGCAAACGCCAATATCCGCCGTTTATTGGCCACTATAGGAGCAGGGCTTCAATCCGGTACCCCTTTTAATCAGGTACTTAAAGAGCATCCACAATATTTTGATGATTTATATTGTGATCTGGTTAAAGCCGGCGAACAGTCCGGCGCGCTTGAAACCATATATGACAGAATCGCAACTTATAAAGAAAAAACCGAAGCGCTTAAATCCAAAATCAAAAAAGCCATGAACTATCCAATTGCCGTAATTGTGATTGCCATCATTGTGACTTTGATTTTGCTCATTTTTGTAGTGCCTCAGTTTGAGCAAATCTTTGCCAGCTTCGGCGCTGAGCTACCTGCATTTACCCGCTTAATTATTAAAATATCCAATTTAATTCAGGATTATGGCCCTTATCTATTTGTAGCCTTTGTCGCTTTTGTGATTATATTTGCTAAAAGTTACAAAAAATCGAGAAAGCTTAGGGATAAAATAGATGCACTCACGTTAAAATTGCCTGTATTTGGCATGATTTTACATAAATCGGCACTGGCTCGATTTTCACGCACATTGGCAACGACCTTTGCTGCCGGTGTACCTTTAGTTGAAGCTTTAGATTCAGCCGCAGGTGCATCCGGTAACGCGGTTTACCGTAAAGCCATTCAGTACATTCGCGGTGAGGTATCTGCCGGTATGCAAATGAATGTTGCTATGCGCAATACCAAACTCTTTCCGGATATGGTGATTCAAATGGTGCAAATTGGTGAAGAATCCGGAGCCATTGATGATATGCTCAATAAAGTTGCCAACGTATACGAACAGGAAGTCGATGATGCAGTAGATGGTTTATCCGCTTTAATTGAGCCTATGATTATGGCTATTTTAGGTGTGGTTATCGGCGGCCTGATTATCGCTATGTATCTGCCAATCTTCCAAATGGGGAAAATTGTAAATTAATGTTGTTTGATAATTTAGTTCTGACTTTTCAGCAATACCCTCTGTGTTGGTATATCAGCTGTTTTGTTTTTAGTTTATTGATTGGCAGTTTTTTAAATGTCGTTATTTACCGCCTGCCGCTGATGCTCGAGCGGGATTGGAAAAATGAATGTCGATTATTGTTAACCGATCCATTAAGCGATCAGGAAAATAATCAGGTTCAGCAAGAGATTGAACAGCAAGAAAGATTCGATCTGATAAAACCTAATTCAACTTGTCCTAAATGTAACACTCAAATAAAACCCTGGCATAATATCCCGCTGATCAGTTGGTTACTTTTGGGCGGAAAATGTTCTGTCTGTAAAAACCCGATATCAGTCCGCTATCCGGCTATCGAACTATTGGCCGGGTTAGCAGGTTTGTTCTCAGCCTATACATTTGGAGTATCAGAAGTTGCTATCTGGGCCATGCTGTTTAGCTTTGTGCTGATTTGTTTATGTTTTATTGATATAGACACTATGCTGCTGCCTGATCAACTCACCCTGAGTCTGATATGGTTAGGTTTATTGGTTAATTTAGATGGTCAGTTTGTTGACTTGAAAGATGCAGTCATAGGGGCAGTTGCCGGTTATTCAATACTTTGGTTCATCTTTCATCTTTTTAAAATATTAACCGGTAAAGAAGGCATGGGGTTTGGTGACTTTAAGTTACTGGCCGCGCTGGGCGCTTGGATGGGCTGGCAGGCACTACCTGTGATTATTTTACTCTCGTCTGTTGTTGGTGCAATTATCGGCCTGAGCCTGCTTAAACTGCAAAATAAAGACAGTCAAACTGCAATCCCATTTGGTCCTTATCTGGCGATTTCAGGTTTTATCGCGTTTTACTGGCGAGATGACATTATCGAATATTATCTGCAAAACTGGGTTTACCTGTGAGCCAATATATTATTGGCTTAACCGGCGGGATTGGCAGTGGAAAAACAACCGTAGCTCATTTTTTTGAAAAACTCGGTGTCGAGGTGATAGATGCAGATGTCATTGCGCGCCAAGTAGTAGAACCGGGCAGCGATGGCTTAAAATCGATAGAAGCACATTTTGGCAGCAGAGTTATACTCGAATCCGGCGCATTGGACAGACAAAAACTCAGGCAAATTATATTTGAAAATGAAGCCGAAAAAACATGGCTTAACCGTCAATTACACCCGATAATTCGAACCCGGATGATAGCGCAAACAAAAGCCGCTCACTCAACATACTGTATATTGGCTGTGCCACTATTAATCGAAAACCAGCTTACCAGTTTAGTTGATCGGGTATTGATTACAGATTGCAAGCCTGACACTCAGGTTTCACGAGCAAGTCACAGAGATAATAATTCAGCAGAGCAGATCCGACAGATAATGGCTGCCCAACTTGACCGTGAGACCCGAATAAATTACGCTGACGACATTATCGATACAGAGTTGCCATTATCAGAAGTTGAACATCTGTGTCATAAATTACATCACAACTACCTGAATTTAGCACTTAACCGGTCGAAAAATTAGCTAAAATTTAACCAGTAGGTTAAGCTAAATAACAAACATAAAACCATAATAAAAGAAACGAATTGTCACTATGACAGATATTTTGTATGAATTTCCATTGAATGAAAAAATTCGCACCTATTTGCGAATAGAAAATTTACTTGCCCGGCTAACTTACCAGTTAGGCGACACGACACCTTGGGCGACTCTTGATTTTTTAAGTGGCCTGTTTGCCATATTGGATATTATTGAACGTGGCGATTTAAAATCAGACTTGCTAAAAGACCTGGAAAAACACGAAAAACAATTAGTTGCCTGGTCACAGCACCCGAGTATCAATAATTCAGCTCTGGAAGATCTGCTCAAAACCGTTGTCCAGCTCTCCGGTAAACTCACATCCGCAAATAAATTAGGCCAAAAATTAAGAGATGATAAGTTTTTAGCTTCACTCAAACAAAGGTTTTCCATTCCGGGTGGCAGCTGCTGTTTCGATTTACCTCATTTGCATCAATGGCAACATCAGGACTCTGATTTTATCGTAGCCGACCAGCAAAGGTGGCTTTCAGAACTGGATATTTTAAAAACGATCATTGAGCTGGATTTAAAAATGATCCGAGAACGTGGACAATTTCATTCTGTCACAGCGGATAATGGTTTATATACAGATACGGTCGATGGCGTCGAACTGATACAAATAAAATTGCCAATGGATAGTTATTATTATCCAACCGTCAGCGGCCACAAAAGCCGGTTTTCAATCCGCTTTATGGAAAATAATCAGGAACAGGTAAAATCTGCTTGCCAACGAAATGTCACCTTTTTATTATCCGCATGCTAAATGAAAAGACAGAATTGAGAACGAATATATGGTTAAAGTAAACTGCCCTACCTGTCAGACACAGGTTGAATGGATAGCCGAAAATAAGTGTAAACCTTTTTGCAGCGACCGCTGCCGCCTGATTGATTTAGGCGAATGGGCAAGTGAATCCAGAGTGATTAAAGGAGAGTCACTTAAACAGGAAATGACAGCTCAAATTGATGAATTTTCAGAAGACTTGCCCGCTGCAGATGAGCCCTTTTTCCGGCATTAATCAGCTTTAAACGCAGCCCACAACCATACGACCCATAAAGTTTTGAAAGATTGAAAGCGATTTTTAGGTTGTGCTTGGCCTACATGGAAATCGGCCTTAGAGTAATGCAGGATTATAATACCGATAGCTCGAGATGGTAAGCTGGTTTTCGAGATAAATCTCGACCTACAATAAAATGCGTCATATTCCTAGACACCAAGTTCAGCGATAAGGATGTTAGAGTAATGCAGGAACACAATACCAATAGATCGCGTTTATATATAGTGCCAATAAAGCATGGCGCCTAGATGCTTGATAGGTTTTCAGTGCTGAGCCCCAACCTCAAACCAATATGTGATTTAACCATTCAAAACTGAATAGAAACTGTACTAGCTAAACCCCATAGTTTAAAATCAAACCGACTAAAACAACTAGTCCTGCATAATGGTTTTGCAAAAAAGCTTTAAAACAAGTTTCCCGTTCCCGCCCTCTGATTTGCCATTGCTGATAAATAAACAATGCCAGAGCTAGGCCCACGGACTGATAATACACAGGCCCTAGCTCGGCTAATAAACCAGCCCAGATTAAACCGGCTATGGTCAGCATATGCAAAATAAACACAGCCAGCTTATCAAACCGGCCAAATAAAATGGCAGTTGATTTCACTCCAATTTTTAAATCATCATCTCTGTCGACCATCGCATAAAGCGTATCATAAGCGACCGTCCAGGCTAAATTGCTAAAAAATAAAACCCAGACAATCAAAGATAGCTCTGCTTTTACAGCCATATAAGCCATAGGTATAGCCCAACTGAATGCAGCGCCAAGTACCACCTGAGGCAAATGCGTATAACGCTTCATAAACGGGTACAAGGTTGCCAACCCAAGACCGACAAAAGATAATAAAATGGTTTGTTTATTCAATAAAAGTACTAATAAAAACGAAATAACAACCAGAGCAAAAAATAAATAGAGCGCTTCTTTACTGGATATCAACCCTGTTGCCAAAGGCCTGTTTTGGGTGCGTTTGACATGGCCGTCAACCTTGCGATCGGCAAAGTCATTTATAACACAACCCGCTGCACGCATTACAAATACCCCAGCGACAAAAATAAAAAATAAATCCAGACTGGGCATGCCTTCACTTGCAATCCACAGCGCCCACAAGGTAGGCCAAAGCAATAAATAAGTGCCGATAGGTCTGTCAATTCGCATTAACTGGCAATAAGCTAACAACTTGCTGGATACTGATGGCGTTAAACTATTCATGATAAAAATTGCAATCCGCTAAAAAAATTTCTGATACTGTAAGTGGTTTATCGGCTAATTTAAACAAAGAGCGGCGGCCAAATAAAACATCCGGTAAATCGGATTTACTTACTTGTCCGGCCAATTTATAAACCTGAGTTAACGAGTCAAACTCTGCAACTTCAATTGTCTGTCTGCGAATATTCGGGTGCCTGAAAATCATTTCGCCTAACGGCTGTTCGCCCAACTGACTGAGGCTTTGATTTCCTGCTGCTATCGTTGATTCAGGAATTTGAGAGTGAGCAAACACCCAAGGCTGATTTTGACAATACAACAACACTTCGCGAACAAGAGTCGGTTCATCAAAATTGAGTCCGTCAAATTCACCCGGCTTAAACCAGGTTTCGCCCAGAATTTCCAGTTTAAATTGAGACGAAATTTGTTTAAGCTTGGCGGTTAAAGAAACAGGATCAAACAGCCACTGCATGATGGAATCAGTTGTTTCGATTCGCTTGTGCCAATGAGCTTGTTCACCGATTGGAAAAAAAGACTGCATATAAATAGTCGTTAAGCTCTAATTCTTTGAAATAGTTGGTGTATGCTATATGATAACAAGTAATACTCGCTTTTTGCCTGTTATCTTTGAATTTTTTAGTTTAATGCTGGTAATAAAATACAATGAAACGATTACTTCTAACAGCACCTTTGCTTTATTTGCTTACTTTAAACCCGAGTATGGCAGAAGACAAATTTGCTTATTTTGGCTTTGAACCAGACATAATCACTAATTATATCACCACCAAAAAGAAACCGGGTTATGTCAGAATTACCGTCGAATTAATGCTGCAAGATGCCAGTTATATTGAGGTGGTTGAACATCACTCGCCTTTATTAAGAGATGCGATTGTTGAAATACTCGGCAAAGAACCTGAAGAAAAAATAAAGTCATTAAAAGGACGGGAAGAAGTTAGAGCTTTATGCACCCAGCAGGTTAAAACATTACTGAAAAAAGAAACCGGTAATGAAATTATTCGGGATGTTTTATTTACCAATTATCTCTACCATTAAAGCGACTCATTTTGTCGCTTTAATGCATTAACTATAATTAGCGCTTTATCCACTTAACTTCGACCCAGGCAATTGTTAAACCTGCCAATAATCCCCCTAAATGAGCCCAGTTCGCCATTCTCAAATTGAGCATTTCACTAAATCCGATGGCTAACCATAATAACATCATCACAATAATGCCGCCGGGTAGATTCAGTTCTTTTAACCGACCAAACCGCCCTGCCAGCCAGGCATAACCCAGCAACCCATACACAACACCGGATAACCCGATAAAACTGCTATTAACCATGATATATTGTGCCAGATGCGATACCAGACCAGTCATTAAACTGGCGTTAATTAACCAGCTTGTTCCTTTTATTTTTTCCAGTTGCCCGGCAAGCCAGACCCACCAAAACAAATTCAGAACCAAGTGAGCCATATCGCCATGCATTAGAGCCGGTGTAAACAAGCGATACAATTCATGCCATTCTATTTTATGTAGTTGCGCAGGAAAGCTTAGTGAGGCATATAAAGTACTTGAATAACCCAAGAGTTGAGCCGCAAAAACAGCTAAGATAACCAACCCCAATATTCGGGTAAAATAGCCAGTATGCTGCCAAATATTGCTGATTAAACCGCTTGAACTGGATTGACCTTGTGACAGATCTTCAACCTGATTTCTGGCCCATGATGCATTTAAGAATTTTTCATCATTCGGGTTATCAACAAATTCATTGATCAGAATTTTAGCTTTTTCGATGTCAGCAGTTTCATCAAACAGCAAATGAAAACCATCTTCTCTTTGTTCAATCTGGTTTTCAATCTGGTGTTGGAATAAATAATCGGAAACTGCCTTAGCGGGCCGGATATTAGTAAATATGGCCAAAGTTATCATACGGATTAATTTTGACCGACAAAGTCAAATTGTCGACGCCAAGCTTCAAAGCCACCATCCATGCTATAAACTTCATCATAGCCTTGCTCGGCAATATATTGAGCAGCACCCTGACTGGAAACACCATGATAACAAACAACGACAACAGGTCTTTCAAAATCGGTTTGCTGCATAAAGTCGGCTAAGCTCGAGTTTGTTAGATGGTAGGCTCCTTCAATATGGCCTGCATTAAATGATGCCTCGTCACGAATATCAACGACAGCAACTTCTTTAGTTTGTTGTAACTCAACAAGCTGTTGGCAGCTTAAGTGGGAAAAATCAGACATAATTCTATAAATAACTCAGGCAGACAAGTATTCTTGCCTGCTCATTTTAAACAAAACTGCTTTACTAACTACTTAAAGCTTAACGAAAAAGTAACCGGTACGGCATAAGTGATTGAAGGTAAGCCCGCCAATTCCTGAAGTTTATTAACCCCGTCAACCAATTTAAAGTCAGCCGCGTTAATGATTACTGGCTTACGGCTCACGGCACTGATGTTGCCCGCCTTATCTTTAAAGACCACAATAGATAATGCTAATGGTTTAGTTTCTCCGTGCAAACTCAGCTCAGCATTTAAATCCAAATGAGTAACCGTGCCTGACTCTAAGGTTTTCAGAAAAGAAGGTTCAAGTTGCGCATTAATAGTCGCTTTAGCAAATTGGTTCACTTCAAATAAAAATTCTTGCATACGCTCGTTGCGAATCGGAATTAAGGTATCAACCGAAGTTAAATCAATTTCAATACTCACTTTACCTAAATCCGTAATCGTACCGGATAATTGATTGAAAGAATGCGTTTCCGTTATTTGAGCTTTTTTGGTGGATAAAAAGTTTAATTGTGAGTCGGCATTATCAAGTTGCCAGTCAGCGATTGCTGATTGACAAAATAAACCAGCCGTCAGCAATAAAAATTTAGGTGCGAATTTCATTTATAACTTCCTTAATGTTTTGTGTGGAATAATAACATCACGCCAATTAACCGATTGGTCGCCCAAGACTAAAAAATCCGGATTGGCTAAAGTTTCGCGCTGGTTATAGGTAAGTGGATTAAATTCTGCATCAATAATTTCACCACCAGCTTCGTTTAAAATACAGTGGCTAGCGCCGGTATCCCATTCGCCAGTCGGACCGATGCGTAAATAAAAATCAGCAGCGCCTTCGGCTATCAGGCAATTTTTTAACGAACAACTTCCTCGAACTACCTTAACATGACTTGCGGGGTGAGTTAAGTGTCGACCGACTGTATCAGCTTTTTGTACACGTGATACGGCAATTCTGAGCGGATCATTCGGTTTATGTTTTGCAACCTTAATTGACCTAACCTGATCGCCTTGCTGCTTATACGCGCCATCGCCCTTGCTGGCAAAATACCATATTTTTTGAGTCGGCCAATAAATAACACCAAGTACAGGCCAACCATTTTCAACCAAAGCAATATTCACCGCAAAATCACCACTGCGCGATACAAACTCCTGAGTGCCATCCATAGGGTCAAGCAACCAATACCTTGGCCAGTGTTCACGCTCGGCCAGCTTGAGCAGTTTAGTTTCTTCCGAGATAACAGGTATATCAGGCGTCAGCTCTGAAAGCTGGTGAATTAAAATTTCATTGGCAGCATAATCCGCGGAGGTAACCGGAGATTCATCATTTTTTTGATATAATTCAAAATCACCATCCCGGTATATTTGCATTATGGCTTCACCGGCTTCATAGGCAATTTTTTTAACAGGCTCTAATAGCTCGTTAGGCTGAGGTTTCATCGTGACTCTTAAAATAAGCTTGGGCTAAAAATAATGCGGCAACGCTTCTGGCTTCAGAAAAGTCTTCACGCGCAAGCAACTCCTTTATATTATGAACCGACCAAGGGACAATATCCAATGGTTCTGGCTCATCACCTTCCAATTTTTCAGGATAAAGTGATTGAACCAGCAAAATATGCATGCTCGAACCAAAATATCCAGGAGCCAGAGTTAAACTCTTGAGCCTCATCGTTTTTTGGCAGCCCATTCCGACTTCTTCTTTGAGCTCTCTCTGTGCAGCCTGTTCCGGTGTTTCGCCTTCATCAATTAAGCCTTTAGGAAAACCAAGCTGATAATCATGCGTGCCTGCAGAATATTCTCTGATTAATAAAAATGTTTCGTCATCCAGCATAGGCACCATCATAACAGCACCGGCACTCTTGCCACGATTGCCTCTTAACCGCTCATACTGTCGCCTGGCACCATTGCTAAATTCGAGATCGAGCGATTCCACCTTAAATAGACGACTTTGAGCTATGATTTGACTGTTTAAAATCTTGGGTAAGGTTTTTTCCGGTAAGGTTTTTTTAGTCATTTTTGTTATACTCATACTTATTCAAAACCAACATACCTGAATTAGTTTTATGCTGCAATGGCAACAAATAGATACCGTATTATTAGATATGGATGGCACCTTATTAGACTTGTATTTTGACAACTATTTTTGGCTCACTCACTTGCCAAACCGCTACGCTGAGTTAAAACAAAAAGATGTCAATCAAGTCAAGCAGCAACTCAGGCAAAGTTATCAGGCCCTGCAAGGTCAGTTAAAATGGTATTGTTTTGATCATTGGGAAGAGACACTGGATATCGATATCATGGCGCTCAAATATGAAGTTGAGCACCTAATTCAAATTCGTGACAGTGTACCTGAATTTCTAACGGCTTTACGTCAGGCCAATAAAAAAGTTATTTTGCTGACTAATTCACATCCAAAAGGTTTGCACCTTAAGCTCAACAAAACTGAAATCACCGACTACTTTGATGCGATTTATTCAACTCATGAATTTGGTTATAGCAAAGAATCTCAACATTTATGGCAAGCTTTTATGCAAAAAGAAGGCTTTGATCCTGACCGAACCTTATTTGTAGATGATAGCCTGGATGTTTTACACTCTGCTAAAACATTCGGGATTAAACATCTGGTTGCGGTTGCTAACCCGGACAGTCAGCAACCCAGTCGAAATATTACCGAATTTGCCTCAATTGAAGATTATTGGGATTTGATTAAAGATCTTACAAATGATATTTCGCCATCAGGCTAAATACACTCTCATCTGTTAATGCCGCCACGCCATATTTGTTATGCCAATAGGAGTATTCAAATCCAATTTCCAGCTTTGAATTTGTCAGGCCGATATACGGGCTAACATTGACCAATAGCTGAGGATTAAAATGTAATTCATTTTGATGATCACTGCGAGCTGATGACCAGTCCAGATATCCATCAAAAGAAATCTCCACACTTTCCAGCGGTAACGAGTATCCCCAGGTTAAAGTCAGTTGGATATCACTTTTAGTGAAATCATTATCCACATAATATAATTTACTGGAAAAACGATTAAACAAGGGCAAATCCCAGTCAACCCCTATGCCATATAAATAATTGTCCATTTGTCCGCCAAACTCATACGTAGTGGCAATTTGTACATCTTTAATGGACGCAATTTTAAAATCATAACCGGTCAAATAACTTAAACTCAAATCCGGTGATATTTCTCCGTAAGTCGTATCAGAGTCGACACCAGCAGGGACATCCTGTTTTTCCGTCCTGTCGATGAAAAAGAATACCCCACCCCACACGTAGCCGGAGACATGCTCGAGCGTAATAACTGATTGCTCACTGCTTTCACTATAAAAATCGACATGATTATTGCCCTGCAACAATGAAATACTATTATCGCTCCACAATGGCGCAGCAGACAATGAGCTACTTGCAAATAAACCGACCGCTGAAAATAAGCTCGCTCTAACTAAACCTTTCTCTAATCTCATATATCAATGGTTCTTTTGATTAAACAAAATCAAAAGTTTAGTCATAAACACAATGAATGGATAGGAAAAATACTGAAAATTAAGTTAAAAAAAAAGCAGTTAAGGCATATGCCTAAACTGCTTTTTTCAGACTTATTTGGAAAAACTGGCCATTAAAACTGATATTCAACGCCTACATTAACCGTTGTACCTAAGCCTTTAATGTTATAACTACCATAGCGATAAGACTGGGACTTAGACGGGAAATAATCTTCATTCAGCAAGTTTTCAATGCCGACAAATGCTGTCAGGTTTGACTGAATCTGATACTGACCACTGAAGTTAACGACCTGATAACTTTCCACCGGCCCTTCAGCACCACCAAAACCACCGTTTTCATCTGCATTAAAGCGCTTGCGGTCACCCACATATAAATAACTGATATTCATTGATAAATCAGTTGAAGGCTGCCATGCCAAAAATAAAGTTGCTTTTGGCGGTGCGATTTGGCGCGAATCTAAATATACATCTGCTTCTGTATTGGTCCCTTCAACATAGCTGTATGTCGCGGTTGCAAACCACTGAGGATTAATTTGATAATTAACTAAAGCTTCGTAACCCCAAATTTTCTGAGGTGCCCGAACCGGTAAATAGACCCCGGTCGCTTCGTCATAAGCGTTGCTTGTACCAAGCTCAGAAGTACTTTTATAACCGGCAATTTCAATATTTAAATCATTGCTTAGTTGAGAACTGAAACCAACCTCATAATTGTCGATAATGGATGCTTCTGTGCGAATCAAAGCAATATCTTCTACTGTCGCAGCACGCAATAAGCGGCCGATATCGGAAATATCCGCGCCCTGAGAATAACTGACAAACGGACTGAATAAAGGATTAGCATTATATTTAATTGCCGCATTGTAGGTGGTTGCCTGATAACTTAGGGTATCACCTTTTACATCAATCGCTTCCTGGCACTGAGTTTCGCTACGACACAATCTGAGCGTCTGGTAATCATCAACCGCTAACTCAATATCTTCATTACGTGCACCTAATTTTATAATCAGATCATCCGCTATCACCCATTTCGTTTGTAAAAATGCAGCTAAATTGGTCATATCCATTTCAGGCACCCAAATACGCCCATCGACTAAAGGTTGCGAAGTCACGTCATTTAGCCAATCCAAACCATAAATAAATGAAGCCTCTACCGAATCAAAATCAACCTGTGTATTAAATGTAGCACGTGCACCTTGCTTTTCTGACTTAATAACAGACTGACCACCATCATAACCGGCATCCGGATTTGCCAGACGAGGCGAATAGAAAAAGGTATTTTCAATATTTTGTTGATAATAATCTAATGTTAACTGAGTATTGGTAAATACATCATAATCATTATATTTAATCATCAGGTTAGTATTACCATCCTGCCCCTGAGGTTTGCCTTGCTTTTGTAGTTCTTTAGGCACATGAACTGCATAGGTTTTTTCGCCTAAATTCATATCACCTATCACATCACCTAAATCCGTTTTTTGCTGAGAACGGAAGTAGTTATAGCTGACTTTCAGCTCTTTGTTTTCATCAAACTGATAACCTAACTTAGCAAAATAGTTTTGCGCTTCCATATCTGACAAACCATACTGCAAGCCCAGAATGTCACCTTCAGCATCTCGCTGAACACCATTTTCTTCATAACTGGCTGTAAGCAAATAACTAAATTTATCCAGTTTGCCATTAACAGCCGCTTCGATACGTCCGCCAACCGACTCATCGATATCAACAGCACTAAATCGGCTAGAGACTTTCACACTGCCTTCAATTGAATTTTTTGCGACCGCATTTTTAGTAATGTAGTTAATAATACCGCCGGCAGCACCATTGCCATAAATTGAGGTTGCGCCTTTAATGACTTCAATTCGAGCAATTGCACTCGGATCGAGTGTTTTAATGCCTAACGCGCCGTTTCTAAGAGGCGTTGACTGTGGCACACCATCAATCATCACCAAAGGATTACGACCGCGCAGCGTTTGCCCCGCATTACTTGAAGTACCCGTATTAGGTGCCATTCCCGGTACATGCATAGCGAGCAAACTCTGAAGCTCAGGAGATACTTTTAGATGTTGTTCGATTTGTTTCTGACCAATCACAGTGACAGATGCCGGAACTTCATCAATATTTTCTGCGACACGACTGCCGGTAACAACAATATTTTCCATTATTTTTTCTGCTGAAAAAGACGGGGCACTGACCGCCATACCAACAAATAAACTTAATACGCTAATGTGTGATTTATGCATTTTTATACCTTGCTTTTAACTTTAAAGCGGATGCTAATGATAATAGTTATCATATGCAAGTTATTTTTTATTTTTATGCCTCACCACAAACAAATAAACACCTGAAATCACAAAAAACAGTGGCATTAAAGCAATCACAAACCAAATCATCTGAACTAATCGGCCGGCAAAGTCACCAATATGAAATTTATATCTAAAATTCCAAACTTGAGTTGTAAAGTTGGCTTTTGAAGCATCATAAACTTGAAGTACTCGACCCGACCCCGGGTCAGTCCAAACCCAGCTATAGGGATGGCTCTCGCCCGGCATCTTCATCCTGAATCCTATGCTATCGGTTGCAGACTTTGGTAAATAAACTCTATATAAAACAGCATCAGGCAAAGCCGCTTGCGCATTAACGCGGGCCTGGTTCAGATTTAAGTCTGATTCAGCTTCAGCTAAAACGGTCGGCGCATCGGGTCGCTGTTCGATTTGATTAAAAGTCACAGCTTGCACAACCCAAGCCGTTACATTTTTCCAGTTAAATGCCATCCCCGAAAACGCAATTAAGATAAGTGGAATCAGAAGATAGACACCTAAAACTGTATGTAACTGATAGTAATATATTTTTCTTTTAGCTTTACGGTTGATTTTTAAACGCTTTAAACGTCGTTTTGGTTTAACCCAAAGATAAAACCCGAGTAGTAATTCGATAATCAAACACAGGCTGGCAATAGAAATCCAGTCTCTTAATACATATTTGCCTGCTTCATTCTGATAAAGCAACCAGCGATGATAACCTAACAGGTAACCATAAAAAGTTTGGTAATACTGATAAGTATGCAATATATCGCCACTATACGGATTAACACTGATATACAAATTGTCAGATAATCGAAATTGCCAGGCTAAATCGGGAGACTGTTCAAGCGAAATTAAGCTCACCTTTTTATTCAGTTGAGTTTCAACTTGGTATTTGAGTGCATCTAAGGGAAGGGGTTGATTTTTTGCGTCAACTTGCCAGTATTCAGGTTGTAAAGCATGCTGAATGTCTTTTGCATAAATTAGCAGAGCACCGGTTATGCTTAATCCTATTAATAAAAAGCCTGCCACCAGCGCAATCAACAAATGCACCCGTCTCAACCACAATTTGACCAAAAGAAATACTCCACCTAAGCAGGATAATTGATTTTCAATGGGTTATTGTAAATGAGAAAGGTTTCTATTTTCAATTATTATCTGAGAGCTTAAAGTCTATCGCTTCGTTTTTCACCAACTGGACAATTTTTACCGGCTCCCCATGTTCATTAAGTTCAACCAGCCCAATCCCTGCCTGATTTAATAACCGCTCACCTCGCGAAGCTTTGCCCGGCTTGACGGGTTCAACCCGCATATGTTTTCGTTTGGTAAACCAGTTTAAGGGGGACCAAGGGGCATACAACCAACGATTTAACCTATCTAGCCAGTTAAGCAGCCCTTGCGGAAATTCATTCCTTAATCCACTGCTGGTAATTTGCCAGATATGAGGACTGTTTTTCCGGCCTTTAAGTCCGATTGAAAAGACATATGAATAATGCACATCACCGGATAGAATCACAAAGTGTTGCGGGGTTTTAGGATGGCGAAACATATTTAACAATGTATAAGCAGCGCCTTTGTGTGCCATCCAGTTTTCAGCATCTACCATCAAGGGTTTACCAAACCAGGTAAAGAGTCGTTGAATTGCTTCAATAAGTTTCACCCCAAAAATTGGCGCAGGCGAAACAAGTATCACAGCATTTTGATCCAGCAAATCCAATTGCAATTGAGTGAGCGCTTCCCAGTCCATTAAACCGGACGGGCTATCCGGGCGGGATAAAGATTGCCACCTCTGAGTTCTGCTGTCTACAACTACGAGCTTGGGTTTAGTTTGCCAGCTGTAATGCCAGTG
The DNA here is from genome assembly GCA_913056495.1 of uncultured Alteromonadaceae bacterium. GTDB lineage: Bacteria > Pseudomonadota > Gammaproteobacteria > Enterobacterales > Alteromonadaceae > Catenovulum. The sequence goes on along the minus strand of CAJXMO010000001.1, from coordinate 88,246 downwards.
TTCATACTTTAATAAACGACTGATGAGCTTTTCATGTTCACGTGCACCGGGTTGAATGAGCGCGGCTTGTGCCAACTCAATAAGTTCATCAGGAAAGTTTTGAGGTGCATTCCCCCACCCCTGACAAACAAAATAAGCAAGCAAAGCATTGCCTAAGATACGTCTTGAAAAGTCATTTTGATAAGCGATGCGTTCCCAGTTTGCAGTTAAATTCCAATCATCGGTAATATCATGATCATCAAATATCATAGCGCAGGGTAAATGTGCCATAACCCGCCTGACTTTCGGTAACCCGCTAATAAATTGCTCCAATATCGCCTGTTTATCCTGATAACCTGAACGGGCCTGCTCGCTGAGCCCTTTTGGCATAGATAATCCAGTAAATTGCCAAGCCTCTGGCGACCAAACCAGCAAATACATGGCAAATACTTCTTCTAATGAGATGAGGTGGTTATGCGCATTATCCGAGGTAAATATTGGCTTTTTAACTGAGCTGAAAAGTAGCTGTTTCACCTCCCCGTCCACTTCATCCTTGGGTAAAATCTTCTCCCGCTGAAAATATAACTCAGCATTTTGTTTAAGCGACTGACTATCTATCAGTTGAGCCCCCTGAAACGTCTCATTCGGCCATTTCATTTGCTCAACAAGTCTGTGGATGGCTACCAACATAGGCGTTGCAACATCATCCGCATAGACCTGATCGCCACTCATCATAATCAGCGCAGGCCAGTTTTGGGCTTCATCAATGCAAGTGCTTAAATACTCATCGGCAATAACTAAACCATCGGTATCCAAGCGATTGGCTTTATGATGGGGTTTTCGACATGAGCCATGCAAAATATGTTTTATTCTGCTGCGAATAACAAAGCCAGGGGTTTGCTTATCTGGGTAACAGATATCGTCTGCGAGCTCGGTTAATCTGAATTGGTGCGCATCTGCTTCTGCATTTTGCATATCCGCTGCAAATAGAAAATCGTAACCAATCCAGGTCTCTTGCGGTAAAGGCTCATCCAAACGAATATCAATTAAGTGAAAATAACAATAGCGGGCTGCTTCAAGGCAATGACAGGTATCCGTTTCAGTCATTTCAATCCGCCGCTTAGCCTGATTTTCGGGTTGAATTTCTAGAGTCAGTCGCGCGGGATGGGAAGTGGCGAGCCAGAACACAATTTGTTGCGGCGTGATTTTACGGACTATCGGGCCGGCAAGAATGCAAAATTGATCTGACAGACTCATTAAACCTCCTTTTAGCGGATACAAAATAATCTAAACAGGTGTCGCACGGGTTTATGAGATAAAGCGTAAAAAGCAATTTTTACGCTTTAAATTTTTTTAGTTTTAAACGCTAGGCTGATTCTAGGTTACATCCAGCAGAGCATATCGTTTAGCCAGTTCCTGATACAGGCTGTCTTGATAATCTTCTGCTTTCACATCCAGTTTTGCCATGACTTCAACCAGATGCTCATTATCTTCCCGGCCACTCCAAACTTTGATGTAAGTACCTTCTTTATAGCCATTATCTTGTCTGAAGAAGTTAAGCACATTTTTACTGACGTACTGTGCATATAATTCATCCCAACTCATCTGACAGTCTGTTAACAAAGTCGAAAATAAACCTATATCATATCTTTTTGCCGCAGCTAAACCGATCAGAAGTTCCAACTTTTCCAATAAATTGAGATCAGAAAATTGATAAGTTTGACCATCAAACGCTAACGAATCAGCAGATAAATTATCAAATACATCCGCTTGTGCCAGATTTTGTTCGCCCCTATGTTTAATTAAAATAGCGGATAATACAAAATGCCAGATATCTACCAGTTCCATTTGCAACTGAGCTAAATCACATTCTTGTTTTTTCCACCATTTCCAACCGTGATGCTCAATAGCCTCTGCGCCCTCAATAACAACAGCGCGTAAAAAAGGTGAACCAACATTAATCCAGTCCGGGTTAACTTTTGCATTCATTTTATCTTGTAACGCCAGCATAGTGGCGGCTTGGTTTGCAGTTAACATCTTTGTTCCTACTTTCTAATTTTTAAAATAAATCGATTTCTGCCTGAGTTAAATAACGCCATTCACACGGCTCAAGGTCTTCGTCCAGCGCAAGCGCACCGACTTTTGCTCTGTGCAAGCTTACAACTTTATTTCCTAATGCTGCAAACATTCGTTTGACCTGATGATAACGCCCTTCAGATATTTGCAGTCGCGCCGAGACTTCAGAGTCGAAAACCAGCTTGGCCGGCAAGGTAGGCTTATCATCATTTTTTAATAAGATACCTGCGCTGGCCTGCTTAATCATTTCTGCTTGCCGCTCTGCTGGCACAGGTTCGGCTAATTCAACACAATATAGTTTATGACATTCATAATTAGGTGACGTTACCCTGTGAGACCATTTACCGTCATCGGTTATTAATATCAACCCGGTTGTATCAGCATCTAACCGGCCAGCAATATGCAATCGCTCAGGCTTTTCAATATCCATTAATGAAAGCACAGACTGGTACAGCTCAGTGTCTGATGTACTGCATAGGGTATCAAGCGGTTTATGCATCATAATGTATCGTGTACCCACAAGTTCAACCGGTTGCTCCAGATATTCAACGTCAGCATCTTCGGGTACTTTAAAAGCGGCATTTTTAATGACTTCGCCATTTATTGTAAATGCACCTCTTTTAATGGCTTTTTTAGCTTCACTTCGGGTTAAATCAATGGCTTCACAGGCATATTTATCCAAGCGCATTTAACGTCCTCTGATTCAGTTTCTATTACGCCATATTGTACGCAGTTTATTGTGCTGAGCCTAATTTTTCCTTTTTAAAGCGTTTCAAAAATCAACCGGTTTTTCCCTGCTTGTTTAGCTTTATATAAATTATTGTCTGCGATTTTAAACACCTGATCATAATTGATGATGCTGTCACCGGTTAAACAAACAGCCCCCCCACTCACGGTTGTGCTCGGTGTCGTAGTATGCGGCGTAAAACTGACGATTTTATTTAATAAGCGCTGCAGTGATTTAGATTCACCATCTATCATAATTACAACAAACTCTTCACCACCAGCGCGTACAATCAAGTCCAAAGGACGACGGGCAACAGACCGCAAAACATTTGCAAACTCAATTAAAATGTTATCGCCGACATCATGGCCGTACTGATCATTTATTTTTTTAAAATCATCCAGATCAAAGACTGCCAGTGCCAGACAGGATTTAGACCGAATCGCATTTTTCATCAGACGCTCATATTCCTCAGCAATACCCCGTCGGTTTCTTAAATGCGTCAGCGGATCTTTGGTTGCCAGCTCCTCCAAATCATTCTGGACTTGTTTCAGCCGACTGATTTCCATGCCCGTCATTAATAAATATTCACGTCCGGCAACCCGAGTTAAAAAACAATCAAACTCAAATGGAATCAGTTTACCCTTTGCATTTTTCAAACTCACTTCAAAGCCAATGTGACCTGCGGATAATCGTGCTTGCTCAACAAACTCAAACCATTGCTCTGTGGAATCAAACTGTTCAGATATATGAAAATAAGATCGGCTTTTCACTTGTTCAGAAGGCAAGCCTAAAAACCGGTTAAGTGCCTGATTAAAAGTAATAAATAAACTGGTATCCGGGTCGCATACCATAATCAAACTCGGTGTTGTATCTATGACAGCTCGCAATAACGCCAGCTCAGCATTTTCATGGCGCAGCGCCTTATCTCTTTTATACAAGGCAACAGTATGAAAAACCGCATCATAAACTTCCTGTTTGGAATTGACCGAAAGTTGCAGACAGTCCATTGCGCCCGCTAAAAACCCTTTTCTCATCACATCTGTATTTAAAATGTCGGCCAGAATCATAAACTTGCAGGATTGATTTGTAGAGGTCAGTTGCTCGATAGCGCTTAACGCATTAAATTGATTTGATTCATGATTGAGTAATATGCAGTCGATATTGACCATTTGCAAAATAGCCGTTAAATTTTGCGTATCCGGATAGGCGATAATCTCGGCAGTCAGTTCTTTGTTTTTGATTAAGCTGGCAATTAATTCAACCTTATCTGTTTGGTAGCCCAGCAATAAAAGCGTGCAACGCATATTAACCAACCTTTCTATACAGCAGTTTAACTCGATTAAATTGTCTAATTCCGTTAAACCACGATACTTGTTAGCCGTCGGCTGACATTCAAGAATCCAGCTGACTATGTAAGCTACCAACACTTTGAAAAATAAAGTGAGTTTTTCCTGTTTCAATACAAATTCAGGGAGCTGGTAACTAACTGGCTCCCTGAAACTGAATAGTATTCATTAATCTTAGTTCAAGCTTAAAAAAAAGAAAGCCAGAAGCATGGTTTTACCAGTTAAATAACCTTTCTAACCAAGTGCGTTCCGGTTTTTCCCAATCTTTACTTTTTGCACAGGACTTTGGCTCAGGCAAGGTCTGAGTTTTGGCCGGTAACATAATTAAATCAGCACAACCTGGCAATGCGTGCTCTCCGGTAATCTGATTAAAATATCGCATCGCAACATTGTCGGGTTTAGCCATAACCAGACTGGAAGGTGTTCTGAGTTTTTGATATTCACCAAATAACCTTAAAGCGCCGGTTGCCCCTGTTAATTTAGTCGGTTGATTATCATCATGCCCAACCCAGAATACGGCCAACTGAGACTGATCATAGCCAACAAACCAGCTATCCAATAAATCATTGGTTGTACCGGTTTTACCGGCAAATTCAATCCGACCAAATTGACGGTTCAGCCATTTAGCACTGCCTTTTCGAGTCACCTGATTGAGCGCATAATTCATTAAATACGCATCCGCTTTGGCAAATACCGTACTTGGTTTTTGATTCGATTGCCAAAGGGTCTGATTATCAATTGAATTAATTGTTCGAATAGCATGAATCGGCTGCTTTTGGCCTGAGTTAGCAAATACCTGATAGACATCTGCAACCTCAAACGGAGACCAACTGATAGAGCCTAATAACATAGACGGATATAGCGTTGAGTGTGGTTTACCGGACAGAGCCGATATCGTATTTGCGACCTGATCTAACCCAAGCTTCATTCCTAAATTAACGGTCGGTACATTGCGCGAATTAACCAATGCATCTAACAAGAGTATATCGCCCAGATATTGCTTGTCGTAATTTTTTGGCGACCATTGTTTACCTTGATTGCTCTCTAATGTGATCGCTTCATCATTTAAAATACTGGCCAGATTATATTCAGCTTTTTCAAGCGCAGTTAAATATACAGCGGGTTTAACCAATGAGCCTATATTACGCTGAGCGTTTAATGCCCGGTTAAAGCCATCATAATTGGCTTTTCTGTCACCGATAATAGCTTGTATACCACCGCTTGCACTGTCGACAACTATACTGGCAGCCTGCAAATCTTGTAAATTGCGTTGCTGCTCAATTTTTTTAAGTCCCTGACTGACCGCAGTTTGTGCCTGGTGTTGAGCAAGTGGGTCAAAATAAGTAAATACTTTTAAACCCGAATGCCAGTTAACCTGTTTATCCAGAACGCTCTTTAGTTCAGCCTGTACCTGATCGATATAATCGGGAAAACGGCGTTTTGCAATTGAATTTTTATCCTGTATTTTCAGCCTTCGGGTAATCTCATATTGATACTCATCGGCACTAATTAGATTGTTTTGAGTCATCAACCTTAATATCAAATCCCTGCGCTGCATCGCCCTTTTTGGGTTTCGCCTCGGGTTATAATACGAAGGGCCTTTAATCATACCAACCAGAGTCGCAATTTCATGTGGGGCTAATTCATTAACTGGCTTGGTAAAATAATAATGCGCGGCTAAACCAATACCATTAACAGAACGATTATGATTTTGGCCTAAATAAACCTCATTTAAATAAGCTTGCAAAATCTCAGATTTGTTAAATTTCGCATCTAATAAAACGGCCATATAGGCTTCTTTGATTTTGCGCCATAAGCTGCGTTCATTGGTTAAAAACATATTTTTAACCAATTGTTGAGTAAGCGTACTGCCCCCCTGAACAGTGCGCCCTGCCTGAATATTTACCCACAACGCACGAGCTATCGATAAAGGGGCAACACCGTGATGCTGATAAAATTTCTGGTCTTCAACTAATAACAGGGTCTCGATAAATAGATCCGGTACTTCATGCAGTTTTACCAAAATTCGATCTTCTAAATTATTAGCCTGCAAGCGATCGATTAAATAGGGTTCAAGTGAGAACTGACTCTGGGTTTGTGCACTGTCCGCGATAATGAATTTGATATTATCAATTCTATTTTTATAAAAATTAACTTCAATCACTTGCTCATTCACTTCACTGGCAGGTAAAGAATAAGCACGGCGATAAAAAGCCACCCCGGTTGTGGTTTCTTTATATTCACCCGGTGCAGTTAACTGGCGAACCTGGCGATAATCCAATAACGCCAGATGCTGAATTAAAGCACTTTTGCTTAGCGCATCCGATTTCCTGTAGCTATGTTCAACGCCATAAACCAGTATCGGCAACTGCCACTTTTCACCTTCAAACTTTTTTGAAATCAGCGCATTAAAATAAATACCCGTAGCAATAAATAAGATTAAAAAAACGATACAAAATTTAAAAAACGTGCGCCAGAACCAGGGCTTTTTGGTACCTTTAGACTTGGACTGTTTATTCGTTTTCTGATTGGATGTTTTGTTTTTTGCTGTCATAGCTTAATTGTATTGCCTTTGTTTTTTTGTTGCTGTGCCAGCTTCTGCATTTGCAGGATCATCTGGCCAATAATGTTTTGGATAGTTTGCTTTCATCTCTTTTTGCACAAGCTGGTAACTACCTTGCCAAAAATTTATCAAATCCTGAGTTGTTTGAATGGCTCTTCTGGCCGGTGATAACAACTCGACCACCAGAGCTTGTTTTCCATCTGCAATATTCGGATGTTGGTTTAAACCATAAAAGGATTGCATAAAGCCTCTGATTGTTGGCCCCGCATGTGCCAGATAATCTATCTTGGACTCTCTGCCATCTTCGAGTTGAAAACGGGTTGGACACAACTCAGCCAGCCTATTTTGTAACTGATAATCTTGCTGCTCTAGCCAAAGTCTGGCCAGATCCAGTTGCTGAAATCCACTCAGACTTTTAATGTCGGATAAATAAAGCGACAGCCAGTTTTCTGCATTCGCTATCAGCTGTTCTAACTCAATCGCTTCAAAATCCGAATCAAACTGGCTGGCAAGTTGCCACCGGGCAATCAGCACCTGCAGCTGGGTTAATTGCGGCTCACTCATCAGCCTTGAATAACGACCTTTAATTTGATTTAACCAGGCCTGCTGCAATTCACGCGATGACAGCGCCTTCTGATATGAAGATTTCTCCAGTATCAGATTAAAAACCTGCGTTTGCGCAATTACTTTCAATTCGCCCGACCCAGGGTGAATATCCAGCTCCCGGCTTTGTTTGATATAGGGCTTGGCAATTTGTTCAAATTCAGATGGTGTCAAAGCTGCTGCGCTGTAAACGACACCATTGGCCTGCTGCGCATTGAAACCTGCATCCATGACCCACAAATAAGCCGGAGGATTTAAACCATAATCACTTTTTAGCTCAACGGCACTGCCAGAAGCCATAGTGTACACAGCACTGTTTTGAGTATGACGCTTCAGTTTTGCCAGACGTTTTGGCCAAATATGGACCAAGATTTCCAATAGATGAATAAACTGTAAATCAACATCTTCAGCAGATAGTGCACGCGTTAATGCTCTTTCAGCTTGTTTACATACCAGGCTCTGTTGCTGAACCTGCTTTAATAAATCCTGTCTCAAATCCCAGTGACTGCGCGCCTGATTTTCAAAATAATAAACACTGAATAAGTGTGCGACTGGCAAATCCTGAGCTTGATTTAATAACAGCCCCATTTTCAAATCAGGGGAAAGCCGTGTCAGTTGCTGAGCTTTTGCATTTAGTTGACCGTTTTCATTAAGAAGTTGCCAGCGGTTCAGTTTTTCTTCGGCTATACCAAGCTGAGCAACTTTGGGTGGCGTCGGCCAATTTAAAGCAAAAATATCAGTTTCACCCCAAAGTCGTGTTTCATATAAAACCTGAGTTAAGTCAGCCTGTTCAATTTCAGCCGGATATTGAGCTCTAAGTCTCTCCTGAACATCTTCTGACCAGAGTCTAAAACAAATTCCCGGCGCTACCCGCCCGGCACGACCAGCTCTCTGGGTTGCAGATGCCTGCGAAATACGCTCTGTAATGAGTTGTTGAAAATCATTTTTGGGATCAAACCTGACGGTTTTATGAAAGCCAGAATCAATTACAATTCGAATGTTTTCTATGGTTAAGCTGGTTTCTGCAATATTAGTGGTTAATACAATTTTTCGAACGGAATCCGGGTTAGCCTGCAAGGCTTTTTGCTGTTCAAATAAGGATAAACGACCATGCAAGGGTTGTATATCAAGCAACCCCAAATTCGCTTTCAACAAAGCCTGCTCTGCTTTTTTAATTTCACTGACACCTGCCAGAAATACAAGTATATCGCCTTCGTGATGTAAAGCTTCCCGGATAACCTGAACCAGATGCTGTTCAAACGCATTCGGTCCGGATTGTCTGCCTCTGGCTATTTGCTGTGGCCGATAATGCATATCAATCGGGTACTGGCGCCCCTCACTTTCAATGATTGGCGTTTCCGGCAAAATCCGTTTGAGCATGGGTAAATCCAGAGTGGCAGACATAATGATTAGCTTTAAATCATCCCGTAATGCTTGCTGAACCTGGTCAGTCAATACAAATCCTAAGTCGGCATTCAGCGATCTTTCATGAAATTCGTCAAATAAAACAAGTTGATAGTCGGTAAGCTCAGGATCGTTTTGCAATATTCGGGTTAGCACTCCTTCTGTCACCACCTCTAACCGGGTAGAAGATGAAACCTGCGTCTGCCCCCGCATTCGAAGGCCTATTGTTTGCCCCGTTTTTTCTCCTAACTGGCTGGCTAAATAATTTGCAATATTTTTTGCAGCGACCCGTCTGGGTTCTAATAACAGAATTTTACCGGTTAAATTAAGTTGCTTTAGTAAAGCCAGCGGCAGTGCTGTCGACTTGCCCGCCCCCGGTGGTGCCTGAATGATTAAGCGGGTTTGTTTGGACAAACAATCAATAATTTGAGGCAGAACGGCTTCTATTGGTAACACAACTCGATTCAATCACTGGTAAATTTTTCTAATGGTATAATGCATTGCGCTGAACAACAATCAAAGCGCAAAAAATTGATTCAAGATGCGTACTAAGTTTGATTTTTGTTAAATCTCAGGAACCTATTTGGCTGCGGCAGTGATGACACCTCCAAGATAAAACACTTCATACTTTACCAATTGATTTAGTTATATTTTTTAGGTTAAGATGCCCGCGTTTTTAACTCAATTAATTTTGTATAAGGAAATAAAATGCTTAAAAAAGCACTCATTAGCGCATCAATTATATCTGCATTACTCGTGACACCAGCCAGCTTTGCCACAGAGGGGTTCTTTTACCTGGGTGCCAAAGGGGGTCTTGAAACGCTACGGGCAAAACAGACGGATTCAGTTCAATTTGATTCAGCAGGAGTCAGTGATACGGTTGCGGGCGGTTATTTTGGCTATCAGGTAAAGTTTTCAAATTATTTTTCAGCCGCATTGGAAGCAGAAATTTTATCCAGAGAACATGAATTAGATTACACTGCAAACGGAATTGACTATCAGGCAAGTTTGGATTCAAATCAATCTGTCGGTGTCATACTTAAACATCATTATGCAGACAACGTAGATTTTAATTTAAGATTTTCAACTGTCAGTTCTGAAATAGCAATCAACCCGGATTCAGATCCAACCGATATCAGTACAGCTGATTTAAATGGCTATCAGATGGGTGTTGGCTTTGATTTAATGAACGACTCTCAAATGACATTCAGACTGGAATATGTGTATTCCAATTTTGGTGAAAAAGATTTATATCCGTCAACGACGAATAAAGCAAATGAAACAGCGATTCGCTCATCAGCAATTATGCTAGGTGCGCATTACCGGTTTTGAAAAAAGTAATAAAATGGTTTGGTGATTTTTTTGTACCCGATCCTGTTTATTAATATCAGCGGTCAACCGAAACGAGCGCTCATTAAGCGCTCGTCAATTTGTTGAGTAAAGCGTGCGCTTTATTTGCTTCGTTAAAAGATTTCCCTTGTTTGATTAATTCGGTTAACATCTGAATCGCTTGCTGTTTCCTGTCTGATTGAGCCAAAGTTGCTGCCAAATAGTATTGCAATGCCGGATTTTGAGGGGTTAATACATAAGCTTTTCTAAGCAAACCTAAGGCTTGATTGAGCTCCCCCTGCTGGCTCATAATCCAGCCATAAGTCGTTAAAATGTCAGCATCATCACCCGCAAGTTGAAAAGCTTTTTCTATCATAGCCTTAGCTTTATTTAAATCAAACAGGCTCGTTGTCAGATAAATTTGTGCTAACCGGTTAAACAAAGCCGGACGATTAGGGTTGTTTTCAACTTTCGCCAGCCTATGATATTCCTTCGCAGCATCAACATAGTTTTGCTGGTAAAAATAAAATTGTGCTAATAAATTACGGGGGAAAAACCGTTCAGGAAATTGGTTAACAATTGTGGTTAACGTATTGAGAAAAATTTGGTGATCATAACCTTTCAACGTTAGGTGATACAATTTAGCCAGCGCGACTTCATTTAAGTTATCTAATTTAAAAGCCCGGCTATAATAGTCTCCGGCCGACTCAATATTGCCGACTTGCTCAGCAATGCGCCCCTGCAACATAACCAGAGCACTGCTTTGTGGAAATTGTTTTTCAACTTGGTTAAGCTGCGCCTGAGCCGCTTCAGTTTGACCTGTATTTAATAATAATTCAGATAAATTGAGTGCAACTTTTAAACTGTCTGGTTGCAATACTAACAAACGACGCAAAGATTTTTCAGCTCCGCGGGTATCTGTCAACTCTAACTGAAGCTGGCTTAAGGCCAATAATAAAAATGGTCTTTTTTGAGCTAGGAGATTAATTCGCATCGCTTCTACTCTGGCTTTATCCATTTGATTGAGCGCAATATAAACATAAGCTCTTTGCAGCAAGTAGTGTCCATTATCCGGTGATAACCGGTTTAATAACTCAAGCTCAGACAATGCCTGGTTTAAGTTTTTCTGAGCCATGTAAACATTAAGTTTACCCTCAATAGCAGCCAAATTTTCATTGTCTTGAGCTGTTAATGCCTGATACCGGTTTAACGCAGATTCCAGCTTCCCCTGTTGAGTTTCGATATTGGCTAGCAGTAATAAGCTAGCTGAATGGTCAGGTACAGCCGCAAGAATTGACTCGAGCATATTTCGTGCTTCGACTAAGTCCCCTTGCTGACGATAAATAGTGGCTAAATTATATCTAGCGCCAATTAGTTCTCGGTTTTGAGCCAAAGCGGTATTCAGTAATTGTTTTGCTTCTTCCCATTTATGTTGCTGAATATAAATACCGGCTTTAATGTTCAGCCATTCAGCTTGCTTTGACTTCTGACTTAACAATCGGTTGATACTCTTAAGCGCTGTCGGATAGCGCTTTGCTTGCAAATTTAATACGCTATGGACTTGCAGGAGTTGCTCTGAATCTGGCGTTTGTGCAAGTAGCGCATCTAGCTCAGTCAACGCTGACTGATATTGTTCTCTCGCCAGTTTTATTTTGATATCGAACAGCTTAACCCCTAATAACTCAGGGTGCTTACGTTTCAAAGCATCTAATAGATTAAGCGCTTTAAAGGTTTTGGCTTGAGCCAGATATTTTTCACCCAGTACCAAAAGTACTTCTGGTGTATCTAACAGCGATTTTTGATGAATCTCCAACAGCGTAACAGCTGCACTGTTTTGACCCAAAGCAAAATAGGCCTTAGCTAATAAAATAACGGCCTGCTTATCTGCATTATCTTTTTCATACAAAACTTTAAAATCGCGTAGTGCCTGCTCATAATTCTGGCCAAAAAATGAAATCATCCCTCTCAACATCAGATAAGTTGGCTCTGCATCTATCATCTCATTTGGCAACGCAAATACTTTTTCACTCAAAAATGCTAACTTTTCCTCACTAACCTGTTTCAGATGCTGTGTCGAACCAGCCGTCAATTGGCTGTTAACAATAATCGCAAAAGGATCATTGGGTTGCTGTTGCAGAATCTTTCCAACCGTCAGCTGAGCTTGATCTTTATCACCTAACGCTAAATAAATATCAGCTAAATGACGCAGTATCGCAGGGTTTTCCGGAGAAATTTGATAGGCTTTTAATAAATAATTAAGCGCCTGCTCTAGGCTGCCCTGTTCCTTTTCTAACATGCCAAGCAGGTGAATGGTTTCACTTGACTCTGGAGAGTGCTTTAATGATTCTGCCAGATAGGCTTTAGCCTGAGGGAAATCCGCTTGCGCAATCGCAATATTAGCCAAGCCGTTTAATTGTTGACTCTGATTATCTGTAAGCTCCCCGATTAGCTGATAACTTTGCTTCGCACACGTATAATTTTTTATTTTGAGACAGGCACTCACTTTAACCATCAACCAGTCTACCTGCTGTTCTGGCGTTAATTTCACCAAAGCATCAAAGTCAATAATTTGCTGATATAACTTTAATTGCAATAGTAATGTGCCCCAATCATTGATAAAGAGACTATAGCTTGCGCCTTGTTTAATCACTTCATCAAATAAACTTTTCGCTTCTAAGTACTTGTTTTGCGCAGTTAAGGTTTTTGCCATTAACAGTCTGGCAGGCAGATTATCCGGCTCTTCCTGAAGTGCATTTTTTAAATGGATAACGGCTTTTTCATACGCTTTTTTTTGATATGCGGTCAGTGCATTTTCATAAGCTAGCTGAGCATTGGCCAAAACCGAAAGCGGAAGAAACAATACACACAAGAATACGTATTTAAAAATGGAGCGAGACTTAGTGCGTATTAGATAACAAGTAGACATAGGTATAAATCAGGTAGTTTAATGAAATAACAAGCTTCAGGAATATTAGACTAAAAAGACGGCAAAAGCCGCCCTTTTTAGTTGCCAGATATGATCAGGTTAAACACGTTTGCGCCGCTGGATCCTGATTAATGCTAACAAGCCAGTTGCAAATACGATCAAACTACCCGGTTCAGATACAGCGGTTGGCGGCGTGGGCGGTGTATAATTGTACAAGGCGTTATGAATTTCAATATTCCCTTCGTATGATAGCGCTGCGATACTACCATTCATAGCACCTGCATTTCCGGCAGTTATATCTGCATAAGGTGCGAGCACAGAGCCATACCAACCATCTTGTGAAAATTCGATTGATTCCGCTTCATAAAAGTTCCAAAGCACCATAGACGCAAATTGCTGTGTAGCGAAGCTGCCGGTGGCTTTGGATTTAATAATAATATCAGTACCGCTTACATTGATGACAACCGGCGTTGTAGGTTTGCTACTAAAATCGAAACTCGCGTTTTGAACCGACAAAGTATCAGTTGCTGCAATATCATAAATTTGAAGGGGGTCTGAAACGCTAGCACCTGATATTAGTTTCATATTATTAGTATCACTAGTGTCAAATATGCTATTAGCCGTTAAATTTTTATAATACAGGCTCTCAGACATAACCTGATCGTACAGTACATCAAACTCCTGCCCCAATTGAGCTTGATTTTCCTGACGAATACTGCCGCCAGAACCATTTAACTCCACATTAGCGCTGTTTACGCCTCCATAAACAATATTGTGGCCTTGCATTGCTTTAAGAAGTCCGGAATTAATATCGCCAACCACGCTGACAGCATCAACTTTAGGATCTGAATTTATCCGGGAACCAACCTCTAAATTACCATCAATATGAAGGTCGCCACCAACAATCACCTTTTCATATATATGTTGGCTACTGGTTAAATCATCTTTTACGATCAAGTTATAAGTATCAAGCGTCCCTGAAGCAAAAGCAGGCTGAGACAGAAACAAGGCAGAAATTAACAATGCACGCTTTGAAAGTATATTTTTCATTTTAATAGTAGTCTTATAGTATTAATAAGCAGATAAAGAGTAATGATTTTTGAATGCAATTTTCAAACCAATAAATTTTAAACTTTAATTTCAAACACTTAAATAAACAACAGGTTAGACCTGTAAATTTTTATGACGCTTACGCAGAAAAAACAATTAATGGGCCATATTTATACATTACTATCTTCCGATATTAACTCTGCTTCAATCAGTTTTAATAAAAAAGTCTCTCGCTCAACCGATAGTCCTTTTTTCTGGCTATTTCTGATAGTCCGTTGATTATGCTCAATGGCATCATATATATTAATCCAGACTGGCTTCATGCCATTGTTAATTTCATAATCTTCCAGTTCAGGCTGGGCAAGATTATCATCAATTTCACAGGTAAAACAAAACGAAAGCATGTGCACGCCATCATAGTCGCCTTTATGCCAAGGCCGGTACTCTTCAAATAAACCGAATGCCTTGATATTTCTGATATTTTGCGCGCCAGTTTCTTCTTTGAGTTCGCGGATTAAACCAGCTTGAATATCTTCTCCGTCATCCAGTCCGCCACCAGGTAGTGAATAGTCATGGTAACGCTCTGTATAGAGCATCAGGATAGATTCACCATTTAAAACAATCGCCCGGGTAGAGAGGCGTTTAAACAATTGAGTACTTTTCGGATTGCAATCAGGATGAATAGCCGTTTTTAATAAACGCATAGAAGTTGGCATATAATACCGTTTAAAATGAATGCTAAAGCCGGGATTATAACACAGGCTTAGATTTTAGATTTTAGATTTTAGATTTTAGATTTTAGATTTTAGATTTTAGATTTTAGATTTTGGATTTTGGATTTTGGATTTTGGATTTTAGATTTTAGATTTTAGATTTTAGATTTTAGATTTTAGATTTTAGATTTTAGATTTTGGATTTTTAGGGCTGCAAATAACAAAGCACCAGCTGAAAATAGGTGCTTTGTTAATAGTTTATTTTACCCCAAGCGGGTTAATTAAGATTGTTGTGGATGTGGCTCATGTTCTAACTCTTCAGCCAGTTCAGGTTTAGCGGCTTGTTCATTATCCTGCACAAAAAAGACAGATAGAGCGCCAATGACCATAGCAGCACCCGCCAAAATCATGATATAGATGGCTTGATTATCAAACACATGTAATAAAATCTGACCGGCGACAGCACCACTGACAATTTGTGGCGCAGCAATCGTAAAATTAAAAATCCCCATATACACACCGGTTTTATTAGCGGGTAATGAGCCTGCTAAAATTGCATACGGCATAGCTAAAATAGCCGCCCACGCAATCCCGATTCCAATCATAGGAATCAGCAAGCCTAACGCGCCAACTGGAATATCTACCTGAGTAATGAATAAATTCACATGAGTAATTTGAGGATCGTTAAATAAAATAAAGCTTATATAACCCAGACCACCTGCTAATAATGATAAAGAGTAGGTTAACTTACGACCAAATTTATCTGCGATTTTTGACAATACAATCGAAAACAGAGCTGCAGACAATGAATAGGCTGCAAATAAAATACCGACCCAGTCGCCTGCAGCCCCTTTGGCCTGAGCGATATGAGCCGGAATTTGTTCAAGGCTCGCCAGATACGAAGAATCGAACCATTTAGCATCAATGCCCCAGGCATTTTGTGCAATGGCAGGCATGGTATAAACCCATAGAATATAGAGCGCAAACCATGAAAAGAACTGAACAATGGCTAACTGCTTCATTGTTTTTGGCATACTGGCAAAGAGTTTAAAAAATCCAGCTAACTTTTCACCCAGTGATTTTTGCTCTGCCTGAAGCTTTTGCTCTAACTCAAAATCCAGACCTTTATATTCAGCATACTCTTTGGGTGCATACTCTTTGGTGCGGATGACGGTCCACAACACAGAACCCAATAATGCAGTTGCGCCTAAATAAAATGCCCACATCACTGAAGGTGCGACTTCACCTGCTTTAGAAGTATTTTCAAGGCCAATCACATTGGTTAAAACAAATGGCAGAATTGATCCCACCACTGCACCAATATTAATAACCAAAGACTGTACTGCATAACCCTGATTGCGTTGTTCGGCCGGTACCATATCTGAAACCAGCGCCCTGAATGGCTGCATGGTTAAATTAAAAGCACCATCCATTAACGCCAGCATTAAACCGCCAAATAACATAGGCGCAATCAAGGTAACAAAAATGGGCGCATTGGGCATTAAGCACATGCCGATTGCAGCAGCAACTGCACCGGCCAGAATATAGGGATTACGACGACCAAAACGAGTCCAGGTGCGGTCAGATGCACTACCCACAATAGGCTGAATAATCAGGCCCATAATAGGCGCAACCAGCCAGAATAGGGAAAGTGAATGCAGATCGGCGCCCAGATCAGACAATACACGACTGACGTTCGCATTTTGCAATGCAAACCCTATCTGCACGCCTAAAAAGCCAAAGCTAACATTCCATACCTGCCAAAATGAAAGTTTAGGTTGTTTCATTGAAATTCTCACTGTATTTGTAACGCGTATTACCCGCTTTTAGCAAAGCCAGCAATACATATTGATAACTTTATAATAACCTTTTTTAGAGATAAGTTTAGATACATACGTATGCACTCAGCAAATTGCATAACTCCCAGCTTAATAAGTCTGCCAATTAGCTTAGATTTATCACGCCAGTCGATTGATATTTAGAATAATTTGATTGATATCAAATTAAGGTCATTCGCAATCGATAAGCTAAGCATAATATACCGGCCCGCATACGCTGAGTATTGTTCTACCCTAAACAGGACAGGCTAAACCTGTCGATTTTTTTAATGCAAAGTAAAAGGATATCAAAATGCAATCATCTGACTATTTACCGCTAAGTCAGGCGGAGCTTGAACTAACAGACCAGTATTGGCGAGCTTGCAATTATCTCGCAGCGGGTATGATTTACCTGCAAGATAACCCGTTATTAAAAGAACCATTAAAAAAAGAGCATATCAAAAACCGTTTATTGGGCCACTGGGGCGCATCACCGGCACTGAGTTTTAGTTATGTGCACCTGAACCGGGCTATCAACAAATACGATTTAAACTGTATTTTTATTGCCGGTCCAGGTCATGGTGCGCCGGGCGTTTTAGGACCGGTTTATCTGGAAGGAACTTATTCAGAAGTGTATCCGGACAAATCTGAAGACATAACAGGTTTACAGAAATTTTTAAAAGAATTTTCATTTCCGGGATTTATCGGCAGCCACTGTACGCCGGAAACACCGGGCTCCATTCATGAAGGCGGTGAACTGGGTTATAGTTTATCTCATGCCTATGGCGCAGCTTTCGATAACCCGGATTTAATTGTAGTTTGTGTTGTGGGTGACGGTGAAGCTGAAACCGGCCCGCTGGCGACGGCATGGCATTCTAATAAGTTTTTAAATCCGGTTCGAGATGGGGCTGTACTACCCATTTTAAATTTGAATGGCTATAAAATTGCGAATCCAACCATACTGGCTCGTATTAATGATGACAGCTTGTTTCAATTATTCAGAGGTTATGGATATGAGCCAATTTTAGTGGAGGGTTCAGATCCTAAGGTCATGCATCAGAAAATGGCACAAGCTATTGAATCATCCATCACCCGGATTAAAGATATTCAAACTAAAGCTCGTACAACCAATCAAGCAAACTTAGCGACTTGGCCCATGATCATACTAAAAAGCCCAAAAGGCTGGACCGGACTAAAGGAAGTAGATGGTCATCCGGTAGAAAATACCTGGCGAGCACATCAGGTACCGCTGGCCGGAGTCAAAGAAAACCCGGATCATTTGGCTTTACTGGAAGACTGGTTTAAAAGCTACAAAGCGGATGAATTATTTACTTCGAATGGACAACTGTTAGCTGAGCTCAAAGCACTGGCACCTAAAGGTGAACGCAGAATGAGCGCAAATCCGGTTGCCAACGGCGGTTTATTGCGTCAGCCGCTTAAATTGAAAAACACCAGTGAATTTGCAGTTCAGTTGGAAGAAAAAGGTCAGCTTCAGATTTCCAATACGTCTATTTTAGGTCAATATTTAAATCAGATTTTTATCGACAATCCGGATAATTTCAGATTATTTGGTCCAGATGAAACCGCGTCTAACAAGCTGGATGCTGTCTATCAGACAACACACAAAACCTGGCTTGCCAATTTTAAAGTTGAAGATCAGGATGGCGCCATGTTAGCAGCCGACGGTCGAGTGATGGAAATGCTCAGTGAACATACACTCGAAGGTTGGCTGGAAGGCTATCTGTTAACCGGTCGTCACGGCTTATTGCATACCTATGAGGCCTTTGCCCATGTTATTGATTCTATGATAAATCAACATGCAAAATGGCTGGATATCTGCAAACACAAAGTAGAATGGCGGGCTCAAATTTCATCACTCAACATTTTATTATCTTCTGTTGTCTGGCGTCAGGACCACAATGGCTTTTCACATCAGGATCCTGGCTTTATTGACATAGTCACGAATAAAAGCGCAGATGTCAGCCGGATCTATTTTCCACCGGACGCAAACTGTTTATTATCAGTTGCAGAGCACTGTTTAAATAGTGTGAATTACATCAATCTGATTATTTCCGATAAACAAAAACATTTGCAGTATCTGACAATGGAAGAAGCCAATGAGCATTGTAAAAAAGGGCTGGATATCTGGTCTTGGGCCAGTCATGAAAATGCAAGTAACAGTCAAACACAGGACGTAGATATTGTACTCGCCTGCTGTGGCGACATACCGACCATGGAAGCGCTTGCTGCGGCCGCCATTTTAAAAGACCATTTACCTGAGTTAAAGCTGCGCTTTATTAATGTTGTGGACTTATACCGTCTGCAAACAGAAGACGAACATCCGCATGGATTGACCAAACAGGCTTTTAAAGATATCTTCACCTCAAACAAACCCATAGTGTTTAATTTTCATGGCTACCCCTGGCTGATTCATAAACTGGCCTATAAACATTGCTCCAGTGAGCGTTTGCATGTGCATGGTTATAATGAAAAAGGCAATATCAATACTCCGCTGGAACTGGCAATATTAAATAAAATTGATCGCTTTAATCTGGTTATTGATGTCATTAACCGGCTAGATTCAGTGTCTGATAAAGCTCAAACCTTACTCACTGAAATGGAAAACGCAATTGAGCAGCATCTGGCTCATGCGCATAAAACGGGAACAGATTGCCAGACAATGTCAAACTGGCAATGGCCGCAAAGCCATTACCAGTGTGATGATATTTAAGCTTAACGGTCAAACAGAGATAGCAAGCTAAGTCATTTAATGGCTTAGCTTTAATCCAACCACGCCGATTAAAATCAACAATAGACTCATCACTTTAACCGGATCGACAGGTTCAGAAAATAAAATAATGCCAGCCACAATAGTCCCTATGGTACCAATGCCAACCCAAACACCGTAGGCGGTTGTAAAAGGAAGGGTTCGCATTGCAAAAGACAATAAAGACAAACTTAAAACAAGTGATATCAGGGTAATAAGACTTGGCCAGAATTTGCTGAAACCATCACTGTATTTAAGGCCCAATGCCCATACAATTTCAAATATTCCGGCTAAACTGACAATAATCCAACTCATAACAACCTCATTAAATAACTAATTTAACGGGTCGTCCCGAACGGGGGACTTAGTTTATTCGATAATCAATAAACTAAGCTGAGGTCGTCCTCAATGGGTGAACTTTAACAAATTCAGATAAAAAAGCGAGCACAATAAGTCAACTCGCTTTTTAACCGGCTCTATGCCGGTTTTTATTATCTTGTTTGTACTTCAAATACTCGCTATTGCGTAAACTTAATGTAATAACGCCCCTGATTGTCGGTATTACCTAAAAAGCTAAGCGCACTTCGCATTTGTTTGCTGGCATTGCTACCCGGTGAAATAAAACCTTCAATCGAATAATTTTGATAGGTCGTTAATTTTGCATCTATATCCAGGGTCAGTAACTCAGGATTACCAGTAATTTTACTGACAAGCGCGCCATTTTCATCGCAGCTCAAGCTGGCTTTGACATCACCATAAGTATAATTAGTATCCATATAAGTAACCGCAGCCAACTTCCAGTTAACTTGTCCGTCAAGCGTATGACAAACCGGTTGCCCTAACCTAGCTTCAGCAATATTAGCTTCGACCAGACCTGAAGCTTCAGCTTTAAATGGCATATCGACTTGCTGAACAATTAGATCAGCCGGAAGTTTAACCCGTAAATCACGGACCGAAGGGCCATTTAATCCGTATTGAAGCTGAGCTTTACCTTGCGGTTCTAAAATTTTTCTGGGATTACCAAACTCAAGATCGACCGCAATTTTTGCGGCAATTAACTGGGTAAAATCTACAGTCCAGCTAACATCCTTAATAATGGTTTGATCAATTCTGATGGCATCAACTGAACCCGACCAAACCGTGCCAGTTACATTCCCCAGTTCAATACTTTTATCAAGTGGAATACGGGAAACCAACAAATAAGCCGGTAAAGTAACAATTAAAAAAATGAAATAAAATAATAATGCCCAAGTAATACGATTAATCCACTGCTTCATTATTTACTCACCTGCAAGCGCCTGACTCTGACGGCACCTGTTTTATCTGCTTCACTGATATCGATTGCTTCTATTGTTAACCCCTGATTTTGAGTTAATTCAGCTAACCATCGAATCAATGCATTAAATTCAATTTCTTCAATCTGAACCTGTAAGGTATCACCTTGCGGTTGCATGCGTGCCAAGGAAATATTGGCGCGGCGCGCAGCACTATTGACTATCTGACTCAATGAGCCTGATGCAACATTTTTCTGATTGCCTTTGGCTTGCTTATATTCAGTTAATTTTTCATTTACCCACTCCAGAGTGGTTTGCTTATTTTTCGCGGCCAGTTCCGCTTTATCTAAACGGCTATTTACCGGGCCCCAAATCAACTGAAAAAACAAACCAATGGCAAATACAATGCCTGCGCCAATAACAAGCTGCTTTTCACGATCGGATAAATTTTCAAACCACTGCTTCATGATGCACCCCGGATGCTAATTGCACCAACCACCTGAGTACCTTGGTTATTCAGAGATCCTTGCTCTATAGTTAAAGCATTTTCCTCGGCAGTTGATTTAAATTTTTCAAAACTCTGGAAGTTTTTAGCACTGGCATTTAACCTGATTTCCCCTCGTTTCACATCAAATCTGAGACTTTCAGGTTTTAAATCAGGAACTGCCTGAAATGCGCTGGCAGATGCTTCAACCAAACTTAAAAATGAAGCTTGCCCTGTGCCTCCACCAATACCATCCAGTTTGCGTTTAAGCTCTTTTTGAATAATAGCTGAAGACAAGTTTTTACCATTTGGAAAAACACTCGCATAAGTTAATCTGATTTGCTGATCTAGCACTTCAGCTTGTTGTTCATACTGATAAATTTTAATAGATTTATCTGCCAGACTAGCCAGCACAGCAATGCCCGCTACAATGGCAGCATTGCGCCATACTTTAAAATACTTACTGGTATCTTTTCTAAATTGATACTGACCTTGACGCAAATTAAAACTGGACTGCTGACTTTGTTTAGCAAGCAGTTCAAGCGGCAGTATATAATCTGACTCACTCACCTGTTCAAACTGTGCAGCAATACCTTCCGGTAACGGAGAGTATTGGCAAATAGCTTTATTTTCCTGTTTTGCCTGGATTTGCTCAAGCCAGAATGCTAAATGCTCTGTAGAGCAAGTCGTGGCACCAAAATCTGAAAATCGAACCAACCAGTCCTGCCCCAGTTGAATCAGGTTTACCTGCTCATCATTTGGCAACGCAAACGCATCAGGCAACATTTTATGGCACTTAATACCGGCATCCGCTAGCCAGTCTAACCAGGTTTGCATTTTCTGTTTATTGACGACCGCAACTTCTAATTTATGCAGTTCACCATCCTGAAATTTTTTACCCTGTGCAAAAAATAATTCATCAACATCGGTTGCCAGCTCTTCTTCCAGCATATAAGGCAAAGCCTGAATAAACTGACGGCTCACTTTAGCCGGTGTTTCGACCTGCTTAAATAATATATCGCAACTTGGTACAAAAACCGTTGCCTGACGACCACTTGCGCGCTCGCTTAATGTTGCCATTTGCTCAACATTGTTCAGCTCACCGGAGGCGATCACTTCGTCTTCTGTCGATGACCAGACCAGCCAGTGAACACGCTGTTCAGCCTGACTCGGCAAACGAATAAATAATTGTTCAGACACAATTACACTCCAATTTCTCGGGAAATAACGACATATTTCCCCTGTTTATCCAGCGCAATAATTGAGTTTAAATTTATCCAGCTTTGATTATATTCAGTTTTACTCTTGAGCTGGAAATATTCACTCTTCACACTAAATTGCTCTTTTAATGCTTTGCTTACATGACCGACGGCTTTTATTTCCGACAGGTCCCAAAATTCATCTATATCATCAAAACCATCATCCGGACGCGCTTCAATAATACTGCTCGCAGCTGAAACGGTCAGTTTATTATCAAACATGGCCGCCAATACCTGAGCCTGTTCGGGTTTAATCGTATTGACATTCAAAACCATTTTGTCATGGTTTGGAATTACACAAACATAAGGTAATATTTTATCCAAAGCCTGCTGCCCGGTCACGGGATCATCCAGTCCCTGAACCAGTTTAAGCTCAGATTTATCGACAAAATACCCATTGGCTGCAAGATAAGGCATTCTTTTGGCTTCATAAATATAATCTTCGGCGCCGTAACTTCGGGTAATACTGTCTTTGTCTAACCAGTCTGCGACTGCGTCTCTGATTTGCTCAGCATCATAATCATCGATTCCGGCCAGTACTAACAGGCGCTTAAATTGCTCTGTTGTGGTCACATGCAATACCTTTTTCGAGTCTTCGGTACGCTCATCTGAAGCTGAATCATCCGATTGTGCTTCACCTTGGCCGTCAGACTGTTCAACAACCGCGTTGATATTAAAGCAGGCCTGCAAATCATAAATATTACCTG
Organism: uncultured Alteromonadaceae bacterium; assembly: GCA_913056495.1. Classification (GTDB taxonomy): domain Bacteria; phylum Pseudomonadota; class Gammaproteobacteria; order Enterobacterales; family Alteromonadaceae; genus Catenovulum. Next base: position 65,222 of record CAJXMO010000001.1, on the reverse strand, counting down.
AAATTTGCCCGCCTTCGACCGGAAAAACCATGTCCTCTACCGCCCAGGGCTGGGACAAATTCAAAATGCCATTATTATCCTGACCGGACTCAACCAAAACCAGTTTTGCTAATTCTTCGGCGCTAACGGCATACCAATAAGCTTGCTGGTTGGAATTCAGGTTATCCAACCTTTTAATTTGCATTTGCAACCGAACCGACATTTCAGCGGCAATGATAGTCACCAGCGCCACTATCAATAGCACAGTTACCAAAGCCACGCCCTGTTGACGTTTTAAACCAGCCATTATGTTAAATCACCGGTTTGAGTTGTCGCTAAGGTTGCAGAACTGGCAATTGAAAAAATACGGGTAATTTCGCCAAAGGCTTTACTGGTAATTTGAATCTTAATCCCGGTTGGCAATGCAGACTGCTCCCACTTATCCTGCCAGGACTTTTTTTGCGCATTAAAAAATTCAAAATGAATGTGTTCAACATCTGATAATAGGGTTCTGATTTTGGGTTCTTCCCCTTTCATAGGATCGGGAAAGTCGTAATGCATTCGCTCTAAATTACCGTCAAAAACACGATAAGCGACAGATTGCACTTCACTGCGCGGCAAAATATTCATTGGGTTAACCCAACCTAAACGACGGAATGCCAACACTTCTGAATCACTGTCTAAAATAAGCTCTCCATGAGATAATAAATTATTACCTTGCGCTTCTCCTTCAACTCTGACTTTACGCTCTGCGAGTTGGGCCAAATCTCTTTCAATCGTTAAAATAGCACGCTGTAACTGAGCCATTTTTTCGCCATGCGCCAGTGAAACATCATTACTGGTCACTGTACTGGATAAAATATTGGTCCCGGCAATACCCAATAGCGCAAAAATGCTGATTGCGAGTAGCATTTCAATGAGCGTAAAACCTTGTCGAGTGGAATGAATTCGCATCAGGGTTTACCTATATAACTGGTTAATTCGGTGACGTACTCCTGGTAATCTCTATCCTGATAGACGCTAACAGTGACCGCCACTAACTCCTCACCAAAGCTGGTTTTTGCTACCTTTTGTTGCCAATACCAAGTAGCGCCAGCCATCTCCATATCACCTTTTTTATTTTTCTGTACTGGCCACTTTTTTTCGATAAGCAATGTATTCAATTGATTATTCGCAACCCAGTTAGCTAACATGAGTTGTTGTAATTTATCCTGATTATTAATATGTACCGAACTGGATTGCACAACTGCCACTCCGGCTGTTGCCAATATGGCCAAAGCAACGATGACTTCTAATATGGTGAACCCTTTGATTTGTCGTTTTGACCCTGTCATCATCAGTCCTCTGCCAAATCTTCTATTTTTAGTGGCAATTCAGTTTCACCTGAAACTTCAAATACAATGTCGTCTTCGCCGGAAAAAGGTCGCTGATATATAAACTGCACACTAAACGGCGTAATTTCACCGCTGGAAAACAAATAAACCTGTGGAACTAATTTTTTCTGCTCGTCCTCATCATCTTCGTCATCCTGCCCGACCAGACTAAACAAACCATCTTCTGCATCAACATTATCCAACCAGGGAATATCACCCAGCGTTAACTTCAGCTTAAAGTTATCTTCCAGTTCATATTTTTTGAGAATTTTATCTTCGTCTATCGTTGTCCAGACTTCACCGTCAAAGCCTAAAAACTGATAGCTTTTTTCTTCTACCCATAATCCAAGTTGCAAGTTATTCAGCAACGCATAATCCGATGCAAGCTGGACAACCGCCTGAAGTCGCTTAGCTTCATCTTCTACCTTATTTCTGTCACTGCGAATATCAAAAGATAGATTCACACTGCTAAGTACAACCGCCATTAGTACCATAACCAGCATGACTTCTAATAAAGTAAAGCCGCGCTGGCGGCTTAACTTAGATAATTGATTTCGCATAACAGACAATCAGAATGAGTTATTGCAGATATTCGTCGACATTCCAGTTGCCAATGTCATCTTCAGTATCAGCCTGGCCGTCCGGTCCTAATGAAAAGATATCAATTTTGCCGTTTTCACCCGGGCTTAACAATTGATAATCGTTGTCCCATGGATCTTTCGGTAATCGTTTGATGTAACCACCTTCCGGATAGTTTTTTGGTGAAGGGTCAATACTAGGCTCATTAACCAAAGCATCTAAACCTTGCTCTGTTGTTGGGTAAACATGGTTATTCAACTTATACATGTCCATTGCCTGCTCTAATGTCACAATATCGGTTGCCGCCTTTTTAATGCGGGCTTTATCACTTTCACCAATAAAGTTTGGCGCAATCATGCCAGCCAAAATACCAATAATAACCAGTACGACCATGATTTCTAGGATCGTAAAACCCTGTTGTTTACGGTTCATTTTCATTGTTAACCTACCATTGAATTAAGCGCCATAATTGGCTGTAAAATTGAAATAACGATAAAAAATACGATGCCTGCCATAGATAAGACCATCGCCGGACCAATAATACTCAATGTAATATTGACCATGCCTTCAAACTCTCTGTCCTGATTGTCTGCAGCCCGGGCCAGCATACTTTCAAGCTCACCACTTTTTTCCCCACTGGCAATCATGTGCAGCATCATAGGTGGGAATAATTTAGTTTGTTCAAGCGATGCGCGTAAGCTGGTGCCTTCTCGCACACGCAGCCGGGCTTCCTGAATCGCTTCTTTTATATAATCATTGCTCAGTACATCACCCGCTATTTTCATGCTTTCTAGCAAAGGCACGGCACTGGCTGTGAGAATGCTCAGTGTACGTGCAAAACGCGCGGTATTTAACCCTTTTGAAACTTTACCGGCCAACGGAAGATCCAATAATATTTGATGAAACTTATATCTGGGCTTTTCTTGCTTCATTAAACGCTGAAAAACCACCCCCGAGCCAAGCACAAGTAAAATAAGCGCGGGACCGTACGCTGTTAAAAAATCACTGACGGCTATCATAAACTGTGTAGTCCCCGGTAATTCACCGCCTAATCTATCAAACTGGGCAACAATTTTCGGCACCACTGACGTTAATAAAAAATAGACAACAGAAAATGCGACCACCATTAGCATGACCGGATAAATTGAAGCTTGCTGGATTTTAGATTTAGTGATCTGACGCTGCTCAGTATAATCAGCCAAACGTTCAAGCACTGTGTCCAGATGGCCTGATTTTTCACCCGCAGCAACCATAGAACAAAATAGATTATCAAAAATATGCGGATATTCGGCCATGCTGTCAGCTAGCGTATAGCCTTCAGTTACTTTGGAGCGCACAGCCATTATCATACGCTCGATTCTGGGCACATCACATTGCTGAGCGACCGCTAAAAGTGACTCTTCAATTGGCAAGCCTGATGCTGACAGCGTAGAAAGTTGGCGCGTGATTAAAGCCAGATCTGAGGCTGAAATTTTACGTTCAAAGGAGAAAAACGACTGGGTTTTACCCACATTGCTTTTTTCCTGCTGCGCAGCTGTCTGTACATCTACCGGAATTAAACCTTTATCACGTAATAAACTACGTGCGGCTTTAGCAGTATCGGCTTCTATGATGCCTTTTTTGTTGCGTCCTTTTGCATCTAACGCTTTATATGCAAATGCTGCCATTTCAGGTTAATCCTCTCGCGTTACGCGCACAACTTCTTCGAGCGAGGTAATACCAGCCAGCACTTTGTCACAACCATCCTGACGAATACTTGGTGTAGTCTGACGGACTAACTTTTCAATCGCCTGTTCACCATGCCCGTTGTGAATCATTTCACGCACTTCATCAGTCACCACAAGCAATTCATGTATACCCGAACGGCCTTTGTAGCCTGTCATATTACATTCAGCACATCCAACGGCACGATAAATAACCTTTTGATTAGAATCGTCCACGCCCAGAACTTCTCGCTCGCGGGCATCCGGCAAATGTGATTCTTTACAGCTTGGACATAAAGTACGGACTAATCGCTGCGCCAATACCCCTAATAAACTCGAAGATAATAAAAAGGGCTCAACGCCCATGTCTTCTAACCGGGTAATTGCGCCGGCCGCGGTATTAGTATGCAATGTAGACATTACCAAGTGACCGGTTAAACTGGCCTGAACGGCAATATGCGCCGTTTCTAAATCCCGGATTTCACCTACCATCACCACATCGGGATCCTGACGTAAAATTGCCCGTAAACCTCGCGCAAATGTCATATCCACTTTGGTATTAACCTGAGTCTGGCCGACCCCCTCTAAGGCATATTCAATCGGATCTTCAACCGTTAAAATATTTCGATCGGTTGAGTTCAGTTCAGTCAAACCTGCATACAAAGTCGTTGATTTACCTGAGCCGGTCGGACCGGTAACCAGAATGATGCCATGCGGTTTATGAATAATTTCGTTAAAGATATTACGGTTTTCGGCCGTCATACCTAAATCGGCTAAATTCAGTTTTGCATTATTTTTATCTAATAAACGCAGTACCGCTCGTTCACCATGACTCGATGGCATAGTACTCACACGCACATCCACTGCACGGCCAGCAATTTTTAGCGAGATACGGCCATCTTGCGGGACACGCTTTTCTGCGATATCCAGCTTAGCCATAACTTTGATACGCGAAATTAAAACAGATGCCAGTTTTCGGTTCGGCTTGAGCACTTCACGCAATATACCATCTACACGAAAACGGATTTTGAGATCTTTTTCAAACGTTTCAACATGGATATCCGATGCACCTTCTTTAATTGCCTCACTCAACATGGCATTTATGAGTTTGATAATAGGCGCATCATCTTCGTTTTCTAATAAATCTTCAGTCTCGGGCAACTCATCAATTAATGAAAATAAATCCGCTTCATTACCAATATCTTCCATTAACTGGCGAGCTTCAGATGAATCCCTTTGATAAGCAGCTGTCATTCTGAGTTCAAAAGCATCTTCCGATACTTTTTCAACTGTAAATTCTTTGCCTAAAAAGCGACGCACTTCAAATAGAGCATCCAGCGCAACCGATTCACGACAGATGGCATGCCAGGCTTCAGTTTCTTCATCTTTTTCGAGCAGTATGCCCTGACGATTGGCGAAACTAAAAGGCAGCCGAGATTCGCCAATGGCGACCATCTCTTCCCCTTCAGGCGCGATAGATTCAACCGCTTCAGCCAGCAAATTTTCGCTTTGAGTTTCTTCAGTCAATTGTGTCATTACTCACCCTTAGACTGCTCTGCTTCTTCCAGACGGTTCTTTTTATCTGCTTCGAGATACTGATCTAGTGCCCCTTTTTCCGTCAGGTATTCTTCAAACGAAGGTGGTAATTCTAACTGGTTATCCCAGCTTGGTAGTGTCGGAATATCATCACTGTAAGATAAGAAGTTACCATTTGCACGACGTTCAAGCTGCTGCGCTCTGATATAATTATATTTTCTATGACTGACCGTATTTTGCGTCACTTCGTCGGTGACTATGGTAGGACGAATAAAGACCATCAGGTTACGTTTACGTTTCGTATTGCTGGTTGACTTAAATAAATTGCCAATAATAGGAATATCGCCTAACAAGGGGACTTTAGAAACACTTTCCTGAACATCTTCATCAATGAGTCCGCCCAGAACAATGGTCGCACCGTCTTCCGCCATTACTGTGGTTTTAATTTCCCGTTTATTAAAGCTGACATCAATCCCGGTTGTACCTGCAACACTGGAGACTTCCTGTTCGATCTCAAGTTGAACCGCTGAACCCTCATTGACCTGAGGGGTAACTTTTAATTTTATACCGACTTCTTTACGATCAACTGTCTGGAAAGGATTTGAATTATTGTTTGATGCTGTTGCACCTGTGATAGTCGGCACTTCCTGACCAACTAGAATAGAAGCTTCCTGATTATCCAGGGTTGTAATATTCGGGGTTGCCAGAATATTTGAGTTGGTTGCTGTCGTAACTGCCTGTAATACCGCGCCCCAGCCATCTTTAACCACACCAACCATAGTACCGTTAACACCACCTAATAGAGCCGCCAGTGTAGAAAAATCACCACGCGTATCAGGTTCATCAGCCGTTGTTTCAGTTACTTCCTGGCCATTTTCGTTAACTCGGGTCACAGACGTCCCTTTTTTGCCAGGGATACTGCGAGCTTGCTCTGCCCCAACAGCTAAAGCGCCAATAGGTGTAGAGTTAGTAAACTGAACCATACCGCCTTCTTCACTGATCCACTGCACCCCTAAGTTAAAGCCGTCACTGTCAAATACTTCAACAATAATTGCTTCAACCTGAATTTGAGCTCGTCGAATATCAAGCTGGCGAATCACTTCCTCTAAAGATCGCATCACATCAGGTTCGGCGGTAATAACCAATGCATTGCTTTCCTGATGCGCTTCTATACTAATATCCCGGTTGCTTTTTGAACCCGCTGATTTAGAGTTACCAGCTTTGTCTTCAATAATACTTGAACCAACGCCTTGTAATACTTTGACAATATCTTCTGCTTTTGAATATTTAAGGTAAAAAACTTTGGTATTACCATTGTTTTCAAGCTCATTGTCTAAACGCTGAATCATATTGATTGTACGGGTACGGGCTTTACCTTCACCACTGACAATCACGCTATTTGTTCTATCATCTGCAACAACTTTCGGGATCAGATGATCCGGCGTTCTGTCTTTTGCCGAGTTTTTATTTAAGGTTTCAATAATACGGACAATTTCAGTTGCAGATGCATATTTTAGTTTAACAATTTCAACATCCTGATCGCCTGCCTGGTCAACGCGACGAATAATTTCAGCCAGTCTGTTTACCACAGCAGCACGACCGGTCAGCATAATCACGTTTGAAGGATCATAATGCACAACGTTACCGCCACCCGCTTGGTCATTCAGCTGACGCAACAGCGGTGATAATTCTTTTACTGAAACATTATAAACCTGCACGACGCGAGTAACCATTTCGTCGCCGTCACCTCTTTCCTGGTCTTCAACAACCGGAATAGCGGAGACTTTCGCATCTTTATCGCGAATGACCTTTAAAACGCCGTTCGACATTTCAACAACAGCGTAATCATAAACTTCCAGTACATTTAAGAAGAATTGGTAGTACTGGTCTTCAGTCAACAAATCATAACTACGGACATTAATTTTGCCTCGCACATTCGGGTCAACAATGATGGTTTTTTTCAGGTTTTTCCCAACGATATTGATAAATTCACCAATATCTGTGCCTTTAAAATTTGGAGAATATTCTGCTGCAAAAGCGCTCGGCACTGAAAAAGTCATCAATGCTGATAATGCCAATGCAGAAAACTGCTTAACTATTGCGGGGCGCTTGTTAGTGCTCATGCCCTGGTGCTCCGTATTTTTAATATTTTTCATTTTAATAAAGCGAAATAAAAATTTGTTTAACTGAACCATTGCGCTCAACAATTAAAGAAGCTTCCTGAGCCTCTTTTAATTCTGTCATAGCCTGCATGGCTTGCGATAAGTTGGTTAAATCATAACCATTGATTTGAGTTGCAATATCGCCGGCTTCTAATCCAACTGATGCAAATAATTTAGGGTCTTTACCCGGATATAAACGATAACCGACCAATTCCCCATCACGTTTAACCGGTGAAACTTTTAAATAATCAATAATCTTACCTGGGTCAGAAAATGCTTCTTGTCTAATCTCTTCAAGCGCTTTTTTGCCATCTTCGGTCAACTCAGCTGTCTCTGAAGAGTCTGGTTCCACCTCTTCAGGCTGACTGGCAGGCGTTGTTGCGACTATTGCATTATAATCCTGACCTTCAAGCATTAACGTTTCCCGACGCCCGGATTGTTCCAGAATAATTCGGTCAGCATAAATTTCTTTGATAACAGCACGTGTACCATCAATTTTTTCATCAATGCCATAAACATCTTGTGAACCGCTTTTTTCTATTATGGCTGCGGCCAGCATTTTATCACTGCTCGGGACCACACCTGTCAATTTAAGGTTGAGCGTTGTTTCTGGTGCTTCCTCTACTTTGGTTTCAACAATGACTGGCTCTGCATCATAATCACCAAATAAATTGAGTCGAGTAATTTTGCTGGTATCTGCAACCACAGCAGAACGATTCACTGTGTTTGACGTATTACTTTCTAATAAATTAAGTTGAGGTTTAGGAAAAAATTGCCAGGTTATTTGCGCCAACAGCCAGGCAATATAGATAAACAGAGCCAGTTGAATAACCGCACTTAACTTTTCCTGAGGTAGCTTTTTAAGCTTACCCAAACCTTGAAGAAGATTCTCTTGCAAAATAGTAACCAATAAAATGAATAACTTGTTAGTGTATTTTTTAACCGCTTTGGTCAAAGTTTTATATTATCGCAACAGAATGTTACGTTTTTTATAATATTGCAACAGCAATTAGTAATATTTTATTCCATAAAACACCCGAACATTCACCTATCCATTTGTATTTAATAGCATTATTTTAATTTAAATACGGGTAATTAAGGATCTTTAGTATATCGTATTCAGATATTATACAATACCACTTATTTACTCTATTTTTATTGCCGTTCAGGCGTTTTTTATTTTGTAATATTGATTTGGGTAGCATGACAAAAAAAAGTTCAACCGAAGCAAGCGCAAATATTCGTTTAGATAAATGGTTGTGGGCGGCTCGTTTTTTTAAAACACGAGCGCTTGCTCGAACTATGATTGAAAATGGCAAAGTGAAATACAATGGCCAAAGGTGCAAACCCAGCAGAAATGTTGAGCTGGATGCTTTGTTAACCATTACTCAAGGCCATGATGCTAAAGAAGTTCAGGTACTCAAGTTATCCGATCAACGCAGAGGCGCACCTGAAGCTCAACTGCTTTATTCAGAGACTCAGGAGAGTTTAAATAAACGGACAAAAGAAGCAGAGCTTAGAAAGTTACAACACTCGCTGAATCCGCATCCGGACAGTAAACCGGATAAAAAGCAGCGACGTCAATTAATCCAAGTGAAACAGAAGAACCATTCATGATAAATACAAGTGATCAACTTAATCGTTATGTCTTTGAAAATACTCATGTCAGAGGTGAGTTAGTTCAATTACACCAAAGTTATAAAGCTATGCTGGACAATCATGATTATCCGGCACACATTGCCAACATCATTGGTGAGTTATTTGCTGCAACCAGCTTGTTAACAGCGACCTTAAAGTTTGAAGGTGATATTGCAGTTCAAATTCAAGGCAATGGCCCAGTTTCCTATGTTTCAATAAATGGCAGCCATGATCAACAACTAAGAGGTGTAGCTCGATGGCAGCATGCGCCTGAATCAAGCCGGTTAAGTGATTTATTTGGTGATAAAGGCTTTATGGTAATAACCATTACACCGACTCAAGGTGAGCGTTATCAGGGAATAGTGGCGCTGGAAAAAGAAACCATTGCAGGCTGTCTTGAAAACTACTTCAGACAATCTGAGCAGTTAGATACGCATATCTGGTTGTTTGCCGACCATGATAAACAGCAGGCAGCCGGCATTATGCTGCAAACCTTACCGGGTAACTCAGAAAATACGGTGAGTAAAGAGCAGTTGGCTGATGATTTAGATCATTTAGCCCAGTTAACCGCAACTATCAGTGCAGATGAGCTTTTTACTTTGGATGCTCAAGATGCGCTTTATCGTTTATACCATCAGGAAACGGTAAAGTTGTTTGAGCCTGTGCAAGTCAAGTTTAACTGTGGCTGTTCAAAAGAGCGCAGCTTAAAGGCATTAACAACCATTGAGCCGACTGAACTTCAGAGTATTCTAGATGAGCAAGGCAAGATAGAAATAAAATGTGAATACTGCCTGACAAACTATGTTTTTACCGAAGTAGATGTTTTACATTTATTAAATGCGCCTGAAAATAAACAATAGATAAAAAAGGCCCTAATCAAATTAGGGCCTTTTATTGAACAGACAGGCATCATTAAATAGATTTAAATAACCTCAAGTGACACCATCAATCTAAATCTGAGGATATATGAGTTTCTGATTTTTTAAACTGACTGACTAGATAAATGATCGCCAAATATAATAATCCTGAAAACGGAATTGCAAGCCAGTCAACTTTGTTTGCTTCTATAAATAATAGCTGGAAAACCAGCACAATCAGCATAACTGCACAGGCGATTTTTAAGCTTCTTTGCCACATCTGCTCCATATTTTTTACCACCAAGCTCTATTAAATTGAATCCGGTCTTTAAGACTAGACTCAGTTTTAAGCGCTCGCAACCTTGTCGAGTAGATTTTGAAACTCTTCCAATTCATACAGGCTTTCAAACATGGTTTCAACCGGCAGTTCAGTCATTAACGATGGTGACTTTTCCAATGCGATTTGAATATCAAGCATAGCGGCTTCAGCCTGCCCTAGCGCAGCTTCAGCACAGGCGCGTTGCCAGTATGCCAACGCATAATTAACATCAAGCTCTATCGCTTTACTGGATAAACTCAGTGCCCATTCACATTCACCTAATTCAATGACTGCATCGGCTTTATAAGTTATCGCTTCAACATCTTCGCTATTGAGTTCAAGAATTTCATCGTAAATCTTAACTTTCTGCTGAGGATTGGTTTCAAGCCCGGCTCGCATCCAAAGTGCATGTAGCTGATTAGATAGAGATATTTCTTCCTGAGCGAGAATGATTTGCTCAGAACGTCGCTTAAGTTTTTCTTCCACGTCTTTTAAACGATGCTCATATTCCTGACTGACTTTAGCGACCTTCTGGCTGACATGATCTTCAATCTGGGTTTGAATATCACGTAGCGAGCGCCAACCCATTAAGACCAATACGGAAGCCGCTGCGGTGATAATGAAAAAGACGTTATTAACAGTATCAGCCGTATAGCGTAAAGCTCTGTCAGATGATTCTAATTTGGTATTGGCTATTTTGTCTATCATCTCAGAACGCATCAAAAGCTGGTCCTGACGTAAACTTTTAATTTCATCCAACACATAGCGTTCAATAAAAGGCGTATATAAAGGCTCTTTCAGTGTTTCCACTTTTTGCTCAGCTTGCTGCATGTTTGAATCCGACGCGGGTTTATCCTGCGTCTGTGGCTCAGCAATCACACCACAACTGAAAAAAAATACCCCATACAAAAATGGTAATATGAATTTCATCAATCTATCCTAATTTTATACTTGCTGAGCTTGCTCACGTTTAGAGAATTGATTGAGCAAGGCAAAACAAATTAACCCCAGCAATATACCGACAACCCCTTCGTAAAGGTCATTATGCAGACCCAAATAGCGCCAAAGGATACTACTGCCCACACTGATAATAACAACAAAAATAGCGCCAGTCTGGCTGATTCTCCAGCCACGTATAAAGCCGATTAATAAAGGTGCAATAGCACAGCCCAAAGCAGACCATGAAAATACAACCAGACTAAATACACTTTGTTTAGCATAGAGTGCAATTAACAATGTGATCAAGGTTATCACTAAAGTGGCGGATTTAATCAGTTTAGTGTTTAAAATTTTCTCTTTAAATGCATCCTGAGTGAAAGCAGCAGAGCAACTTAAGATAAGCGAATCGGCGGTAGATAGAGTCGCTGCAAAAATACCCGCTAAAATTAAACCGACTAACCAGTCCGGCAATAATTCGACCGAAATTAGCGGCAGTGCCAATTCAGCATCAAATGTAGCTGTGTTATCTAAAATCAAGCGACTTAGCATACCGACACCGGTTGCCATTAAATAAAAAACAGTAAACCAGACATAATACCAAACCCGCACGGTTGACATTTTTTGCTCGCCACCTAATGCGATGAATCTTACCATTACATGCGGCTGACCAACCACGGAAAACCCAGCTACCAGCCAGCCGAATGTGAAAGCCAATACACCGGACCACCCCGGCAAAAACAGCCCCTCCGGCTGCATATTCATAAAATTCGGGACGGCCTGAAGCTGTTGCCATACTGAGTTTACCCCCCCCTGGTGTTGGATAGCGGTAAACAACAATATCGACATGGCGCCAACCATCACAAAAGATTGCGCTGCATCAGTCCAGATAGAAGCCCGGATCCCCCCGGAGAAACAGTAAGCTGCAACCAGTACAGCAACCATGACCACCCCCATCCAGATAGGCCAGTCCAATAAAACATGTAAAGCTTTACTTCCGGCTAAAAACTGCGCTGCAGCATACGACATCATTAAAATCAATGCAGACCAAGCCAGAAGGCGTCTCAACACCGGATGAGCTTTATCCTGCCATAAGCTAACCAGTGACATAACGGATACCGCATTGTGTTTAGACGCTTGTTTTTGCACATGTGGATGAATATAAAATGATGCGATAATATCACCGACAATCCAGCCTAACATAAGCCAGATAGCAGCAAAACCGGAGTGATAAGTATATCCAATGACGCCGATAAACATATAACCACTGTTGTTTGTTGCTACCGCAGATAAACCAGTTAGCCAGGCTGAAACACTGCGCCCTGCCAGGTAATAATCATCTTTACTTTTCCGGGCAAACTTAGCCGCACTCAAACCAATAAGCGCAAAACAGCTCATAAAAATAATAAAGCTGATTAACATAACAACTCCTGTATATTGTTTACACTTAATATATATCCATCCAGTGCCATTGGCTGTTCAATTGAATAAGCATTCACTTCAACATCAATTAAATTGTCACTGTCTTCGCTCAGCCGGACAAAAGCTTTACGGCCAACATCAGCTAATAACATGACCACATCGCTTCGACAGGCAACATGCTCAACCAGTTCTAATAGTTCGTTTTTGGTTTCCAGGTCGTAGCAAATATCTGATGCAACAATCAGATCTAAATGGTTAAGTGTGTGTTCGGTAATTTCATTAATGCGGATGGTTTGGCTGCCCACTTGAGTATGGTTTCTGTCAGCCAGCATTTGTTGATAAGGCCTAACGTTCTGATCAAGGTCACTAGCAACCACATCAGCGTCAAAGTGTTTACTTAAAAAGACACTTAATGCACCCCAGCCAGCGCCGATTTCAAGTACATTCAGAGAACTTTTAAGTGAAAGCTTTGATAGCAAATCCATTAATAAAAAATTAGATTGCCAGACTTTTGAGCCAAAGCACTGAGGGGTAAACCCCTCGGCTTTGATACTGTCAACCAGATTATGATTAGGTTTTACGATATTGACGCCGTAAGCCCAAAAATGATCCTGACTGGTTTTTAGTTTTGTCGTTTTATACTGACGCTGGGCTATCAAGCAGAACTCCAGCTGATGCATTATCAGACTCAACTAAATGTTTATGCAGCGCAACAACGGCGGTGTCAAAGTGGCTTTGATCCAGAACAAACTGAATATCAACCTGACGCATCGACTGGTGCAGAGCCTGAATGCTAATGCCTTTTTCAGCAATAGCAGCAACAGCACGAGCCAACATTCCGGCTTCTTGCATATCACTGCCAATTGCAGAAACGATACACACTTTACGTACATTAACTTCTGCTTCTGGAAAAGCCTTTTCCAGCAAGGTTTGCAAACGTTTCGCTTTTTTCAGATTACAGCTCATATAATGGGTAATACTGTTTGCTGTAACATCTTTACTGACCATCTGCATTTTAAGCTCATTAATCAGTTCTAACGTTTTGCGGTCAAACCTGTCTACCTGTCCCATCATGTCCTGATCAAACAATTCAAAAGCATAGACCTTCTCGCGACCCGCAATAATTTCTACTTTAGGCTTATCACTAATATAAGTTGAAGTGATTAACGTACCCTTATGTTCAGGTTCAAAAGTATTTTTAACCCGTAATGGAATCTCTGACTGACGTAATCCTTTTGCCGCTCTTGGGTGAATAGCTTCCATCCCCAGATTCGCGAGCTGATCAGCAACGTCATAATTCGTTAGACCAATAGGTACCACTTTCTCCAGACCAACCAACTTAGGGTCGGCACTACTCAGGTGATATTCTTTATGAATTACAGCTTCTTTAGCTTTTGTTAGAACCGCAATTCGACTAAACGTCATTTCACTATAGCCACGATCGAATGTTGCCATCAAACCTTTTTCACTGTGGCAATAACCGGTAGCTATCGGTAAACATTTTGATAAATCCAGTGACCAGAACTTTTCTTTGATCAGCTCGTCCATATCAACCGCTTTATCAACATCCCAGCCAGTCAAATCAACAAATACCGCATTAATACCTTCTTTTTGCAATAAATGCGTCAAGTTAAATGCACTGTGTGCTTCACCTATACTGGCCAGCATTTCACGTACTTTTAATAAATGATCAGCCAGTTCAAAGTGGCCGTGCTGACATAAGCTGCTTAGATCAGCCAAAACACGCTCGGCATCTGTTAAGCGGCGTAAAATAAACTTGTCTGCTTTTTCTTTTAATTTACTGTCATCACCAAACAATTCCGTATTGATAGATAACATTTTGTCTTTCACCAGCTCAAAAGCTTCAATCCAGGATTGCTCTTCTTCTGCCAACGCAAATCGACCATAAATGCCTGGCTCTGCTGTCTTTTTATGTTCTAATAATAAGTTAGTTAAACCGCCATAAGCCGATACAACAAATACCCGCTGATATGGATTTTTAAGTAACTTATTAAGCATTATATTATCCCTAACCGCGGGATAATCGCTCATTGAGGTACCACCGATTTTTTCAACCGTATGAAGATTTGAACTTGTCATAATATAAAGTCTTTAAATTAGCTAATTTAGAATATGAAATATCGTGAGTAGAGAGTAGCAGATGTGAATAAAAACACATCTGCTCAAATATTTCCGGCGACTCGCTGGTACCTGTTCAATCGATGCATGTTCAGCAAGCGGATTTACCCGCGTTAAAGTAAACATAACTCAGCCACAACCAGCCCGGAACAGGTTAGCTTAGTTGTCGCTAACTTCTTCTGCATCAAGCGGGTAAGCGCCAGACGCATCATGCACTTCTTTACCATTTAATGGCGGATTAAATACACATGCCATTTTCATTTCCTGAGTAGCACGCAAGATATGCTTGTCATGTTTATCTAAAAGATAGATAACACCTGGCTCAATCGGATGAATTTCGCCTGTTGCTAAATCTTCAATTGAACCTTCACCAGAAACACAATAAACCGACTCTAGGTGGTTTTGATAATGTAAAGGCAACTCAGCACCACGATAGATAGTTGTAATATGGAATGAAAAACCCATATTATCGTTTTTTAAACATAAACGAGTACTGTCCCAACCTTCACTTACAATTTTACGGTCGGTCTTTTCTGCATCTTGTAATTTTCTAACAATCATTAACTCTATACCTTAACTTGCTAATTTAAGTTCTGTTTTAAACTCTGCTGAAATCGCATCTAATAAAATATCCAAACCTTTAGTCAAATCTTCTTTGCTAATCGTTAGCGGGCAGAAGCACTTTACGATTTGTCCTTTATTACCCGCGGTTTCAATAACCAGATTATTTTCAAACGCCTTCGCTGTGATACGGTCTGCAATTTCACCGTTTCTAAACTCGATACCCTGCATCATACCGCGGCCTTTTACTCTGGCATGAGTCACACCTAATTCATCTACGACCATTTGAAAGTAATCTCGTACAATTTGAGATTTTTCTGCAATTTCTTTTTCAAACGTATCGTCAGACCAATACTGCTTTAATGCAGCTGCTGAGGTAATAAATGCATGATTATTACCACGGAAAGTACCGTTGTGCTCACCCGGTGCCCACTCATCTAACTCTGGCTTCAATAACACCACAGCTAATGGTAAACCAAAGCCACTCAATGATTTAGATAAGGTGATAATATCAGGCTTAATGCCTGACTCTTCAAAACTAAAGAAGCTGCCAGTTCGACCGCAACCCGCCTGAATATCATCAACAATTAATAAAGCACCATGTTTTTTAGCCAGTGCCTGTAAACCCTGTAACCAGTCGTTGGTTGCTACATTCAAGCCACCTTCACCTTGCACCACTTCAACAATAAAAGCAGCAGGTGCATCGACACCACTGGATGGGTCTGACAACTGCTTATCTATCATTTTAATCGTATCGGCATTGTGACCATAATAGCCACAATACGGCATACGAGTCACACCCGATAAAGGAATGCTCGCGCCACCTCTGTGATGCTGGTTACCCGTTGCAGATACAGCGCCTAAAGTAACGCCGTGAAAACCATTAGTGAACGAAATAATATTTGTTCGGCCGGTTACTTTACGAGCCAGCTTTAATGCTGCTTCAACCGCATTTGCACCGGTAGGACCGGTAAACTGAACTTTATAGTCCAGGCCTCTCGGTTGTAAAATGACAGATTCGAGTGTATTTAAAAACTCAGCTTTAGCTTCAGTATGCATATCTAACCCATGCGTAATACCGTCTTGCATAATGTAATCGACTAAAGCTTGTTTTATTTCTGGTTGATTATGTCCATAGTTCAGCGAACCTGCGCCCGCTAAAAAATCTAAATACTGCTCACCAGATTCAGTAAATAAATGTGCCCCTTGCGCCCGGTTAAAAGTGACCGGAAACGAATTAGCATAACACTGAACATTAGATTCCATCTTCTTGAAAATACTCATATGATCCTCTCTTAGGATTTAATTTGTTGCAGTTGTTCAGCCGTAATTGGGCCAATTTGAAACAAGAACTCAGTGTTATGTTTATTTGCAAAATGCACTTCTTTAGAAAACATAACTGACTCAACACAATCCGTATCAAAGCTTTCAGCAAGCTTTTGAAATACTCGGCGTGAAGCTGAATTATCTGCAGTGATTGTTGTTTCAACAAAACGTGTGGCGCTGCACTGGCGCTGACCTAATAAAAACATCAGCATGCGTTGCGCTAGTGCACAGCCACGCGCTTTTTCTGATACCGCCATTTGCCAGATGAATAAATTTTCAGGATTCTTCGGCTCTATATAAGCAGAAACCCAACCAACTATTTCTCCATCTAACTCAGCAACGACACAGGTGTCCGCAAAATGCGAACATTGTAAAAGATTGCAATAAGCAGAGTTGGTATCAAGTGGTGGGCAGGCTGCAATCAATTGATTGACTGCATAACCGTCTTCTGCGACTGGATGTCTGAAACTAATTGCTTCTGCTTTTTGAGTTGTTGAAGCCGCAACTTTTTCTTGGTTTTTAATCAAAATGAGCTCACCCATTTAATTTTTAATGACATCAATTTATTTTGATGTCTAAACATTTATTTATATAGTACACTAAATAATATGCAAATTTCCAGTTTAATATTTTTGATGGTTTTATGACAAATAAATGGGTTTCGTTTTTTATTTCGAATGAAAGGTACTGCGCCAACATCTCCAGCATAAAGGAGATCTTGCCTTATCAGCAGGCAAATCCGTTCCCTGGAGCGGATCAAAATACTGAAGGTATTTTAAGTATCAGAGGCGAAGTACTAACAATTTTAAACGGTGATAAAATATTTAGTTGTGAAAACATTACACCTAAAAACAATATTATCGTAATTGAGGATGAGTCAGAACATAGACTGGGGATTAGTATTGACGACATCGACCAGATTATTGAAGTTGAGCCAGAGCAAATTGAGCGCCCAACCGACAAAACCAATGATTTCATTATCGGCACAGTGAATACCGAAGAACACTTATATATTCTTGTAGATTTCAAAAGTTTAATTGATGTCCAGCAAGGTTTATCGGGTGATCCGGATTCTCTGGTTTCCACAAATTAAAACAAGGACTATAATGGCTTTCATTTCAAACAAAGAGCTGGATTTGACCTTGGCAAACATAGAACCAATTGAAGAAGTGCTAATTACCTTACGTAGATTAATAAGAGCAACTGACTTACATTCAAAACAGTTAGTCAAAACCGCAGGTATTACCGCACCACAATTATTGCTGCTAAGAGCGATTCATGACCAAGGTGAAGTTACTATCGGCGAAATTGCCAACGAAGTGAGCTTGAGTCAGGCTACAGTGACGACCATACTGGACCGACTCGAAAAGCGCGAACTGGTCTATCGGGTACGTTCTAACCGCGACAAACGTAAAGTCCATGCTTATTTAACGGAAGCGGGTCGCGACTTGTTACAGAATGCGCCCTTGCCACTGCAGGAACATTTCATTCGCCAGTTTAAAGATTTGAAAAACTGGGAACAAACGATGATCCTGTCTTCGTTACAACGAGTTGTTCAGATGATGGATGCACAGCATCTTGATGCGGCGCCCATGTTAGATGTTGGCGATCTGGATCGGGTTTCGCTCGAAAAATATTCAGGCAACGAGGCTGTCAGTAAAAAATAGTGATTATAGCGAAAATTAATACAGGTTTATCGGGCAGATGATTGTTATTTGTTAAGCAATCTTTTATCTTTGTTCTACTTTATATTCACACTCATTTGTTTTGTTATTTGGATGTCGATTTCGTATTAATCTTTAATCAGAAAATAACAAACACTATTTGAATATCTGTTCAACCCTTCTATGGAGAATACAATGAAAGTTGCTGTTATTGGTGCTGCTGGAGGCATTGGTCAAGCTCTAGGTTTATTACTTAAATTAAACTTGCCTGCTGGCTCAAAATTAAGCTTATATGATATTGCACCTGTTACCCCGGGTGTAGCAAAAGATTTAAGCCATATCCCAACTGATGTTGAAGTAACAGGTTTTGGCGGTGAAGATTGTACACCTGCATTAGAAGGTGCTGACGTAGTATTAATTTCAGCCGGTGTTGCACGTAAACCGGGTATGGACCGTGCTGATTTATTTAATATCAATGCCGGCATTATTAAAACATTGGCAGGAAAAGTAGCTGAAACTTGTCCAAAAGCATTGTTAGGTATTATCACGAATCCGGTTAATACGACTGTTCCGATTGCGGCTGAGGTTCTGAAAAAAGCAGGCGTTTATGATCCTAAGCGTTTATTCGGTGTTACAACGCTTGATGTTATCCGTGCTGAAACTTTTGTTGCGGAAGCTAAAGGCAAATCAACTCAAGATATTAAGGTAGATGTTATCGGTGGTCACAGTGGTGTCACTATCTTACCTCTATTATCACAAATTGAAGGCGTTGATTTCTCGGATGAAGAAATCGCAAGTCTGACAACTCGCATTCAAAACGCAGGTACTGAAGTTGTTGAAGCAAAAGCTGGCGGTGGTTCTGCAACCTTATCTATGGGTCAGGCAGCAGCTCGTTTTGGTTTATCTTTAATCAAAGGTTTAACTGGCGAAGACGTGATTGAATGTGCATATGTTCAAGGTAGTGGTGATAATGCACCATTCTTTGCCCAGCCGGTTAAATTAGGTAAAGAGGGTGTTGAAGCAATTTTGGACTATGGTTCTTTAAGCGCATTTGAGCAAAAAGCATTAGACGATATGTTGCCAACTTTACAAGGTGACATTGAAAAAGGCGTGGAATTTGGTCAAGCTTAATTATTAAAGCTTTTCAAATCATAGCGATAAAAAAAGCGGCTCTGGCCGCTTTTTTTTTATTTCAGTCTGATGACTATTAAGTGCTCACCAGCTCATTAATTATCTCTTTTAACTGACAGCCAAGCTAAGCTGGCCAGTGCAGATTTATAATCAGAATCAGGTAATACAGCTAAAGCATCGACAGCCATTTGCGCGTGTTTTTCTGCCTGCTGGTAAGTATAATCAAGTGACTGGGTTTGCTTGATGATAGCCAATACAGACTCCAGCTGATCCAAACCATTGCCTTCTTCGATCACTTTTCGAATTAGACTAACTTGTTCCTGCGTACCATGTGCCATCGCATGAATTAACGGCAATGTGGGTTTTCCCTCAGCTAAATCATCTCCGATATTTTTGCCTAAAGCATCGGCATCACCAGCATAATCAAGCCAGTCATCCATCAGTTGGAATGCAGTGCCTAAATAGCGGCCATAGTCGGCCATTGCGGTTTCTATCTGATGATTTTGGTCCGCAATAACAGCAGCCAGTTGAGTTGCCGCTTCAAATAATTTAGCCGTTTTGCTGTAAATCACATCCATGTAAACATTTTCTGTCGTATCCGGGTTATTGCAATTCATTAACTGCATCACCTCGCCTTCAGCAATCACATTGGTTGCATTCGACAGTACCTGCATAATCTGCATTCGCTCCAGAGATACCATCATTTGAAATGAGCGGGTATATAAAAAATCCCCGACCAATACTGAGGCCTGGTTACCAAATAAAGCATTTGCAGTATCACGTCCGCGTCTTTTCATCGACTCATCTACAACATCATCATGCAAAAGCGTTGCGGTATGAATAAATTCAATAATTGCAGCTAACGTTATATGTTTGTCTTGCTGATAACCAAGTGCCCGGGCTGCCAAAGTAGTAATAAGGGGGCGAATGCGTTTACCGCCACTATTGACGATATAAAAACCGAGCTGTTGAATGAGAGCGACATCGCTTTGTAGCTGTCCTGCTATAACTTGATTTACGGCTCGCATATCCGGCTCTGCGAGTGATTTTATCTCTGTAAGCAACATGAATGATTTAAATTTTAAAATTGTATAAGGCTATTAATCGACTAATTCTACACAATTTTTTTACTAAATGATGCATTTTAACACGAATGATTTATTGATTTACTGTTAAAAAACAAATCCAGATTAATCAAGATACAAATAATCAAATTAAAATCAGCAAGTTAAAGATAAAATAGACAAACTATAAGATGCCCCTATTTGTCTTAAAAAGTCGGGGAATCTGACCCTAAATGACGCTATAATGAGTCAAAAATAATAAGCCTGAGTAATATTGATCAGAATTCCATCAATTTAAGTGGATTTTAGGCTTGCGATCTCTTCAGGCTTGGCGTAGAATTCGCGCCCTGTTTTGAAGAATTGTACGTCTCGCTTATGTTTCAATATGCGGGCGTCTTAGATATAGTGAGCGGAGTAAAATATGTACGCGGTTTTCCAAAGTGGTGGTAAACAACACCGTGTAGCCGAAGGTCAAACCGTTCGTCTAGAGAAAGTAGAACTAGAAGCTGGTGCTTCAATTGAGTTCTCAGAAGTACTTTTAATCTCTAATGGCGAAGATATTAAGATTGGTGCACCTTACGTAGACGGCGGCAAAGTAACAGCAGAAGTTGTTGGTCATGGTCGTGGCGAGAAAGTTAAGATCGTTAAATTCAGACGTCGTAAGCATTCTCGTAAACAAGCTGGTCACCGTCAGTGGTTCACTGAAGTGAAAATCACTGGCATTAGCGCTTAATTTTTTTAGGAGACTTAACCAATGGCACATAAGAAGGCAGCAGGTAGTACTCGAAATGGTCGTGATTCAGAAAGCAAACGCTTAGGTGTTAAGCGATTTGGTGGCGAATCAGTATTAGCGGGTAACATTCTTGTTCGTCAACGTGGTACTAAGTTCCACGCTGGTACAAACGTTGGCATCGGTAAGGACCACACTTTATTTGCTTTATCTGACGGTAAAGTTAAATTTGAAGTTAAAGGTCCTCAAAATCGTAAATTTATAAGCATCGACGCTGCTTAATTTTTACGAGCCAAACAAATTCAAGAAAACCCCGCTACTGCGGGGTTTTTTATTTGTATTTAAGTTATTTACACTTATTGAAATATTTTCAACCAGAGTTAGTCTAACTAGTTATCGGTTATCAGCCTGAACAAGGTATAATAGTTAATACCTAGTAAGATTAAACGGCATGGGTCGCTATAGAGGTTATGTATGAATTTTGTCGATGAAGTAGAAATTAAAGTTGATGCGGGTGATGGCGGTAACGGCTGTATTAGCTTTCGTCGTGAAAAATACGTCCCCAATGGCGGTCCTGACGGCGGCGATGGTGGCGATGGTGGTGATGTTTATCTAATAGCTGATGAAGGTTTAAACACACTCATTGACTATAGATTTGAGCGTTTTCACGCCGGCCAAAGAGGTGAAAACGGGAAAAGTAAAAACTGTACCGGTCGTCGCGGTGAAGATAAATTCCTGAAAGTGCCTGTAGGCACACGGGCAACCGATGCAGATACGGGCGAAGTCATAGGTGAAGTGCTACGTCACGGGCAGAAATTATTAGTTGCCAAAGGCGGATTTCACGGTTTAGGTAATACCCGATTTAAAAGTAGTGTCAATCGTGCACCACGCCAAAAAACAGATGGAACGCAAGGCGAAGTCAGACCGTTAAAATTGGAATTAATGCTACTGGCTGATGTTGGACTATTAGGTTTGCCAAATGCTGGCAAGTCTACACTTATTTCCTCTGTTTCAGCTGCTAAGCCAAAAATAGCCAATTATCCGTTTACGACGCTAGTGCCTAATCTGGGTGTTGTGCGTCAAGGCGAAGGCAACAGCTTTGTAATTGCCGATATTCCCGGCTTAATAGAAGGTGCAGCCGAAGGCGCCGGTTTAGGCATTCGCTTCTTAAAACATTTGGAGCGTTGTCGGGTATTAATCCATTTAATTGATATTGAACCATTTGATGGTTCTGATCCGGTTGAAAATGCCTTTGCAATCTTGCAGGAACTAGAAAAATACAGTCCTGAGTTAGCCGACAAACCTCGCTGGTTAGTTTTTAACAAAATCGACTTAATGCTCGAGGAAGACGCCCAAGAAAAAATGGATGAAATCCTTAATGCATTGGAATGGGAAGGTCCGACTTTTTCAATTTCAGCTGCAGAGCGCAATGGTACCAATGATTTAATGAAAGCACTGGGTGACTGGTTAATTGAACACCCATTACCAAGCTTGGAAGAACAAAAAACTGAGCAACAGGTTGAATTTAAATGGCAAAGCTATCATGACAGTGTAATGGAAGAGGATGACTTTGACGATTGGGACGATGATGATGACTGGGACGAGGATGAAGATGGTCCGGAAGTTATTTATCAAAAATAATAGAGACAATATTTAACTATGATAATATCGATGATCGCAGCTATGACACCTGAGCGTGTCATAGGTAAAGATAATCAAATGTTATGGCATTTACCGGCTGACTTTAAACACTTTAAGCAAACAACGCTGGGTAAACCAATCATCATGGGGCGTAAAACTTTTGAGTCTATTGGTCGCCCTTTACCCGGCCGCTTAAATATTGTATTGAGTAAAGGCGATAAACCGCCTCATCCAGATGTTGTATTAGTCAATACCATTGAACAAGCTATAGAAAAAGCTAAGCAATCACTTTTAAATACGGATGAAAATGAAATTATGGTGATTGGCGGTGGCGTTATCTATGAGTTATTTTTACCAATTGCAGATAGACTTTACATCACGGAAGTAAATACTCAAATAGATGGCGATGCTTACTTTCCGGAAATTAATAAAAATACCTGGCAAGAAACAGAGCGCAGCCAAGGTGTCATAGACGAAAAAAATGCGCTAGCGCATCAGTTTGTCACTTATCAAAAAGTGGCAATTGCATAAGCAATTGCCTCTTATCCATAAATCAACAGTTCACCTCAGGCTTGCCTACACTTCAATAACAGTTTTACAACAAGCATAATCAACCTCAAATTGAATATAGTTACTCATGCGCAGACAATAGCACTCGTGATGTAAGACATTTCCCACAAACACCCTAAGACTAAGCTTAAAAATATTTCACACTTTCAATAAAACAAAAATAAACCATTGAATTAATTGAATTTATTTAAAATCACTAAAATGGCAATAAAATTTCAAAAACTTTATTGAGTCGCATTCATTTCAGGCAAAGCATTTCTCAACTACTATTACCTTGTCGCTCAGGGAGAAGGACCTTAATAGGAAAGTGAGTGACATGGAAATCTGGATGTGGAAAAGGATAACTTAGCTGGAACTAAGTTACAGGATATGGACGCACAGTCAGGACGACTGATTAGGATGATGAACTAGGGAAAAGCAAGGTTGCTCAGGACAAGCTTAAACGGACGTTTAGGGATACAGGGATACAGGAATAAAGGAATGCTGATTCAGGACGAAATACGGAAATAATTAGCAGGGAGCTGTCACTAGAGGAAAAGAGCGCAACTCAGGATACAAGGAAGCTTAAGGAATCAGGACTCACCAGGAAGGTTTACGGACAATTATCGCAGGTGCGAATAAAAGGAAGTAACAGGAAACAGGATTGCTCAGGAAGAGTGGATAAAAGGATATAACAGGAAATAGGATTGCTCAGGAAGAGTGGATAAAAGGATGTAACAGGAAATAGGATTGCTTAGGAAGAGTGAATAAAAGGATGTAACAGGAAATAGGATTGCTTAGGAAGAGTGAATAAAAGGATAATGGGGTGGATTCCCGCTGGATGCAAAATAGAATAAAAAGAACAGATTAGGACACACCGCAAGGTGCTAATAGGGAAACCTACGACAAGGCATGTCTTCATCAGGGTAAGATGATTTGTATTTGGTGGCGGCTGAGGTCGCCACCCCTCCCTCTTATCGGTTCAAACTTTTCTATAACCACCTCAGTTTCCTAATTTTGATAACTCTTAATTTTGATAAAGAGTCTCGATACAGGCGGGCTTTATCTTAATTTTCTAATCCGGGAAAATTATCTGCGATTTGATCTCCGGTAAATTCTGCTACCCAACCTTCGAGATTATCAAACACCCGGATCACAGTAAATTCAGGATTGGGTCCCATATCAAACCAGTGCTTGGTTTTTGCTGGTACAGAAATTAAATCATCTTTCTCACATAAAATAGAGAATACTTTATCTTCAATGTGCAAAACAAATAAGCCCTGGCCACGGACAAAAAACCGGACTTCATCTTCATAATGAATATGTTCATCTAAAAACTTCTGTCTGAATTCAGCTTTATCCGGGTTATCCGGATTCATACTGACTACATCAAATGACTGATAACCGCCAGATTCAAGCAAACTGTCTATTTCACTCTGGTAGGCCTGAATAATGGCTTCAGCCCCTGCGTCCTCGGGTAATTCTTTGGCCAGATGCCAGCGCTTAAATTGCACACCAATTTTGTTCAACTCAGTTTTGATTTTTGCAGGCGCCTGAGTACTCAGGTGAATAGTCTGACAATCTTTTTCTGAATAAATAGTTAGCTGACTCATATTTTTTCCGGGGTAAATCAATGGTTGTTTATAATAACGCTAAATTCTGTTTTCATCACTTCTGATTTAACCAAATATCAGGTGAAATCTAATCCGGCATCTAAGGTGAAATAAAGCTTACCTAACTGAAGAGAAACTAATTGTTCAGCCTCAGTTAGAAACTTGGTAGTATGCTGAAAAGATCCAATCTCTGAGTTCACCGTATTATTTTTTTAGATGATATATATAGAGAGATATTTCAAACTAAAGGCGCTTTGATAATAAAATGAGTAAACAAAAATGGTTTTATATCGGCATCGCTTTAATTGCTTTGCTTTTAGGCAGTTTTACTGCAATAAGATGGACTGAATCTCATGATGAACCCGGCTATATGCGGCTTCATTTTGATACTAATGTCAGTGAAACTAAGCTGGGAGACTTCAAACAGGATTATTTAATTATCGATTTTTGGGCGAGTTGGTGCCAACCCTGTGTTAAATCTTTACCTTATTATGAGCAAAGGTTTAATCAATTGCCGACAGACAAATTTGCTTATATCGCAGTTAATTTAGACAGTGAAGCCGACAGCGCAAAACAGTTTCTGGCAGATTTAAACTTAACACAAACGAACGTCTTTTATGATCCAAACGGTCAACTGCAACAAGCTTTGAATATAACCGGATTACCGACTCTGGTGATTCTGAATAAGCAGCAGGAAGTTACCCGATTATTGGGTTATAACGAAAAACATAAAACTAAACTGGACAGTATACTGACAGAACTCAGTCAGCCTTAAAAGAAGGGTTGCAGTAGTCCGGATAAGTCGGCCTACTGCAATTAAATTTTATACAGAGAAACTCGCACCACAGCCGCAAGTTGAAGAAGCATTCGGGTTTGAAACAAAAAAGCGCGAACCTTCAAGGCCTGAAGTGTAATCTACTTCACCACCAACTAAATATTGTAAGCTCATCGCATCAACCACAAGTGAAACGCCTTCTTTTTCAATGACCATGTCGCCGTCGTTGACTTTTTCATCAAATGTAAAGCCATACTGAAAGCCTGAGCAGCCGCCACCTGTGATATACACTCGAAATTTAAGATTCGGATTTTCTTCCTCTTCTATCAGCTGCTTAACTTGCCTAGCGGCAGTTTCTGTAAAGTTAAGTGGAATTGCATCCATCTCTCATACCTCATCGTTTAAATCTAATGACATATTATCTAATACCTGACTAAAACGTTCAACTACTTTACTCATTCCTGATGCGTTATTTCTGGTTGCCAGTCAAAAGTTTTGTTCATTTCACTAAACTCCTGCCCTCTTCTTTTAGGCAGCGTAACCTTTAATTGCACTTTTTCAGGTGTAAATTGATCCGGCAAAATAAAACGGCCTTCGATAATTTGAAAATAGCGGAAACTGAAATTTAAATCCGTTTCATCCAGGGTTAGCTGAGATAAAGAAAAGTGCTTAGCTTGATTATTTTGAATCCCCTGAAAATCAATCGAAATAGTCCCTTTGGCAAACTTTTTTTGTTTATTAGTTTGAATCAGGACGACTTTGTACCTGAACTGTTTATCTACCAGCGTAGGTTCAATGTAAAGCCGGTCAACCGTTACCCCATCTGCTGTCAGTTCCGGTGCCATCACATTTTGATAAAAACTCAGCAGTTCCTTAAATTTATTATTTTCCTGCTGCACAGTTTGCAAATCTTTTTGTATTTGCTGCAAACTCAACTTACCGACTTCCAGTTCTACCCGAACAAAGTTTAACTGCTGCTCCAGTTTGTAAATTTGTTTATCCCGTGCTTCAAGTTTTTGCGTCAGTGCATGCGTTTGAGCAAGCTTTTGTTGATCTAGCCAGTGAGATAAACTAAAACCGATAAAAAAAGCAGCAATTAATATCGCAGCCCCCACAATAGTGGTATAGAATTTAATATTAGGCTTTAGAATAAATTCAAAATTATTAATAACTTGTTTTTTCAAAGCAATGATTCTTCTTGTTTGATTGTGATAGACTAATTCTTAGTGAATAAAATTGACTAACCTCGGATGCCAATAGAGAAACATCTTAAAAGAATAAGAACCCAACTAGCATACCCTAAAATATCCATTCAGTTGAGTATATTAGGTTTAATTGCTGGTTTATGTGCTTCTGCTTTTATCATTGCGTTTCGTTGGTGTTTAGACAATATTCAACTGCTTTATTTAGCTACACCGGATGATTTCACCGGATTAGATGAACATTTCCGCTTTATTCTACCTTTTATTGGTGCTGGCCTGATTGCGCTCGTGGGTATTTTTACTCAATTTAAGCATTTCAGATTAGGCATACCTTTTGTTATTTACCGACTTAAAATCTTCTACGGTATGATGCCAATTCGCAATACCATCAATCAATTTTTTGGCGGAATTATCGCAATGGGCAGTGGATTTTCGGTTGGTCGGGAAGGTCCTGCTGTGCACTTAGGGGCCGGCGCAGCGAGTTATTTTGCGGCCTGGTTAAAACTGCCGTATAACTCAGTTCGCACTTTATCAGCCTGCGGCATGGCAGCGGCAATCTCAGCTTCATTCAATACACCACTGGCAGCTGTTATTTTTGTAATGGAAGTAGTACTGCGCGAATATAAAACCCATATATTCGTACCTGTAATGCTGGCATCGGTTGCCGGAGCTTGGGCAAACCGTCTGGTATTTGGCCATGAGCATGATCTAAGTGGTTTGCATATTCACCTGCTAGGCATTGAACATTATCCTTATCTGGTCTTTATGGGTCTGATAGTCGGCTGCTTCGCATTTGCCTTCAACCGCCAGTTACTCGAAGTCATTCGCTCGGTCAGAAGTGTGAACATGCTGCCGCGCCTGTTTTTATCTGCATTAATTACCGCCATCATCGGCTTTTTAGTCCCTCAGGCCCTGGGAACCGGTTTGGGCGCTATTTATGTGGCACAGGGCAATATAGATAATGCACAATTATTAATGACCATTTTTATTGCTAAAGCTGCATTAACCATATTTGCTATCGGCTTGGGTATACCGGGCGGTGTAATTGGCCCTATATTAGGTTTAGGCACTATGCTCGGAACTCTATTGGCTCTGGTTGCCTCTATTTTTATCGGTAACGTGGGTGACTTTGCTGACATGTATGGTGTATTAGGTTTAGCAGCATTAATGGCAGCTTGCTTAAATGCACCACTTGCCGCTCTAGTGACCGCACTGGAGATGACTTATAACCCGGAAATTATTGCGCCCGCTATGGTGGTTATTGTTTCCGCTCATGTTATTTCTAACCAGCTATTCAGAAACCGATCACTTTTTATTTTACAGTTAGAACTGCAAAAGCTCGATTATCAGATCCCGCCGACTTACGATATTTTACAAAAAACCGGGGTTCAGGCCGCAATGGAACGAAACTTTATTCTGGTAAAAACGCAGGATGAAAAAGTCGTCAGACGAGCCTTAGACAGAGCGGGTAAACGCCCTGTCATTTATAAAGAAATCGTTGACGATAGTGTACACTTTAAACTGGTTAATTATGATGTATCGCTCGATCCCAATACTAAAACACCATTTAAGTTTGAAGAATTACAAGGGGTTGAATCTCGTTATACTCTGGCTGAGCCCTATGAAATATTACAGCAAAAACGGCGAGGCTCAGTTTATATATTTGAGCAGGATTTAGATAATATTATTGGTGTACTTAGTTGGAACCAGCTCAGGCTAAGACTGACTAAAGGTAGTTATCAGGAGTTTGAGTAATGCTTATTTTATGGCTGAAAGCCTTACATATTATTTTTATGGTTGCCTGGTTTGCCGGCATTTTTTATTTTCCCAGATTGCTGGTTTATCATGCCGCCAGCACAGAAAAAACAGTCCAAGCGCAACTTAAAATCATGGAGCGCAGGTTGCTTTTCTTTGTAACCCCATTTGCAATTTTAACTGCAATTTTTGGTATCGCCCTTATTTTTCAGTATGGCGCTGAATGGTTCAAAGTCAGCGGCTGGCTGCATGCTAAACTCACTTTGGTCATGCTCCTTTATCTTTACCATGGTTATTGCTTTAAGCTACTGGCAGACTTTAAGCAGGATAAAAATACCCGTAGTGATAAGTTTTACCGATGGTTTAATGAATTCCCGGTCATTTTATTGTTCATCATTGTTATTTTAGCTGTGGTTAAACCTTTTTAGCCGAGCTTATCCAAGTTACAATTTGTCCATCGTCATTTTTATAGGTGTCCCCCATGTTCAAATTTGAAGGTTCTAATATTCTCTCGGTAAAACAATTTGACCGTGAAAGCATAGAATATTTATTTAGAATTGCTGACATTATGCAGCCTTATGCCCACCGTGAAAAACGCACCACGGTTTTAGAAGGCGCGATTTTAGGGAATTTATTTTTTGAACCCAGCACCCGAACCCGGGTAAGTTTTGGTACTGCATTTAATTTATTGGGTGGCCATGTCAGAGAAACCACAGGATTAAGTTCATCTGCGTTGGCAAAAGGCGAATCTTTATATGATACCGCAAGGGTTCTAAGTAGTTACAGTGATGTGATTGCAATGCGTCATCCGGATGCAGGCTCAGTCGCTGAATTTGCAACCGGCAGCCGGGTACCAGTCATTAACGGCGGGGACGGTGCCAACGAGCATCCAACCCAAGCATTACTGGATTTATATACGATACAAAAAGAGCGTCATGCCCACCATGCTGGCATTGACGGCATGCATATCGCTATGGTTGGCGATTTAAAACATGGCCGTACCGTTCATTCTCTATCTAAATTATTAAGTCTTTATAAAAACCTTAAGTTTACCCTGATTTCACCTACAGAGCTGGCTATGCCTTCTGAAATCATTGATATCGTCGAAAACGCTGGCCATCAGGTTGTTGTCACTGAACAACTTGAAGGCCATTTGGATTCGGATATTGTTTATCAGACCCGAATTCAGGAAGAACGTTTTGCATCAGCAGAAGAAGCCAACCTGTATCGGGGTCGGTTCAGACTTAATCAGTCTATTTATACTCAACACTGTAAATCCAATACAGTCATAATGCATCCGCTACCGCGCGATTCGCGCGCCGATGCCAATGAGCTGGATAACGATTTAAATTTAAATCCTAATCTGGCTATCTTCCGTCAGGCAGATAACGGCGTACTGGTTCGTATGGCGTTATTTGCGACCACGCTTGGTGTCCAGGATTTAGTCACCAAACATGAAAAATCTGTACACTGGTACAGCAACAAAGGCGACACGGTAATTTAATATGTCAAAATCATCAGAACTATTTCAACGAGCCCAGCAACATATTCCAGGTGGGGTTAACTCGCCGGTACGAGCATTTAATGGTGTAGGCGGCGATCCTGTATTTATTGAACGCGCTAACGGCGCTTATTTGTTTGATGTTGAAGGCAAACAATATATAGATTATGTCGGTTCATGGGGACCTATGATTTTAGGTCACAACCACCCGGATATTCGCCAGGCTGTTCATACCGCAGTAGACAAAGGCCTGAGTTATGGTGCGCCAACCGAAGCTGAAATAGAAATGGCTGAGCTGGTGAAAAGCATAATGCCCAATATGGAAAGTGTGCGCATGGTGAATTCCGGCACCGAAGCCACTATGACAGCCATTCGTTTAGCTCGCGGTTATACCGGCCGTAATAAATTGCTTAAATTTGAAGGCTGTTATCATGGTCATGCGGACAGCTTATTGGTTAAAGCCGGCTCCGGCGCACTGACGTTAGGTGTGCCTAACTCACCGGGTATTCCGGAAGATTTTGCAAAACATACTCTGACTGCAGAATTTAATAATTTAGAATCAGTTAAGCAGTTATTTGCTGAACACGGCAATGATATCGCCTGCATTATCGTAGAACCTGTAGCGGGTAATATGAATTGCATTCCACCTAATGAAGGATTTTTACAAGGTCTCAGAGACATTTGTGACGAACAAGGTGCAGTCCTGATTTTTGATGAGGTAATGACAGGGTTTCGAGTTTCATTACAAGGTGTACAAGGGTATTTTAATATCCAGCCTGATTTAACGACACTGGGTAAAGTCATTGGTGGCGGTATGCCGGTCGGTGCTTTTGGTGGTAAAGCCGAAATTATGAATCACATTGCGCCAACCGGTCCGGTTTATCAGGCCGGTACCTTATCCGGTAACCCTATCGCTATGGCAGCCGGTATTACTGCACTTTCGCTGCTAAAAAATAACGCAGATGAAATATATAAAACCTTAACCGATCAAGCCAAACAATTATGCGAAGGTTTTGAAGCTGCTGCGAAAAAAGCCGGAGTAGCCTTAACAACCAACCATATCGGCGGCATGTTCGGTTTCTTTTTTACCGACGCAGATAAAGTCGAAAACTTTAAACAAGCCACTCAGTGTGATACTGAAAAATTCAAACGCTTTTACCACCTGATGTTAGATCAGGGTGTTTATTTAGCCCCGTCTGCGTTTGAAGCCGGCTTCACCTCTACAGCTCATTCGCAAGCTGATATAGACGCAACAATTGCCGCCGCTAAAAAGGCATTCAGCGCTCTATAACCTCTCCGATTCAGTGGACTTAAACCCGGTTTGAGTCCACATTTTTCCGACCTTAAAAATAATCGAATAAATCCATAAAATAAGCTTGGCCGATTGACAAAATTGCGCATACAATGCGCGAAATTTATTCACCCGGAATTTTGCCTGATGCAACAAACGGCACACGACATTTTTGCCCAATTAAATTACCTGTCTCTGGCCGAAGCGATTCGCAGTAAAGGTTATGCCATCATAGATCATGCGCTGCCAATTGAGTTAGAAACTGCATTATTTAATCACCTTGTTAATACCCCAGCCGAAGAGATGAATACAGCCGGTATAGGCCGGGAGCAACAACTCATGCGCAATGAGTTTGTCCGCCGTGATGAAATAAAATGGATCGAACCGGAATCAGAGGTAGAAAAAGTCTGGTTAAGCCATATGGAAAATCTGCGTATTATGCTAAATCGCCAGTTATTATTGGGTTTATTTAGCTATGAAAGTCATTTTGCGCAATATCATGCCGGCGATTTTTATAAAAAACATCTGGATGCATTTAACGGTCAAACCAACCGCGTTCTATCCACTGTTTTTTATCTGAATCCAAACTGGCAGGCCGAATATGGCGGAGAACTGGTAATATATGATCCTGAAAATCATAACCAGGAAATAGAACGGGTATTACCGGAAATGGGTCGCATGGTCATCTTTTTAAGTGAAGAATTTCCACATGAAGTTCTGCCAGCGGACAGATTGCGTTATAGTATTGCTGGTTGGTTCAGGGTCAACAACTCAATCAACAATCAAATCGATCCACCTAAATAATAAGCTGAACTGAATTAATTTATGAGAATTAGCCGAATATATCACCCCGAAGTCCTAAACACAGATACTGAAATTGAACTCTCAGCTGATGCCAGTCATCATCTTGGTCGGGTGCTGCGCGCACAAAGTGGTCAGGAAATCAGTTTATTTAATGGCGATGGTTTCGATTATTCGGCTCAGTTATCGCAGGTCAGTAAAAAACAGGTTTTTGCCGAAATCACAGGTAAAACCGAAAACCAAACAGAATCTCCGCTCAAGCTGCATTTAGGGCAGGTCATTTCACGTGGTGATAGAATGGATTTCACCATTCAAAAGTCGGTTGAATTAGGTGTCACTGAAATCACGCCACTTATCAGTGAACGTTGCGGGGTAAAACTCAACGCAGAGCGCATGAATAAAAAAGTTGAACAGTGGCAAAAAATTGCAATTGGCGCATGTGAGCAATCCGGCCGGGCGTTTGTCCCTAAAATCAACCCGGTGATCCAGTTAAACGACTGGCTGGCAACTGAATTTGATGGCACCCGGGTAAATTTACACCCTTATGCTAAGCATGGCATTTCAGGTTTAGCGTTAACAAACCAGCAAGCACAGTTATTAATTGGCCCGGAAGGTGGGCTGAGTGATGACGAAATCGAAAAAGCCCGAGAATACGAATTTATAGATGTATTAATGGGTCCCAGAGTGCTGCGCACAGAAACCGCTGGTTTATCTGCAATTTCCCTATTGCAAAGTTATTTTGGCGATTTGGGCTAACGCCCTCCCGCTTTAATTAAACGCCCTCTACCGGCAGCTCAAAACTAAACTGGCTGCCCTGATTGGCGCGGCTGGTGACTTTAATTTCGCTATTATGCATTTTTAATAAATGCTGAACAATAGATAAGCCCAAGCCATGGTTTTGAGTCGTTTTTTCGCTGTTGCTGGCCTGATATTTAGGTTCGAAAATACGCTGTAATTCAGCTTCCGGAATACCTTTACCTGTATCTTCAACACTCACGCCGACTTTATTATGTTTATCTTCAATCCGGATTTTAACCTGCCCGGTTTGCCCGGTATGGCGAATTGCATTATCAATTAAATTAACCAAAATGCGTTCAAGCTTACTGATATCGGCGCACGCCAACAGACCAGATTGCTGACTCTCAACTGATAAATTAACGCCTTGCTGCTCTGCCTGAATACGTAGACCTTGGATCACATCATAGGTTAGCTCAACCACATTAACTGGCTCAGGTAAAAACTGGATATCTCCACTTTTTAATCGAGACAACTCAAATAACTGATCCAATAAATGGTTTAACTGATTACCATTTTTTAGCGCCATTTTTATCAACTCATCACTGCGTTTATCGTTAGGGCTGATAAGCCAGGTTTCTAAATAGCCATTTAACGCCGCAAGCGGTGTTTTAAAATCATGCGAAATATGCGATAGCAATTCGCGCCTGAGTTCTTCGGTGGTTTTTATCTTGGCCAACTGGCCTTTTATATGGTTCGCAGCCATCACAAAACTTTGTTCTAAATCCTGAATTTCCTTGGCTGCACAAGGTGTTTTGGTCGGCACAGTTAAATTATCAAAATCACGGGCGACATATTCATGAGTACGCCGGCTCAGCTGAATTAAGGGTTTGGTAATCGCACGGATAATCAAAGCCATCACAATTAATGCAAAAATCAGCGTTGCCAGCAATAATATCAAGTTATCTTTAAGCACCTGACTGCCCTCTAACTTACTGATCAGGCTATCGAGTTCCTGACCGCCAATAATCACATATAAATATCCGGTGACCTGACCAGAAGCGTCTTTAATTTCGCTGGCCGAGAATATTTTTTGAGTATCCGGCGTTCTTGGATCATCGCCATAAACCGGCAGGCTTGCACCGCTTAATACAGCTTTTACTGGCGCTAAACTCACAGAGTTTAATTTAACCGCGCCAGGCGGGGCTGAATACGCAAGTACTTTTCCGGTTTGATCGAGTGCATAAAATTCCCATTCAGGTCCGAGTAGCATTTGAGTATGAAAGGCTTTTTTAAGATTATCCGGTTGAATTACCCCCTGATTTAAACTGGCATCGTCATGCACAATATGCTCAGCCAGTTGCAAATGCAGGCGCTGCTGCACTTCATTAGCAAACTGAGTACTGCTATAAAAGTACCACTGAGTCAGCGCAATTACAGCGACCAAAAAAGTGAAGGTTAACAGCAGAGTTAACTGCCCGGTCAATGAACGAAACATAAGCACTCCAAACTGAGTATAGGGATTAGCCTTGCGCAAATTTATAGCCGACTCCCCACACAGTTTTTAACCAGACCGGATTCGCCGGATCCGTTTCTATTTTGGCTCTGAGCCGGTTCATGGTTGAATTCACTGTATGCGCAGAGCCCTGATGACGCATTCCCCAAATCTCATCCAATAATTGCTCACGGGTAAATACGCGTTTAGGTTGGCTGGCTAAAAAATATAACAGCTCAAACTCTTTGGCTGTGGTGTCCAGTGTCATCCCGTCTAATTCAACCTGATACAGGTTAGGATTAATCACCAAACCATTAAAGGTTAATACCGGTTTTTCATGGCTTTTAGCTTCCGATTTAACCTGAGTTCGGCGTAAATGCGCTTTTACTCTGGCCTGCAATTCCAGTACAGAAAAGGGTTTGCACATAAAATCATCGGCGCCGCTTTCAAGCCCGGTGACAATATCCAGTTCAGTGCTTTTTGCCGTCAGCAAAATAATTGGAATATCGGGCTGTAACTGACGTAGCCGCTTACATAGCTTCAAGCCATCTGTACCCGGCAACATAATATCTAAAATAGCTAAATCAAATACATTATGTAAATGCTTATAGGCTTGAGTCCCGTCACTGTAGCTTTCAATTTGATGGTCCAGCATAGCCAGGTTAATTGAAATAATCTCTGATATATCCTGATTATCTTCCACCAGTAAAATTTTTGAGCTCATCATTCCCGCTCCGAAAAAAGCCTCATGTTTATAAGAGCGGGAATTTAGCCATTTTATTGCAGGCGTTTAACCATTAATTTGGCAACCGGATTATCAAACTTATGTTCCGGCATTAATACCGAACCTGATAACTCATATTGAGTGAGTACACCGGCATGCAAATATACCCGGTTTACATCACCACTGCGCGATGCATTGAAACCTTCCGCAGAAGCGGCCGGTCCGGGCAGAGCCGACTCATCATTCATTTCAGTGCCGGCATCATAAGCTTGTAGATATTGCTGATGCACTTCACCAACCCCCATATTGGCCAGCGGCATCGCGGTAACCCCAGTAAACGCATCATTGGTATTGACTAGCATAGTCGCGATACTCAGCGCTTCTGTACTACCCTGCTCAATTTCAAATGTCCAGCTCATATTTTCTCCCGGTGCCACCGGCATTTCAGCCAGTTGCGATTGCATCACTATGTCTAAATCATCGAGCATAGAGGCATCACCGCCCTCAGCTAAAACCTCCAGTGCCACAGAAGCCATTTCGCCTGCTGCCCATAGTTTGTATTCAGTACTATGGGTGAAAATACCCGGCGGCGACAGTGGTTGGCTTTGAGTTAGGTTCTGAATGCTAATTTGATATACCTGATTTACAACCGGTTCTGGCTCATCATTATCGTCATCATCGCCAAAATCTAATGAGCAAGAAGCCAATACGCCCGTTGCCATCAGCATTAACAAAAGTTTGCCCGGATTTAACAGTAAATATTTCATAATGCCCCCTACTTAACAGTGATCATGAGTTTAGCCACCGGGTTGAGCCACCTGTGTACCCGGCTGTCCAAATCTGAAAAACCACCATCACTGTCGGTATCTCCCAAATTGCCAGGATGAATATGCACCCTGTTATTGGCTTCATCCGTACTTGCCCCTGTCCCATTCATACCGCTACTGCCACTTGGATTAGCGGGTATGCCGGGCGTAGCAGCTGCACCTGCTACAATTAATTCATCATTCACTTCAGTTCCGGCATCATAAGCGTTAAGCATCAGGGTATAAGTACCCGGATCATCCGGTATTTTCCAGCTGTCTAAACCGACAAAACCATCATTGGTAGGTAACAGCATAGCGGTCAGCGATAAATACATATTTTCACCTGTATCTAAACTGCCCATACTGGTTGCCCCAGCCAACGTAGGGGTTGTGGTTAACTCTAAAACTGCACCATCGGCTGCCTCCACTTCTGTTTTTAAGCCGGACACATCACCGCCTTCGGCCATCATTTCAAGTGAAGCCGACGCAGTTTCACCCACTTTAAATAGAGCCGCGTCACTGCTGTGTGCAGCCACCAATACCGGGGTAAAGGCAATACCATGCGTTAAATTAATCAGTTTGACATGGATCTCCGCTGCTTGAGTCATACCCACAGCAAACAGAGCCGATAATGAAAGGAGTTTTGCACTGAATTGTAATTTCATTTTACTGTTCCTTATTGACTTAATAAAGTAACAGCAATTCTGGCTAACAAAAGTCCCAGTAAACGCTTTAAAATCTCATAAAAGTATCACAAAGACAGAAAAGTATATTAAAGCGTATTTAAGCTGCAGGCGGTTGCAAGTGAGTGCCGAGTTTTGCTGACAGAAGTCGTAACTGGAACTTTGTTATTCTGATGACGATTATATAACGAAAGCGGATAGATACTGGTATTAGCGCACTGCGGAGCGATTGCCGTTAACCAAAAAATATTATTTTTTCGCCATAAATAGCGATCTACATTACCTTAGTTTAAGTAGGTCGGTTTAGCGTCGTGGGCGCGTAAGCCGACATAAATCAGTGTCAACTCTGAGCGATTGGAGCTGTTTTGTATCATTCGCTTTTTGATGAAGATGCGGTAGGTTAATACCATTTCTATCAATTTTTAATAGTTAATTAACTGTGGTTCGCTATTTATGGCGTTCAAATCCAGGGCGTAAAACGGGCTGAAGCCCGATCTACAAAATCCTTTTAGTTTAAGGTCGGCTTACGCCCCAACGGGGCTAAGCCGACCTACATCCTAAAACTGTTTTATCATTTTTGATAATGCGTT
The DNA here is from genome assembly GCA_913056495.1 of uncultured Alteromonadaceae bacterium. Lineage (GTDB taxonomy): Bacteria > Pseudomonadota > Gammaproteobacteria > Enterobacterales > Alteromonadaceae > Catenovulum. The sequence goes on along the minus strand of CAJXMO010000001.1, from coordinate 27,942 downwards.
AAATACCATATTCATCGAATAATTTTTTGATGGCGGGTTTATTTTCAACAATTTCATCGTGGGTTAAGCCATCAAATTCGTGAGGGAAGACCAGCCATTGGTTCGACTTATGTAAAAAATAATGAGGCGTTAAGGCGGTTTTATTATTTTCCGGTTTAAACCAAGGGGTAGCGATCCGGATATCATCAGGCGTATTGCGGCGGCATTTACGTTTTAACTCGTCTAAAATCGCCTGAATGCTTAAACCAGTATCAAATACATCATCCACTATCAGCAACTTATCTTCAGCGTTAATGGTTTTAACCAGATAATCTAACCCATGTACCCGCACTTCCCGTCCGCGCTGGTCTATACCTTCATAAGATGAAGTTCTAATCGCAATATGATCAGCATCCACACCACAAACATGCAGTATTTCCTGTAAAGCAATACCAACCGGTGTACCACCGCGCCAGACAGCTACAATATAGTCAGGTTTAAATTCGCTTTTTAAAACTTCTAAACCCAATTTAAAAGAGTCGTGTAATAGCTCTTCAGCCCCAATATAATATTTCTCAGACATAATTGACCAATTGTTCAACTTAAATAGCCGATTATAGTCTAAATTTATGGTTTAATATATCTGAAACAATTAATCCCTTATTCTATCGTTTAAAAGGCTAAATTATGGAGCAGCTTGCTCGCTATTTTAATTTTGAAAAACTCAATACGAATTTAACAACCGAGATACGCGCCGGGGTGACTACCTTTTTAACCATGGCGTATATTTTATTTATTAACCCTCAGCTACTGAGCATCAGCGGTATGCCAGCTCAGGATGTTGCTGTGGCTACCGCAATGGCCGCTGGTATTGCCTGTTTAATAATGGGGGCTTATGCCAAATTTCCGTTTGCACTGGCGCCGGGTATGGGTCTTAATGCCTATTTTACTTTTGGCGTGGTTCAGGGCATGGGGGTCAGTTGGCAGGTTGCGCTGGCCGCGGTATTTGTTGAAGGCTTAATCTTTATTGCCTTAGCAGCCACCAGTTTTCGTTCAAAAATGATAAATGCCATTCCAGCTACGCTTAAAATAGCCACTATGGTGGGTATAGGTTTATTTTTATCTATTATCGGATTTAAAAATGCAGGCTTAACGGTCGATCATGCTGCAACTTTGGTGACTATGGGCGATCTACATAATCCGGCTGTATTATTGTCTTTATTTGGTATTGTCTTAACCGCAGCTCTAATGCACAAAGGTTACCGCGCCGCACTGCTTATCAGCATTTTAGTCTTAACCGCAATTGCCTGGGCGACAGGCCTTGCAAATCCACCGGCACAATTTTTTACATGGCCGACCTTCCCTAAAGAAACCTTGCTGGCGGTTGATTTCAGCCAGGTATTTACCGGTGCATTTTTAACTGTAGTGATTGCGTTTTTGTTTGTCGATATTTTTGATACTGCAGGCACGCTAATAGGCACAGGCCGCGCCGCTGGTTTATTAGATAAAAAAGGCGAATTACCGGGCGCAGAAAAAGCTTTTATGGCTGATGCTGTCGGCACCTCATCCGGCGCTCTATTAGGTACCAGTACAGTCACAACTTATGTCGAATCCGCTTCCGGGATTGAATCCGGCGGCCGCAGCGGGATGACAGCCGTTGTTGTGGGCTTATTATTTTTAGCTTCTTTATTCTTAACCCCGATTTTTATTGCGGTCCCGGCACTGGCCACTGCACCGGCGCTTATTGTCGTGGGTGCGCTTATGATGCTGGGCGCAAAAGACGTTGACTGGACCAAAATTGATGAATCCGTTCCGGCATTTTTAACTGTTATAGCCATGCCCTTTACCTTTTCAATTGCACATGGCATTACGCTTGGCATTATTTCTTATGTCGCAATTAAAGTACTGACCGGTCAATGGAAACAGATCAATCTATTTATGTGGGCTCTGGCGATTGCTTTAAGTATTTATCATATGGCTTAACTTTCAAATAACAGAAAGTGACGTTAAATCAGTTAATAATGGTTTAACGTCAATTAAATTTCAGTGATACGCACTATTGGTCTAACCATTGCTTAAATTATTGACCAGAAGGTCAAAACCCTTATGATAAAAATATTAAACAACAAACGGTATCAATAATGAGTGAAGCAATAGAAGTTAATTCATCACCCGCAACTCTGAATAAAAAAGAGCTCGCCCGTCAAAAAAGCCAGGCTCAAATTTTAGATGCTGCAGAAACCTTATTCGCATCACACGGCTATGACGGTGCCAGTATGAATGCAATCGCAACAGAAGCCAAAGTGCCCAAAGCCAATGTGCTTTATTATTTTAAAAGCAAAGATAACCTTTATGAGGCGGTACTGGAGCGTATTTTATCAAACTGGAATTTAGGCTTAATTGACATTTCAGTCGATGATGATCCAGCGCTTTCTTTATATAGATATATTCATTTAAAAGTGCGTTTAGCCTGTGAACAACCTCAGCAATCACGCCTGTTTGCAACCGAAGTGATTCGAGGCGCACCTTATTTAGCCGATTATATCCGGCAAAATACTCGCCCTTGGTTCAGAAAAAAAGTAGCAGTATTACAAGCCTGGATAGATGCAGGAAAAATTACTCAGGTCGATCCCAGCCATTTACTCTTTATGATCTGGTCAAGTACTCAATATTATGCTGACTATCAAACTGAAATTCTGATTTTACAGAATAAATTAGAATACGAAGAAAGTGACATTGAAGCCATTACACGATCCACTGCACAACTTATCTTAGGTGGTCTGGGGCTTAAATTACCTGAATCAATTTAAAGTACTCTGCATTCCTCATTGCCAACCTGGCTATCCACAACCTGATAGCCAGCTTACTTCCCCAGCCTAACTGCCCATTAAAACCAGCACCTTTACACTAAAGCAAACCATAAGGTCAACAAACTAATTTTGTGCAAAATACACCTTTTTAGCTCACTAAAAAGAAGCAAACATATACTCCCGCAACAAACAAAACCAAAAACCTGACCAAGTAGACAGGATTTTAAAAAAGTAATAAACTGGCATCTAAATTGCTCTTATAACCTTAACTAAAAATCTTAGCTTAGATAGGTTAACCCGACTTTATAAGCAAAGCATGACGCGCAGTGAACAAATATCAGGAGTTGAATGAAATGCATCCATCCAGTCATATTGAGGCCCTTAATCCGCCCGCAAGACTATTAATGGGACCCGGTCCAATTAATGCCGACCCAAGAGTACTGCGTGCAATGTCGGCACAATTAATCGGCCAGTATGATCCGGCCATGACAGGTTTTATGAATGAAACCATGGCCCGTTACCGACAAATTTTTCAAACCCGCAATCAATGGACCTTTTTAATTGACGGGACATCAAGAGCTGGTATTGAAGCTGTACTCATCTCTGCACTGCGTCCGGGCGATAAGGTCCTTGTACCTATTATGGGCCGCTTTGGCCACTTGCTTGCAGAAATAGCGCAAAGAGCACAGGCCGAAGTACATACAATAGAAGTCGCCTGGGGCGAAGTATTTGAACCCGGGCAAATTGAAGCGGCCATAAAAAAAGTTCAGCCAAAGTTACTGGCTATGGTTCAGGGTGATACCTCAACCACAATGAATCAGCCACTTGAGCATATTGGTGAAATCTGTAAACGCCATGATGTTTTATTTTATTGTGATGCTACCGCCTCTATTATGGGGAATACGCTAAAAACCGATGAATGGGGTTTGGATGCTGTTTCGGTTGGTTTGCAAAAATGTTTAGGCGGACCATCTGGCTCAGCACCTGTTACACTCAGCGATCAATTTGTTGACTGGGTCAGAAAGCGTAAAAAAGTCGAAGCCGGTATTCGAACCGCTGCTCATCAGGACGGTATTGAACCTATGATTCGGTCGAACTACTTTGATTTGCCAATGATTATGGATTATTGGGGTGAGGAGAGGTTAAATCATCATACCGAAGCGACTAGTATGTTGTATTGCGCTGCTGAGTGCGCGCGCATTGCAATCAACGAAGGTATAGACGAAACCATAGCCCGTCATAAATTACACGGTGATGCTATGTTAACCGGAGTACAAGCCTTAGGTCTTGAAGTATTTGGCGATATCAGCAACAAAATGAACAATGTGGTCGGCGTTTATATTCCGGATTCAGTAGATGGTGACAAAGTACGAGGCCAGATGCTCACCGACTTTGGCATAGAAATCGGCACCTCATTTGGCCCCTTACACGGCAAAATATGGCGCATTGGTACTATGGGCTATAACGCGCGTAAATCCGCTGTATTGCAAACCTTGGCTTGTTTAGATACCTGTTTGCAGGCGAATGGTTACAAAGGGCCCAAAGGCGAAGCTGGCGGGGCCGCCTTATCATTTTATCAGTCACAACAAGCTTAAGAGGCCAATATGAAGCTACTTGAGCAGTCACTGGCCATACATCATTGCAAACAGGCACTGGAAAACTGCCACTTACTGGCAAAAATCAGTGAAATGGACAAGGGTATTTTACGCCAGTATTTAACCGATAAACATAAAGCCTGCCACAATCAAGTTGCCGACTGGATGGCGCAAGCCGGATTAACTGTCTGGCAGGATGAAGTAGGCAATCAGTGGGGGCGACTCGAATCCGAACAGCCCGATGCACCCAGACTGATTTTAGGCTCACATCTAGATACAGTTCCGAATGCAGGCGCTTATGACGGTATTTTAGGTGTTATGCTGGCGCTGGAAGTGGCGAAACTGGCCAAATCACAACAACTGAAGCTCCCTTTTCATCTGGATATAGTTGGGTTTGCCGACGAAGAAGGTACTCGATTTGCGACCACTTTAATTGGTTCCAAAGCGCTCGCAGGTCAGTTCGAATCTGAATGGTTAAATATTAAAGATAGAAACGGTATTAGCATGGCTGAAGCTATGCAGTCATTTGGTTTAGATCCTGCTTCTGTGCAAAATGCTCAGCTTGACTCAAAACAAATCAGCCAGTATTGGGAAGTTCATATTGAGCAGGGCCCAGTACTGGAAGCTGAAGATAAATCAATCGGCATAGTCACCGCCATAGCGGGTGCCAAACGTGCGCTTATATCATTTGAAGGCCAGACCGGCCATGCCGGTACCACGCCGATGCGACTCAGAAAAGATGCGGTTGCTGCCTGCGCCGAGTTAACGCTGGCGATTGAAAATATTGCAAAAGCCTGTCAAAACGATGAGGTGGCGACTGTCGGTGCAATTAATGCCAAACCGGGCGCAAGCAATGTGATTGCTGGTGTATCAGAAATGATGTTGGATGCCAGAGCCCAGCAAGACTCAGACTTAGCCAGTCTTTTAAATAAAATAGAAAATGCAGCGCAAACTATTGCGAACAAACGTGAATTAAAACTGAACTGGAAATGGACACATCAGGCAAAAGCCGTGCACTGTGCAACCGATATTCAGGCCCTGTTTAGTCAAGCCTGTGAAACTAACCGGCTGCAAGCCCCTAAACTGCCTTCGGGTGCCGGGCATGATGCCATGGCGATTGCCGAACTGTGCCCAATTGGAATGCTGTTTATCCGCAGCCCCAAAGGCATCAGTCATCATCCGGATGAAGCCGTAATAGAAAGCGATGTTTGTGACGCCTTAAAAGTACTGTACTCAGCCCTCTCTAAACATGCAAATTGTTAGTAGGGTTTGGTTATCTGCTTAAGCTATGTAAGGTGGTTTAGCTGCGTAAGCCCCGCTAATCACAAACGCGGCAAACCAAGTAAAAAACAAACAACAAATACTCAAAGTTCCGGCAGATTAACACGCAAGTCACTGCCAAAACATGCCGTTTTAGGCCGTGTGACTTGTCCACTGAAAGGTGCCCGGCTTAAAACTGGTATTTACTTAAATGACCAATTAAGAGGTTAAAATGTCAGTGAATCAAATTGAACAAAATAATTTACTTTGGATAAAGCAGCCTAAAGCTGTATTTACCGCTAACCAGCAAAACGCGGATAACGGCATCGTTATTGACTTGCATTCAGGTACCATTGTAGAACTAGTCGCTAAAGGTGAGCAACCAGTCAGCCAGTTTCAACAAGTCTATGATGCCAGCCGGGAAGTTTTATTGCCTGGTCTTATCAATACACATCATCATTTATACCAAACTCTAACCCGGGCATTCCCACCTGCCCTGAATAAACGTTTATTTCCCTGGCTACAGACTCTGTATCCGGTATGGGCCAAACTCAAACCCGATATGCTCAATGCCGCGACTCAACTGGGATTAGCTGAACTGGTTTTATCCGGTTGCACCACGGTTGCCGACCATCACTATTTATTCCCACAAGCGTTAACTGAAGCGATCGATATTCAGGTATCCGCTGCATCAAAGATAAATTGTCGGGTTACACTGACCCGTGGCTCTATGAGCCTGGGCGAAAAAGACGGTGGCCTGCCACCGCAAAATACAGTGCAAAGTGAACAACAAATATTGGATGATTCGCAAAGGCTAATTAAACGCTATCATGATAAAAATGAAGCGGCCAAAATCCAAATTGCACTAGCCCCCTGCTCTCCTTTTTCTGTCACCCGAGATTTAATGGTAGCCACAGCTGAGTTAGCCAGACATTATCAGGTCCAATTGCATACCCATTTGGCCGAAACAAAAGATGAAAATGACTTTTGTGTAAAAATGTTTGGCATGCGTCCGCTTGATTACCTGGAATCGGTTAACTGGCTCGCAAGCGATGTCTGGCTGGCACACGGTATTCATTTTAACGATGAAGAAATTAAACGTTTAGGCCAGGCTCAGGTTGGTATTTGCCATTGTCCTTCGTCCAATATGGTACTGGCTTCCGGTATCTGCCGAACTAAGGAGCTTGAGGCTGCCGGTGTAAAAGTAGGCTTGGGCGTGGATGGTTCGGCCTCAAACGATGGCTCTAATATGATTCAGGAAGTCAGACAAGCTTTGCTGGTAAATCGTTTACGCTATCAGGCCGATGAAGTGACTCATCTCGATGCGCTTTATTGGGCAACGAAAGGCAGTGCACTGGTATTAGGCAGGGATGATATTGGAGAGTTGGCGGTTGGTAAACAAGCCGATATTGCATTATTTGATATGGAAGCCCCCCGGTTTTCAGGCAGCCATGACCCTCTTGCAGCACTTATTTTATGTGGCGCACACAGCGCAAACTCAGTCATGTGTGGCGGAAACTGGCTGGTAAAAAATAAACAATTAATGACCGCAGATATAGAACAATTACAAGCCACTCATGGGCTGGCCGCCCGACAGTTAGTGGGCTAATGTGCAACTGTCTGTAAATATTGCATGATAAAGCTGTCGTAATTAAGTGTTTGCTGTAATTCTGCTAACGCTTTTTCGTAGGCGGCTTTGTATCGCTTTGCACCGGCTGGTGAAAAAGCAGTATTGAGGTCAATCTTTTGTGTTGGTAAATTCAGTATTTTAAATCTCTGATTAAAACGACCATGGCGTAACTCATATAAAATACTATTAAGATCAGGGTTGTAAAGTGCATCAATTCGGTTCGCATCTATTCTTTTTAAATTACGGCTAATGGCATTATTCCCATTAATTGGCGACAAATGAATCCGCTCATCATCGAGTAATGATTCTTTAACACTGGCCTGCCAAACGCCGATTTTTAATCCGATTAAATCTTCAACCGAGTTAATTTGATTTAACGGGTGCTGTTGTAATAAAACCAGAACAGGCTGTAAATTGCTGAGTGCAACAGACGAAAAAACCAGCCTTTTTTGCCGTTGCGCAGTGTTAGCTAATAATACAATCGCATCTATCTTATCTGTTTCAGCCATCATTAATAGTCGGGCCAGTGGATATTCTGTCAAGCTTAAATGACTAATCCCCATTTTTTGAGTGATTAATTTAAAGTATTCAAGTCCGGGCGCTACATGGCTGTTTTTACCTTTTAATTCGGTATGTAAGGGCACAGCAAAATACCCCGCCTTAAAAACGTCTTCTGCACGGGCAATGGAAAACAAGACACAATAAAACAATAACATTAATCCGCTAAGCTTTAACCGGTACAACATTTGAGCAATTTTGATGAACGCCATTGAATCACCATACAAATCCGAATGAGTTAATTGTAACTTTTAACGGCGATGATTTTAAATATCTAACAAAAAATCTGACATAAGTAATATTTATATCAAGAAACCATATAAAAAACACTTCAGGTATGTAACAATAAAAACACTTAGGTTTAACGTTTACCCAGAGTGATAATCATGACAGTTACAAAAAATAAACTTCAAACAGCTATTCTCATCGCATTAAGCGGTATGGCAACAGCCTGTAGTGGCATTCAAACGACTCATCAGGACGCTCAGTCACCACAAGTTGTTGAACATCTTGAATGGGAAAATCCGGAAATTTTTGCCCAAAACAAGCTACCCGCACGGGCTACGTTTTATGCATATGAAAATAAAACACTGGCTGAGCAACAGCAAAGAGAGGCATCCAAGTATTTTACATCCTTAAACGGCGACTGGTATTTTAACTGGGTGAGAAAACCGGAAGACCGCCCGGTTGAATTCTATAAAACAGATTTTGATCACTCAGACTGGACCAGCATTCAGGTGCCAAGCAACTGGGAATTACAAGGTCATGGCATACCACATTATGTCAATATCGATTATGTATTCCCGGCAAACCAGCCTTTTATCCCGCATGAATACAATCCGGTTGGTTCCTATATAAAAAACCTTAATGTGCCTAAAGACTGGCAAAATAAAAGAGTGGTCCTGCATTTTGGAGCCGTTAACTCAGCCATGTATGTTTGGGTAAACGGTAAAAAAGTCGGCTACAGCCAAGGCTCTAAATTACCGGCAGAATTTGATATCAGCGATTATGTTAAAGCCGGTGATAATAAAATTGCAGTGGAAGTCTACCGTTGGTCCGACGGCAGCTATTTGGAAGACCAGGATGCCTGGAGCTTAAGTGGTATCGATCGTGAAGTTTATGCTTACGCAACACCAAAAACTCATATCAGCGACTATACCGTTAACGCAGATTTAGACGAAAGTTTTAAAAATGGTCAATTTGATTTAGCCGTTGAGTTTAACTCAAGCCAGCAGGACGCGTTACCAGCTCAGGTCAATGTTATCATTGAAGACGGTGACAAGGTGGTATTAACAAAAACCATCTCAACTCAGGTGAAGGATAATCAAAGCATCCAAGTTTCAGGTACGATTAACAATATACAGCCCTGGTCAGCAGAAAGTCCAAAACTGTATGACTTAACCATAGAAGCTGATATTAATGGGGAAACTCAGATTATCAGTCAAAAAATCGGTTTTCGTCATATAGAAATGCAGTATGGTCAGTTATTGGTCAACGGTAAAGCAATTACTATTCGTGGCGTCAACCGCCATGAGCACGATCCGGATACGGGCAAAGCACTCAGTTTAGAAGGCATGATTGCTGACATTAAGTTGATGAAACAACTGAATGTAAACGCGGTCAGAACATCACATTACCCCAATGACGAACGCTTTTACGCATTAGCCGACCAATATGGTTTATATGTCCTGGATGAAGCCAATATTGAATCACATGAATATATGCAAAAAGGTAATCGTCAAGGCTTCACCAATAACGAGTTCCAGCGCAAAACCTTTTTAGGTTACCAGCCTGAGTGGGAAGCGGCGCATATCGACAGAGTAGCGCGCATGGTTGAGCGTGACAAAAACCATCCGTCTATTATTTTATGGTCTATGGGTAATGAAGCCGGTTTTGGTACGGCTTTTGAAAAAGCTGCGGCTTGGATCAAACAAAATGATCCAAGCCGACCGGTCACTTATGGCGGCTGGGGCACGGTCGATGGTCATTCTTCTTTAGATTATGTCGACATATACACCCCTATGTATGACTTTATGTGGGAGATGAAAGACTGGGCGCAAAGCAATCCTGAACAACCTATGATTCAGGCAGAATATGCGCACGCTATGGGTAATAGCTTAGGTAACTTACAGGAATACTGGGACTTAATTTATTCTTATCCTCAGCTACAAGGTGGTTTTATCTGGGACTGGGTTGACCAGACGTTATTTAAAACCAATGATAAAGGCCAGAAAATTATGGCTTATGGCGGTGATTTTGGTGAGAGCCCGCGTAACGACTCAGATAATTTCCTTGCAAATGGTGTGATTCAGTCAGACAGAACCGTGAACCCGCATGCTTGGGAGCTGAAGAAAGTGTATCAGCCTATCTATTTCAAAGCGGCTGATCTGGATAGTTTCAGCTTTGTTCTGGAAAACCACCATAACTTTACCGATGCATCTGAATATGATTATGACTGGATACTCGCAAAAAATGGCGAGCCGGTTAAACAAGGAAAGCTATCAGGTATTCAGGCACCTGCTGGTAAAAAACAAATCTTTAATCTGGATTTAGACAATCAACTGATTAAAGATGATGCCGAATACCACTTAACAATTCGCGCAAAAGCCAAATCCGGTCAGATAGCTTTTATTGAAGCTGGTGAAGTGGTTGCATGGGAGCAGTTTGCGCTCAATCAACCTATCTTTTCAGCACACGAACAGGTTACAAATAACGGCCAGACTGTCGAGGTTGAAGAAAACGCTTCTACCCTGAATATCAGTGGCAATGACTTTGCCGTTCAGTTTGATACGGAAACGGGTGTGCTCATCGATTATAAACTGGCGGGTCAGTCTGTACTGAAAAAAGGGTTAACGCCTAATGTATGGCGCGTACCAACAGATAATGATGCAGGTGCACGTTTACAAAATAAACTGAAAGTCTGGAAGGACGCCAGTGAAAATCAAACTTTATTAACCTTTAACGCCAAACAGCTGGCTAATGGCAATGTAGAAGTCATCACCAAACATGAACTAGGTGATAATAATGCAACCTTTGTTACGCGTTATATTATCAATGATTCAGGTGCGATAGATGTGAATGCTGATTTTTATCCACAAAAAGGCGGCGCATCCATGTTACCTAAAGTTGGTATGAATATGGTACTTAATGGTGACTATAAAAATATGCAGTGGTTTGGCAGGGGTCCGCATGAAAACTATGTTGATCGTAATACATCAGCAGCAGTCGCAATTTATCAGGCCCATGTTGACGAGCAATACCATGACTACTCCCGCCCTCAGGAAACCGGAAATAAAACCGATGTTCGTTGGTTAAAATTAACCAATAAACAGGGTCAGGGGATTCTGATTAAAGGTCACCAGCTATTGAGTACAACCGCTTTACCTATGCTCAATTCAGATATCGAACACGACAGACGTAATGTGCATTTACATGGCGCAGAAGTCCCTATTCGTGAGCTGGTGAATCTGCATATTGATTATAAACAAATGGGGATTGGCGGTGACAATTCATGGGGCGCTCTGCCTCAGCCTGAATATCGTATCCCAACAGGCCATTACCACTATGGTTTTACCATTAAACCCGTTTTAAAATAACCGAGTTAACGGGCTAACATCATGCCTGCTTCGCTCCGGAGCAGGCAATTTTTTAATCACTACATCATACTGCGCAAAACTGAATCTTTACGAATAAAGTGATGATGCAGGGCTGCAGCCACATGGATTATAATTAGAAGAATGAGCGCGAGTGCGCTGTAACCATGTAATTCCCGAAAGAATGCAAACGCCTGAATATCAACCTCAATACTGGCCGGTAAATAAAACCAATCAAAAACATTAATCGGTCGTCCTGCAAAATATTGCATTAAATATCCACTCAGCGGCATTAACAGCATCATCAGATATAACAAACTGTGTGTACTACGCGCGGCCAATTTTTGCCAGCTAGGCAATGCTTTGGGTAGCTCCGGAAGTCGGCTCTTTAGCCTAAGCGCCAACCGAATAAGCACTAAAATAAAAACGAATATGCCGAATGACTTATGTAAATTTAACAAAGTAAATTGCCAGGGATCCAGCGAGCCCACCATAGATAAACCGGCTGCCAGCATAGCAACAATTAACAGAGCCATTGCCCAATGCATAATACGCATCGAAAGCGAAAACTTAAGCGGGTGATTATTCATTATCAGCCTCCTCAAATGCGCCCTTTAAGGCTTCTTTGGCTCGTCTGTGATAAGACTCAGCATAAGCAGCAGAGCGCGCCCGTAGAATAGGATCCTGAGTTGGCTCAATACCGGGTGGCAATACGAGAGGATCAAAATTAATGCTATGGCACGCCCCTTTTAACTGTTCCTGCCATTGATTAATTTCTACCTGACCTGCCACTATGTGTTTTCGCTCAGCAGGCCAGCGCTTAGCCGGATTATTTTCATCATCTTTCGGCTGCGCTAAAATAAATACCCAGTCAAATCTAACCGGCGCTGCGGATAAACGGCTAATGAGCTCTTGTTGAAGCGCATTATCTCCCTCAAAGGCCTGATGTTTTGTATCGCCCGAAACCGGTTTAAAATACCACCTGACAGCCTGACGCTGACCTTGCTGATCGATCAGATAAAATGCATTAATACTGTGGTAAGTTTCCTCAGCAAAACTGTTTGTCGCAGTATATCCGGACTTCCAGTTGAGAAAATCCTGACTTTCCGGGTGCTGTTTAAAAAAGGATTTAATGGCTTGTGGGCCTTGTTTAATCGCCTGTAACTGTTGGTAAAAGTCAGTTGGATTGGTCACTGCCATGACTGGCGGCGTATTCATTGCAATACGCCATACCTGGGTAGATGACATTGCAAAATTTAATGCCAGACTTCTGACCGGTGCTTTTAAATCCGGCGCATATGGATTATTACCAGCAATAGAAAAACGCCCGTTAAATTCGCTTGTACCTTTGCTAAATACCCTAGCAAAAGTATATTCGGCCAAATTCCCGTTTGAATGAAACGCCCCTTGAATACAAATCCCTTTTGCATGTGCCCGCCGGTAACCTTTAAACGCACTATCACCCTGCTGTAAGTCGACAAACTGGCGGGCGGTGACAGCCTGGGCAGTTGAATTAAACAGAGCCATCAATAAAATAAACGATAGCAGACCAACAGAATGCCGGGGTTGCCTGAATAAATAAACAAACGGTTTAAATCGGGAAAAAATCACATTCAGCTCCGAAAATATGGATTAAACTTAAAAAAGCTGTGTATAAAGACCTTGTCTGCGGGTAAAAAATTTCAGCCGAATGCACAAGAAACTTTTATCTGGAAAAAGCGTCCTATTCATAACGAAATAACTAAACAAAAGGAATTTGAAATGAGAGCACTGATACTTTTATTCACCAGTTTGAGCATGAGCTTATCGGTTCATGCCGCAACAACTAAAAGTTTTACATGCAACAAAGGTTTTGCCCGGCTGGGTGATAGTAAATGGAGTGTAATAGAAAAATGCGGACAGCCGCATAAGCAAGAAATTATCTCAGGCGACGCTCAGGATAAACAGCAACAATTAATTTATACTGCCAGTCAGTTACCCTCACACGAGTATATCGTTTTTACCTTTACCCAAAACAAATTGACGAATATAGAGCTGACCGATTAGGTTCCGACCGGAAAAATCAGTCAACCAGTTTATCGGTAATACGCCTAACTACCGGGTTGAACATTAACACTGAAGGATAGGCAACCATAAATGCAAATGCCCAGGAATGTCGCCAGATATCAAAAAAGTGTTCGACCCAGCCAACGTTAAATAAAGTAATCACAAAAGACATAAAACACGACATCATCAGTGACATAAAAAACGAGTAGACAAAGCGATAATATTTTTTGCTAATCATATTTAAACTCAGAAACAGCGGCTGTTTGATTATAAAAACAGCCGCTGTAAATTACACACTTAAATGGGGAGAAAATAAAACCAGTCCTGATTATTTTGCAAAATTCGCATTAATTCTTAATTTTAAATAATCGGCTGCACTGATAGGTTCATATTTTTTCTCAGGTCCCTGAATAATCACGTCTTTATTTGCCTGACAGAAAAAAGCCATACTATAACGGGCTCCCTGATTTTCTGCCGGTTTTGGCATGCGCACTCTGTGCAGAGTCGACTTAAGCTTATCATCACTCCAACGCATCAGCATGTCACCTATATTACAAGTGATCACACCATCAACCGGTTTTACATTGGTCCAGCTTTGACTATTTTGAGCATCCTTACCCGCGCATACCTGTAAACCGCCCTGGCCTTCTTTTTGGAAAACCATAGTTAAACAGTCAAAATCTGTATGTGCACCGGCACGCCACAGTGAAGGGTCCAGCGCTTCTTTTGGCATAGGTAAATAATGCAATAAACGTAATGTAGACTGATAATCGGCTTGAGTTTTATCATGCGCTTTAGTAAAAAAATCTCGCTCAAAACCGAGTTTATCCGCAAAACAGGACAGAACTTTCATCCCTAAATGCCAGGCTTTATCTTCAAAATCGAGTGTTCTGGTTTTAAACCCGGGTAAGGTCTCTTCAGCGGGCCAGCAACCTTGCATATTAGGTAAGGTTATTTGAAATGACTCTTTTTGATCTTTTGTACCGGTTGACGGGCGCACCTGATTCATAAATTCCCAACCGGCATTGAGTCCATCTTTTAGTTGGTTTTTTGCTTTTTCCGTTTTATCCAACGCAAAATAGCGTTCAGACTCTAAAAATGCCTGATTAATTTCCGCTACCGGTAAATCATGATTGGTTAATTGGAAAAAACCGACTTCAGTGGCTGCTTGCCAGAGTGCTTCTGTGATTTCATCGCGACGATTTTCAAAATCAGACATATCGATAACCGGAATTTGATAATCATCATTTTCAGTCCCCATACCGCCGATTTGAGTTTCAAAGTTAAGTTCGTCTAGTTGATACGATGTATTTTTCATTTTTATCTCCAGTTGAGTTAATTCGCTTATCGGTTTTGTCGTAATAAGCAAGTTATTCAGGCGCTGCTACGCCTGGTCAAATGGAGCAATGCCAGATTCATAAACCTTGCCGCTTCTACTCCTGAGCTGATTAACAATCAGTTCAATATTTTAAATCTGCTTTTCGCACTAATGGCAATTGCGCCTACATTGCACTAATACCAGCATCCATGCAGGTAACGCCCGAGCTAGATTACATATCTTAAAAAATTTGGACTTTTGTAGGTCGGCATTTATGCCGACACATGTTTTCAAAACTTAAGCTTTCTCTTTAGTCATTGTCCAACCAAAGAAATAAGCCTGAACCCAGTGAACCAGTTTAAATAACCCTAAGCTGACAATTGATAAGAAGATCAAGGCAGCAAATGCTTGTGGCACTTTAAAGAAAGACGTTGAAAACTGGATAAAATAGCCCAGCCCCTGCTCTGCAGCCACAAACTCAGCCACAACAGCCCCAATAATTGCCAGTGTAACCGCCACCTTCATCCCACTAAAAATATGAGGCAACGCATACGGCAGGCGAATCGCGAAAATTTCTTTATATCTGGGTGCTCTTAAAGAGCGAGATAAATCAATCAGTTCATTCGGAGTGGCCATCATCCCTGTGGTGGCTGAAACCACTAACGGGAAGAAGGTAATTAAACAAGTAATTGCTAAACGCGGTGCTTCACCCGAGCCAAACATAGTAATTAATAAAGGTGCTATCGCAACGACTGGCGTTGATTGCACCACCACTAAAATAGGATATAAAGTTTTGGATAAATATTTAGAATTGACCATCAGCATTGCCAGTGGAATGCTAATCAACATAGATAAAGCAAAACCAACAAGAGCCACTTTTAATGTTGCCCATAAATGCAGACCCCAGCGGTCTAAATCAACCGCGATAAACGCCTGATAAATATCACTCGGCGTTGGTAAAATATAACTGGGCACTTCAAATAATCGACAAATCAGTTCCCAGGCTGGCAGAATTAATGCCAGTGTTAACGCCGGCAAATAACGCTTAAAAGTCTGAAATTTACTAATAGTTAATTCACTCATAGGTTCACCACTTTTTTCTCATCAGTTACCGCGGTTATATTCTCTGTTTTAGGGTGATAAATCTGCTGGCGAATTCTGTCGGTATATTCACTGAATGCTTTTTCACGAACCGTTGCAGCGGATCTCGGTCGGGGTAAATCAATCGGAATTTCTTCTGATAAACGGCCCGGTCTAGGACTCATAATTAATACTTTATCAGCCAGTAAAACGGCTTCACTGATAGAATGCGTGATAAATAAAACGGTTTTAGGACTCTCATTCCAGATTCTTAATAAATCAAATCCCATTTCTTCCCGGGTTAACGCATCCAGTGCCGAAAATGGCTCATCCATAATTAAGATATCCGGATCTAATAATAAAGCTCTGGCAATACCGACTCTTTGCTGCATACCACCAGATAACTCGCCCGGCATCCGGCTGGCAAAATCTTCCAGACCGACCATTTTGATCAGACTCTGCGCCTGAGCTTTTTCTTTGTCAGTTGCGCGTCCACGTTTATGTTTTATCGGGAATAACACATTGTCAGTCACATTCAACCAAGGCAATAAAGTAGGCTGCTGAAATACAATGCCGATTTCATCTCTTGGTTCAGTAACCGGCATGCCAAAAATATTAACACTGCCGTGTGTTGGTTGCATCAAACCCGAAAGTAACCTCAATAAGGTTGACTTACCACAGCCCGACGGCCCAACTACTGCAACAAACTCATTCTTGCCGATTGAAAAACTCACGTCTTTTAATGCCTGAACAGGTTTGCCTTCGTCAGTCATATAGTAATGACTCACATTATCTAAGGTTACAAAGGGTTTCATCGTATTACTCTCCTAAATATGAGCGATTAATAGCTGTTTCAGGGTCAAGTTTGTCTTGTGGTAATTCCTGCGCAATTGCAGTTAAGCGCCAGGTTTCAGCTAATCGTGAAGAATCAAAAGCCCCTAAACCGGTTTTTTCACTGACTGGGTTAAAAACCAACTCTCGAATTGATTTAATCGTATTGCCGGCAACCTCACCATCTACTTCAGGCACTAAATCATGAACAATGGCGCCTGCTTCTTCAGGGTTTGCCCAAGTATACTCAACCGCTTTTTTCAGCGCGATTAAGAACTTTTTAGCCACTTCAGGTCGCTCAGTTAAAAACTTATCACTGGCTACAATCGAAGATGAATAAATGTTTAAACCCACTGTATGCCATGGCATAATTTTAACTTTTAAGCCTACTTTTTCGGCCTGATTTAAAATAGTGGCAGTGTCTGTCACCCAAGAGGTAATGGCATCTGTACTGCCGTTTAACAACATAGGCGCTAAACTGCCTGGATTGGCTTTGATATGATTAACTTGTTTTTCTTCAACCCCATTTGATTTCATCATGTAAGGGAAAAAAACATTCGATGAGGTAAAAGGTGATGAGGCGACCTGCTTACCAACTAAATCTTTAACTGAGTTGATGTTATTTTTTTCTAGGCTGAAAAATGCGTATGGTGCTTGTGAGAACAGGTTCATCACTCCGGTTACAGGCACATCGTTATTAGCCTTAGCCGCCAGTAACGCGACTATATCCGCAGAACCTATATCCGAGTGTCCGGCTGCCATTTTAGTAATAGCGTCCGTTGAGCCCCGACCCTGTGCGATTTTTACTTCTATACCCTGTTCTTTAAAGAATCCTTTTGCTTTACCCACATAGACAGGAGCTTTATCACCACCTGGCAACCAGTCTAACTGATATACCACTTTTTCAAGTGCAAATGAGCTTGCTGAGGTAGCGACCAATGCTGCCGCTACGACTAACTTAGATAGAGTTTTTAATTTCATTATATTTCTCCAGTTAACTTATTACTATGGCTAACAATCGAAATACAAATCGCTCCGGGATGGCCGACATAAAAGAGGCATAAAAACAAACAGATCTATATCCACTACTCGAACCACCCCAATTAACACCTTTGTCAACTTGAGTTTTTGTATTATCCAATCGTGTAGTGAGCAATGACCTGGCACTTTTTGTTTTTATTTAGTTAAAAGAACCTATCCGCTTCTACTCAATGCAATATTTCGCACACCAATGACAAAGCAACCAGTGTGCCAACTCAATAAAACCCCGATAAAATAAGCAATTAGAAGCGCTTCTCAAAATACAAATTACAGATTACAATGCTCTTTCTGCACCATATAAATGCAATTTTTAAATTTTCGCACCAAAACATACCAACCGGATAGTCATCTAAAAGAGCAATAACAAAACCCTTTATTTACGCCACCTCAAACAAAACAACAAAAACTAACCAAAAGGTCAACAACAATATAAAACCAGGGTTTATGGCTCGTTTTTTGCTTACTTAATCTCAGCTACACTATTTTAGTGAAACCTTTAAAAATAAAGAGTAGAAGCAGTTAGGCGACCGGCTAACAATCGGTTACCAGCTCAAATGAGCTTGAGACATTGCTCTTGTTAACCGGAGAAATGTTTAAATGAACTATTTAATCAAAAATGCCGACGCCATCGCGAATCAGCCCGGCGCAACCGATATTCGAATTCAGGACGGAATCATCACTGAGATTGGTCATGAGCTGGCAGCTAATCCAAATGAACAACAGCTGGATGCAAAACAAACCGTGATTTACCCAGGGTTTATCAATACCCATCACCATTTAGCACAATCTGCCTTAAAGGGTATTCCGGCCGGGCTTAATCAGGGACTCGGGGAATGGCTTGCAAGTGTCCCTTATACTTACTGGCCCCATTTTACACCAGAGCTAATGTATGATGCTGCATTAATCGGTTTATCAGAGCAGCTCAGATCCGGCGTTACCACCTGTGCCGATCACCATTATTTATATCATGCCAATACCACCCCGGAACTGGAAGATGCCGTTTGGCAAGCCGCTGAAGATTTGGGTATTCGCCTTGTTTTGTGTCGGGGCGGCGCAACCGTACAAGGTACGCACAAAGGTATGCTGAAAAATAATATTCAGCCGGAATCAATTGATCAGGCGCTTACCCGAATAGATAACAGCCGAAGCCTCTATCATCAGAACCATTGTAATGCAATGCGCCGAATTGTGGTTGCGCCGACAACGATAGTGCATTCCTGCACTGCTGATGATTTAAAAGCTTATGCTGCTTATGCCAGAAGCCATCAGCTAAAATTACACTCTCATTTATTGGAAGTCGATTTTGATGAAATTCAGGCACAGAAAAAATACGGTATGAGCGCGGTTGAATATGCTGCAAGCGTTGACTGGTTAGGAGAGGATGTCTGGTTTGCACATATTGTTCAGGCCAAAGAACAAGATATAAAAATGCTGGGGGACAGTAAAACCGGCATCGCCCATTGCCCGACTTCCAACTGTCGTTTAGGCAGTGGCATAGCACCTGTAAAGGCCATGCAGGAAGCAGGCATGACAGTTTCAATTGGCGTTGATGGCAGCGCATCTTCTGAATCCGGTTCCATGATTCAGGAAGTCAATTTAAGTTGGCTGATTCACAGAACCCAACAGGGTGCCAGTGCAACTACGCTCGAGGAATGTTTAATCTGGAGCAGTGAAAACGGCGCCAAAATACTCGGATTAGATTCAGTTGGTACAATTGAAGTTGGTAAAGCGGCTGATCTTGTGCTGTACGATTTAAATCATTACCGCTACTACGGCATGCATGACAACTTGCATTCACCTATATTAGGCGGTGAACCCATTTCAATAAAAGCCAGCTTTGTTAACGGTCTAAAAGTAGTCGAAAACGGCCAAGTCGTTAATTTGGATGAAGAAGCTCTGCATCAGCGCATTCTTGGCAATTTAAACAAATTAAAACATAAAGCATTAAGCTAAGGGGCTTTGAGATGAGCAATCCAACTCACATACAAATCATAGATAATTTACGCAAAGCCAATCAAGTAGCCAAACAATCTTTACAGGAAGGGCATCACCCTTTTGGCGCAATTTTGGTTGCACCTGATAACAAAACTGTATTAATGAGCCAACAAAATGTGAATACCGTCAATCATGCAGAGTCAGTGCTGGCACGTCGGGCATCCGAGCAATATGATGAAGACTATTTATGGCAGTGCACCTTATATACCACAGCTGAGCCCTGTGCCATGTGCGCAGGCACTCAATACTGGGCCAATATAGGTAAACTGGTTTATGGTATGACAGAAAAGCAATTACTTAAATTCACCGGCAACCATGATGAAAATCCAACCATGGACTTGCCTTGTCGGACTGTATTTAATGCAGGTCAAAAGTCTGTACAAATCTGGGGGCCGATTGAGGAGCTAGCCGCTGAAATCGGACAATTGCATAAAGATTTTTGGGCTGCATAACCACATTAAAAATAAGATAAGTATAACTGTCTAATACATCAATAAAGCGGCCGGACATATTGTTAAAACCGAAAAGAATAATATATCCGGCCTGTAAGCGACTCTGCCTCGTTATAAATTTTCCGCTAAAACTTAATCTAAAACAAAATTGAGACTATATTTTTTGCCTCAACTGGACTAAATTAATAAATATTAAAATTTATTAATATAACTTTTTATCCGGGCCATTATGGGACTGAATTTACTAAAAAGTATACATAAAGGAATCATTCACTATGCCTCAAACGCCCGCCTGCAGTGAAAAGTCCCAGCCTCAGTCTTTAAGTACATTATCAGAGCAAGACTCAACACCTGATAAAACGCCTCTGATAAATCAATTTCAAGCGATCATAAACTCTTCAGATGATGCAATTATCAGTAAAACACTCGACGGCACTATTTTAAGCTGGAACAAAGCAGCCGAGAAAATATTCGGTTATACCGCCGAAGAGATGATAGGTGAAAAAATGATTAAAGTTTTTCCACCAGATCGCCTGACTGAAGAAGATACAATTTTAACCAAAATAGCGGCAGGCAAAAGCATAGAACATTTTAAAACTGTCAGGGTCAAAAAAAATGGCGAGCATATTCATGTTTCGGTAACCATATCTCCCATTCACAATTCAATCGGTGAAATTGTCGGCGCCTCTAAAATTGCCCGTGATATTACTCATGAAATAGAAGCAGAACAGACCCTGAAACAATTTCACGCAATAGTAGAATCGTCCGATGATGCGATTATCAGTAAAACCCTGACCGGTACTGTAACCAGTTGGAATAAAGCCGCTGAAAAGATTTTCGGCTATACCGCTGAAGAAATGATAGGTCAAAAAATGATTACCGTATTCCCGGCTGACCGACTATTTGAAGAAGATTTAA
This sequence comes from uncultured Alteromonadaceae bacterium, assembly GCA_913056495.1. Lineage (GTDB taxonomy): Bacteria > Pseudomonadota > Gammaproteobacteria > Enterobacterales > Alteromonadaceae > Catenovulum. The sequence continues at coordinate 6,836 of CAJXMO010000001.1, read as the reverse complement.
TTCTAGCCAAATTAGCCAAAGGAGAATCGATTGAACATTTCAGAACCGTCAGATTACACAAAAACGGCCAAGCCATTCCTATGTCAGTCAGTATATCGCCGATCTATAATGATTCCGGCGAAGTAACAGGCGCATCAAAGATTGCAAGGGATATCAGCTTGGAGGTTGTACATAGTCAGGAACTTGCCTGCTACAAAGAACTGATTGATAGTTCAGTAGACGCCATAATCAGTGAATCTCTGGATGGCATTATTCAGACCTGGAATCAGGCGGCAACAGAGTTGTTCGGATACACAGCGTCAGAGATCATAGGCCAACCAATCACGATTTTATTTCCGCCAACTAAATATAAAGAAGAAACAGAATTAACCAAAACCGTGCGTGAAGGCGAAAACATTAAACATTACCGAACAACAAGACTACATAAAGATGGAAGTACTTTGTATGTATCCGTTTCTGTCTCCGCAATGCACGATGAACAAGGCAATATATTAGGGTTTTCTAAAATCATCCGTGATATTCAACACGAAATTGAAAACGAAGCCATGATCAAAAAACAGGCTAACTTTGACAGTTTAACCCAACTGAGAAACCGCAGTAGTTTTACTCAATATATTAAAAAACTCATCCCGGTTACAAAATATAAACAGGACAAATTCGCTCTATTATTTATAGATTTAGATAATTTTAAATACTTTAACGATAGCTATGGCCATGAATTTGGTGACAAAGTATTAATCAAGGTCAGTGAATTACTCAAACAATCGATCCGACATAATGATGAAGTTGCTCGATTGGGCGGCGATGAATTTGTCATTTGCCTAACCGGGTTTATCAATACCCAGGTCGCTAGCAAAGTCGCCAATCAAATCATTAAAAATTTAAATGAAGTGACGAGCATTGACACCATACCGGTTGAATTAACCGCCAGCATAGGTTGCTCTATTTATCCGGACGATGCCTGCTGTTTTGAGCATATGTTAAAACATGCTGACCAAGCCATGTATCAGGCTAAAGAAGAAGGCAAAAACCGTTCGATGCTTTACTCTGAATAAAATTAATCTAATCTAATAATATTCAGGTTTTGGATTCAAAAATGATGAAATTTTTCTCCATCCGGTTATTGATACTCACAGTAACCATAGGTTTACTCAGTCGATTTACTTTTGCCAACCCCATTGAGTTTGCAACCTTTGAACAACCTCCGGTTATCTACCATCAGGATGGTCAGCTTAATGGCATAGCAGTGGACATTGTCAAAGCGGTTTTTAAAAAGATAGGCAAGCCCGTTAACTTTACGACATACCCTTTTTCCCGTGCTTTAAAAATGGTGCAAGAAAACAAAGCTGATGCAATTTTTGCAATCGTCAAAAATAAATCTAGAGCAGAAGACCTGATTTTTTCGAACCAAATTTTACTGAGTCAGGATGCTATTTTATTAGTTAATCATGATTCAGATATTCACTATAACGGAAAGCTGGCAAGCCTGAGCAATTTTCGCTTCGCCACACTCAGATCTGCGACATATGGTAAGCAATGGCAAAATGCAGTCGCAAATAAAGTAATAAATCAGGTTGTAGAACTGACCAGCTTTCGTCAAAGCCTGTTAATGCTCGAAAAAAACAGAGTGGATATTGTAATAGGCTCTCATATCACACTGTCACAAGAAATAAAAAATCTGAATCATCAGCATAAATATAGGGTACTGCCCCCTCCACTAGAATCCGTTCCAACCTATATCGCTTTTGCTAAAACTGAGCAGAACTATAAGTTAAGCGCGCAATTTGATCAGGCAATTGAAGCGCTCAAACAAAATGGTCAGTATCAGCAAATCATTCAGGTCCATCTTGAATCGGCTTCACTAAATTAACTCAGATTTAGCGCGATAAAATAGACATCCATACATGAAAACTGGCGCGGTCACCGGCAGGCGTAATTATCAAATTTTTTTTTCGTTATAATAACCATATAAATTTTGTGTATAATGCCGGGCATATTTTCTATTTAACTGTTTAAGAGACTGATATGAGCGATAAGTTACCCGCCTGCCCTAAATGTGAATCCGAATTTGTTTACCCAGACCAAAACTTATTAATTTGCCCGGAATGCGCTTATGAGTGGGATCCGAACGAGCCGCAAGCTGAAGACGAAGATGCAGTTATATATAAAGATGCAGTTGGCAATCAATTAGCCGAAGGCGATAAAGTGACTGTCGTTAAAGACCTCAAAGTTAAAGGTAGCTCAACTGTGATTAAAGTGGGCACAAAAGCGACGATTAAACGCTTTTTGCCTGGCGATCATGATATTGACTGTAAAGTGGATGGCTCAGGTGACATGTTATTAAAAACCAGTGTTGTCAAAAAAGCGTAAAAGTCAGCTTCTAATTTTAAAACTAAAAAAGCCGCATCTGCGGCTTTTTTAATGCTTTAAATGTATTAAAACTGGTAAACCAGACTTGCCATCGCTACGGTTGGATTAATTTCGGTATCAATCGTACCCACAGCCGTTTCCACATCCGTTTCAATGTTAATGTACCAAAGCGCCGCGTTTACGCCCCAGCTTTCATTAATTTTATAATCTACACCCGCCTGAAGCGCATAACCAAAAGAATCATCCAGGCTCACTTCGGTTCCGTCTAGCGCACCGTAACCCTCTTCATCAAAAAAGACAGTGTAGTTAATACCGGCACCAACATAGGGGCGAAGCGCATCATTTGCCTGACCAAAATAATATTGTGCTAATAAACTGGGTGGTAAATGAGTTACCTCTGCCACTTTGCCCAAACCCGCGGTTGAAACTTCATGGGTAAAAGGGGTTGCAGCTAACAGCTCAATACCAAAGTTATCTGTATACATATAGGTCAGTGTTAACCCTAGCTGGGCATTTGAATCAATTGCTAACTCACCTGTATCCAGAACATTATCGCTGCTTTCATTTGGCATCACACTCGCCACACCAAAACGAGCAAAAATATCGCCCTGCTGATGGGCATAAACCGGCGCATTTAAAGCACAGGCGGCAAAAACTAAAGAAGCTAATTTTTTCATAATAGATACCTCATTGGTCATAATTAATTTGTTGTCTGAAATTAAATTAGCACCTTAAATAAATTTAAAACTTGTTCTAAATCAAACAATTAAACATAGACAATTTAATTGCTCACGGAGTCATCAAAAGTGTTTCTGGTTTGAACCAGATCAAAAAACCTTAACGCTAGTAAGGGTAAAATAGACAGACTTATATCCAGTGCGGAGTCTTCAATCATGAAAACTGAGTTATTATTACCAGCGGGCAGTTTAAAACATATGCGATATGCATTTGCATATGGAGCAGATGCGGTTTATGCCGGTCAGCCAAGATACAGTTTGCGGGTGCGCAATAATGAATTTGATCTGGCCCATTTAAAACAGGGTATTGAAGAAGCTCATGCGCTGGGCAAACAATTTTATGTGGTTAATAATATCGCCCCGCACAATGGCAAAGTTCACACCTTCTTACGCGATATAAAACCAGTCATTGCATTAAAACCGGATGCCTTAATTATGTCAGATCCCGGTTTAATCATGCTGGTTCGTGAACATTTCCCAGAGCAAGTCATCCACTTATCTGTACAGGCTAACGCCGTTAACTACGCTACCGTTCAGTTCTGGCAAAAACAGGGCATTAAACGTGTGATTTTATCGCGTGAATTATCATTGGATGAAATTGCTGAAATCCGCAGTCGTTGCCCGGATATTGAACTTGAGGTTTTTGTCCATGGCGCACTTTGCATGGCCTATTCCGGCCGCTGTTTATTATCCGGCTATATGAATAAACGAGATCCGAATCAGGGCACCTGCACCAATGCTTGTCGCTGGTCTTATCAGGCGCACCCGGCCACTCAGGACGATGCCGGAAATATAGTGCATATTCAACAGCCTACATCTGATGTATTTTTGCTGGAAGAAAAAGAAAAGCCTGGCCAATATATGCCTGCATTTGAAGATGAGCACGGCACCTATATAATGAACTCCAAAGATTTGCGGGCGATAGAACATATCAACCGCTTGGTCGAAATGGGGATTGATTCTCTGAAAATAGAAGGCCGCACCAAATCATTTTATTATGTTGCCAGAACAGCACAAACTTATCACAAAGCAATAGAAGATGCGCTTGAACATAAAAGCTTTGATCCTAAATTATTAACCGAACTGGATAAACTGAGCAACCGGGGTTACACAGAAGGCTTTTTACGCCGCCATACTCATGATAGCTATCAAAATTATGAAACCGGCAGCTCAGTCAGCAACTTACAACAGTTAGTTGGCGAAGTGACCGAGTTTGATTTAAAAGCCAATACGATTTCAATTGACGTTAAAAATAAATTCTCGATTGATGATTCACTGGAGTTGATGACAACCGAAGGCAACTATAATTTTATTTTAGAAGATTTGTACGATCAGAATAATCAAATTATAGAGTCAGCTAAAGGCTCTGGGCATAAAGTAAAAGTGCGCTTACCGAATAATATTCGGGTTGCTGATTTAGAAAAATCCATTCTGCTGAGAAATTTGCCTGAAGGTGCAGACACCAGAGCGCCTTATAAAGCAGCTTTATAGACAGGAGTAAATCATGGCTTTATTAATCGAAGACGACTGTATTAATTGCGATATGTGCGAACCTGAGTGTCCGAATCAGGCAATCAACATGGGCGCTGAAATTTATCAGATAAACCCTGAACAGTGCACTGAATGCATTGGCCATTATGATGAACCACAATGTATCGCGGCCTGCCCGATTGATTGCATTATTCCCGACCCGAATCATAAAGAAACAGTCGATCAGCTGGCGGAAAAGTTTGTTCAACTGACTAGTTAAGCGGATATCGCGACGGATCCGCGGCGAACATCACAAACATGCTAACTTATTATAGGTTGCCATGTCTCTAGAATAAGGATTACCCCCACAGCATGCCTGCGAGGCGGGTATGCTTGCCAGCCCTCATAAGACTTTGAATGTTGATTCAATATCAATGGTAAACCGACGCTCTGATTTAATAACGCTTTTTTAATGAGATTGGTTCTGGATTGCCGACGTGTCGGTTATGACAACCTGCAAAATCCTTCCTAACTTTCAACATCTGGCCAAACTGGCAAAGATTTAACCAATAAATCATCGCCGGTTTTTCATTTTTGACTAATATTAAGGAAGCTCACTTTATTAAAGGCAATGTTGCAATGCATACCGTTCAAATAGCTCGTTTTATCGTTAGCTTTGTCTGGATATACCATGGCTTATTTCCAAAGTTGGTTCAGGTGGCACCATTGGAAAAACTCATTACAGCCAGCTTAGGTTTTCCACCAGATATATCAGCCTTCATCACTAAATCAGCAGGCATTAGCGAACTATTCTTTGGCATCGCGCTTTTTATATTTTATCAATCCAAACCACTTATATTATTAAACATATTTGGCCTGATTTTATTGTTAATCGCAGTTGCAATCCTTCAGCCACAATTATTAATTGAGGCTTTTAACCCTGTGACTACAAATATACCAGTGATTGGGCTGAGCCTGATTTTATTAAAACACGCCAGAGGCGTTACCGATAAAACCAGCTAAGCGAACCCGGTTTTATCACTTAAACTAACTGAAAATAACCCACCTGCTCTTTTGCTTTTAGGCTGACTTTATTCATCTCTTCACTGTACTTTTCGGTCTCGTTAGCAATTTTTGCCGTTTTATCAGACAAAGACTTAACCAGATGCATATTTTCACTAATATCGGTCGCCACTGCACTTTGCTGCTCAGCCGCCGTAGCAATTTGTTGTGTCTGGCCATTGAGTTCATGAATCATTGCCAGCATATCACCCAACAATTGATGGCTTTCAATCACACTCTGTTCAGTTTTGCCGGCAATATCGCTACTCTCAGCCATCATATTAACTGCATTACTGCAGGCCTGCCCTAATTGAGCCAGCATGGTTTCAATTTCCCGAACTGAAGATTGTGACCGCTGAGCTAAATTACGAACCTCATCTGCAACAACCGCAAAGCCACGCCCTAATTCACCCGCTCGCGCCGCCTCTATAGCCGCGTTTAGTGCCAATAAATTAGTTTGTTCGGCAATATTTCTGATGACATCTAAAATGCTTTCGATTTTGCCGGATTCCTGATGCAGTAAATCAACCACTACCGAAGTTTGGCTCAGGTTCTCAACCAGACTAACAACCGCTTCTTTGGTCTGGTTCGATGATTCTATGCCATGATTCGCCAGAGCCGTCATTTCATCTGAGGTGGTTGCTGCCTGCGCGGTATTAGCGGCAATATTTTTACTGGTGGCTGAAAACTCTTCTATCGCAGTCACCACCTGAATCGTATGGCCGGATACGTCGGTGACCGCCTCTTGTATACCCTGATTTGACCCCAACAGAGTCTGGCTGTTATTGGTGACCACTAAGGTAGAATCATTAATCGCTGATAGGGTGCGGTTTAAATTAGCTATGCTCGAATCAAGCGCCCGGGCCAATTCGGCAATCTCATCTGAGCCAGCCATAGGACAGCCTGAGTTTAATTCTCCTTTTGCCATAGCTTGTGCGGCTTGTTTAACATTGGCAAGGCGTTTTACAATATCTTTAACAATAAAGATACTGAGTAACCAGGCAGCGATTAACGCTATCACTATTGAAGAATAGAAAATAAAGTCTGCATTTTTAATTGCTTTACCTGCCTGTAGATTTTGCTGCACAGCCAGTGTTTTGTTTTCCTGCGTAAATTCATGTATACCCGTGCTACTTCAAGATGCATGTTTCAGAGCTATCACAGCGCTTTCAATACAAGGCATATTGGTAAAGGAAT